>NZ_AP022870.1:0-785000 GCF_011764545.1 Phytohabitans flavus | reverse complement strand
TCTGGCCGGTCGCGCCGCCGACCAGCAGCAACGGGCGGTGTCCGGCCAGCTGCCACCGCCGCGCGGTCAACACCTGCATCAGGTGACCCACGTGCAGGCTGGGCGCGGTGGGGTCGAAGCCGACGTAGTACGTCATCGGTCCGGCCGCCACCCGGGTGCGCAGCTCGTCGAGGTCGGTGGAGTCTTGGAGGAGGCCCCGCCACTGCAGGTCGTCGATCAGATCCGTCACGGTCGGTATTGTCCCCATCGCCGGAGGAGATCTGCCACCCGGTTTCACCGGGTCGGCAGCAGGACCTTCCGCAGGTACTCCGCCGTCCGCGCGGTCGCCTCCCGGGCCGCCGCCAGTGTGCCGGTCATCGTGAAGAACCCGTGGGTCATGCCGTCGTAGCGGGCCAGCTCGACGGGTACGCCCGCGGCGCGCAGGCGCTCGGCGTACTGCTCGGCCTCGTCGCGGAGCGGGTCGTACTCGGCGGTGATCACGAGGGCCGGTGGGAGGCCGCTCAGGTCGGTGGCGCGCAGCGGCGAGGCGAGCGGGTCGGTGCCGTCGGCCGGGTCGGCGAGGTAGTGGCCCCAGTACCAGCTGACGGAGGTGCGGTTGAAGAAGTGCGGGTCGGTGTTGTCGCGGAACGAGGGGGTGTCGGCGCCGTACGCCACGTTGGGGTAGACGAGCACCTGGGCGGCGAGCGGCGGGCCGGACTCGCGGGCCTGGAGGGTGACCGCCGCGGCGAGGTTGCCGCCCGCGCTGTCCCCGGCCACCGCCACGCGGGCCGGGTCACCGCCGAGCTCGGCCGCGTGCGCCGCCAGCCACGACACCGCGGCGTGGCAGTCGCGGGGCGCGGCCGGGAATGGGTGCTCGGGGCGAGGCGGTACGCCACCGACACGACGAGGCAACCGGCGCCGGCGCAGAGCCGCCGGCAGATGCCGTCGCTGGTCTCGAGGTTGCCGAGCACCCAGCCGCCGCCGAAGAAGTACGCGAGCAGGGGCAGGGGCTCCCCGGTGGTGCCGGCCGGGCGGTAGAGGCGGGCGTCGAGGTCGCCGTCGGGCCCGGGGATGCGCAGTGACACCACCTCGCCGACGGGATGAGCGGTGCCCCGGTCGGCTTTGATGGACGCGAGGTCGGCGGCGCGGGCCTCGGCGAGCGACATCTCGTACAGCGGGCGGGCGCCGGACGCGGAGCGGTGGGCGCGCATCAACGCGAGCTGAGGGTGCAGGGGCATTCGGCCGTCCTCCTAGCGACTCTCGACGGCTCCTGAAGGCGCCGTCGATACGGTGAGACAACCGAAAACCCAATCCCCGCAACACATATTCGCATCGAGGTCTACCGACGTGCAACTCACCGACCTGCATGGCTCGTTGAGTGACCCGCTGCTCGACACGATGAACTTCCTGAACGAGGTGACCGCCCGCTTCCCCGACGCGGTCTCCTTCGCGCCCGGCCGGCCGTACGACGAGGCGTTCGAGCCGAGCGTGGTGGCCGGGTACTTGGACGCGTACGCGAAGTACCTGGAGCGGGACCGCGGCCTGTCGCAGCGGCAGGTCGGCGGGCTGCTGTTCCAATATGGACGGACGAAGGGCCAGATCCACGACCTTGTCGCCGCCACGATCGCCAACGACGAGGGCATCGAGGTGCCGCCGGAGTCCATCGTGGTCACCGTCGGCGCGCAGGAGGGCATGCTGCTCGCGCTCCGGGTGCTGTTCCGCGACTTCGCCGACGTGCTGCTGGTCGCCTCCCCTGCTACGTCGGCATCACCGGTGCCGCGCGGCTGCTCGACATCGCGGTCGAGCCGGTACCGGAGGGTCCGTCCGGTGTGGACGCCGGAGCGGTACGCGCGGCGGCGGACCGGGTGCGGGCGAGCGGGCGGCGCCCCCGCGCGCTGTACGTGGTGCCCGACTTCGCCAACCCGTCGGGCACGAGCATGCCGTTGAGCGCGCGGCACGAGCTGCTCGCCGCGGCGGTCGAGCAGGACCTGTACGTGCTGGAGGACAACCCGTACGGGCTCTTCGCCCGCACCGCCCAGCGCGTGCCCACACTCAAGCGCCTCGACGAGCACCGGCGGGTGGTCTACCTCGGCTCGTTCGCGAAGACCTGCTTTCCCGGGGCGCGGGTGGGATACGCGATCGCGGACCAGCCGGTGGTGGCGCCGGACGGGAGCGTCACGCTGCTCGCCGACCAGCTCTCGAAGATCAAGAGCATGACCACGGTGAACACCTCTCCGCTCGCTCAGGCGGTCGTCGGTGGGATGCTCGTCACGTACGGGTGCCGGCTGCGGGTGCTCAACGAGGAGCGGATCCGGCGGTACCGCGAACGGCTCGACGCGCTGCTCGCCGCGCTCGGCCGCTGCTTCGGCGGCGACCCCGGCTACGTGTGGAACGTGCCAGGCGGCGGGTTCTTCCTGGTGCTCACCGTGCCGTTCGTCGCGGACGAGGCGGCGCTGACCCGCTCGGCGCGCGACCACGGGGTGCTCTGGACGCCGATGAGCTATTTCTACGCCGGCGCCGGTGGCGACCGGCAGATCCGCCTCTCCTGTAGCTACCTTGAGGTGGACGAGATCGACGAAGGGGTGCGCCGGCTGCGGGGGTTCACCCGGGACGCGTAGCGAGCAACGACGAGTCCACATCGGATAGTCGGGGTCGGCCGGAAAGCACCATCGCGTCCTCCAGCTCCGCGGCGAGGATGTCGAGCACCGCCCGCGCGCCCGGCTCGCCGTCGACCGCGAGGCCCCACAGCGCGGGCCGGCCGACCAGCACCGCGCTCGCACCCAGCGCCACCGCGCGGAGCACGTCGGTGCCGGTGCGGATGCCGCCGTCCACGAGCACCGGGCCGCGCCCGCCCACCGCGGCGGCCACCTCGGCGAGCGCGTCGACGCTCGCGACCGCCCCGTCGAGCTGGCGACCGCCGTGGTTGGAGACCACCACCCCGGCCGCGCCGTGCGCCATCGCCAGCTCCGCGTCCGCGCCGGTCAGCACGCCCTTCACCAGTACCGGCAGGTCTGTCTGGGCGCACAGCCAGGCCAGGTCGGCCGGGCCGAGCGAGGGGTCGAACTGCTCGCGGGAGTGGCGTACGAGCGCGGACTCGCCGTCCACCGCCTCGTGTGCCCGCGCCATCACGGCCGCGTCCAGGTTCGCCGCGACGATGCCCGGGGGTACCGCGAAGCCGCGCCGCACGTCTCGCAGCCGCCGGCCGACCCGGGGTGTGTCGACGGTCAGCACCAACGCCCGGTAGCCGGCCGCCTCGGCCCGGCGCACGAGCCCGATGACGACCTCGCGGCGGCGGAACCAGTACAGCTGAAGCCACAGTGGACCCGGCGCGGCGGCGGCGATCTCTTCGAGGGTACGGCTGGCGAAGACGCTCACGACCAGGAGTTGGCCGGCCTCCCCCGCGGCCCGGGCCGTCGCCACCTCGCCCTCCGGGTGGGCCAGTTGGTGGTACGCGACCGGGGCCACCCCGATCGGCGCGCGGAGCGGGGCGCCGAGCAGCACGGTGGACAGGTCCGGCTCCGACACGTCGACGAGGAACCTCGGCCGCAGCACGTGGCGGGCGAAGGCGTCCCGGTTGGCGCTGAGCGTCTGCTCCTCGCCGCTCCCGCCGCGGATGTAGTCCCACACGCCGGGCGGCAGTCGTTCCGCGGCGGCCAGCTCGTAGTCCGCCACGGTCAGCGGGACGTCCACATTGGTCTCCTAGCCGGTCTCGAGGGCGGGCGGAAAGGATGTGGGCGTGGACGAGGTGCACGTGTGGCTGGTCCGGTCGCCGCTGCCGGCTCTGGTCCTCGCCCGCCTGGCCGGGCTGCTCGACGAGCGCGAGCGGGCCCGCGCCGGTGCGCTTGACCCGGTGCGGCGCCGCCGGTTCGTGGCCGCGCACGGCGCCGCCCGGCTGCTCGTCGGCGCGCGGGTCGGCGTCGCGCCGCAGCTGGTGCGCTGGACGTTCGGGCCGCACGGCAAGCCCGAGGTCGACGGGGTGCGGGTGAGCCTGTCCCACTCCGGTGACCTGGCCGCCGTGGCGCTCACCCCGGCGCGGGCGGTCGGCGTCGACGTCCAGCGGCACACCCCCGGCCTCGACACGCTCGCCATGTCCGCGCGGTACTTTCCGGCGGACGAGGCCCGCCACGTCGCCGGGAGCGAGCAGCGGGCCGCCGCCTTCGCCACCCTGTGGGCGCGCAAGGAGGCGTGCGTGAAGGCGACCGGTGGGCGGCTCACCCAGGGGCTGGCGCTGCCGGTGTCCGCCGGCCCGGTGGTGCGTGGCATGTACCACGTGGTGGATGTGCCGGTGCCGGACGGCTTCGCGGGCGCGGTGGCGCTGCGCGGGCCGGAGCCGATCCGGGTCACCACCGCGTGGTGGTCAGTCACGGAGTGAGCGGCCGGTCTTGGCCAGGAAGACGTCATCGAGGCTGGGCCGGTGCAGCTGGATCGAGTCGAGGTCGAGCCGGGCCCCGTCGAGCGCCCGCATCACCTGCGGGATCGCCGTGGCCCCGTCGTCCACGTAGAGGCGCAGGCCGGCCGCGTCGGTCTCCAGCTTCCGCACGTACGCCGCGCCGTCGAGCAGCGCCGCCGCCTTCGGGGTGGCCCCGTTGAGCCCGACCACGAGCACGTCGCCGGTGATCTCCCGCTTGAGCTGCTCCGGCGACCCCTCGGTGACGATCTCACCATTGTCGATGATGGCGATCCGGTCGCAGAGCGCGTCGGCCTCGTCCAGGTAGTGCGTGGTGAGGAAGATGGTCATCCCGCCGTCCCGCAGCCGCCGGATCTCGTCCCACATGTGGGCGCGGCTCTGCGGGTCCAGGCCGGTCGTCGGCTCGTCCAGGAACACCAGCCGGGGGCGGTGGATGATGCCGAGCGCGATGTCGACCCGGCGCCGCTGCCCGCCGGAGTACGTGCGGCAGGGCCGGTCGGCGTACTCGGCCAGCTGGAACGCCTCCAGCGCTTCGGCGGCCCGGCGGCGCGCCTCGCCCTTGCTGAGCCCGTACATCCGCGCGTGCAGCACAAGCTCCTCGCGGGCGGTGGAGTCGTCCCAGGTGCTCCCGCCCTGCGCCACGTACCCACCCGCACCCGCACCTGCGCCGGGTCCTTCAGCAGGTCGACGCCGGCGATGGTGGCCTCGCCGCCATCCGGCTCGATGAGGGTGGTGAGCATCTGGAGGGTGGTGGTCTTGCCGGCGCCGTTCGGCCCGAGGAAGCCGAAGATTTCGCCCTCTCGCACGTCGAGGTCGACGCCGCGCACCGCTTCGACGACCGTCGCCTTGCGGCCGCGGCCGGACCGGTAGGACTTGCGCAGACCCCTGGTCACAATCATGGACCTCACTGTAGGAGCCGGCTCTCGAAGACCCGTGGAGGCGGGCTAAAGGGCGCTCCCGCCTTGCCCCGCAAGGGGATAACGTGAGACCACTATGGACATCTTGCGGGAGCTGACCGGTCTGCTGCGCGACGCGACCGGCGAGGACGAGCGGTGGGCCGAGGCGGTCACACCGCAGAGCCGGCTCGAAGACGACCTGCGGCTGGAGAGCGTGGAGCTGGCCGCGCTGGGCGAGGCGCTGCGCGCGCGGTACGGCGTGGACCTGCCCGCGTACCTGGCCGGCCTCGACCTCGACGAGCTGATCGACCTGACCGTCGGCGACCTCGCCCGGCTGGTGACCCCGTGAGCCGCTTCCTGTTCGTCGCTCCGCCGCTGGCCGGGCACGTGTACGCGGCCGGCGCAGTCGCCGGCGTCCTCGCGCGGCGGGGGCACGAGGTGGCCTGGGCCGGCCCGGAGAGCGCGCTGCGCCGGATGCTCGGCGACGGCGTGACCGTCTTCTCGACCGGTATGCGGCCCTACCGCGGGCAGCGCGACCGCGGCCTGCGGGCCGCACGGTCGCTGTGGGAGGGCTTCGTGCTGCCGTACGCGCGGTTCACGCTGCCGGCGGTGGAGAAGGCGATCGCCGAGTTCGCCCCGGACGTGGTGGCGGTCGACCAGCACGCGCTCGCCGGCGCCGTGGCCGCGCACCGGCACGGCGTGCGCTGGGCCAGCCTCGCGCCGCAGTCGATGGAGCTGACCCGCCCGTTCCGGTCACTGCCCGAGGTGGAGCGCTGGATCGAGCGCCGCATCGCCAACGCGGGACTCTCCATTGGGGATGGTGCCGACCCGCGCTTCTCGCCGCACCTGGTGCTCGCCTTCACAAGCCCGGCGCTGACCGGTCCGTACGACTTCCCGGCACACTACGCGCTCGTCGGGCCCGCGCTCGGTGACCGCGCGACCGCCCCGGACTTTCCGTGGGACGCGCTCGATCCGGCCCGCCGGTCGGTGCTCGTCACGATGGGCACGCTCGCCGAGGACGTGGCCCGCGACTTCTTCCCCCGGATGGTCGGCGCGCTGCGGATGCTGGAGGGTCGCGTGCAGGCGGTCGTGGCCGCGCCGCCCACCGCGGTGCCGGATCCGCCGCCGGGCACTGTCGTGCTGCCGCAGGTGCCGGTGCTGGAGCTGATGCCCCGGCTGTCCGCCGTGGTCTGCCACGCTGGGCTCAACACGGTGTGCGAGGCGCTGGCCCACGGCGTACCCCTCGTGGTCGCGCCCATCAAGCACGACCAGCCGGTCACCGCCGCGCAGGTGGTCGCGGCCGGCGCGGGGGTACGGGTGCGGTTCGGCCGCTCGGGCGCCGGGGAGCTCGCGGCGGCGCTCGCCGCGGTGCTGGACGAGCCCGGCTACGCGGCGGCGGCCGGGCGGGTGCGGGATTCGTTCGCCGCGGCCGGGGGTGCCCCGGCCGCGGCGTCACACCTGGAACTGCTGGCGCCTCGCCCATGACCGTCCTCGCCTCGCTGCGGGCGGCCATGGGCTCCCCAAGCGCACTGCGACTTTTGGTCGCTCGCTCCTGACAGACCGCCCGCGCGCACGCCGGCAGCCCAGGACGAACCGCCCGCCACGAGGACGCTGGCGGGCGGCCCAAGGGTCTCGGCAGGCCAGGAGGTCAGCTCTTGACGACCGCCTGAATCGCCGCGACCAGCTGCGCCCGGCTGGGCTGCACCGCGAGGTCCAGCTCGGGCGCACATCCCACCACGACCGCCGCGTCCGGCCGGGTCACCCGCTTGGGCGGGGCCGCCAGACGCATCTCCTCGGCCGCGGTGGCGAGCACCTCCGCGCCGACGCCGCAGAACCTGTTGCCGTCGTCGAACACGACGAGCCGGCCGGTGCGCTCCACCGACGCGGCCAGTCCGGCCCAGTCGAACGGATGCAGCGAGCGCGGGTCGAACACCTCCACCGACACCTCACCGGCGAGCTCGTCGGCGACCGCGAGGGCCTCGTGCACCAGGTGGCCGACCGCGAGCACGGTCACGTCGGTGCCGGTACGGCGGACCCGCCCCACGCCCAGCGGGATCGGCGCGAGGTCCACATAGGACACATCCTCGCGCATGGCGAGCGCGGGCATCGGGCAGAAGACGACGACCGGGTCGTCGTCGCGGATCGCGGACAGGAAGAGGCCGTACGCGTCCGTGGGGGTCGCCGGGATCACCGTCTTGACGCCGAGGTGGGCGAAGACCCCGTACGGCTGGTCGGAGTGCTGGGCGCCCCACCCCGGGCGCCAGCCGGTGCCGGGCAGCAGGTACGTCACCGGCACCTTCACCTGGCCGCCGCTCATCAGCCGAAACTTGTTGGCCTGGTTGGCGATCTGCTCCAGCACGAGCAGCAGCAGGAACGGGATCTGGTACTCCACCACGGGCCGCTTGCCACCCATCGCCGCGCCGGTGGCGAAGTTGGTGAAGCCCTGCTCGGACAGGGGCGTCTCGAGCACCCGGTCGGGAAATCGGTCGAGCAGGCCGGTGGTGACGTTGTTGAGCGCGAACTTGAGGTCCTCGCCGAGCACGAAGACGTCCGGGTCGCGCTCCATCTCGTCGGTGAGCGCCCGGTTGAGCGCCTTGGCGTACGACAGCTTAGGCATGCGAGACTCCCGCGCGCAGGCGTACCGGTGTGGCGTAGAGGTGGTCGAACGCGTCGGCCGGGTCGGGGTGCGGGCTTTCCAGCGCGAATCGCACGGCCGCGTCGAGCACCTCCTCGACCTCGGCGTCGACGGCCTCCCGCACGTCCGGCGGCACCCGGGCGGCCTGGATCGCGAGGGGGTCGCGCTCCCGCCACCGGGCCACCTCCGCCTCGTCGCGGTACGCCAGCCGCATCCGCCGCTCGAACGTGTGGTGCCCCTCGTACCGGTACGTGGTGAACTCCACGAGCGACGGTCCGCCTCCGCTACGGGCCCGGTCCACCGCGGCGGCCATCGCGTCGTACACGACCTCCGGGTCCTGCCCGTCCACCGTGGACGCCGGGATGCCGAAGGCGGCCGCCCGTCCCACGACCGAGCCGGCGATGGCGGTCGGCGCGGGTAGCGTGGTGGCATACCCGTTGTTCTCGCAGACGAACACCACCGGCACCCGCCACAGCGACGCCAGGTTGAACGACTCCAGCAGCGCGCCCTGCGTCACCGCCCCGTCGCCGAAGACGCTCACCGCGATCCGGTCACCGTCCCGGGCCAGCGCCCAGCCGAGCCCGGTGGCGATCGCCGCGCCGTGGCCGACGGTACCGCTGGCGCCCCAGATGCCGGCGGACAGGTCGGACGGGTGGAACGAGCCCGCCCGCCCCTTGTCGACGCCGCCGACCCGGCCGGTGAGCTCGGCGAGAAACCGGCCCGGGTCGCTGCCCCGGGCCAGGAAGTGGCCGTGGCCGCGGTGGTTGCTCAGCAGGGCGTCGTCGGGGCGCAGCGCCGCGCACATCCCGGCCGCGACCGCCTCCTGGCCAATGCAGGGGTGGATGCCGCTGCCGATGTCGCCGGAGCGGACCAGGTCGATACACCGCTCCTCGAACCGGCGGATCAGCCGGATCGTCCCGTAGAAAGCCTCCGCGGCCGGGCGCATGCCTTAAACCCCCTTACCCAGCCTTGATGGCGGCGAGGATGCCGTCCCAGAACGCGTACCGGGCGGCGAGCGCGCGGTTGACCGTGTCGGCGGCCTCCCGCCACTTCGCCTCGTCGTCGCCGCACAGGTCGGTGACCATCTGCATGGCCATCGGGGTGTGCTCCTCGCCGTCCACCTCGATGTGCCGCTCCAGGTAGTCCACGAACGTGTCCAGCTTCGCGCCGCGCTCCTTGACCGCGACCACCTGCGTGAACATGTCCGGGATCAGGTCCTCGCGGCCGAACGCAAACGCCGCCGCCTGGCAGTGCACCGGCGCACCGTCGATGAAGCCCCAGGTCGCCCGCACGAACTCGGCCGCCGGGGCCGGGACGCCCGCGGTGTCCAGGGCCGCCTTCGGGTGTACGCCGGACCGAACCAGGTCGATGAAAGCCCCCACCACCGAGGTGTCCGCGCCCGACTCGGCCATGCCCTCGACGTATAGCTCGAAGTGGCTGATGAACCCGCCGCGCAGCTCGTCGCTCTCCTCGACGAGCACGATGTCGTTGATGAGCCGGCGGCTGCCGGGCGGGCCGGTCGGCACCCACGGCACTCGTACGCACGTGAGGTTGCGCTGCAACGACTTGAGCAGCGACATGAAGTCCCACACCGCGAAGACGTGGTGCTCCATGAACGTGACGATCGCCGCCTGGCTGTCGAGGTTGGCGTAGAGCGGGTGGGTGACGACGCGGGTACGGGCGTCGTCGACGGCGCTCTCCAGCCGGGTGATACCGGGGTGCGTCTGACCCCAGTCGTAGCGGGACATGCGGAACCTCCCTAACCGTGTGACTTCCAGAGCACCGGGCAGAACTCGGGATCGCTGTAGTCGGGCGTGCCCTCCGGCGTGCGGCGGACGAAGTGGTCGTGGTTGTACGCCACCGGCGTGCCGTCCGAGAGGGCATGGCCGCGGTAGCGGTTGTCGCCGTCCTGGAGGTGCAGTGAGATCGCGCGGCGCGGGTGGCCGGAGCGGTTCGCGCCGCTGCCGTGGTACGTGCGGCAGTGGTGGAAGCTCATGTGCCCCTTGGGAATCACCATCGGCACCGGGCTCATCTCGGTGCCGTTGTGCCGGGCGTTCTCCCGGACCAGCTCGTCCAGCTCGGCCGGGTCGCGGTGCGCGAAGTGCCGGGCGGTGCCGTCGCCGCCACCGACCTCCGTCCACAGGTGACTGCCGTCCACCATCGTGATGGTGCCCATCTCCTCGCCACAGTCGTGGAACGGGATGAACGCCGTCAGCATCCGGTCGGACGTACAGGTCTGCCAGTAGTGCCGGTCGAAGTGCCACGGCACCAGGTTGCTCGGCTCGTCCGGGCGGGGCGGCTTGTAGATGAGCGTGGCCTGGAAGAGGCGGATCTCGCCGGCCCGGGCCAGCCGCGCGGCCACCGCACCGACCACCGGCTTGCGGAGGATCGCCGCGATCTCGTCGCTCTCGTAGTGGATGTAGTCGTTATGCCGCTGTACCGCGCCTTTCGACGGCTCCCAGTAGGCCAACGTGGACGGCCGCTTGCCGAGCCGCCGGCTGCGGGCACCGGCGTAGTACGCCTCGCTCGCGGCCACGAGCGTGTCGACCTCGTCGTCGGTGAACAGCTTCTTGGACAGGTACCAGCCGTGCTCCTCGTACGACCGCACGTCGGCCTCGGAGGGCAGCAGGTCCTCCGCCACGGGGATCGTGGTCGTCATTTCGGTCCCTTCCGGATGGGTCAGGCTCGCACTTGCGCGGCGGCCCGCGCCCGCTCCTTGGCCTCGTACAGGGCCTTGATGTTGTTGCTGCCGAACGTGAGCGCCCCGTGCCGCTCGATGAGCTCGAGGAAGAACGTGCGGCGCTCCACAGTGGACTCTGTGAAGATCTGGAACATCTCGCCCCAGTGGTCGCGGTCGACCAGGATGTTGCCGGCCCGCAGCGCGGCGACGGAAAGGCTGACCTCGCCGAGCCGCCGCTCGATCGCGTCGTAGTAGCTGTCCGGCGTCTTCAGGAAGCGCACCCCGCGCCCGCCCAGCGTGGCGACCACACCGGCGATGTCCCGGGTGCTGAGCGCCAGGTGCTGCACCCCGGCGCCGCCGTTGCCGCGCAGGAAGTCGTCGAGCTGGCCGGGGCGCAGCGCCGGGTCGGGCGCCACGATCGTGAACGTGACCTCGCCCGAGCCGCTCTGTACCACCTTGGAGTCCATCGCCTGGTCGCCGACCTCGACCCGCTCCTCGAAGATCTCCTTGAACCCGAAGACCTCGGTGTAGAACCGGACCGTCTCGTCGAGCCCGCCGCCCGGTACGCAGAGCGCGACGTGGTCGATGATCTCCAGCAGGTCAGGCCCGGCCACCGGCGCGGCCGGGAGCGGCTCGACCGCACCAGGCAGGAACGGTCCGGCGGAGCCGCGCCGCTCGACGAGCCGGTGGGCGAGCGCGCCGGGACCGGAGACCTCGGCGGTCACCACGTCGGCTCCCCAGGCACGCGGCTCGGCGACCGAGGTCGCGCCCCGGCTCAGCGCCTCGGTGTACGCCTCGGCGGCGTCCGCCACGCGCAACGCGACCCGGGCCACCCCGTCGCCGTGCCGCGCCACGTGGGCCGCCACCGGGTGCGCCGGGTCGGTCGCGGCGGTGACGAGGATCCGGATGCCGCCCTGCCCGAGCAGGATCGTGCGCTGGCCGGGCAGCGCCGGCCCGCCGGTGCCGAGCCGGCGGAAGCCGTACGCCTCGACGAGCAGCCGGGCCGTCTCCTGCGCGTCTCCGGCGTAGAACTCGACGTGGTCGAGGGTCATCACGTCCACAGTGGACCTCCGGGGTGGGCGAGCGCGAGGCTGACGTTGTGCCCGCCGAACGCGAACGAGTTGGAGAGCGCGACTCCGGCGGCCGCCTCACGGGGTGCCTTGCGGACGTGGTCCAGGTCGCAGTCGGGATCGGGGTCGTCGAGGTTGTGGGTCGGCGGCAGCACACCGTGGCGCAGCGCGAGCGCGGTCGCGGCCGCCTCCACCGCGCCGGCGGCGGCGAGCAGGTGCCCGGTGACGCCCTTGACCGAGCTCACCGCCGGCGTGTGCGCACCGAAGACGGACCGGATGGCGAGGGCCTCGGCGGCGTCGCCGCGCTTGGTGCCGGTGCCGTGCGCGTTGACGTAGCCGACGTCCGCCGGTGCCAGGCCCGCGTCGGCGAGGGCCAGCCGCATCGCGGTCGCGGCGCCGCTGCCGTCGGCCCGCGGTGCGGTCGGGTGGTACGCGTCGGTGGCCACACCCCAGCCGGCGACCTGCGCGTACGCCGGGCGGCCACGGGCGGCGGCGTGCTCGGCGCGCTCCACCACCAGCGCGCCCGCCCCCTCGCCGAGCACGAAGCCGTTGCGCCGCCGGTCGAACGGGCGGCTCGCCTCGGCCGGATCCGCCCAGCCGCCGGCAAGCGCCCGCGAGTTGCGGAACGTCGTGGCGGCGGTCGGCAACAGCGGTGCCTCGGCGCCGCCGCAGACCACCACGTCGGCGAGCCCGTCCCGGACGAGCCGGAGCGCCTCGGCGACCGCGTACGCGCCGGAGGCGCAGGCCGTGGAGATGGTCGAGCTGTAGCCGCGCACCCCGTGCTTGATAGCGATCCGGGCGGTGGCCATGTTGGGCAGCATCCCGGCGAGCAAGTACGGGCTGACCGCGGTGTGCCCGGACGACTCGCGAGCCAGCGCCTCGGCCTCGAACATGCCGAGCCCGCCGAACGCGTTGGCCAGCACGACCGCGGTACGGGCCGGGTCGGCGTCCTGCCCGACCGTGACGCCCGCGTCGGCGAGGGCGGCGTCGGCGGCCGCCATGGCGAGCACCACGAACCTGTCGACCCGCCGTGCCTCGGCCGGCGGGAGCACCGTGGCCGGGTCGACGTCCGGCGCGAAGCCGGCCGCGTCGAGGATCCCGGCGACCGGGTGACTGTCCGCCGGCCGGCGCAGCCCGGACCTGCCGGCGCACACGGCGTCGAAGAACCCGGCGGCGTCGGCACCGAGCGGGGTGAGCAGCCCGATCCCGGTGATGACCGCGCGCTGCCGGGCTCTCTCGGTCACTTGACAGCACCGTCCAAAGAGGTCGAGCGCGACGCGACGTCGGCGGCGAACTCGCCGAGCGTCATGATGGCCAGCCGCTCCATGTCCTCCTCGCCGAACTTCACGCCGTACGCGTCCTCGACGCGCAGGGCCAGCTCGGCGACGGCGAGCGAGTCGAGGTCGACGCCGGCCGGTCCGAAGACCGTGCCGCCGTCGGCGCCGTCGACGTCGAAGTTCATCTGGCGCAGTGACTCGATGGTGAACGCGACCACGTCGGCGGACATCGGCAGCGCCTCCTCTCTCTTCAAGAAGTCGGATCTCAAGCGGTCGGTTTGTCCTGGCCAGCTGGGGCCGTCGCCGCACGCAGCGCCGGTACGCTGCGCACGAGCTTGCCGGTGGCGGTGCGGGGCAGCCGGGGTACGAGGGTGAGCCGGCGCGGCCGCTTGTAGCCGGCCAGCCGCCCGGCGAGCGCCTCCTTCAGCGCGGGCAGCCCGTCCGGGCCCGCCTCGTGCACCACGAACGCCTCGACCGCGCCGTCCCAGGCGACCACGACCTCGACCACGCCGGGCAGGGTGGCGAGCGCCTGCTCGACCTCGGTGAGGTCGACCTTGAGCCCGCCGACCGACACCTGGGAGTCGAGCCGGCCGCGGATGGTGACGAGCCCGGTCTCCGGGTCGGCGTCGCCGGCGTCCCGGGTGTACAGCCAGCCGTCCACCCAGCGCGTCGGGTCGCTCAGTCCCACGTACGGGCTGGCGTCCGTGGCGAGCAGGAGCTCGCCGCCCTCGGCGCGCAGGGTCATGCCGGGTGCGGGCGTGAGCGCCGGCCGGTGCTGTCCGAAGAGGTCGGTCGCGATGACGCCGGCCTCGGTCATCCCGTACATGTTCCCGAGCGGGATCGGCCAGCGGGCGGCGAACGCCTCGCGGACGGTGGGGCGGACCAGCTCGCCGCCGACCGTCATCCGCTTGAGCTGCGGCAGGTGCCGGTCGCGGTCGGCGGCGGCGAGGAACTCGATGTGGAACGGCACGCCGAGCACAGTGGCCGGCTCGGGTCCGGACGCGACGGCGTCGAGGACCGCGTCGGTGGACAGGAAGCTCGGCACGACGAGCGTGACGCCGGTGTGCAGGGCGTAGAGGAGCCCGCCGACCAGGCCGAGTACGTGCACTGTGGAGGCGAGCAGCACGATCCGCTCGCCCGGCTCCGGTACGCCGTCGATCAGCCGGTAGCGCTCCACTTCGGACACGAGGCTGGCGGCGGTACGGCCGATCACCTTGGACGGTCCGGTCGAGCCGGAGCTGAGCTGGAGCAGCGCGTGCGAGGTCCGCGCGGGCCGGCCCGGGTAGGGCGCGACGACCGGTGCGCCGTCCGACATGGACACGACAAGCTGCGGTGCCACCCGCTCCAGCGCCCGGTCCACCTCGTGCTGGGTGAGCCGGTGGTCGAGCAGGGCCACCTGGGCGCCCACGGTCCAGGCGGCGAGCAGGCTCTGTGCGTACCAAATGCCGGGTGGCATCCTCAGCGCGACAGTGCCGCCCGCGCGCAGGCCCGCGGCGCGGAGGTCGGTGGCCCTTGCCGCGACGGCGCGGCGCAGCTCGCGGCGGGTGAGCGGC
Organism: Phytohabitans flavus; assembly: GCF_011764545.1. Lineage (GTDB taxonomy): Bacteria > Actinomycetota > Actinomycetes > Mycobacteriales > Micromonosporaceae > Phytohabitans > Phytohabitans flavus. Next base: position 770,502 of record NZ_AP022870.1, on the reverse strand, counting down.
GCGCCGAACCGGAGGCACTCCTGGTCGTCGCGGCCGGCGAGCAGATAGGCGCCCACCCATTCTCCGTCGAATGGGTCGACCGCGATGCCGGCCGGCGCGCCAGGAAACACAATGGCCCCCCAAAGAAAGGATTTCACGCCGCGGTTTTTCTAGATTGATTGGCGGCGATGGGCCCGAACGCTAACAGCGCATTTCTGCGCGGTCAAACATGCGGAAAGGCCGCCCGGCGGCGACTCTTCGCGGTCGCTCGCCAAGCGGCCTTCCGGAACGATCTCCCAAGCAGCGAAAACGTGGCCGACATCGTCGGCGGCCTGCTTACTGTTCGTATTTGTGATCCATTCCCGAGGCGACCACTACGCAAGCGCGAGAGGGGATCTTCCCAGGTTCTAGCGATTGTCTATGTGGCCGCGAGACGGCGTTTTGGCGGGAGCGCGACCACTCACCTAACGGTGATCTGGTCGAGCAGCTGCGCGAGCCCGTCGGTGCGCGGGGCGACCTCGAGCGCGGGGTCGTCGCTAAGGATGGCCTGCTGCAACAAATGCAGCCGCTTGGACGGCTCCAGCCCCAACTCCTCGGTCATGGTCGCGCGCAACTGCTGGAAGACCCGCAACGCCTCCTGCCGGCGGCCGCTGCGGTGCAGGGCCACCATGAACTGGGCGTGCAGGTTTTCGTGCAGCCGGTGCTCGACCATCATGCCGGCCAGGTCGGAGAGCACTTCCTGATGCCGGCCCAGCCGCAGCCGGGCCTCGATCCCCTGCTCGACGGTCGTGAGCCGGGACTCTTCCAGTCGTTTGACCTGCGGTTGTAGCAGCGGGCCGGCGCGCACGTCGGTCAGCGCGGGGCCACGCCAGAGCGCCTGTGCCTGGGTCAGCCGCTCGGCCGCGAGTGCGTTCTGGCCGGCGGCGAGCGCTTGGCGGCCCTCACCGGAGAGCCGCTCGTAGTGCGCCAGGTCGAAGTCGTCGGAGATGCTGCGGAACAGGTATCCGCCGGGGGTGGTCACGAGGATGCTCTTGGCGACCTCGGGCGCGGGCATCGCCAGTGCGGCGCTGAACAGCTTGCGCAGGTGCAGCACGTACGTCTGGAGAGTGGTCAGGGCGCTGGCCGGGGGCTCGTGGCCCCACAGCTCCTGGATCAGGGCGGTCACCGGCACGGTCTGGTTGGCTTGCAGGAGCAGCAGCGCGAGTACTGAGCGCGGCTTGGGAGCGGTAGGCGTGGCCGAGGAATCGGCACAGTTGAGCATCAATGGTCCTAGGACCCGTATTTCAAGGCCCCTTAACACATAAGACATTGACATGGACCTCCGGTGGAAACATGCGCACGCTTGGGGTGATCAGCAATGTACCCGAGCGCGGGCAGGTTTCTGCCAGAGCGATGCCGCCTCCATCCCGGAGAGTGGGCCACATTTGTTTGGCTGATCGAGGGATTTCTACCTAACCCGGCAGTGGCGGGCATCGATCACTATTGCCCCGCGCGCCGTAGATATCCGGATTTAGGCTTCGATCACCAGTGATGAAGGTCTATGGCCAGGCACTCGTGCAACATGCATCATGGAAAGTCTCCAAAAGAGTACCCGGCCGGGTGATGGTCGCGTCGTCCACACGGCCCTACGCGGTGGCCGCGCTCGCCAGGTGACGCTGGCGCATGAGGAATTTGCGCACCTTACCGGTCGGGCCGACCACGATCTCGTCGTCCGGCACGGCCACGACGCGGCGCAGCGTCGCACCGGCGGCCGGGCCGAGCGCCGCGCGCACCGCATCGGTCCGGTCGGCGTCCGGGTCCGCGCCGGCATCGAGCATCAGCAGTACGTCGGTGACGACCCCGCCGTCCTCGCGACCGGCGACGACCGTACAGTCCCGCACCTCCGGGCACCGCACAAGGATCCGCTCCTCCGACTGGGCGGTGTAGAGCCAGTCGCCGCCGCCGAGGTCGACCGCGTCCACGGCCCGGTCCACGTGGTAGTAGTAGCCCTCCGCGTCCCGGTACATGAGGTCGCCGGTCAGGTAGTAGCCGCCGAACCGGGTGCGGTAGGTGGTGAGCGAGTCGTTCCAGTAGCCGGGCGCGAGCGTCGGCGACTTGAGACCCACGTGGCCGACGGCGCCGACCGGCACCTCCGTGCCCGTCGAAAGGTCCAGGAGGGCGACCTCGGCGAACGGGTACGGCCGGCCGACACACCGGCCGTAGCGGTCGCTCTCCGAGGTGTGCGTGATGTGAAACGCCGAGTGCCCCATCTCGGTCGAGCCGATCCCGTCGATGAAGCGGGAGCCGGGCACGGTGAGCGGACCGTCCGGTGTGTACCGCTGGTGGCTGCCGACCGCGACAAGCCGGCGAATGTGCGCCTCGTGTGCCGAGTCGCCGGTGTTGAACCACACCTTGACCGAGTCGAGGTCGCGCGCGGCGAGGTCGTGGCGGGCCAGCTCGGCCCAGGTGACCGCGAACCCGAACACGCCGGTCGGGCGCCACCGCTCGATCGCGTCCAGCACCGCGCCACCGCTGGACGCGAACTCGCCGCCCTGCGCGGACATGTACAGCAGCTCGTACCGGTTGCAGAGCGCCTGGTTGACGGTGATGATGCCGGCGGCGTGCGCGGCCGGCAGCACAGACATCTCGCGGACCTGGTGGCTGGGCCGCGGCTCGACGAGCCGTACCCGGCGGATCGCGGCGAACAGGCTGGCGTGCGAGTGTACGACCGCGGCCGGCACGCGCGTGGTGCCGGACGAGTGCGTGATCGCGACCGGGTCGTCGGCGTGGTGCCGGTAGTAGCGCGGCGCGGCCGCGGGATCGCCGGTGCCGGTGTCGGCGGGGTCTATCAGGGTCAGCCCGGCTTCGCCTTCCAGCGCCGGCCGGTGCGCCTCGTCGACGATCGCGTGCTCCGCGCGCAGCCGCTGGACGAAGCCGGCCGCGATCTCGTGCGGCATGTTGCCGTTCATGAGGGCCGGGATCGCGCCGATGCGGGTCAGGGCGAAGAAGTTCAGGAACACGTCGGCGGCGGACGTGACGTACACGGCGACCGGGTCGCGGGGGCGGATGCCGTGCGCGTACAGCCAGGCGGCCCGCGCGGCGGCCCGCTCCTCCAGGGCGCCGAGGGTCAACGGCTCGTACGCGGGACGCCCGTCGACCGGAGTGTCGAACGTGATGCCCGGCCCGTCCGGGTCGGCGCCGTGCTCCCGCAGCTTGGGCAGCACGTTGCCGGCGCCCAGCTCCGGGTCGGCGACGAGATGGGCTCGGATCTTCGCTGAACGATCCGCCCGTTGCTTGCGGCCCGTAGGCCGCAAGGACGCTGAGTTTGATGATTCGCTCGCAAGCTCGCTCATGTTGCGGTCCCCTTACCGGATCGAGCGGGCCCACGGCCCGCGCGGGATCAGCGGATCGTGCGGGCGAACAGCCTCGTGGACCAGGCGATGGCGACGGTGGCAAGCACGGTGACGCCGGCCAGTCCCTGCCAGATCGCGGTGTCGCCGGTGTTTCCCTCGAAGAGCGAGCGCATACCGTTGGTGACCCAGTAGAACGGGTTCCAGTCGGCGACCGCCTGGATCCACGCGGGCGCCAGCGCGACCGGCAACAGCACGCCGGCGAGGAGCGCGACAGGCTGCGCCACGGTGTTCATCACCGGACCGAGCGCGCCCTCCTTGCGCACGAGCAGCGTCACCGCGTACGAGAGCGATGTGGTCATCAGCGCGATGACGCACAGCAGCAGGTACGCCAGCAGCAGGTTGTGCACGGCGACGGCGAGCCCGAACGGCACCGCGATGACGGTGATGATGAGCGCCTGCACGAGCAGCGAGGCGACATCGCGCAGCGCCCGGCCCAGCAGCAGCGCGGACCGGCTCACCGGCGTGACGCGGGCCCGCTCGATGATGCCGGCGCGCAGCTCGGCGAGGAGGCCGAAGCCGGTGAAGAGGCCGCCGTACAGGCACATCACGACGAGCAGGCCGGGGACGTAGACCCGGTAGGCGTCGCCGTAGCTGTCCGCGCCCATCGAGGCCAGCGCTGGCTTGAGCATCGGCGCGAAGAGCACGAGGTACGTGACCGGCTGGGCGAGACCGAAGAAGAGCCAGGTCCGGCTGCGCAACATCAGGGTCATCTGCTGGTGGAAGACCAGCCACGTGTCATGGGCGAGTTTCACGGGTGGGACGGTATGGCCTTTCCCGAACCGGCAACAAGCACCTTGACCGGACGTCGAGCCCACCTCCGCTCGCGCTTCGACCGGGAGTCAAGCTCCGTCTACTTAGACTCCAGTCGATGATGTTTCAGCGCGGCGGCGCCCTCGCGGCGGTCCTTCAGGAGGCGGCGGCATGAAGCGGATCACGGTGCCGTTCAAGGCCGATCCCCCGGACGGCGACCTCGTCGACGAGCTCGCCTGGGGCAGCGCGAGATCTGGACCGCGATGACGCGGCAGGAGTGGTGGCTGCCGATCGGCTACGCCCGCGCCGTACCGCCGGGGACCACAGTGGAGGATCTGGTGGAGGAGGTGCGGTTCATGATGAGCCGCTACCCCACGCTCCGCACCACCCTGCGGCACGACCCGGACGGCGGCGCCCGCCAGGTCGTCGCCGGCGCCGGCGAGATCGACGTCGAGGTCGTGGACGCGGCCGACGACGAGGACCCGGAGCTTGTCGCCGACCGGGTGCGCCAGTGGTACTGGGACGGCGAGTACGACCTCGTGCACGGCTGGCCGATCTGGATCGCCATCATCTGCCACAAGGGCACGCCAACCCACCTGGTCACCGTGATGACCCACCTGGTACTCGACGCGTTCGGCGGCATCGTCATGCTGGAGGAGCTCGTCTCCCGTCCGGCCGGGCCGACCGCGATGCCGCCGCTGGAGCAGGTGCGCTGGCAGTCCTCTCCGGCCGGCCAGCGGCAGAACGCGGCGGCGCTGCGCTACTGGGAGAAGGTGCTCCGGGCGGTACCGCACCGGCGCTTCCCGCACCGCCACGAGCCGAGGTCGCCGCGGCACTGGGAGGGCCGGTTCCGCTCCCCCGCCGCGCACCTCGCGCTGCGGGTGCTCGCCGCACGCACCAAAGTGGACGCCTCGCCGCTACTGCTCGCCACGTTCGCGATCGCGATGGCCCGGCACACCGGCATCAACCCGGTCGTCATCCAGGTGGTCGTCAACAACCGCTTCCGGCCCGGCCTCGCCCGCTCGATGAGCCCGCTCAGCCAGACCGGCATCTGCGCGATCGACCTCGCCGGACTCACCGTCGACGACGCGGTACGGCTGACCGCGCGGCAGGCGATCGCCGCGTACAAGCACGCGTACTACAACCCGTCCGATGTGGACGACATCGTGGCCCGGCTGGCCGACGAGCGCGGCGAGGAGCTCGATATCGCCTGTTTCTTCAACGACCGCCGCATCGAGGTGCGCGACCAGGCGGCCGGGCCGCCACCCTCGCCTTCCCAAGTACGGGATGCCTTGGGTCGTTCGACATTCGAGTGGGGGCGGCGGCTGGACACGTCGTTCGAGCGGATGTTCACCCACATCGAGGACGTGCCCGACATGATGGCCATCACCATCGCCGGCGACACCCACTACATGTCGCCGAACGACCTGGAGGCCTGCGTCCGCGGGATGGAGGCGGTCGCGGTCGAGGCGGCACTCGACCCGGCGGCCACGACCGGGATACCGTCGTGACGTCGCTGGAAGCGGTGGCGACGTACCTGCCGGAGCACCGGGTGCCGCTGGAGGAGCTGGCCGGCGAGCTCGACCTGACCCCGATGCAGGTCCGCCTCTTCCGCCGCTTCCACAAGCTCTCCGACGTCTGCCGGGCACCCGGGACGACCCCGCTGGACCTGCTCCTCGCCGCGGTGTCCAAGCTGGACCGCCTGCCCGCCGTGCGGCACCGCGTGCGGTACGTGCTGTGGGCGCGCACGTTCCCGGTCGTCGTGCCGTACCCGCTCAACCCCCTGGACACGATGTGCCGGCTGCTCGGGCTGGACCGCGCGGTCGCGTTCACCGTCACCCACCACGCCTGCGCAACCGGGCTGCTCGCTATCGACCTGGCCGGCCGGCTGCTCGCGGAGTCACCACCGGACTCGCTGGCCCTCGTGGTGGCCGGCGAGAAGGCGTTCACCTACGACGCACGGGTGGTCCCGGAGACCTCCGTCTTCGGCGAGGGCGCGTCGGCCTGCCTGGTGGGGCGCGACGGCCCGCGCGACCGGCTGCTCGCGTACGCGGCCAACCAGCGCGGCGACTTCGACGACGAGGTCACCACGGACATCGGCCGGTTCCAGGAGGAGTACCAGGCGTCGCTCATGGCCGCGATCCACACCGCCGTCGAGCGGGCCGAGCTGGCGCTCGACGACATCGACCTGGTGCTGCCGCACAACGTGAACATCGTGGCCTGGCAGCGGCTCTGCCGGCGGATCGGCTATCCGGTCGACCGGGTGCTGCTGGACAACGTACCGCTCACCGCACATGTCTTCTGCGCCGACGCGTTCGTCAACTACCAGACCGCCCGCACGCGAGGGCTGCTGCGGCCCGGCGACCGGTACCTTGTCGCCGCCGCCGGGGCGGGACGGGGCGCGACGTTCTCGGCGATGGTCTTCGAGCACTGATGGGGTGATACCACAATGGAGCAGCTCGACACCGACCTGCGACCGCGGGTCGTCGACAGCATCCGCACGCTGCTGCCACGCGTGCTGCGCAAGGAGATGCCCGAGCCGACCGAGCAGAGCCGGCTGATGGAGGACCTGGGCATGAGCTCGTCCAGCACCCTCGAGCTGATGCTGGAGCTGGAGGAGGACCTCGCGCTCCAGATCGACGTCGAGGACATCGACCGGGACGACTTCGCGACGGTGGGTACGCTCGCCGACTTCGTCGTACGGCACCTCATACCGGAGGAGTGAGCGATGCTGTGGTTGGCGCGGGCCGCCCGCCGGGTGTTCGACGAGCCCGCCGCACGCACCGCGCACCCCGAGCACGGACCGCACTTCGCCGGCTACCTGACCGACCTCCTGAAGCCGTACGGGCTGGCCCCGCACCCGCCCGACGGTGGCCAGTCGTACGGCGAGATGGGCGCGGCGCTGATCGCTGACGTGGTCCGCCCCGACGAGCCGGTCGACCTGCTGGTGCTCGCGTTCGCGGTGCCGGACGTACGGCCCGGCCGAGCCACGGCGACCTACCTGAGCCACGTATGCCCCGGAGCGCCGCTCGCCTTCGCCGTCTGCGACCAGGGCGTGGCCGCCGGATTTACCGCACTGCGGATCGCGCAGTCGTATCCGGACTGCCGGCGCTCGCTCGTCATCGTGGTCGAGCAGGCCACGCTCCACTACGAACTGCCGGCACCCGCTCCCCTGCCGGCCCGCCACGCGGGTGTCGCGCTGCTGTGCGGCGACTCAGGCGTGGCGCGGATCTCCTCGGTCGTCATCGGTCGGGACGACCCGGTGGCGTCCTCGGTGGACAAGCCGCCGGGTCAGCCGTACACGGGTGCGTGGTGGGCGCTGGCCGGCGAGCTCGCCGACCCGACGCCGCGGCGGGTGGTGGTCGCCGATCGCGACCCGGTGCTCGGGTACACATGTTCCTCCACTGTGGACTTTGTTGGACTCGAACCGGACGGGGTGGCGCGGGTGTCCGCGTGGGACTGGGAGCGGCCTGAGGAGCTGTCCGAGCGCATGGACACGTTCCTCGTGGACGGCGCGACCTGCGACAAGCTGGAGGAGGTCGCCCGGCCACCGTTCGATCGGGCTGTTCTGGGCGATCTGGGTGTCACCGGCGTGGAGTTCGCGGCGTGGAAGAGCCGGCACCCGGCGGCGCTGGCCTCTGACGTCGTGCCCCTGCGCGCGCCGGACGCGGAGGCGGCGCCCGGCCGCGTCTACCGCGTGGACGGCGAAGCGCTCTTCGCGGCGCTGGACATCTGCGAGCCGCTCCCCTTCGCCGACGGCTCGGTCGACTGGGTGTACGCCGAGCACCTCGTCGAGCACGTCTCGCTGGGCGCCGGCATCGACTGGCTCACCGAGGTGCGGCGGATCCTCGCGCCCGGCGGGGTGCTCCGGCTCACCACACCCGACCTGGCGACCTATGTGGATGGTTACCTCGCCGGCAACACCTTCTTCTCCCGCCACCGCAAGCGGATGCGCGCCGCCGGACTGGGACCACCGATGCCGGCACGGCGGGCGTTCATGTTCAACCAGATCTTCTACCTGTACGGCCACCGCTGGCTGTACGACTTCGAGGAGATGTGCTACGCGCTCGACGCGGCGGGTTTCTCCTCGGAGGATGTGCGGCGGTGTTCCTTCCGCGAGGGCGCGCGACCTGACGTCGCCGACCTGGACCGGGTGCTGCGCAACGACGAGAGCATGTACGTGGAAGTGGTAAAACGGGACACATGAGCTATCCACCCACGTTGTACACGGGCGAGGACGGAGAAATCACCGCCAGCTACCGTCCGAACGGCCACGAGCCCGAGCTGACCTACCCGAAGACCGGCAACACCGTCCACTACCTGGCGACGCACGCCTCGACCGGCGGGCAGTACGGCATGTACCGCTGGGAGATGGGCCCTGCGCCGAGCGGCCCGGACCCCCACTTCCACCGGACCATCTCCGAGTCGTTCTACATCCTCACCGGCACGATCCGCATCTACGACGGCACCAAGTGGATCGACTGCACCCCGGGCGACTTCGTGCACGTGCCTGCGGGGGCGTACACGGATTCCGCAACGAGTCCGGCCAGCCGGCATCGATGCTGCTGCACTTCGCGCCGGGCGCGCCACGCGAGCGGTACTTCGAGGGCCTGCTCGACCTCGCCAGCAAGTCCGACGAGGAACGGGCCGCCTTCTACCTCGAACACGACAACTACTGGCTCTAACCCATGCCACCCCCGCTCGGGCCACCGACTGGGGCGACGAGGCCACCCGGCTGATCGCACCGGCTTCCGCCGGCACCTTCGACCCACGCGAGAAGGTGCCGGCGGTCGCCGACTACGCCGGCCAACGCCCGGCCCAGGCCAGCGAGTGGTCGACCCGCCGGACGGGTGAGGCCGAACGCCGGGTCGACGTCGGCCAGGAGGGTCGGGGCGTCGCGGCCCCCGGCCCATGCGCGGGCCTCCGGCGTCAGGGCGTCGTCGATCCAGGCCGCCGGGCTCCTGCCCCGCTAGATCGGACGCCGATTCCGGCAAGGACCGGGCGTTCGACGCACGCACAGTCACACCCGCTAGCGCATCCTAGGATGCTAGCCCACCCCATACGATCCGGGAGGGTACGCGCTCATTGCCTGGTGAAAGATTTGAGCTACCGCGACGTCCGCGGTGGTCCGGACCGCTGCTCCCGCGGCCTCACCCTCCGCGTCCCACAACCCGACCTGGCCGACCTGGCCGACAGGCAGCTTGGCCCTGCGGACGCGCGGAGCCCCGACTGGATCTTGAACGCTCACCGTCCGTTGCCGGACGCCATCCAGGAGGGTGGGGGCCAGACCACGGCGGACTCGCGGTTGACCAGACCTCGACGGCCTTTCGGGGTCTGGGTCTGGGGCCTCCGGCCCCAGACCCCCGCGTTGACGGGATCGACCTTCACGCCAGGACGCCGATTCATTGCCGATGGACGGATTTCCTTGATCGAGGCGAGCAGCGCCGTTTCGCGCCACGTCCGTGGCGAAAAATTGCCCGCCCAGGGCAATGAATCGCCACGGACGGCCAGAGCACCCACCGATCAAGGCCACGCCCCGTCCGACAGGGCGACCATCCACGACCATCGCTCTGATCAGTGCGACGGGATCGGAGCACGCACCGATCAAGGAGCACCAAGCCCGAGAGATCTGGATCTAGTCGACTTTCTGCCGTCAGGACGACAGGAAGTCGACTAGATCTCTCGTGCTTGGCCACAGCGGCACGTCGGGTTGGGCGCTTTAGCTGGTTTGTCCGCATGCCATTCGGAGCACACCAGCGATCGTGGTATTTAGCTGTCGCTATAACCACAGCTAAATACCACGATCTGCCGGATAGCGTCCGGGTGCGGCACTCGAAGCTGGCCTAGCTGTAGCGGCCTGGGCCGCCCTTCGCGTACAGCAGGTACAGCATCGGGCCGATCGGGAACGAGACGACGATGATCAGGGCCCACGTGCCGCGGTTGAAGTGGCGTAGGTTGCGGTCGCTGGTCTGGGCGAGGTCGGCCAGCAGGCGCCGGTCGAACCAGACAACGGCGCTCAGGATCGCCACCGCCGTGATCAGGGCGACCGTCACGCTGCTGCTCATCGTCGCCTCCGCCGAGGTCGCGGCCGATCTTTGGAAGGTCAACCGTACCCCGCGTGGCGGTGCCGTCCCCCGGGCGGGTATGGCCGCAGACTGAAGCGATGGGCGAGATCGTGACCGTGGCCGACCTCGACTACTACGTCGTCATGGAGGGCGGCGGCCGGGCGGCGGCCGTCGTGGTCGAGGAGTTCGTCCTGGCCGGCGACCACACTGCGGTGGGGCTGGCCAGCGCCACCTGGACCGCCGACGGTTGGGGGCCGTCGCTCAGCCTGCGGATGCGCTCGGACGCGGACCTGCGGGCGCGGGTGGCGTACGCGACGCGGTTCGGAGCCGCGGAGGCCTTCCGGGTGCTCGGCGGGGGCGAACTGCCGGGCGAGGGTGAGCTACGGCGGCAGCTAAGGGACTACCAGCAGCTGAACACGGCGCCGCCGCTGCGGCTCGGGCTGACCGACACGCCGTACTACCGCATCCTCTTCGCCGGCGAGCCGACCGACGCCGGCGCGCACCCCCAGCTGCGGCGGATCGGCAACGGGATGGCCTGGTGCGTCGACATCGCGGCGCCCGACGACAGCAAGATAGGGCCCGAGCTGCGCGCGGTGCGCTCGGCCATGCGGCGCAGCGGGCTGATTCCCGTGACGATCGAGCGGTTCTACTGAGCACGCTTGCGGGGCACGTGCCGGCGGTACACGCTGACCGTCGGGTCGTCGGCGATCCAGAAGCGCCACTCGAGGTCGTGCGCGCCGGTCACGCCGACCCTCGGGCCCGCCGCGATCCGTGACTCCAGCACCGGGGTCGACGGCAGGCGCAGGCGCACCGGGGCGTCCGGGGCGAGCAGGTCGGCGCCGTACGCCGTGCCGTCGATGCCGAGCGCCTGGCAGAGCCGGGCCGGGCCGCGGGCCAGGTCGCGCTCCACTGTGGAACGGCGGCGCGCGATCGCCAGGTCCAGACCCGAGACCACCTGGCCGGCCCGCAACAGCACCGCGGACGCCTCGCCCTCGACGCCGGTCACCACGTTGGCGCACCAGTGCATGCCGTACGTGAAGTACACGTAGAGGAAGCCCGCCGGGCCGAACATGATGGCGTTGCGCGGAGTCCGGCCGCGGTGGGCGTGCGAGGCGGGGTCACCGGCGGTACCCGCGTAGGCCTCGACCTCGGTGATGCGGACGGTGACGCCGCCCGCGGAGATCTCGCACCCCAGCAGGCCGCGCGCCGCCGGCAGCACCGGGCCGGCGAGCAGATCTTTCAAGAACCTCAGCGGGGTACCACGCGCTCCGTCGCCCATTCCCGCCATCCGTCCAGCTTGTCCACGGCCGAGGCGAGCTGGTCGGCGACCGGGCCGGGGCCGGTGGAGCCGGGCGTGGTACGGGCGGCGAGCGCGGACCGCACCGAGAGCACGTTCCGCACGGCGGGGTCCAGGTGCGGGCTGACCAGCGCCAGCTCGTCGTCGCTGACCTCGTCGAGCGCGCACTCGCGGGCCACGCAGAGCGCCACCAGGCGGCCGGTCACCTCGTGCGCCTCGCGGAACGGCACGCCCTTGCGGACCAGCCAGTCGGCGACCTCGGTGGCCAGCGTGTACCCGACCGGGGCGGCGGCGACGAGGCGGTCCACCCGTACCGTCATCGTGGAGATCATGCCGGCCAGCGCCGGGAGCACCAGCTCCAGCGTGTCGACCGCGTCGAAGGCCGGCTCCTTGTCCTCCTGCATGTCCCGGTCGTACGTCAGCGGAAGGCCCTTGAGCATTGTCAGCACGGTGACCAGCCCGCCGATCAGGCGGCCGGCCTTGCCGCGGGCCAGCTCGGCGATGTCCGCGTTCTTCTTCTGCGGCATGATCGACGAACCGGTGGCGAAGCCGTCGTCGAGCTCGACCCAGCCGAACTCCTGCGACGTCCACAGCACCACCTCCTCCCCAGCCGGGACAGGTGCACGCCGACCAGCGAGGTGATGAAGAGGAACTCGGCCACGAAGTCGCGGTCGGCGACCGCGTCCATCGAGTTGGCGGCGGGGCGGTGAAGCCCAGCTCCTTGGCCACCCCGGCCGGGTCGAGCGGCAGCGACGAACCGGCCAGCGCACCCGCGCCGAGCGGGCTGATCGCCGCGCGGGCGTCCCAGTCGCGCAGCCGCGAAAGGTCCCGCAGCAGCGGCTGTACGTGCGCGAGCAGCCAGTGCCCGAACGTCACCGGCTGCGCGTGCTGCAGGTGGGTCATGCCCGGCGCGGGCGTGTCCACGTGCCGCTCGGCCTGCTCGACCAGCGCGTCGGCGAGCTGTACCAGGTCGGTGGCCACACCCGCGCGTGGTCGCGCAGGTAGAGGCGCAGGTCGGTGGCGACCTGGTCGTTGCGGGAGCGGCCGGCGCGGAGCTTGCCGCCCAGCGTGCCGAGCCGCTCCAGCAGGCCACGTTCGAGCGCGGTGTGCACGTCCTCGTCGTCGACCGTGGGCCGGAACGCCCCGGAGGCGCAGGCGGCCTCCAGGTCGTCCAGCGCGGCGAGCATCCGGCCCAGCTCGTCGGGGTCGAGCAGTCCGGCCCCGGCGAGCACGCGGGCGTGCGCGCGGGAGGCGGCCAAGTCGTACGGCGCGAGGCGCCAGTCGAACTGCACGCTGACGGAGAGCCGGGCCAGGGCCTCGGCGGGGCCGCCGGCGAACCGGCCGCCCCAAAGAGAGGTACGGCTCGGGTGGGCTTGGGTGGGTGGCAGGTCAGGGGACACGAGTGTCATTTCTACCCGAGGGTGCGCGAAGCGCCCTAGCCGAGCCGGGCGTCGCGGGCCGCGGCGATCCGGCTGGGCAGGCCCCACAGCTGTACGAAGCCCTTGGCGAGGGACTGGTCGAAGGTGTCGCCGGTGTCGTAGGTGGCGAGGTTGAAGTCGTACAGGCTGGCCTCGGAGCGCCGGCCGGTGACCACCGCGCGGCCGCCGTGCAGGGTGAGCCGGATGTCGCCGGAGACGTACTTCTGGGTGTCCGCGACGAACGCGTCGAGCGAGTACTTGAGCGGCGAGAACCACAGGCCGTCGTAGACGAGCTCGGCCCAGCGCTGGTCCACGCCCTTCTTGAAGCGGGCCAGGTCGCGCTCGACCGTCACGTTCTCCAGCTCCTGGTGGGCGGTGATCAGCGCGATCGCGCCCGGTGCCTCGTACACCTCGCGGCTCTTGATGCCCACCAGCCGGTCCTCGACCATGTCCAGCCGGCCGACTCCCTGGGCCCCGGCCCGCCGGTTCATCTCGGCGACGGCCTGGAACGGGGTGACGGTCTCGCCGTCGATCGCGACCGGCACACCGGCCTCGAACGTGATCACGACCTCGTCGGCGTCGCGGGGCTCGGCCGGGTTGGCGGTGTAGCTGTACAGCTCCTCGATCGGCGCGTTCCAGATGTCCTCGAGGAAGCCGGTCTCGACCGCGCGGCCCCACAGGTTCTGGTCGATCGAGTACGGCGACTTGTGGCTGACGTCGATCGGCAGGCCCTTTTCCTCGGCGAGGGCGATCGCCTTGTCCCGGGTCCACGCGAAGTCCCGGGCCGGCGCCACGATCTTCAGGTCGGGCGCGAGCGCGCCGATGCCGACCTCGAAGCGCACCTGGTCGTTGCCCTTGCCGGTACAGCCGTGCGAGACGACCGTGCCGCCGTGGCGCTTGGCGGCCTCGACGAGGTGCTTCACGATCAGCGGGCGGCTGAGCGAGGAGAGCAGCGGGTAGCGGTCCATGTAGAGCGCGTTCGCCTTGACGGCCGGCAGGCAGTAGTCCGCGGCGAACTCGTCCTTGGCGTCGATCACCTCGGACTCCACGGCGCCGCAGTCGAGCGCGCGCTGGCGGATGGCGGTCATGTCCTCGCCGCCCTGGCCGAGGTCGACCGCCACCGCGATCACCTCGGCACCCATCTTGTCCGCCAGGTACGGGATGGCGACCGACGTGTCCAGGCCGCCGGAGTACGCCAGGACGACGCGCTCAGTCATGAGATCTCCTTATTTCACTTCTGCGTGGTTCGAGTCGACGCGCATTTGTTCTTCGCGGCCTGCCCAGGCGCTCAGCTTGTCGGCGAGACCAGCACCGGTGAGTGGCTCGCGGGCCACCACGAAGATGGTGTCGTCGCCGGCGATCGTGCCGACGATCTCCGGAAGGCCGGCCCGGTCGAGGGCGCTGGCCAGGAACTGCGCGGCGCCGGGTGGGGTGCGCAGTACAGCGAGGTTGCCGCTCGCGTCGGCGCCGGTGAGCAGCTCGCGCAGCAGCCGCACGAGGCGGGCCGGGGCCTGCTCGGCGGGGCGGGGCGGGGCAGCCCGTCCTCCGGGATCACGTACACCGCTGGGCCGCCGTCCGCGCCGCGCACCTTGTAGGCGCCCAGCTCCTCCAGGTCGCGGGAGAGCGTGGCCTGGGTGACCTGCACGCCGTCCGCGCCGAGGAGCTCGGCGAGCTCGGTCTGCGACCGTACCCCCGCTCGCGGATGAGGTCGACGATCCGCGCGTGGCGCGCGGTGCGCGTGCCCGGCCCGGTCATCGCTGCTCCACAGTGGACAGCAGCCAGGTCAGCAGCGCTTTCTGGGCGTGGAGGCGGTTTTCGGCCTGGTCGAAGACGGCGCTCTGCGGGCCGTCCAGCACGTCGTCGGTGATCTCCTCGCCGCGGTGCGCGGGCAGGCAGTGCAGCACGACCGCGTCGGGCGCGGCCACCGCGAGAAGGTCCTTGTTGATCTGGTACGGCCAGAAGGGGGTACGCCGGTCGCGGCCGTCCTGCTCCTGACCCATCGAGGTCCACGTGTCGGTGGCCACCACGTCCGCCCGGTCGACCGCCTCGTGCGGGTCGCGCAGCACCTGGGCCGAGCCGCCGGTCCACGCGGCGATCTCGTTGGCGCGTGAGACGACCGCGGGCTGTGGGTCGTGCCCGGGCGGCCCGGCGACCCGGACGTGCATGCCGGCGGTGACACCGGCGAGCAGGTACGAGTGGGACATGTTGTTGGCGGCGTCCCCCACGTACGCCAGGGTGCGCCCGGCCGTACCGCCGCACCGCTCCCGGACCGTGAGCAGGTCGGCGAGGAGCTGGCAGGGGTGGAAGCCGTCGGTAAGCGCGTTGACCACGGGGACCGTGGCGCCGGTCGCGACCTCGGCGAGCCGGTCGTCGCCGAACGTGCGCATGACGATCGCGCTCACGTACCGGGAGAGCACGCGGGCGGCGTCGCCGAGCGTCTCGCCCCGGCCGAAGTGGGTGCCCTGACCGTCCACGATGACCGGGTGGCCGCCGAGCTCGGCGATGCCCACGTCGAACGAGACCCGGGTGCGCAGGCTCTGCTTGTCGAAGAGCACCGCGACCGCCCGGGGGCCGGCGAGCGGCGTGAACGCGAACCTGTCGGCCTTCATCGCGGCGGCCAGGTCGAGCACCGCGCCCTGCTCGGCCGGCGTCAGGTCGTCGTCGCGCAGAAGGTGCCGCACGCTCATGACGCCGCGTCCAGTGCTGTCGGCAGGGTCGCGAGGAAGGCGTCGACCTGGTCGGCGGTGAGGATCAGCGGCGGCGCGAGCCGGATGACGTCGGGCTGCACCGGGTTGGTCAGGAAGCCCTTGTCGCGCAGCACGCCGGTGACCGCGGCGGAGGCGGGCGCACCCAGCACGACGCCGAGGAGCAGGCCGGCGCCGCGCACCTCGCGGACGAGCGGGTGGCCGAGCGCCTCGATGCCGGTCTTGAGCCGCTCGCCGGTGCGCTTGACGTGGTCGAGCAGGCCCTCGTTGGCGATCGTCGAGATGACCGCGAGCGCCGCGGCGCAGCTGATCGGGTTGCCGCCGAACGTGCTGGCGTGGCTACCCGGCCCAAGAGGTCGGCCGCGCCGCCGAACGCGACGCAGGCGCCGATCGGCAGCCCGCCGCCGAGCCCTTTGGCGAGCGTGACGAGGTCGGGCTCGATGCCGTCGGCCTGGTGGGCGAACCAGTGACCGGTGCGCCCCACACCCGTCTGCACCTCGTCGAGCGCCAGCAGCGCGCCCCGGGCCGCGGTGATCTCGCGGGCGGCGGCGAGGTAGCCGGCCGGGGGCACGACCACGCCGGCCTCGCCCTGGATCGGCTCCAGGATGACCATCGCGGTGTCCGTGGTGACGGCGGCGTCGAGGGCGGCCACATCGCCGTACGGCACATGGGTGACGTCGCCGGGCAGCGGGCGGAACGGGTCGGCCTTGGTCGGCTGCCCGGTCAGCGCGAGGCTGCCCATCGTGCGGCCGTGGAAGCCGCCCTGGGTGGCGACCACGCCGAGGCGACCGGTCAGCCGGGAGAGCTTGAACGCCGCCTCGACCGCCTCCGCGCCGGAGTTGCCGAAGAACACCCGCCCCTGCCGGCCGGCCAGCGCGAGCAGCAGCTCGGCGAGGGCCACCGGCGGCTCGGCGACGAAGAGGTTGGAGACGTGGCCGAGCGTGCCGACCTGCTTGGACACCGCGGCGACGATGGCCGGGTGGGCGTGGCCGAGCACGTTGACCGCGATGCCGGCGAGGAGGTCCACATAGGATCGGCCGGCTTCGTCGTACACCACCGCGCCCTCGCCCCGCACGAGACCCAGCGGCGGGGTGCCGTAGTTGTCCATCATGGACTGCGACCACCGGTCGACGAGACTTGTCACGACCCCTCCCAGGAATGACCATCGTCCCGAACCCTTCCGAGGTGAAGACCTCAAGCAGGATGGAGTGCGCCATCCGCCCGTCGACGACGTGCGCGGCCGGCACGCCGCCCTCGACCGCCCGCAGGCACGCTTCCATCTTGGGCACCATGCCGGACTCCAGCCGCGGCAGCAGCGCCGCGAGGTCGAGCGTGGTGATCTGCCGGACGAGGCTCGTCGTGTCCGGCCAGTCGGTGTAGAGGCCGGCGACGTCGGTGAGCACGACGAGCTTGCGGGCGCCGAGGGCCACCGCGAGAGCGGACGCGGCGGTGTCGGCGTTGAGGTTGTGCAGGACACCCTCGGCGTCCGGCGCGACCGAGGAGATGACCGGTATCCGGCCAGCGGCGATGAGGTCGGTCACCGCGGGGAGGTTGACGTGCTCGACGTCGCCCACCTGCCCCACGTCGACCGGCAGCCCGTCCACATAGGCCGGACGCCGCACGGCGGTGAAGAGGCGGGCGTCCTCACCGGACAGCCCGACGGCGAACGGGCCGTACTCGTTGATGAGCCCGACAAGCTCGCGACCCACCTGGCCGACGAGCACCATCCGCACGACGTCCATCGCCTCGGGCGTGGTGACCCGCAGGCCGCCGCGAAACTCGCTCTCGATCCCGAGCCTGTTGAGCATCGACGAGATCTGCGGGCCGCCGCCGTGCACGACGACCGGCTTGAGCCCGGCGTACCGCAGGAAGACCATGTCGGCCGCGAACGCCTTCTTCAGCTCGGGTTCGATCATCGCGTTGCCGCCGTACTTCACCACGACCGTGGCACCGTGGAAACGGGCCAGCCACGGCAGCGCCTCGATGAGGGTGGCCGCTTTCTCCTGGGCGCTGAGCAGCGTGTCTGTCATGTGGAGTAGGCCGAGTTCTCGTGCACGTACCCATGGGAGAGGTCGTTGGTCCAGATGGTGGCCTCGTCGGTGCCGGCGTGCAGGTCGATCCGGATCGTCACGGCCCGGCCGGACAGGTCCACCGAGGAGCGGTCCTCGGCGGCCGCGCCGCCCTTGCACACCCACACACCGTTGACCGAGACGTCGAGCGCGTCCGGCTCGAAGGCGGCGGCGGTGGTGCCGACCGCGGCGAGGATGCGGCCCCAGTTGGGGTCGTTGCCGAAGAGCGCGGTCTTGACCAGGTTGTTGCGGGCGACCGCGCGGCCCACCTCGACCGCGTCGTCCTCGCTGGCCGCGCCGACGACCTCGATGGCGGCCTCCTTGGTGGCGCCCTCGGCGTCGGCGAGCAGCTGCTGGGCCAGGTCGTGGCAGGCGGCGGTGATCGCGGCGGCCAGCTCCTCGGCGGTCGGCTCGACACCCGAGGCGCCGCTGGCCAGCAGCAGCACGGTGTCGTTGGTGGACATGCAACCGTCGGAGTCGATCCGGTCGAACGAGACCCGGGTAGCCGCGCGCAGCGCCGCGTCGAGCACCGCCGGCTCGGCGACCGCGTCGGTGGTGAGCACGCTGAGCATCGTGGCCATGCCCGGGGCGAGCATGCCGGCGCCCTTGGCCATGCCGCCGACGCTCCAGCCGTCCTTGCCCACCACCACGGTCTTCGGCCGGGTGTCGGTGGTCATGATCGCCTCGGCCGCGGCCGGGCCGCCGTCGGCGACCAGCGCGCTCGCGGCGGCGTCGACCCCGAGGAGCAGCTTTTGCATCGGCAGCAGCTCGCCGATCAGGCCGGTCGAGCAGACCGCGACGTCGCCCGCGCCGATCCCGCCGAGGGCCGCGGCGACGTGCTCGGCCGTGGCGTGGGTGTCCTGGAAGCCCTTCGGGCCGGTGCACGCATTCGCCCCGCCGGAGTTGAGCACGACGGCGCGGACCTGGCCGGCGCGGAGCACCTGCTGGCTCCAGAGCACGGGCGCGGCCTTGACCCGGTTGGCGGTGAAGACGCCGGCGGCGGCCGCCCGTGGCCCGTCGTTGACGACGAGGGCCACGTCGAGCCCGCTCGTCTTGAGCCCGGCGGCGACGCCCGCGGCCCGAAAGCCCTTCGGGCCGGTGACGCCCTGCTCGTCCGCGCTCTGCTTGTCGGCGCCGGCCCCCACCGCGGCGCTCACGGGGCCACCCCGTGCATCGGGAGACCCATCGTCTCGGGGAGGCCGAGCATCAGGTTGGCGCACTGCACGCCCTGGGCGGCGGCGCCCTTGCCGAGGTTGTCGATCGCGCTGATCACGATCACCCGTCCGGAGTCGATGTCGGTGGTCGCCTGGAGGTGGCATGCGTTGGACCCGAGCGTCGCGGCCGTGTGCGGCCAGGCCCCCTCGGGGAGCACGTGCACGAAGGGGGCATCCGCATACGCCTCCGCGAGCACCTGGCGGGCGTCGGCGGGGCCCTGCGGCAGGGCGGTCACGGTGGCCAGGATGCCCCGCGGCATGGGCGCGAGCACCGGCGTAAGCGACAGGCTCCGCGCGCCGCTCGCCTGCTTGATCTCCGGGACGTGCTGGTGCCGGCCCACCTTGTACGGCGAGAGGTCGCCCATCACCTCGCTGCCGAGCAGGTGCGCCTTGGCTCCCCGGCCCGCGCCGGACGTGCCCGAGGCGGCCACCGCCACGACGTCGTCGGGCGAGACCGCGCCGGCCGTGATCAGCGGGGCCAGCGCCAGCGAGATGGCCGTCGCGTAGCACCCGGGCGCGGCCACCCGGGTCGCGATCGAGATCTCGCCCTTCTGCCCAGGCAGCTCAGGCAGCCCATACGTCCACGGGCCGGCGTGCTCGCCGCCGTAGTAGCGGACCCAGGCGTCAGGGTCGCGTAGGCGGTGGTCGGCCCCGAGGTCGACCACCTTCACGCCACCGGGGAGGGCAGCGGCGAGCGCACCCGACTCGCCATGCGGGAGCGCAAGGAAGACCAGGTCGGCGTCCGCGAGCGACTCCGGGCCGGTCGCCCCGAGCGTGATGTCGAGGCCGGTCAGGTGCGGGTGCACCACGGCGAGCGGCGCGCCCGCCTGGCTGTGCGCGGTCGCGGCGACCAGGTCCAGCTCCGGATGTGCGGCGATCAGGCGCAGCAGCTCGCCACCGGCGTAGCCGCTCGCCCCCGCCACGGCGACCCGGATCCCCATGTTCACCTCCGCATGTCTATGCAGAGTACGGTATCAGATTGCCATCGGTCCCTGCAAGGTCATGCGGTCCGCCGAATAGTGATCACGTCCCCTTCACCCGGCGGCCACCTAGCCGCGCGGTCGCGCTCCCAGCGGTAGCCAAGGTACGGCACCCTTGACATGTGACCAATGGGTCACGTAACTTTGCGTTGTGATCGACGACGACCTGGTGTTCAAGGCGCTCGCCGATCCGACTCGGCGCTTCCTGCTCGACCTGCTCTTCATGGTGGACGGGCGGACTCTGACGGGGCTCGAGTCGGAGCTGGCGATGACCCGCTTCGGCGTGATGAAACACCTGCGCGTGCTGGAGGAAGCGGGCCTCGTGATCACGCGCCGCCAGGGCCGGGAAAAGCTGCACTTTCTCAACCCGGTGCCGATCCGCCAGATCCACGACCGGTGGATCGACAAGTACACGGAGCACCGCACGGCGGCGCTACTGGACCTGAAACGCGAGCTGGAAGAGGGACCGTGAGCACCATGACGAGCACGACCACGCAGGTCTACCGGGTCTACATCAAGGCGACCCCGCAGGCGATCTGGGACGCGATCACCCAGCCCGAGTGGACGAACAAGTACGGGTATCAGGGCTTCGTCGAGTTCGACCTGCGGCCGGGCGGCGCGTTCCGCAACCGGGCCAACGAGGAGATGCAGGCGGGCGGCATGCCGGAGATCGTGGTCGACGGCGAGGTGATCGAGGCCGACCCGCCGCACAAGCTTGTGCAGACGTGGCGGGCGACCTGGCTGGACGAGCCGGCGACCCGACTGACGTACGAGATCCGCGAGGGACAGGGCGGAGTGTCGTCACTCACCGTGACGCACGCGTTGGATGGGGCGCCGCAGACCGCCGCGCAGACGGCGGGGTCTATCGAGGGTGCGGGTGGCGGTTGGGCCGAGGTGCTCAGCGACCTCAAGACCCTGCTGGAGACCGGCAAGTCCATGCACGCCTGAACGCGTCAGGCCGCCCGCCTTTCACAGCGGGCGGCCAGTGCGTGCTCAGCGGGACAGCCGAGTCAGAGCCGTCCGTCGTGTACGGCCTGGGTGACCCAGGGGATGACCTCGTCGAGCATCGTGTCGAGGCTGGTGGTGGCCTCGAAGCCGAGCACCTGCTTGGCTTTGGTCACGTCCGGGACCCGCTTTTGCACGTCGTACTCGAACGGGTCGTCCGACACGTACCGGAACGGCACGTCCGGGCCCTTGATCTTCCGCCAGATCACCTCGGCCAACTCCAGCACCGTGGTCGACTCCGCGGTCGAGAGGTTGAAGTCGTCGTTCACCGCCGCCGGGTGCTCCATCGCGACCACGATCCCCGCCGCCAGGTCAGCACCGTAGGTGTAGTGCCGCACCTGGTTGCCCTCACCCAGGATGTGCAACGGGTCCTGCCCCTTGACGATCTTCTGCACCAGGTCCGGGACCACGTGCGACATCGCCAGCTTCACATTCCCCGACAACACCTCGGCCTCACCCAACGCGCGGCCCTCACCGACGCCGACACAGTTGAACGGCCGCACGATCGTGTACGGCAACTTGTACTGCTCCCACGCCGCCCGCGCGTAGTACTCCACCGCCAACTTCTGAAACCCGTACGACGACAACGGCGGCGGCACCGACCGCTCATCACCCTCCGCGGAGGGCCAGTGCGTGGTCGACTCGAACACCATCGACGACGACATGTACGTCACCTTCGACAGCCGGCCGTCCCGGTGCGCGGCGATCGCGGCGTCACACGACGCGGCCATGATCCGCTCATTCGTGGCCAGCAGGTCGTAGGCGTAGGCGTGGAAGTAGGAGATGCCACCGATCATCGCCGCACCCGCGATGAAATGATCACAGTCCGCGGCCAACTCGGTCACCAACGCGGTGTCCCGGGCATCACCCTCGACGAACCGGTACCCCGGATTGTCGTCGTAGCTGTGCGTCACCGGCCCGTACTTCGAAAAGTTGTCCAACCCGACCACCTCATGGCCACGGCGAAGCAACTCCTCCACCACGTAACCACCGATGAACCCGGCCGAACCGGTAACCAGGACTTTAGCCACTAGCGCTGCTCTCCTTTTCCAGGGTTTGGTCGGCCGGTGCCGGCGGTACCGCCGGGCGGCGCGCCATGATCCGCTCGGCCGTCAGCCTGCGGCCGAACGCGAAGAAGTACCACTTGAGGTACGAGGGCATGAACCGGCCCAGGTCGAAGCGGGACTCGCCGAGCTGCCGGTCCAGCCAGATCGTGGGGATCTCGGCCACGGGCAGCCGCAAGCGGTTGGCCTTGGCGGTCAGCTCCAGCCCGATCTCGAAGCCGGTGCGCGACTCGATACCCACCATGCGCACGAAATCCGTGTCGTACGCCTTGAAACTGTTCGTCGCGTCGCAGGTGCCGACCCGGGCGAACCAGTGCAGTGTGCGCCCCGCCCAGCGGGACATCATCCGCTTGAGCCGCGGCCCACCGACCTGCTGCCCACCCGGCATGTACCGCGACGCGGCCGCCACGACCACGCCCCGGTCGACGAGCCGGGCGAGGTCGTCGATCTGGCGGGGGTCGTCAGAGCCGTCGGCCATCGTGACCACCGCGATCGGCGCGGCGGCGGAGTCGATGCCGAAGCGGATCGCGTTGGCCGGCCCCCGCCCGTATGTGTTGAGGACGGTGCGGACGCGCGGGTCGGTGCGGGCGACCTCCTGCGCGTAGGGCACGGTGGTGTCCTCGGGCATGTCGTGCACGAGGAGCACCTCGGCCGGGAGCAGCACCTCGCGGAGGATCCGGTCGAGGCAGCGGACGATCGACTCCCCCTCGTTGTAGACGGGGATGATCACCGACACGCGGGCAGTGATCGTCATACCCGCACTCCCTGCCCGGTCAGCCCCCACATGTCCACCACCGGCGTCGCCGTCTCCAGCTCCGCGTACTCCGTGTGCGGGCAGGCGATCACCAACAGATCCGCCTTCGCCAACACCTCATCCAACGGCAGGAACCGCTCGTCCTTGATGTGCGGATCCGTACACAACGTCTCCCGCGCCTTCAACGACAAGATCTTCCGCAACTTGTAGGCGAGGGACTCACGCGGGTCGTCGCTGCCACCCTTGAACGCCATACCCAAGATCCCGACCGTCATCGACGACAGGTCGTAACTGTCCTCCAACCGCGACACCAGGTACAACGGCAAACCCTCATTGATAAGCATCGCCGAATGACCGAGCACGAAGTTGTTTCGGTTGAACGCCGCCAACTGCATCGTGTCCTTGAACAGACACGGCCCCGCCGCAAACCCCGGCATCGGCAAATCCGCCGCCCGCGGATAATCGAACGTGATCGCATGCCGAATCCGGGCAAAATCCAACCCGAAATCGTTCGCCATCATCCAAAACTGATTCGCCGTCGCGAACTTGATGTACCGCCACGTATTCGTAAACAGCTTCGCCAGCTCAGCCTCCTCAGGCTCGAGCGGCACGATCTGGTCCGTCAGGTGGCGGAAGAGCTTTTCCGCTCGGGCCAGGGCCTGCGGGGTGCGGGCCGAAACGATCTGCGGGAGCGCGAAGAGCTCGGTCATCGCCTTGCCCTCGGCGATCCGCTCCGGGCAGAAGGCCACGTCGACCGCGATGCCCATGCCGGCGAGGAGCTTTTCGGTCAGCGCCGTCACACCTGGGTACACAGTCGACCGCAGCACCACCAACTGGCCGTCGTGCAGGTGCTCGGCGCACCGCTCCAGCGCCCTCGGCACCGCGCCGAGGTCAGGGTTGAGGTGCTCGTCGACCGGGGTACCGACCACGACGACGAGGTTTTCCGCCAAGCCGACCGTGGCGGGCTCGGTCGACGCGCGCAGCCGGCCGGCCGCGACGGCCTCGGCGAGCACCGGGGCCGCGCCCTCCTCGTCAAAGGGCAGGGTGCCGGAGTTGACCGTCTCGACGGCCGCGGCGTTGATGTCGTACAGCGTTACTGTCAGGCCCCGCGACGCGAGCGCGATGCCCAAGGGCAGGCCCACCCGCCCGCAGCCACCGACGATGCATACGTCCGAAGTGAACGCATCCGTCATGTCAACCCCGTTCGACGTCTCGTCCGAGAAAATTCTGTATGCGAAGACCAACGAAAGATACGGCTTCGCGGGTACCCGACGAAGCCCGGGTGGTCCGTTTCGGGACGAGCACGGACCAAAGGTGCTATGCGCCGCGCAGGACCGCCCCGAAGCGAGTGGCCGCCTCGGCCACCGCCGCGTCGCGGGCCGCGACCGCCTCCTCCACGGTCAGTGTCCGGTCGGGGGCCCGGAAGGTCAGCTTGTACGCCAGCGACTTGCGCCCCTCCCCCAGCTGCTGCTCGTTGGTGTAGACGTCGAACAGGCGTACCGCCTCCAGCAAATCACCGGCGCCGGCCACCAGCGCGGTCTGCACGGCGGCGGCGGGCACCGCGCCGTCCACGACGAGCGCCACGTCGATCAGCGCGGGCGGGAAGCCGGACACCCGCGGCGCCGGCGCGACACCAGCCGCGGGAGCGCGTCGAGGTCCAGCTCCATCGCGCTGGTACGGCGGGGCAGCTCCAGTGCGGCCAGCGCGGACGGGTGCAGCTCGCCCGCGTGCCCGATGGTGACCCCGTCGACGGCGATCGCGGCGCAGCGGCCGGGGTGCCACGGGGGCTGCTCGGCGGCCTCGACCGTCACCCGCTCGTCGGCGATGCCGGCGGCGGCGACGGCGACCCGGGCCGCCTCGATCGCGTCCGCCCAGCCGGCCGGGCGACCGCTGCCCCACCAGCCGGCCGGCTCCATCTCGCCGGCCAGCACGACGGCGGCGTGCCACGGCTGGTGCGGGACGGTCGCGTCGGCGGCGGCGAACTCCTCCTCGGTCGGGCGCCGCTCGACGCCCATCTCCGGCGGGCTGCCCGCTCCGGGGCGGGGCAGGAAGACGCTGCCCAGCTCGTACAGGGCGGTGTCGCGGTGGCCTCGGCCGATGTTGCGCTTGAGCGTGGCGAGCAGCGGCGGAAGCAGCGAGGTGCGCAGGAACGGCTCCTCGTCGGAAAGCGGGTTCGCCAGGCGCACGGCGGGACCGTCCACCGCGGAGGGGCCGACGAACGGGTACGAGAGCACCTCGACGTAGCCGCCCTCCGCCAGGGCGAGGGCCACGGCACGGCGGCGGCGCTGCGACGGGGTGAGGCCGTTGCCGGGCGGGGCGACCGGCAGGACGCTCGGCACCTTGTCGTACCCGTCGAGCCGGATCACCTCCTCGACCAGGTCGGCCGGCTCGGTGAGGTCGGGGCGCCAGGTGGGCGGCGTGACGACGAGCGAGCCGTCCACCGTGGCCACGTCACATCCCACCGCGGTCAGCGTCTCGACAACGCGGGCCTCGCTGTACGGCACACCGGCGCGCCGGCCCGGCAGCGTCGGGTCGATGGTCAGGGACCGGTGCGGCACCACGTTGTCGATGTCCAGCACGTTGCCGTCGGTGGCGCCGCCGCCGTACTCGACCAGGAGCGCGACCGCCCGGTCGAGGGCGACCAGCGGCAGGGCCGGGTCGACGCCCCGCTCCCACCGCTTGGCTGCCTCGCTGAAGAGCTTGTGGCGGCGCGCGGTGCGGCCGACCATCACCGGATCCCAGTGCGCCGCCTCGAAGAGCACGTCGACGGTGTCCGGCTGGACCTCGCTGGTCTCCCCGCCCATGACGGCGGCGAGCGAGATCGGGCCGGTCTCGTCGCAGATGACCATGTCTTCCGCGTCGAGCACGCGGGCGACACCGTCCAGCGTGGTCAGCTTTTCGCCCTGGGTGGCCCGGCGCACGACGAGCGGCCCGCGGACGCGCGTCACGTCGAAGGCGTGCATCGGCTGGCCCAGCTCGAGCATCAGGTAGTTGGTGATGTCGATCGCGAGGCCCAGCGTGCGGATGCCCGCGGTGGTCAGCCGCCGCCGCATGAACTCCGGCGAGGGGGCGGCCGGGTCGATGCCGCGCACGGCCCGCGCCGCGAAGCGGTCGCAGCCCACCGTGTCCTCCACGATCACCGGGTACGCCGGCTCGGCGGTCGCGCCCGGCGCGGATGTTGCCAGCCCCGGGGCTCTGCTTGCCGCGCTCGCTCCGCTCGCTGACGACCCGGAGCCGGCGCCGTCCGCCCTCGTCGCTTCGCTCCTCGGCGCGGACGTTGCCAGCCCCGGGTCGCGGAACGGGGCGTCGAACGCGTGCGACAGCTCCCGGGCGATGCCCCGCACCGACATCGCGTACCCGCGGTCGGGGGTGATCTCCAGCTCGAAGACGACGTCGTCGAGACCCACGTACGGCCGGGCGTCCTCGCCGGGGCTGGCCGCCGTCTCCGGCGGGAGCACGATGATGCCGGCGTGCTCGTCGCTGACGCCCAGCTCGCGGGCGGAGACGATCATGCCGGCCGACATCCGCCCGTACGTCTTGCGGGCGCCGATCTCGAAGCCGCCGGGCAGCACACCGCCGGGCAGGATCACGGCGACGAGGTCGCCGGCGGCGAAGTTCGTCGCGCCACAGACGATCTCCTGCGGCTGCTCCCGCCCGATGTCCACCTTGCAGAAGCGGATCGGCTTCTTGAAGCCGGTCAGCTCCTCGATCTCGGCGACCCGCCCGACGACGAGGTCACCTTGCACCGTCGCCCGCTGGTCGATGACCGCGTCGACCTCGATACCGAGACGCACGAGGGCGTCCGCGACGTCGGCGCCGGCCGGCAGGTCGACGTACTCGCGCAGCCAGGAAAGTGGAATCCGCACCGTGGCCCCCTAGACCGCCATGCCGAACGCGCGGGTGAACCGCACGTCGCCCTCGACCATGTCCCGCATGTCGCTCACCCCGTGCCGGAACATCAGCGTCCGCTCGATGCCCATGCCGAACGCGAAGCCGGAGTACCGGTCCGGGTCGATGCCGCAGGCCCGGAGCACGCGCGGGTTGACCATGCCGCAGCCGCCCCACTCCACCCACTGTGGACCGTCGCGGTGCTGCGGGAACCAGACGTCGAACTCCGCCGACGGCTCGGTGAACGGGAAGTAGTGCGGCCGCCACCGGGTCTTCGCCTCGGCGCCGAACATCGCGCGGGCGAAGTGGTCGAGCGTCCCCCGCAGGTGGCCCATCGTGATGCCCTCGTCGACCACGAGGCCCTCGACCTGGTGGAAGACCGGCGTGTGCGTGGCGTCCAGCTCGTCGGTCCGGTACACCCGGCCGGGCACCACCACGTAGATCGGTGGCTGGCGGGTGAGCATCGTGCGCGCCTGCACCGGCGAGGTGTGGGTGCGCAGCACGAGACCGGGGTTTTCGACGTGGAATGTGTCCATCAGGCCGCGGGCCGGGTGGTCCGGCGGGATGTTCAGCGCGTCGAAGTTGGCCCACTCGAGCTCGAGCTCGGGGCCCTCGGCGATCTCGTACCCCATACCGACGAAGAGGTCGCCGATCCGCTCCATCAGCGTGGTCAGCGGGTGGCGGGCGCCGCGCGGGTGGCGATTCCACGGCAGCGTGACGTCGACCCGCTCCTCGGCGAGGATCCGCTCCGCCCGCAGGCGCTCCAACTCCTCCGCGCGCGCGTCGAACGCCGCCTGGATCGCCGCGCGGGCCTGGTTGACCCGCTTGCCGGCGTCGGACTTGGCGGCCGGGGGCAGCGCGCCGATCTCCCGGCGGGCCAGCGAGACCGGCGACCGGTCACCGAGGTGCAGGTGCTTGAGACCGGCGAGCGCGTCGGGGTCGGCGGCCGTGGCGAACGCGTCCTCGGCCTTCGCGACGGCCTCGCCCAGCGCGTCCGGGTCGAGGAGCGCGACCTGCTTCGGGTCGTACGGATCGTTGCGGTACGTCACAGGTAACAGAGTCTACGGGTTTCCACTGAGCCTCAGGCTCGGCCCTACGCTCGCTCCGCTCCTCGGTCGCTAGCGCTCCCTGCGATGCTCACTCGCTGGTCCTTCGCAACGCTCTCGCGGAGGCGTACAGGCAGACCGCCGCGGCAGCCGCGAGGTTGAGCGACTCGGCACCGCCGTAGATCGGGACCCGGACTCGGGCGTCCGCGAGCGCGAGCAGATCGGCTGGTAGGCCGTGTGCCTCGGAGCCGAAGAGCCACGCGGTGGGGGTGGCGAGGCGGCCGGCGTCGGCGAGCGCGTCGAGGTCGGTGTCGCCGTAGCCCGTGGCGGCGAAGACGGTCATGCCGCGCTCGCGGATCGCCTCGACGGCCGCCGCCGGATCCGGCGCCCGCACCACGTCGACGTGGAAGAGGCTGCCGGCGGAGGCGCGCACGCACTTGCCGTTGTAGGGGTCGACCGCGTCACCGGCGAAGATCACCGCGCCCGCGCCGGCGGCGTCCGCGGTACGCAGGACCGTGCCGGCATTGCCCGGATCCCGGATCTCCGCGAGCACCGCGGCGAGCCTCGGCCCGCGCCCCAAGGCCTTTTCCAGTGGTACGGGTTGCTGCGCGCACACCGCCACGAGCCCCTGGGGCTGGACCGTGTCGGCGAGCACGGCCAGCGCCTCGTCGGTGACCTCGGAGATCCGGGCGCCGCCCTCGCGCGCGCTCTGGATCAGGTCCGCGAACCGGGTCAGCCCGTTGCCCGTACCAAAAATTTCCTGGACCACGGCGGCGGCCAGTGCCTCGCGGACCGCCTGTGGCCCCTCGGCCAGGAAAAGCCCGGCGGCGTCGCGCTCGCGACGGCGCTGAAGGCGCCGGGCAGCGACAACCCGGGGTGTCCGCACTGTGTACGGACCTTCCCCGGGTCGTGGATGTTGCTGGGTCACGCGGCCTGAGCGCCGCCGGTGCCCTCCGCAGCCACCGCCGCGCGGGCGACCTCGACGAGCGCGGCGAAGGCCGGCGCGTCGTTGACCGCCATGTCGGCCAGAATCTTGCGGTCGACCTCGACGCCCGCCAGGCGCAGGCCCTGGATCAGCCGGTTGTAGGTGAGGCCGTTGGCGCGGGCCCCAGCGTTGATCCGGGTGATCCACAGCTGCCGGAAGTCGCCCTTGCGGTCGCGACGGTCCCGGTAGGCGTACTGCATCGAGTGCAGCACCTGCTCCTTGGCCTTGCGGTACAGCCGGGAGCGCTGGCCCCGGTAACCGCTCGCCTCTTCCAGCAGGGTACGGCGCTTCTTCTGGGCGTTCACAGCCCGCTTGACGCGTGCCATCTCAACTCCTTCTCTCTGTCAAGTGGTACGCGTCAGCGGCCCAGCAGCTTCTTGACTCGCTTGACGTCAGCCTTGGCCACCAGGACGGTGCCGGACAGCCGGCGGGTGCGGGTGGAGGGCTTGCCCTCGAAGTTGTGACGCAGACCGGCCTGCTGCTTGACGAGCTTGCCGCTGCCGGTCACCTTGACCCGCTTGCCCGTACCCGTGTGGCTCTTCATCTTCGGCATCTGGAACGTCTCTCCCCTGCTACTCGCCGGACTGTCCGGCGGGTCCGGCCTCGGCCGGCGGTGCCTCGTCGGCACCGGGCTCCCGCTCACGCCCCGGCCCTTGGCTGCCGTTGCGGCGGCCTTGGTGGCCCGGTGCGGAGCCAAAACCATAATCATGTTGCGGCCGTCCTGCTTGGGAGCGGCCTCCACATACCCCAGGTCCGAGATCTCGGATTCGAGCCGCCGCAGGAGCCGGTAGCCCAGCTCCGGTCGGCTCTGCTCCCGACCTCGGAACATGATCGTCACCTTGACCTTGTCGCCCGCCTTGAGGAACCGCACTACGTGACCCTTCTTGGTCTCGTAGTCGTGGGGGTCGATCTTCGGCCGGAGCTTCATCTCCTTGATGACGGTCTGCTGCTGGTTACGCCGCGCTTCGCGCGCCTTCAGTGCGCTCTCGTACTTGAACTTTCCAAAGTCCATGAGCCTGCACACCGGCGGGCGCGCCATCGGTGCAACCTCGACCAGGTCCAGGTCGACGTCCGTGGCCAGCTGAAGGGCGCGCTCCAGTGGGACAATGCCCACCTGCTCACCGTCAGGGCCGACCAGTCGGACCTCACGTGCCCGGATCTGCTCGTTCACGCGTGGTTCGGCGCTGATGGGGCCTCCTCATTGCGATCTTCGTCCGGTCGCGGGCTTGCGGCCGGTCGTGTGTGCCTCCTGCCTCCGCTTCACGGCGGGCGCCGGTCGGCTGAGGCGTTTGCGCTGGCTTGGCTGGAACCGCACCCGCGCAGGGCGCCGACCTCGGTCGGCGCGCGTGCCGGGCGGGGAGCTGATGGCCGCGTGTGCCGGCTCGGTAGCCCGCTGACGTGTGTCGTCGCTGGGCCGCCGGCTGGCGCACACGCCGCTCGGCGCGTGTGCCGGCCAAAAAGCAGAAGGCCCCGGCGAAGATGCCAGGGCCCGCTCGACCGGTCGGGCGCATCAGATCACAACGCGCCGCCGGACCCGAGGATTCCCCGGAACCGGCTGACCGGACCCGGACGTCCACTGGGAACGACTCGGGTGGGAGCAGGCGCTCCGCTTCGTGGCTGTCGCCGCACATGCAGTGACAGCTGGTCGACTAAGCAAGGTTACCAGCATGTACTCAGGAACGCGAAAGCGGGTGCGATACTCACCTACTCGTCCACCGGGGTGGGTAGCCGCGCCATCAGGTCCACCGCTTGGCAGAACGTCTCCCCCACCTGTCCGGCCAGCTCCTCCTGGTCGGCGGGCCAGCCTCCTGGGCGGCTGAGCAGCGCCCCGGTCAAGAGCCGGGTCCACTCGGCCGCGCTGACCGGGCCGAACGCCTCCGCCAACACCGCCAGCCGCTGCTGGGTCAGCAGCTGCGGATGGGCGGCGAAGACCTTGGCGATGTCCGGCAGGTGCGGCGGCTGCGCCCAGGACGAGCGGAACAGGACGTCGAGGGCGATCACCACGGTCCGCAGCGGCAGGTGTTCGGCATCGCGGGCGAGGCAGGTCAGCAGCAGCGGGCAGGCATGCTCAGGCACGGCGTGCGTCGTCGCGATCATTTCGCGGTACAGCTCACGCAGCTCGGCGTGCGGCGGACGCAGCGAGATCTCCAGCAGTCGCTCCAGTCCCCCGGGCATCGGCCCGTGCGGCGCGAGCCGCTGGTAGACGACGGTGCCCAGCCGCAGCCGGTCGGCTCGGTGGGGCACGGCCATCGCGTGTGCCTCGACGTCGTCGACGAGGCTGGACTGCTGATCCGGGTTGGGCATGAGCCACCGCTCCGACCGGCCGTCCACGGTGTACGGCCTGAGCCGCACCCGGAACGCGGTGAGCGTGGCCGCCCATCCGTCGTCGTCCAGGCCGGCGTGCCAGAGGCGCACGGTGGAGGACCACCACAGGTCCGGTGTGGATCCGGGCGGTGCCAGCCGGGCGAGCGGCACACCCCCGGTGAGCAGCGTGCAGAGCGCGACGAGGTTGGCCGAATAGGTGGCGAGCCGGGCGACCGCGTCGCCACCGGAGGGGTTGTGCAGCGCGAACAGCGCGGACTGGTCCAGCTGCCGCGCCTCGGCGGCCAACTCCTCCAGCGCCTGCCGCACCTCCTCCGCGTCCTGGGGCGGCAGCTCGCGAAACAGCTCCTGGGCGAACGTGATGATCGGCCGGCGCTTCAGGAACGGTTGGTGCGACAGCAGCAGTGGCAGATGCCGCTCCCGCGGCGTCTCCCCGTACGGCGAGCGCCGCGCGCTCTCCCGGCGCCGCGCCGCCTCGCGCAGCAGGTCGATGGTCGTGGCGGCGACGAGGTATTCGCCGAACGTGGCGTGCAGGAACTCGTACGTACGGCGGGTCTCCTCGGTGCGATGCGTGTCCGCCTCGGCCGCGTGCACGAAGAAGAACTTGCCGACAGTACGCTGCGCGCGGCTGACCGGCGCCTCCATCGTCGGGCCCACGTCGACGGGCTTTGCCGGGCCGATCACCTCGTTCATGTCCGTTTCCAGCTCGCTCTCCGCGATCTGCTGCCGGCCACGGTTGAACATGCCGAACGCGGCCAGGCCCAGATGCCACAGCTCGCCGGCGACGGCGGTGTCGTGGCCCGCCGCAAGTGGCCTCGGCGCGCTCTTGCGCAGCTCGCGCCGGGCGAAGTTGTCGAGCAGCCGCTGGTAGAGACCGGCCGTGGAGAGCACCTGGTCGCCAGGGTCGGGCAGCCGCGGGTCAGCCGCGTACAGGGCGAGCATGAGCAGCAGCAGTGGCTGGGCGGCGAGCTGGACGTGACGCAGTG
The DNA here is from genome assembly GCF_011764545.1 of Phytohabitans flavus. Lineage (GTDB taxonomy): Bacteria > Actinomycetota > Actinomycetes > Mycobacteriales > Micromonosporaceae > Phytohabitans > Phytohabitans flavus. The sequence goes on along the minus strand of NZ_AP022870.1, from coordinate 738,583 downwards.
CGGACTCCAGCCCGAGCGCCCGGAACGTGCCGGCCGCCTCCTGGGCCTCGTTGGTCTGGCGCCACACTTCCAGCCACCGCACGATACGAGGTTGGTCGAAGTCCTCCAGCTTGATCATGAGGCTGCCGTCCGGGATCCGCGCCCGGTCCGCCACCACCGTGCGAGACGTGACCACGACGGCCATCGGCGACTTCAGGTCCCGCTCCCGCTCCTGAAACTCCGCCACCTGCTGGAGGTACTCCGACTGGGCGATGCCGGTGGCCTGGATCAGCTCGTCGAGGCCGTCCAGGAGCACCACCCGGGTCACGTCCCTACTCTCGGCGGCCAGGCTGGGCCACGACACCCTGCCGTGGGTCTCGCGCTCCAGTGCCTGGGCGATCTGGCGGTGCACGGCCGCCCCAGCCTCGACGGCTCGCAGCGGCACCCGGACGGCCGCGAACCCGGTGGGCGGCAACTGGGCGGCCAGCACCTTGGTCAGCAGCGACTTTCCGGCGCCTGGGTGGCCGAGCACCAGCAGCGGCAGCCGGCAACCCTCCGGGGAGGCGAGGTGGGCGGCGAGGAAGCTGTCGAGATCCTCGCGCAGGGGCTGCTTCGACCACCACGCTTCCTGGCTCGGCATCGCCTTGCTCGACGCCACCGCGAAACGGAACGCGGGTGTCACGTACCCGTCGCGGACGCTGGGGAAGGCGACGTCTCCGGCGTACCGCAGCGCGTCCGTGGCGACGACCGAACGGTCCAGCGCGGCGCTGTTGATCGCCGCGAGCATGTCCCGCTGCTCGGCCGCGCGTGCCTGGGACGTCGCGGCGACGAGGATCCGGGCGAGCCCGTCCATGGTGCGTGAGCGGTCGCCCAGCAGGACGCTCAGCCGTGCTTCCATCTCGCGCAGCTCGTGCCGCGTGGCGGCGTGCTCTCCCCAGGACGCCCACACCAGCAACTCCGGCACCTGGGCGGCCAGTCTCTGGTACGCGTCCGTGTAACGGCGCAGCGACTCGGCGACGACCTGCGTCATGAGCGCGCTGGTGGCGTCGCTGCCCGGCGTGTACCGCCAAGCCTCCAGCCCGGACAGGAACCGCACCGACTGGTCGGCGACTCGCCGCAGGTACGGCTCCATGTGCTGGGACACGTGCTCGTGCCACCCTCGGCGCGGCGAGGGCATTGGCAGCTCCGTCATGACCAGCTTGTCCAGCAAGCTCTCCCCGGCCTGCCGTAGCGGCGGCGGTGGTGCGTCGACCGACACCAGCAGAGCCTTCTCGGCGCGGGTCAACCGCAGCCGGCCGTACTCCTGGGGGCCGACGCCGTGCCGCAGCGCGTCGAAGAACGACGAGATCACCACGACGGTGTGCGCGGCGGAGATCAGCTCCATCCGCTCGTAACCGGCGGTGCCGAGCAGCCGGTCGGCCGCCCGGTCCAACAGCTGGCGTACCAGCCCGGAGGCCTCGCCCTTGGGATCGAAGTAGCCGAGAAGGTTGGCGCCGACCGCCGCGCCGGCGAGCATCAGGCCGCCGGTAAGGCGGTTCAGCGCCTCGAAGGTGCGGTGGTCATGCTGGCCGAGGATCGAAAGGGCCCCGCTGTACGTGAGCGCAGGCTCGGTCCGCATGGCCTGTCACGCTAGTCCCGCGAGGCAACCGGCACCCCGGGGCCAGGCTCAGTCGGTGACCGCGTCGGGCTGCGGGGCCTTGTCGCGCTGGGCGGCCTCCAGGAGCGCGCGGAGGGCGCGGACGCCGTCTACCGCGTGCTGCTTGTCGGCGGCCTGAAGCGCCATCATCGGCAGCAGGTCCTCGTCGCGCAGCTCCAGGGTGGCCCAGGGCGTGCCCCGGTTGAACCGGACCGAGCGCACCATGTCCCACGGCAGGTCGTACCCACCCACGAGGTTGCGCACCCGGATACCCTTTTCGTCCGCTTCCACCTGGAGGCGGGTGAAGAGCAGGATGCCAAGCGCGAAGAGCACGCCAAGCCCGACCATGGCGAACTGGTCGCCGCGCTGGAACGTGCCATAGCCGTCGCCGGTCGAGCCCCGGAGCCCGGTGGCGACCAGCGTGAAGACCACCAGGATGGCGACCGCCAGGATCCAGGCCACGATCCGGGCCCGCCTCGGCCGCAGGCGTACGACAGTGCTGCTCACGCCTCCCGAGTCTGCCACTCGCCCGACACCCCCGTCAGGCGGCCTCGACCTGCGGCCCGACCTGGCCGGAGACTGGCCAGCATCATCGGCCCGTCGCCGGGCGCCCGCCGGACCGGCTCCGACGTCGCGTCCATCGTCGCGATGACCGGGGAGAGGTCATCCGCGCGGTCGAACCAGGCGAGCACCTCGTCCTTGCCCATTCCCTCGAAGTCCGGACCGCTCATCCCAATCGCCTCCGCCACTCGTCCAGCTCCGGGCCGGCCAAGGCCCGAACCCGTTCGTACCGTAATGCATCGTCATACATCCACATCGGGGGCTGGGGTCGGGAATTGAGTCGACCCGACTCAAGTTATGTAGGGCGTGACGCGCCCGCCGTCGAGCAGGCGTAACAAGCCACACTCACACCCCCAGGAAAAGGCCCGGCCCTCCCCACTCGGGAGGGCCGGGCCTTGCCATGTCCGGGGTCAGGCGGGCTGGCCCTCGTCGTACGCCGTACGGGCGGCCCGCACCTCGTCCATGTGCGCCTCGGCCCAGGTCTTGATGGCGACCATCACCGGCGCGAGGTCGCGGCCGAGCGGGGTGAGCTCGTAGTCGACGCGGACCGGCACCGTCGGGGTGACCGTGCGGGCGACAAGGCCGTCGCGCTCCAGCGTGCGCAGCGTCTGGGTGAGCATCTTCTGGCTCACGCCGGCGATCTTGCGGGCCAGCTCGCTGTGCCGCATCGGGCCGTGGCCGAGTGAGGCGAGCACCAGCCCCATCCACTTGTCGCTCAGCGTCTCCAGCAGCTGCCGGGTCGGGCACTCGGCCAGGAACGCGTCATACGCCTCCTTGGCCTGCTTGCGGCGCTGCGCGGCGGTCGCCGTGGCCATGCTGGCCTCCCCTCTGGTGACTAAGGCACTCCCAGGTACCTACTTTCTGCCAGAGAGTAGGGCTCCATACGCTCCTGGAGCAAGTCAAGAGCTGGAGAGCTAGCGAGAGGAACACAAGCCATGCGTGCCGTGACCATCAGCGAGTACGGCGGCCCGGAGGTCCTGCGGGTCACCGACCAGCCCCTGCCCGAGCCGGGCCCGGGGCAGCTTCGCGTACAGGTGCGGGCCGCCCCCGTACAGCCGATCGACATCGCTACCCGGGCGGGTGCCTTCGCGGAACACCTGCCCGTGCGGCCGCCGTTCGTGCCGGGGTGGGACCTCGCCGGCACCGTCGACGCGGTGGGCGAGGGGGTCACCGCGTTCCGGCCGGGCGACGAGGTCGTCGGGATGCGCCACTGGTTCCGCGGTGGAGGTGACGGGACCCAGGCGGAGTACGCCCTGCTGGACGCCGCCGCCACCGCCACCGCGCCGGCCGGTGTGGAGCCGGCGGCCGCCGCCACGCTGCCGCTCAACGCGCTCACCGCCGACCAGGCGCTCGACCTTGCCGGGCTGGCGGAGGGCACCATCGCGATCACCGGGGCGGCCGGCGCGGTCGGTGCCTACGCGGCGCAGCTCGCCGTCCACCGTGGACTGACTGTGTACGCGATCGCGGGCCCGCAGGACGAGGAGTTCCTGCGCGGGCTCGGCGCGGTGTTCGTACCCCGGGCGGACGACGTCGCGGCCGCGGTGCGAGCGGTGGCGGGCGGGCCGGTCGACGCCCTGTACGACCCGGCGTTCATCGGGGCGCCGGCGCTGGGCGCGGTGCGGGACGGCGGCACGTTCGTCGCCGGCGCCGGACCCCTAACTCCCCCGCCCGAACGCGACATCCACACCACCGGCGTCGAAGTCGAGCCCGACAGCACGAGACTCGCCGAGCTGGTAGCACTAGCCGAGCGCGGCGAACTCACGCTGCGCGTATCCCAAACCCTCCCGCTGACCGACGTAGCAGCGGCCCACGAGCGGCTCGCCAAGGGCGGCACCCGCGGCCGCCTAGTCCTGCTCCCCTAAACCCCAGGCGTGGTTGATCAGGGAGTTGGTGGGGGGACGCGCCGGACGACTCGCCCACGAAGTCCCTGATCAACCGCTCGGCCGGCGAGCGGGGCGCCTCACAGGCGGCAGGCGTGGATGTCCGTTACCAGGATCGCGCGGGCGCCCAGGTCGTAGAGCTCGTCCATGATGTTGTGCACGTCGCCGCGGAGCACCATCGCCTGTACGGCCACCCACCCCTCGCGGTGCAGCGGGGAGATGGTCGGCGACTCGATGCCGGGGGTGAGCGCGGTGGCCTGGTCGAGGAGGTCGGCGCGCACGTCGTACGCCAGCATGACGTAGCGGCGGGCGACAAGCACGCCCTGGAGGCGGCGGACAAGCTGCCCGACCTGCCCGTTGGCCGGCGCGCCGACCCGGCGGATGAGCAGCGCGGACGACACGAGGATCGGGTCGCCGACCGTCACCAGGCCGGCTTGGCGCAGCGTGGCGCCGGTGGAGACCACGTCGGCGATGACGTCGGCGACGCCGAGCCGCACCGCGTTTTCCACCGCGCCGTCGAGGCGGATCACGTCGGCCTTGAGGCCCCGCTCGGCGAGGTGGCGCTCGACCACGCCGGGGTACGCGGTGGCGACCCGCCGGCCGCCGATCTCGTCCACAGAGGAGAGTGCGTCCGGGCGGGCCGCGTACCGGAAGGTGGCCCCGCCGAAGTCGAGGTCGAGGATCTCCTCGGCCGGGCTGCCCGCGTCGAAGAGCAGGTCGCGGCCGGTGATGCCGAGGTCGAGGTCACCCGAGCCGACGTAGGTGGCGATGTCGCGGGGGCGCAGGTAGAAGAACTCGACCGCGTTGCCCTCGTCGCGGCAGACGAGGTCGCGGTCGTCACCGCGCTGGCGGTAGCCCGCCTCGCGCAGCATCTCGGTAGCGGGTCGGGACAGGGTGCCTTTGTTGGGGACGGCGATGCGCAGCATCTGGACGTGCTCCTTCGAAACGAAACGTAGGGGGACGAGGGAGAGCACGGTCACAGATGTCGGTAAACGTCCTTGAGCTCCAGTCCGGTGGCGAGCATCAGCACCTGGGTCTGGTAGAGCAGCTGGGAGATCTCCTCCGCCGCCCGCTCACGCCCCTCGTGCTCGGCCGCCATCCAGGCCTCGGCCGCCTCTTCGACGACCTTCTTGCCGATGGCATGGACGCCGCGCTCCAGCGCCGCGACGGTGCCCGACCCGGGGGTACGGGCGGCCGCCTTGGCCGACAGCTCGGCGAACAGCTCCTCGAAGGTCTTCACGAGCAGTGATTCTGTCATCCCCGCCGGTCAGCGCACCGTGACCGTGTGGTCGTCCAGATGCTGGACGCTGCCGTCGGCGGCGGAAAAGGCGTACAGCTCCAGGACATATGTGCCCGGCGCGAGGGTGAGCGTGATCCTCGCCTCACCACGGGCCGGCGGACCCGCGGAGAGCGTGACGGTCTTCTCGGTCACGACGGTGCGCCCCTTGCGTACGGTCAGCCGCGCGGTCGCCTCGAAGACCGTCCCCGCCGCGTGCACCTCGAACGTGCGGGCCACCGTCGTGCCGTGCTGCGGCTCGATCAGCCACAGCGCACCGAGCGTGTCGAGCGCGGCGGCCTTGCGCAGCTTCGCCACCTCGCGGCCGCCGACCACCACGCGCACCTCTGGATCGCCGCCGAGTGCCGCCGCCACCGTCCAGGCGAGCTGCTGGCCGGCGAGGTCGTCGGGCGGCGCGGCGGAGAGCAGTACGGTCGCGCCAGCACCCTCCACCGAGACGTCCAGCACCCGCGTCCCGGACGGCCACGCGCTCGTGTAGTCGGGGTCGTCGGCGCTTTCCTGGGCCAGCATCTCGGTCACGGCCGCCCGTGCCTTCTCCGCTGGGGACGAGCCCGCCGGCAGGCGGTGGAACTCCCGGTAGAGCCGCGGCTCGCCCCGGTCCTCGCCCACGTAGTAGACGGCCAGGGACGCGCTCGCCGTACCAGATGATGTGCTGGACCTCGACGCTGGTGGCGCCGCCGGCGGTGCGGACGTGGCCGGCGGAGTCGGTGCGGGGGTTGGGGTTGTCGCGGGTGCGGTGACCGCGCCCGGGTCGGGCGCGGTGTGGTCGGGCGCGGGGCGCGCGGCGAGGGCGACCACGACGAGCGTCGCGGCCGTCGCGGTGGCGGCGGTGAACGCGATCGCCCCGAACGGCAGCCACCGCCAGCGGCGTGCGGTCCGCGCGCGGATCGCGGCGAGGGCGTCCGGGCGCACCTCGACCTTCGCCGCCTCGGCCTCCAGGACCTGGCGGAGTACGTCTTCGTCGCGTGTCATGAGCTGCGCTCCAGGGTCTCCCGCAGGGCGGCCATGCCCCGCGACGTGTGGCTCTTCACGGCGCCCCGGCTGCACCCCATGGTGGCGGCGATGTCGGCTTCGGACAGGTCGAGGTAGTAGCGGAGGACGAGCGCCTCGCGCTGCCGGGTGGGCAGTGCGCGCAGCGCGGCCACCACCGCGTCGTGCCGCAGCGCGTCGAGCGCGCCGGCCTCCGCGCTGGGCGCGTCCGGGACGGGCCGGGCGAGCGCCAGGTGCCGGTCGACCACCTGCCGGTGCCGCAGCGCCGACCGGGACCGGTTGACGACGCTGGCCCGCAGGTAGGCCAGGGCCTTGTCCGCGTCGCGCAGGCGGCGCCAGTGGCCGTGCAGCGCTACGTACGCGTCCTGGACGATCTCCTCGGCCCGCCCGCTGTCGTGCAGCAGGAGCGTGGCGAGGCGTACCAACGGTCGGTAATGGGCCGCGAAGAGATGCGTCACCGCCTCGTCGGCGGCCCATCCCTCCACGGTCGGGGTCACGGCGACCACGCTCCCGGTTGCAGCCACAGCGCTACGACGCGCCACGTCATTATCAGGTTTACAAGTCGCGCATATGCTGGCGCGCATGGTCCGCCGCGTTCTGCCCCTCGCCATCATGCTGGCGCTTTTCGGCTGTGCTCCCGCCGACGACGACACTCCGCCCGCGCCTGCCGCGACCGGGCTCACCTCCTGCACCAAGGATCAGCTCACGACCACGACGCCCGGCAAGCTGACGATCGGGACGGACGACCCGGCGTACGGGCCGTGGTTCACGGACAACAAGCCAGAAAACGGCCAGGGGTACGAATCGGCGGTGGCCTACGCGGTGGCCGACCGGCTCGGGTACGCGCAGGCCGACGTGACGTGGGTGCGGGTGCCGTTCAACAACGCGATCGCGCCGGGGCCGAAGGACTTCGACTTCGACATCAACCAGTTCTCGATCACCGAGGAGCGGAAGAAGGCGGTGGACTTCTCGGGGCCGTACTACCTGGTGCGGCAGACCGTGATCGCGCTCAAGTCCTCCAAGATCGCCAACGCCACCTCGGTGTCGGCACTCCAGAGCGCCAAGCTCGGCGCCCAGGTGGGCACCACCAGCTACCAGGCGATCACCGAGCTGGTGAAGCCCAGCGGGCAGCCGCAGGTGTTCAACACCAACGACGACGCCAAGAAGGCCCTCCAGAACGGCCAGATCGACGGCCTCGTCGTGGACCTGCCCACCGCCTTCTTCATGACCGCCGCCGAGCTCGAGGACGCGGTGATCGTGGGGCAGCTGCCGCAGGTGGGCGTGCCGGAGCAGTTCGGGCTGGTGCTCGACAAGGGCTCGCCGCTCACCGGGTGCGTGACCCAGGCGGTCGACCAGCTGCGCTCCAACGGCCAGCTCGCGACCCTGGAGAAGCAGTGGCTCGCCCAGGTGGCTGGGGCGCGCGAGCTCACGTGACGCTCAGCCCCGCTCAACAGGACCGTCTCGCCTACCGGCGGCGGCAGACGCTCCTATCCGTACTCGTCGCCGCACTGTCCACTTTGGTGCTCGGCGTCCTGCTGGTCGTGGCCGTGACCGGGGCGCCGGGCTGGGCGCGCGTGCGGGAGTCGTTCCTGGACGCGTCCGTGGCCCGCGAGTCGCTGCCCGACGTGTTGCGCGGGCTGTGGCTCAACATCCGGCTGCTCTTCTTCTGCGCGATCGGCGCGCTGGCGCTCGGCTTGGTCGTGGCGCTGCTGCGTACGCTCCGCGGGCCGGTCTTCTTCCCGGTACGGCTGCTGGCGACCGGGTACACGTACACGTTCCGCGGGCTGCCGCTCATCATCGTGCTCTACGTGATGACCCTCGGCGTACCGGGACTGCGGCTCCAGGGCATGCCGAGCACGCTGGTACTGGGCGGGATCGCGCTGGTCATCACGTACTCGGGGTACCTGGCCGAGGTCTTCCGCGCCGGTATCGAGTCGGTGCACCCGAGCCAGCTCGCGGCCGCGCGGTCGCTGGGGCTGACGTACCGGCAGACGATGCGCCACGTGGTGCTCCCCCAGGCCGTACGGCGGGTGGCGCCGCCGTTACTCAACGACACCGTGGCCCTCCAGAAGGACGTGGGGCTCGTCTCCCTGGCCGGCCCGATCGACGCGGTGCGGGCCGCGCAGATCCACACGGCGGAGACGTTCAACTACACGCCGTACATCGTGGCCGGCGTGCTCTTCGTGCTGCTGGCCATCCCACTGATCGCGATCACCGACTGGGTGACGCTGCGCGCCGCGCGGAGGCAGTCGTGACGCTCCTATCGTGCCGCGGCCTGCGCAAGGAATTCGGCGGCCACGTGGTCCTCGACCGGCTGGACTTCGACGTGGCCGAGCACGAGGTGGTGGCGCTGATCGGGGCGTCCGGCTCGGGCAAGTCCACGCTGCTGCGCTGTGTCAACCTCCTGGAGGAGATCGACGACGGCACCATCCACCTGGACGGCGAGCACATCACCGACCCGCGGGTAAACCCGGACAAGGTACGCCAGCGGATCGGCATCGTCTTCCAGGCGTACAACCTGTTTCCGCACATGACCGTGCTGGAGAACATCGTGCTGGCGCCGACGCGGGTGCACAAGGTTCCCCGCGCCACCGCCGTCGCCACCGCGCGAGAGTGGCTGGCCCGGGTGGGGCTGGCCGACAAGGCCGGCGAGTACCCGGACCGGCTCTCCGGCGGCCAGCAGCAGCGGGTCGCGATCGTGCGCGCGCTGGTCAACTCACCCCGGCTGCTCCTGCTGGACGAGGTGACGTCGGCGCTGGACCCGGAGCTGGTGGGCGAGGTGCTCTCGATGATCCGCGACCTGAAGTCCGAGGGCGTGACGATGGTGCTGGCCACGCACGAGATGGGCTTCGCGCGCCAGGTGGCCGACCGGGTGTGCTTCCTGGACGGCGGGCGGGTGCTGGAGCAGGGACCGCCGGAGACGGTGTTCGCGGAGCCGGCCGAGCCCCGCACGCGCCAGTTCCTGAGCCGGATCATCGAGGCGGGCCGGCTTTAGACCTTTGGAGCCGGCGGAAGCCATTCCACAATGGAGACTTGAGCTACCGCGACGTCCGCGGTGGTCCAGACCGCTGCTCCCGCGGCCTCACCCTTCGCGGCACACAACCAAAACCCCGGCCGGCATCGCCGGCGCCGGGCGCTCTGTGGGGCTTTGGGAAGACTTATTGCCCGCCCGCCGCGGCGGGCGCTTTCGACGGCGTGCCCGACTGCTCCAAGCCGCGTCGTTGCCCGGGGTGTCGCGGCCGAGTGCCTGTCGACCTGGGCGCATCGACGCGCCCAGGTCCTAGCCGCAGGGGTCCGCGTCCCAAGGCCAACGCCAGGGCCGGATCGTGGGTCTGCGGCTGGGCGCGGCCATGCGCCCAGCTCGAGAGCTCGTCGAAAGAGGAACCAACGTTGGGCTTGGACCGCGAACCCGGCAGCGGAGGTCGGGGATCTCGGCGAGCGCCAGCGAGCCGCCGACCGCAGCGGTGCCCGCGGGAGCATACGGTCCGCAGCTGACGCGGACCGGGGAAAATACCCATCCCAAGAAGAACTGCTGCCCCCGGAAGCTCTCCAGCCAGGGTGCGTCCCCGCGACCGGGTGGCGCGGGGACGCACCGGTGTCAGATGGCCAGGCCCCGGATCGCGAGCGCCGCGTCGAGCGCGGCGACCGTGGCGGACCAGCCCTTGTCCTCGGCCGATCCCGCGAGTCCGGCGCGGTCGCGGGCCTGTTCGATCGTGTTGACCGTCAGCACGCCGTGCGCGACCGGGGTCGCCTCGTCCAGCGCTACCCGCGTCAGGCCCTCGGTGACCGACTTGCACACGTAGTCGAAGTGGGCTGTGGCGCCGCGCACGACCACGCCCAGCGCGACCACCACGTCGCACCGGCGGGCCAGCGCCTGCGCCACCACCGGCAGCTCGACCGAGCCGGCCACCCTCGCCACCACGATGTCCGCCGCGTTGCAGGCCTTCGCGGCCTCGATCGCGCGGGCCAGCATGTGGTCGGTCAGGTCGCCGTGCCACCGCGCGGCCACGATCCCGACCGTCAACCCTTGTGCGTCCACAAAGGACACACCGGGCTCTCCGAACCCTGCCATCAGACGCGCCCCTCGGTGCAGCCAAAGCCTGCCATCTACGCCGATCCCTCCACCATGTCGCCCAGGCCGTCCAGGATGTGGCCCATGCGGTCGCGCTTCGTACGCAGGTAGCGCACGTTTTCCGGGTGCGGCCGGATGGGCAGTGACTCGCGACCGACGATGCGCAGGCCGTGCCCGGACAGACCCTCGCGCTTCGCCGGGTTGTTCGTGAGCAGGCGCATCGAGCGCACGCCCAGGTCGTACAGGATCTGCGCGCCGCTGCCGTAGTCCCGCGCGTCGGCCGGCAGGCCCAGCTCCAGGTTGGCGTCGACGGTGTCCCGGCCGAGGTCCTGAAGCTGGTACGCCTGGAGCTTGTGCAGCAGCCCGATGCCCCGGCCCTCGTGCCCGCGCATGTACAGCACCACGCCCCGCCCCTCGGCGGCCACCCGCGCCAGGGCGGCCTCCAGCTGCGGACCGCAGTCGCAGCGCAGCGAGCCGAAGACGTCGCCGGTGAGGCACTCGGAGTGGGCGCGCACCAGCACGTCCTCGCCGTCGCCGAGGTCGCCGTACACCAGCGCCACGTGCTCGGCCTCCGGCTCGAACTCGGCCCGGTACCCGACCGCGCGGAAGAGCCCGTGCGGCGTGGGGAGGCGGGCCTCGGCGACCCGCTCGACCTGGCTCTCGGTCCGGCGGCGGTACGCGACGAGGTCGGCGATCGTGATGATCGTGATGCGGTGCTCGACCGCGAACTTCTCCAGGTCGGGCAGCCGCATCATCGTGCCGTCGTCGTTGACCAGCTCGCAGAGCACGCCGGCCGGCCGCAGCCCGGCCAGCACGGCCAGGTCGACGGTGGCCTCGGTGTGGCCGGGCCGGCGCAGCACCCCGCCGTGCTTGGCGCGCAGCGGAACCACGTGGCCGGGGCGGCTGAGGTCGGTCGGGTCGGTGGCCGGGTCGGCGAGCAGCCGTACGGTACGGGCCCGGTCGGCCGCCGAGATGCCGGTGCTCACGCCCTCCCGCGCGTCGACGGTCACGGTGTACGCCGTGCCCCTTTTGTCCTGATTGATGTGGTACATCGGCGGCAGCTCGAGCCGGTCGGCCTCCGCTTCGGTGATCGGCGCGCAGACGTACCCGGAGGTGTAGCGGACCATGAACGCCATCAGCTCCGGCGTGGCGAGCTCGGCCGCGAAGATGAGGTCACCCTCGTTCTCGCGGTCCTCGTCGTCCACGACGATCACTGCCCGACCTGCGCCGAAGTCGGCGATGGCCTCCTCGATGGTGTTCATGCCGAAACTCCGTCCGCCCGATCCTGTGCGGGCGCCGGTGCCAGGAGCTTCTCCACGTACTTGCCGATCACGTCGACCTCCAGGTTGACCAGGTCTCCGGCGTGCTTACGCCCGAGAGTGGTGAGCGCGAGGGTGGTGGGTATCAGGCTCACCGCGAACTTCGAGTCGTCCACCGCCACGACGGTCAGCGATACCCCGTCAACGGTGATCGACCCCTTTTCCACCACGTAACGGGTAAGACCCGGCGGAAGTTCGATCTGGACGTCTTCCCACCGATCTCCGGGCGTCCGGGACAGGATCCGCCCGACCCCGTCGACGTGCCCCTGGACCAGGTGGCCGCCGAGGCGCGTGCTGAGCGTGGCAGCACGTTCGAGGTTGACCGGGTCGCCGGGCGTGAGCGTGCCGAGCGCCGTGCGGTCGAAGGTCTCCTTCATCACGTCGACCGTGAACCCGTCGCCCTCGGCCGCCACGACCGTGAGACACACGCCGTTGACCGCGATCGAGTCGCCCGGACCGGCGTCGGACGCGACGAGCGGGCCGCGCAGCGCGGCGACCCCGCCGTCGCCGTGCCAGTCCAGGCGCACAAGCTCGCCCAGTTCCTCGACAATCCCGGTGAACATTGACTAGCCCTCCCTTTTGCGCGGCACCGCGGTGAAGCGCAGGTCCGGTCCGACCTGGGTGATCTCGGTGTAGTCCAGGTCGATGGCTTCGGCGATGGTGTGCACGCCCGCGTCGGCGAGCGCGGGTGATCCGGCGCCGAGGAGCTTCGGCGCCACGTACCCGATGATCTTGTCGATGAGTCCGGCGGCGAGAAAGCCGCCGGAGAGCGTCGGCCCGCCTTCCAGCAGGACGGCCCGGATGCCGCGGTCGTAGAGGCCGGCGAGCAGCGCGGCCAGGTCGACCCGGCCGTCCGGACCCGCCCCTACGTCCGCCGCGGTGACCACCCAGGTGGGTGCGGCGCCGTCGCGCACGCGGGCTTTCTCGGGGGTACGGCCGGCGGAGTCCACGACCACGCGCAACGGCTGCCGGATGTTGAGCGTGCCGTCGCGCAGGTTGCGCGCGGTTAGCCGGGAGTCGTCGGCGAGGATGGTGCCGACCCCCACGACGACCGCGTCGACGGTGCTGCGCAGCTTGTGCACGTCCATCCGGGCCGCCTCGGACGTGATCCACATGCTCGTGCCGTCGATGGCGGCGGAACGGCCGTCGAGGGTCGCGGCGTACTTCCAGATCACGTACGGCCAGCCCCGGCGCACGGCGGTCAGCCAGGCGATGTTGCCCTGCTCGGCTTCGGCCTCGCGCACACCGGTGACCACCTCGACGCCGCCTTGGCGGAGCCTCTTGACGCCACCGCGGGCGAGCGGGTTGGGGTCGGCGACGGCGATCACGACCCTGGACACGCCGGCCCGGATGAGCGCGGCCGAGCAGGGGCCGGTGCGTCCGGTGTGGTCGCAGGGCTCCAGCGTGACGACGGCGGTACCGCCCCGGGCCCGATCCCCGGCCTGGGCCAGCGCGACGATCTCGGCGTGCGGGCCGCCCGCGTACGCGTGGAAGCCCTCGCCCACGGCCTCGCCGGCGGAGTCGAGGATGACGCAGCCCACGACCGGATTGGGACTTGTGGTGCCGAGCCCGCGGGCGGCCAGCGCGATCGCGCGACACATCGCCTCGTCAACGCTCGCCATGGGCGTCCCTCTCCAATGCCTGCGGGGTGCGCGGGCAGGGAGATGAGGGTGGCGTTGGGGCGGCAGCTGCGACGGCGTCGGTGAACCGACCCCGTCGAGGGGTGCCTCCGTCCCGCGCGCTAACTCCCATCCGGACTATGACCGTCGGCCCTGGACTCACACCAGGTCAACCGGTCGTTGGCTACGACCGGGTCGCGGGCTTTCCGGGCATGCGCCCCGGATTACCGCCGGTTCGGAATTTCACCGAGCCCCGCCAGCGCGTGGTGGGTTACCCATCGAGTCTTACACCTTTGTCACGCCACCGCACCACGCTAGGCGGCCAACATCACAGCCGTTACTCGCTCTCCGCTTTGCGGCGGTCGACCGCGATGTAGGAGCCGGGCTGGTTCTTCGCGACCTTCTTCATCTCCGAGGCAACCGCGATGACCTCGCGCGGGTCGGTGTACTTGCGGCCGGTCGCCGTGGACTGGGCCACGCCCACCGAGAGGGTCACCAACGCGGCTTTCTGGAGGTTGCCCCGGCGGTCGGGCACGAGGATGTAGCCGCGCTTGGCGTGCTCGGGGTCGTACAGCTCGTCGGCGGCCTGCTCGAAGTCGACCACCGCCTGCTGGGTGAGCGGCAGCACCTGGTCCGGGTGGCAGACGATCACGAAGTCGTCGCCGCCGATGTGGCCGAGGAACGCCGGCGGCAGCCCCGCCGAGACCACCGCCCGGTGCATGCTGCGGGCCAGGGCGGTGATGAACTCGTCGCCGCGCTCGAACCCGTACACATCGTTGACGCTCTTGAACCGGTCGACATCGACATACCCGACCGCGTAGTCGCTGCCGCTGCGCATCCGGTCGAGGATCTCGCGCCGCACCCGGGTGTTACCCGGCAGGCCAGTGAGCGGCGAGACCTCGCGGAACTCCTGGTTGCGCCGGAGCGTGGAGCGGACCCGGGCGATCAGCTCCAGCGTGTCGAAGGGCTTGACCAGGTAGTCGTCGGCGCCGGCGGTGAGGCCGACCACCTTGTCGACGGTCATGCCCTTGGCGGTCAGCATGATCACGGGGAGCGCGGAGGTCATCGGGTTGGCCCGGAGGCGGCGGGTCAGCTCCAGCCCGTCCATGCGGGGCATCATCAGGTCGACCACCGCCAGGTCGGGATGGCGCCGCTCGACCAGCTCGAGCGCCTCCTGACCGTCGCCCGCCAGCACCACCTCGAAGCCGTGGATCTTGAGGTTGACGCTCACGAAGCGCGCGATGTCCTGGTCGTCGTCGACGACGAGGATCAGGTCGGGCCGCTCGACGGCCGGCTCGGCGGTCACGGCTCGGCCATCGCCCGGGCGGCTAGGCCGCGCAGCTTGCGCACCGCCTCGGCCGGGTCCTGTGCGCTGTAGACGGCGGTGCCGGCCACGAACGCGTCCGCGCCCGCCGCGGCCGCCTCGGCGATCGTGTCCTCGGCGATCCCGCCGTCGACCTCGATGCGCAGCTCCAGGTGGCCGGCCTTGGCGTGCCGGCGGGCGGCGGCGACCTTGTCGAGCATGGCCGGGATGAACTTCTGCCCGCCGAACCCGGCCTTGATCGTCATGATCAGCAGCGTGTCGAAGCTGGGCAGCAGCTCCAGGTACGGCTCGATGGGGGTGTCGCGGTCGATCGCCAGCCCAGCCTTCGCACCGGCGGCACGCAGGTCCTTGGCCAGCGAGACCGGGTTGTCCGACGCCTCCGCGTGGAACGTCACGTTGTACGCCCCCGCGTCGGCGTAGCCCGGTGCCCACCGCCGGGGCTCCTCGATCATCAGGTGCACGTCGAACGGGATCGTGGTCGCCGCCCGCAGGCTCTGCACCACCGGCAGCCCGATGGTCAGGTTGGGCACGAAATGGTTGTCCATCACATCGACGTGAATCCAGTCAGCGGCGCCCTCGACGGCACGGACCTCGTCGGCGAGGCGGGCGAAGTCAGCGGCGAGGATGCTCGGCGCGACGACCGGCGATGGTGCGCTCACCCACGACAGTGTACGGAGCCGAGACCCATTGTCGCCCGCCCGTCGTATAGCGATTGACGGGTGCTGTGGCGCGGGTGCCGTATGCTGCGGCCGGACGCGGACCCTGGGGAGGGCGATATGCGACGCGTGGTGGGCTTAGCGGTTATCGGTAGTTTGTTGGCGACGGTGCTCGCGGGCTGCGCGAATCCGGCCGGTGTCGATGGCAGCCTGACAGACGATTGGAAGGCGCAGCCCGAGGCGACATCGTTCGTACCCGAGTCGGGCGTGTGCCACCTGTCGCTGCCGGACGGGCAGCTCATCTCGCGCGCGCAGTACAACCCGCTCGACTGCGGGGTCGACCACCACTACGAGACGGTGCACATCGGCCAGTTCACCGGCTCGGAGAAGGACGCCGCCGGGCCGCCGGAGAAGGGCTCGCCGGGCGCGCGCAAGGCGTTCGACGAGTGCAACACCAAGGTCAGCGAGTACCTGGGCGGAGACTGGCGCGGCGGCCGCCTCGACCTGTTCATCTACTACCCCGCCAAGGAGGCGTGGGAGGGCGGCAGCCGGTGGTTCCGGTGCGACCTCGCCGAGGTCCAGTCCCTCGACGACAACGCCAAGATCTCGCGCCGCTCCGGAAACCTCAAGGACATCCTCAAGGCGTCGTTCCCGATGGCGTACGGGTGCTTCAGAGCGATCCTGAGCAGCGACAAGAAGGACATCACCGCGATGAACCCGGTCACCTGCGAAACCGCGCACGGAGCCGAGTTCGCGGGCGTGTGGACCGCGCCGGAGAGCTCCTACGCGGACTTCGAGAAGAACACGCAGCGTGCCCACGACGCCTGCCGCAGCATCGTAGCGAAGTGGGCGAAGGTCCCGAGCGACAGCAACCTCAGGTACCGCACCGGGACGATCATCTACTTCCCGGACGAGGAAGAGTGGGCGGACGGCGACCGGGGCGTGCAGTGCTTCATGTGGATCAGCGACCAGGACCTGCGCCGCTCGATGAAGGGCGCCGGCCCGGGAGCGCTCCGCATCCGCTGACCCCCGTGGCTGCCTGAGGCGCGCGCTCCGCGAGCGGCGCGCCTCAGGGCTGGCCTGGCTAGCCGCGGCGAAGCAGCGCCAGGAACATGGCGTCCGTGCCGTGGCGGTGGGGCCACAGCTGGACCGTCGGGCCCGCCCCGAGTCCGGGCATGCCGGCGGGCAGGAACGGGCGGGCGTCGACGAGGTCGACCGGCAGGCCGCTGCGGCGGGCCGCCTCGGTGACCGTCACGTGGGTCTCGACAAGGTGCGGCGAGCACGTCACGTACGCGACGAGCCCGCCCGGCCGTACCGCCCGGAACGCCGCGCCGAGCAGCTCGCGCTGGAGCCGGGTCAGCGGCGGCAGGTCGGACGGCTGGCGGCGCCACCGCGACTCCGGGCGGCGGCGCAGCGAGCCGAGCCCGGTGCACGGCGCGTCCACGAGCACCCGGTCGTACGCCGGCTCGGGCAGCTCCTCCCGGCCGTCCTGGTGCAACACTGTCACCGGCAGCCCGCGGGTGGCCTGCGACACGAGCCGCGCGCGGTGCTCGGCGACCTCGACCGCGGTCACCTCGGCACCGCGCTCCACGGCCAGGGCGCCGAGCAGCCCCGCCTTGCCGCCGGGGCCGGCGCACAGGTCGAGCCAGCGGGCGTCCGGGCCGTCCAGCGACGCGTTGACGAGCGCGGCGGCGACGAGCTGGGAGCCCTCGTCCTGGACGTGCGCGCGCCCCTCGACCACGGCCGCCAGGTCGCCGGGCGCACCGCCGGGCAGGTAGACCGCGTACGGCGAGAAGGCACCCGGCGCGCCACCCACCTCGTCGGCGAGCTCGACCGCGTCCACCCGACCCGGGCGGGCGCACAGGTGTACCGGCGGGCGCTGGTTGTCTTCGATCAGCAGGCGGGTGGTCTCGTCCAGGTCGCTGCCGAGCGCCTCGTTGAACGCCCGCACGATCCACTGTGGATGGCTGTCGGCGACCGCGAGGTAGGCGGTCGGGTCCTTGTCGTACGGTGGCGCGACCTTGGCGATCCACGCGTCCAGGTCCTGGGTACCGATCTCGCGGAGCACCGCGTTGGCGAACCCCGTGGCGCCCGGCGCGACCGACCGCACCAGGTCGACCGTGGCGGAGACCGCGGCGTGCGCCGGCACGCGGGTGTGCAGCAGCTGGTACGCCCCGAGGCGCAGCGCGTCGCGGGCCGGCGGGTCGATCCGGGCCACCTCGCGCCCGGCCGCCGCGCCGACGATCAGGTCGAGCGTGCCCTCGTGGCGGAGCGCGCCATACGTCAGCTCGGTCGCGAACGCCGCGTCCCGCCCGTACAGCCGCATGTCGCGCAGGATCGCCGGGAGCACCAGGTTGGCGTACGCGCCGTCCCGGTGCACGGCCGCCACCGCCTCGTACGCCGCGCGGCGGGGCAGGTCGGTGCGCATCGTCGCCCTCACGCGAACGACTCCGACGAGACCCGCGCGCCGCGCGCCCAGTCGAGCGCGGACATCGCCTTCTTGCCGGCCGGCCGCACCTCGCCGAGCGCCACCGGATCCGTCGCCGAACCCACCAGCACGCGTTCCTTCTCCACGAGCAGCTGGCCGGGGGGCACCTCCGGCCCGTACCGCACCGGCCGGACCGGCCCGAGCTTCATCCGCTCGCCGCGGAACGTCGTCCACGCGCCCGGCGCCGGCGCGCAGGCGCGGACCCGCCGGTCGACCGCGAAGGCCGGCTCGTGCCAGCGCACCTCGGCGTCCTCCACGGTGATCTTCGGGGCGAGCGAGACGCCGTCGGCCGGCTGCGGCTCGGCCCGGGCCGCGCCCGACTCGATCCCGTCGAGCACCGCCACCAGCAGCCCGGCCCCCGAGACGGCCAGCCGCTCCAGCAGGTCGCCGGAGGTGTCGGTGGGCTTGATCTCCTCGGTCAGCGTCCCGTACACCGGCCCGGTGTCCATGCCCTCCTCCAGCTGGAAGACGCTGGCCCCGGTGACCGTGTCGCCGTGCAGCACCGCGTGCTGTACCGGGGCGGCGCCGCGCCAGGCGGGCAGCAGCGAGAAGTGCAGGTTGATCCACCCGTGCGTGGGGATCCCCAGCGCGTCCTTGGGCACCAGCGCGCCATAGGCGACGACGGGAACGCAGTCGGGCTCCAGCTCGCGCAGCCGCGCCTGGAACTCGGGCTCGCGCGGCCGGGCCGGCGTGAGCACCTCGATGCCCCGCTCGTCGGCCCAGGCGCCGGCCGGGGAGCGCACCACGCGGCGGCCCCGTCCGGCGGGCGCGTCGGGCCGGGTCACCACGGCGACGAGGTCATGGCCGGAGGCGGCGATCGCGTCCAGCGCGGGGATCGTGACGGCCGGCGTACCGGCGAAGACCAGGCGCACCCGTCACCGACCCAGACCGAACGGGCTGCTGGAGGCGTGCGGGCTCACCTTGACGGTGGGCGCGGTCGCCTTGTCGTACCACTCGGCGGCCCGGATCGCCTTCATCGCCTCCTTGCGCGCCTCCGCGTCGAGGCGGTCGATGAAGAGCACCCCGTCGAGGTGGTCGGTCTCGTGCTGGACGCAGCGCGCCATCAGCTCGCTGCCGACGATCCGCACCGGGTCGCCGTACATGTTGAAGCCCTTGGCCACCACATTCATCCGGCGCTTGGTGTCGAAGTAGAGCCCGGGAATGGACAGGCACCCCTCCTGCCCGTCCTGCTCCTCCTCGTCGGGGAAGCTGAGCTCTGGGTTGATCAGGTGGCCCACCACCTCGTCGACGTCGAACGCGAACACCCGCAGCCCGACGCCGAGCTGGGGCGCGGCCAGCCCCACCCCGCTCGCCTCCCGCATCGTCTCGGTCAGGTCGGCGACGAGCCGCCGCAGCTCCGCGTCGAAATCGACGACCGGCTCGGCGGGTGTCCTCAGCACTGGGTCGCCGAACACTCGGATGGGCTGGACGGTCACAGGGGGCTCCTTGCAGAAAGTGGTAGGCGTACCAGTCTACGGAGTCGACTGTGCGGCGAGCCGCAACCGGGCGTTCATTCGGCGCCCCTAGCGTCCGCGATCATGCGACAGTTCGCCATTCGGGTGGCGGCGGCGACCGGGGCCACCGCCCTCACGCTCAGCCTCGTTGCCTCCCCCACCCCGGCTCACGACAAGGACAACGTACGCGTTCCCACGCTCACCGGGTTCGCGTCGCTGCCGGCCCAGACCTACGTGCCGGCCAGCGACCCGTCCGGTAGCGCGCTCGGCACCGCCCCGATCAACGGTGTGGTGCCGCCCTTCGCCGACCAGCCGATCCAGGGCTTCTCCGGGATCGTCCGGGGCGGCGGGGGCGCATACGAGGTGCTCTCGGACAACGGCTTCGGCAACAAGGCCAACAGCGCCGACTACGCGCTCCGGGTGCAGCGGCTCGCTCCGGTGTTCCAGACCGGCGCGATCGACGTGCTCGGCGGCTTCCACTTCACCGACCCGAACGGCAAGGTGCCGTTCCCGCTCACCCGGCCCGACCGGGTGCTGACCGGCTCCGACTTCGATGTGGAGTCGATCACGCGGGCGATCGACGGCACGTACTGGGTCGGCGACGAGTTCGGCCCGTTCCTGCTGCACTTCGACCGCACCGGCCGGCTGCTGTCCGCCCCGGTGTCGCTGCCCGGCGTCTTCGCGCCGGAAAACCCGTTCCTCGCGGGCGGCACGCCGAACCTGGCCGGCAGCAAGGGCTTCGAGGGCATGGCCATCTCGCCCGACGGCCGCTACCTGTACCCGCTGCTGGAGGGCCCGGTCGCCGGTGACCCGACCGACTCGCTGCGGATGTCCGAGTTCGACACCCGCACGGGTGCGTACACGGGCAAGAAGTGGATCTACCAGCTCGACTCGCCGGCCCACGCGATCGGCGACGCGATCTCGGTGGACGCCAACCGCTTCCTGGTGATCGAGCGGGACGGCGGCCAGGGCGACGCCGCGCTGGTCAAGAAGATCTACATGGCCGACAAGCGGGACAAGAACCGCGACGGCAAGCTCGACAAGACGCTCGTCGTCGACCTGCTGAACATCGCCAACCCGAAGGGCCTCGGCGGTTTCGGCCCGGTCTTCCGCTTCCCGTTCACGACGATCGAGGACGTCCTCATCGTGGACGAGAAGACGATCGCCGTCCTGAACGACAACAACTACCCGTCCTCGTCGGGCCGCACCCCGGGCCTGCCGGACAACAACGAGTTCATCACCATCCGCCTGCCGAAGTCCCTCAACCCGGACGGGCGCGTCCTCCGCTAAACGCAACACCCTGATCTGGGGCGAATCCGCAACTACGGATTCGCCCCATTTCAATACCCAAAAGCCACCCACAACATTGAGCTACCGCGATGTCCGCCGTGGTCCAGACCGCCGCTCCCGCAGCCTCACCCTCCGCGCTTCACAACCCCGGGGTCAACCTCCGCCAGAGGGTGGCACTTCTGAGCGATTTGTCCGCTGACCGCAAGATCCAGACAAGCCGTCCAACAGATCGTGGTATTTAGCTGCCCCTATAACGGCAGTTCCGTACCACGATCTGCTTTCGCCGCCGCGAAAGCCGGAGGCAAAGAAGGGGTAACCGCGACCAGGCGCGGAGGGTGAGGCCGCGGGAGCAGCGGTCCGGACCACCGCGGACATCGCGGTAGCTCGCTATTTGAAAAGGATCTAGAGAAGGTCCATCGGGTCGATTTGGATGCGGACCGGCTGGGCTGCTTTGCGGGCCGTGCGGACGCCGGCGGCCTCGTGCATGGCCTTGGCGAGTGCGGCCTGGTGGGCGCGGCGGACCCGGACCAGCATCCGTTCCTGCCCCTCCGGCGCGGGTACCGGGCCGAGCAGCTCGGCGCCCTCGGGCAGGTGGGCCGTGGCGAGCAGGTCGGCCACCGCGTCTGGGGTGCCGGTGAGGCTGGCCATCCGGGCGGCGGGGGGAAAGCCCAGCTCGCGGCGTTCGGCAAGCTCGCGCGCGGCGGACCAGGAGGAGTCCCACCGGATCAGCGCCTGGACCGTGGGCAGCGAGCCGTCGGCGGCGACCACCACCCGGCCGGCGGGGCGGGAGAGCGCGGCGGCGTTCATCCAGCGGCGCAGGGTCTCCTCGCTCGCGCGCAGGTCGGCCCGGGTGAGCAGCGCCCAGGTGTCGAGCAGCAGCACCGCGCCGTAGCCGCCGGTCGCGACCGGCTCCGCGCCCGGCGTGGCCACCACCACGGCCGCCTCGTCGGGCACCACCGCCAGCACCTCGTCCCGGCCCGACGTGCGGATCGGCACGCCGGGGAACGCCCGCCCCAGCTCCTCGGCCGTGCGCCGGGCGCCGACGACCGCGGCGCGCAGGCGGCGGCTGCCGCAGGAGGGGCAGGTGTACGCGGCCGCGACCCGCCCGCACCACTGGCAGCCGGGCACGGCGTGGGACGAGCGCAGTGTGAGCGGGCCGGAGCAGTGCGGGCAGCGCGCCGGGGTACGGCAGTCGGCGCACGCCATCGACGGCAGGTAACCGCGCCGTGGCACCTGTACGAGCACCGGCGCGCCGGCCCGGAGCGCGGAGCGGGCGGCCTCCCAGGCCACACTGGGCAGTCGCGCCGTCGCGGCGGCCGCGTCGCGGGCCAGGTGCGGGTCGTCGCCGGTGGGGCTGACCGAGGGGGTACGGGCACGCGCGGTCTCCCGAGGCGCCACGATCTCCTTCGCCCAGCCGGTCTCCAGCAGGAGCTGGGCCTCGCTGGTCCGGGCGTACCCGCCGAGCAGGGCGGCGGCGCCGGCGAGCTGAGCCCGGGTGAGCAGCACCTCGCGGGTGTGCGGGTACGGGGCGCGCGGCTCGGCGTGCAGGTCGTCGCCGTCGTCCCAGAGCGCGACCAGCCCCAGGTCGGCGACCGGCGCGAACATCGCCGCCCGGGTACCCACCACGACCGGCACCTGCCCGCGGCTGGCGGCGAGGAACGCGCGGTACCGCTTGGCCGGCCCGAGCGCCGCCGACAACGCGACGTGCCGGCCGGTCCCGAGCACGGCGGTGAGCGCCGCGTCGACACGGTCGAGGTCGCGGGCATCGGCGACGACGGCGACCGCGCCCTTTCCGGCCCGTACGGTGGCGGCGGCCGCCTCGGCGAACCGGGCCGGCCAGTCCTCGCCGGGCAGCGCCGACCAGACCGCGCGCACCGGGCGCCCCTCGCCGAGCGCGGCGAGGAAGCCGGTCGCGCCGTAGGCACCCCACCCGCTGTCATCAAGCTTGATGTCCGAGATGTCTGGATCATCGGAGGCCGCGGGCGCCTGCTCGACCCGCGCGTGGCGAGGCGGGACGGCGAGGCGGAGGACGTCGGCCAGGTTGCCCGCGTACCGGTCGGCGACCGCCCGGGCCAGCCGCGCCACCTCGGCGGTGAGCACGATCTCGGGCGAGACGAGCTTCTCCACGTAGAGAAGCTTCTTCCCCAGCGACGACTCGTCGGCGCGCTCCAGCAGCCACCCGTCCACGAGCTGGCCGGAGAAGCGCACCTTCACCCGCGTACCGGGCTGCGCCCCCTCGTCGAGCTGCTCCGGCACCAGGTAGTCGAACGGCCGGTCGAGGTGCGCGAGCGGTACGTCCACGCAAACGCGAGCGACCGGCAACCGTGAAGCCGGCTGCCGGTCGCTCGTGCTGCGCGAAGTCACCGCGCCATTCTGCCGTCTTTACGCGCCCGCTGCGGACTTGAGGTCGGCGGCGCGGTCCGTGTTCTCCCAGGTCAGGTCGGGCAGCTCACGGCCGAAGTGGCCGTAAGCCGCGGTCTGCCGGTAGATCGGGCGGAGCAGGTCCAGGTCGCGGATGATCGCGGCCGGACGCAGGTCGAAGACCTCGTGGATGGCCTTCTCGATCCGCTCGACCGGCACCGACTCGGTGCCGAAGGTCTCCACGAACAGGCTCACCGGCTGGGCCTTGCCGATCGCGTACGCCACCTGAGCCTCCACGCGCTCGGCGAGGCCGGCGGCCACCACGTTCTTGGCGACCCACCGCATCGCGTACGCCGCGGAGCGGTCCACCTTGGACGGGTCCTTACCGGAGAAGGCACCGCCGCCGTGGCGGGCGTAGCCGCCGTAGGTGTCGACGATGATCTTCCGGCCGGTCAGACCGGCGTCGCCCATCGGGCCACCGATCTCGAAGCGGCCGGTCGGGTTGACCAGCAGCCGGTAGCCGTCGGTCTCCAGGCCGAGGCCCTCCAGCTCGGGGGCGATCACGTGCTCACGAACGTCCGGCGTGAGCAGCGACTCCAGCGAGATGTCCGGGGCGTGCTGCGAAGACACCACGACCGTGTCGAGGCGCACCGGGCGCAGCCCGTCGTACTCGACCGTTACCTGGGTCTTGCCGTCCGGCCGCAGGTACGGGATCGTGCCGTCCTTGCGCGCCGCCGAGAGGCGACGGGCCAGGCGGTGGGCGAGCGCGATCGGCAGCGGCATCAGCTCGGGGGTCTCCGAGCAGGCGAAGCCGAACATCATGCCCTGGTCACCCGCACCCTGGGCGTCCAGTGCGGACTCGGAGCCACCGGAGCGGAGCTCGAACGCGTTGTCCACGCCCTGCGCGATGTCCGGCGACTGCGAGCCGATGCTGATGCTCACGCCGCAGGAAGCGCCGTCGAAGCCCTTCTTCGACGAGTCGTACCCGATCCCGAGAATCGTCTCGCGCACGATCGTCGGGATGTCCGCGTAGGCCTTGGTGGTGACCTCGCCGGCCACGTGCACCTGACCGGTCGTGATCAACGTCTCGACCGCGACCCGGCTGCGCGGGTCCTCGGCGAGCAGGGCGTCGAGAATGCCGTCACTGATCTGGTCAGCGATCTTGTCCGGGTGGCCTTCCGTGACCGACTCGGAGGTGAACAGGCGGCGTGCCACGGTGCTCCTCACGTTTGTGTCTTCATGTTTCGCGGCAGTTTAGCCATCGCCGCGTGCAGTTCAAATAAGGTGGCGCTAAAGCCAGGCCACCAGCCTGACTGTCCGCTATGACATGGTGGTTAAGTGGGGTACCACCAGATCGAGGACGGCGTCGGCTAGCTCGTCTTTCGGCCGTTCGGCCAGCTCGGTCCTCGATCCGTCAGCACCGAACACCACAGCGGTGTTGGCGTCCGCGCCGAACACCCGGTCGACACCGACCCGGTTGAGCACGATCAGGTCGGCGCGCTTGCGAGCCAGCTTGGCGCGGGCGTTCTCGACCGCGTCGTCGCCGTCGGCCGTCTCCGCGGCGAACGCGACGAGCACCTGCCCCGGAGGCTTGCGCTCGCCGAGCTCCGCGGCGATGTCGGGGTTGGTGACCAGCTCGATCACCGGCGCCGCGCCGTCGTCGGCCTTCTTGATCTTCGAGGACGAGTACGCCGCCGGCCGGAAGTCGGCGGGAGCGGCGGCCATCACCACGACATCGGCGCTCGCGGCCGCCTCGACGGTCGCCTTGCGCAGGTCTTCGGTGGAGCCGACCCGCACGATGTCGACGCCGGCCGGGTCGGGCAGGGCGACATTCGCGCTGACGAGCGTGACCCGGGCGCCACGGGCGACGGCCGCGCGGGCGAACGCGTACCCCTGCTTGCCGGACGAGCGGTTGCCCAGAAAGCGCACCGGGTCCAGCGGCTCGCGGGTGCCACCGGCGGTGACCACGACATGGCGGCCGGTGAGGTCGGCGGCGGGTAGCCCGCCGCGGGCGAGCACCCGGCGCGCGACCGCGAAGATCTCGGCCGGGTCGGGCAGCCGGCCCTTGCCGGAGTCGGCGCCGGTGAGCCGCCCCACCGCCGGCTCGACCACGATCGCGCCGCGGGCGCGGAGCGTGGCCACATTGGCGGTGGTGGCGGCGTGCTCCCACATCTCGGTGTGCATGGCCGGCGCGAACACGACCGGACATCGCGCGGTGAGGAGCGTGTTGGTCAGCAGGTCGTCAGCGAGCCCGTGGGCGGCCTTGGCGAGCAGGTCGGCGGTGGCCGGCGCGACGATCACCAGGTCGGCGCTCTGGCCGATCCGCACGTGTGGCACCTCGTGCACCTGGGACCACACGTCGTCCGCCACGGGCTGCCCGGAGAGGGCAGCCCAGGTCGGCGCGCCGACGAAGCGCAAGGCGGAGGCGGTCGGCACGACGCGGACCGTGTGGCCGGACTCGGTGAAGAGCCGTAGCAGCTCGCAGGCTTTGTAGGCGGCGATACCGCCGCCTACGCCGAGGACGACCGCGGCCACTAGCTACGGAGTGTCGGTGGGCTCGGCCGTCAGCAGGCCGGCGTTGATCTCGCGCATCGCGATGGACAGCGGCTTTTCCTGGGGCGTGGTCTCGACCAGCGGCCCAACGTACTCCAGGAGGCCCTCGCCGAGCTGGCTGTAGTAGGCGTTGACCTGGCGGGCGCGCTTGGCGGCGAAGATGACCAGCGCGTACTTCGACGTGGTCTTCTCGAGCAGCTCGTCGATCGGGGGTTGGTGATGCCTTCGGGATTGGCGACGGAACCCACGTGGATCCTTTACTAATCGGTCAGCATTGGTCTATCAGTCAGCTCTGCGACCCCGGTCGCGCCGGGGCGAGAAATGATGAACCGAGCAAGCTTACCAGCTCGTCCGCGGCCCGCTCGACATAGTCGTTGACCACCGTCACATCGAACTCGCTCTCGGCGGCGAGCTCCTCGTCGGCGTGGGCCAGGCGGCGGCGGATGGTCTCCTCGTCGTCCGTACCCCGACCGATGAGGCGCCGCTTGAGCTCCTCGACGCTGGGCGGGGCCAGGAACACCAGCTGCGCCTCGGGCATCGCCTCGCGCACCTGGCGGGCGCCCTGCAGATCGATTTTCAGGAGGACCGGAACGCCGTCGTCGAGTCGGGCTTGGACCGGGCCGCGGGGCGTGCCATACAGGTTTCCGGCGAACTCGGCCCACTCCAGCAGCTGACCGCTAGCGATCATCCGCTCGAACTCGGGCCGGTCGACGAAGTAGTAATGCACGCCGTCGACTTCGTAATCGCGCATCTTCCGAGTGGTGACCGACACTGACAGCCACACCCACGGCGAGCGCGCCCGGATCAGCTCGATCACGCTGTCCTTCCCGACGCCAGAGGGGCCGGACAGGACGGTGAGGCGAGCCGCCGGGCGCGCGTCGTCTTCCATGCTCACTGCTTGTTTCTACACGGTGCTGCGGATCAGTTTGAAGCGAACTCCCCAAGCAGCGCCTTACGCTGCTGCTCGCCGAGTCCACGCAGGCGCCGACTGTCGGCAATCTTGAGCTTCTCCATGATCTGGGTCGCTCGGATCTTGCCGATGCCCGGGAGCGCCTGAAGCACGGCCGAGACCTTGAGTTTGCCTACGACGTCGTCGGACTCGGCACGTTCGAGCACGGCGGCGAGGGTGGTCTTGCCCTGCTTGAGCTGCTCCTTCAGCTCAGCGCGGGCCTTGCGGATCTCCGCAGCCTTCTCCAGCGCTGCTGCGCGCTGTTCGGGGCTCAGTGACGGGAGCGGCACCAGTTCTCCTCAGGTCCCTATCGCGGCGGCGCAACCACCGCCGCATCTGTGAAACATGGTGTGGCCCGGAACCAAAGGGGCATGTGATTCCCGGCGCCGGGAAAACTAGCGGGCAGCGACGTTTTCGGCAACGTCGGCGCGCCATGATCACGCAATCGTGACGGCGGCATCACCCTGCGGCGCCAGCGAGCACCACCCGGCAGTCGGCCTGCGCACGCGCCACGGCCGCACGCAGGGCCGCGGTGTCCGGGCCGTGTTTGAGCACCTCGCGGGAGTACGACGGGAGCACTGCCGAAACGTTCCCGGAAAAGACCCGACGAAGATCATCCGGCGTCCCACCCTGCGCACCCAGGCCCGGCGCGAGCATGGGCCCGCCCACACCGGACAGGTCGTGGCCTGTCACGCCTACGGTCGCCCCGACCACCAATCCGAAGCTGCCCAGCGGCTCCATACCCCTGTTGAGCTGCGAAATCTCGTCGATGACCGCCTGCGCGACGGTCCTGCCGTCCGCGGCGACCGCGTGTTGCACGTACGGTCCTTCCGGGTTGGACGTCAGCGCGAGCACGAACACGCCGCCGCCGTGCTTGGCCGCCGTATCGAACATCGGGGCGAGCGAACCAACTCCGAGGTACGGGCTAGCGGTGACCGCATCGACATACAGAGGACTGGATGGATCCAGGTACGCGTCGGCGTACGCGCGGACCGTGGAACCGATATCTCCGCGCTTGACGTCCAGCAGAACGAGCACGCCCGCATCTTTAAATTGTCGGATAGTCGACTCAAGGGTGGCGATTCCTCGCGATCCATGCCTCTCGAAGAATGCGGACTGTGGCTTCACAATCGCCACCTGGTCGCCGACCGCCTCCGCGACCCTCGCGCAGAAGGTGGCCAGGCCCTCCGGGTCGTCCCGCAGCCCCCACGCCGTGAGCAACGACGGGTGCGGGTCCACCCCACGCAGAGCGGTCCCCGCTCGTCCATCGCCCGGCGCAGCCGCGCCCCGAAGCTCTCCATCCAGCACCCTCCCGGCTAAGCCGCCCGCGCGGCGGCGATGATCGCGCGCGTGATCCGCGCCACGTCGCGGTCGTCCGCCACGTACGGCGGCATCGTGTAGATCAAGTCGCGGAACGGCCGCAGCCACACCCCGCGCCCACCGCCGCCGAGGTCGCCGCCGCCATGTCCACCGGCCGGTCCAGCTGGACCACGCCGATCGCACCCAGGACCCGGACGTCCAGCACGCCCGGAGCACCCTCCAGAGGCGCGAGGCCGGCCCGGAGCGCGGCCTGGATCCTGGTGACCTCCCCCGCCCAGTCGCCGTCGCGCAGGAGGCCGATGGAGGCGCTCGCCACGGCGCAGGCGAGCGGGTTGCCCATGAACGTCGGCCCGTGCGCCAGCACCGGCACCGCGCCGCGGGAGATCCCGGCGGCGACCTCCGCCGTGCACAGGGCCGCGGCCAGGCTCAGGTACCCGCCGGTCAGGGCCTTGCCCACGCACATGATGTCCGGGGTCACGCCGGCGTGGTCGGCGGCGAAGAACGCGCCGGTACGGCCGAAGCCGGTGGCGATCTCGTCGAGGATCAGCAGGACGTCGTACTCCCGGGTCAGCTCGCGCAGCGCCCGCACGTAGGCCGGGCTGTGGAAGCGCATCCCGCCGGCCCCTGCACGACCGGTTCCACGATCACCGCGGCGAGCTGGTCGGCGTGCGCCTCCAGCTCCGCCTTGAGCACCTGGATGTAGCTCTCGTCCGGTGGCGCGTCGAACCCGTCCGGCGGCGCCGGCGCGAACACCTGGCGGGGCAGCACGTCCGTCCAGAGCTGGTGCATGCCACCCTCCGGGTCGCAGACGCTCATGGGGTGGAACGTGTCACCGTGGTACCCGCCCCGCCAGGTGGCGAGGCGGTGCTTCTGGGGCCGCCCGCGCGAGCGCTGGTACTGCAACGCCATCTTCACGGCGACCTCGACGCTGACCGAGCCCGAGTCGCAGAGGAAGACGTGCTCCAAGCCGTCCGGCGTGACGTCCACAAGGGTGCGCGCCAGCGCCACGGCCGGCTCGTGGGTGAGCCCGCCGAACATCACGTGACTCATCCGCCCGAGCTGCCCGACCACGGCCGCGTCCAGGATCGGATGCCGGTACCCGTGGATCGCCGCCCACCACGACGACATCCCGTCGACCAGCTCCCGCCCGTCCGCGAGCCGCAGGAGCACGCCGTCCGCGCTCTCCACGACGTACGGGTCGGTGGTGCCCGGCATCGGCCCGTACGGGTGCCACACGTGCGCCCGGTCCAACGCCACGATATCGTCTGGCCGCACCCTGCCCTCCCCCTGTCGATGACCCGCCCTATCGCACGCCAACCGCCCGCGCTGACCTCGACCTGGCGGTCCGGGCGACGGACCGGACCAGGGCGGGGCCGCGGTAGATGAAGCCGGTGTAGAGCTGGACCAGGCTGGCGCCGGCGTCGAAGAGTCGGGCGGCGTCGTCCGGGTCGAGGATGCCGCCGACACCGATCACCGGCAGCCTGCCGCCGGTCTCACCGCATACGAAAGCAACGACGTCGCGGGCGCGTCCGGTCAGCGGGCGCCCGGACAGGCCACCTGCCTCCGCGGCGGTGGCCGAGTCGGCCGCCGCCAGGCCGTCCCGGGAGAGCGTGGTGTTCGTGGCGATCACGCCCGCCGCGCCTCGGTCGACGCACACCTGGAGCAGCTCGGCGATCGCCGGCTCGGTCAGGTCGGGAGCGATCTTCACCAGCACCGGCGGGCCGCCGACCAGCACCTCCAGCAGCGCGTCAAGGTGTTCGCGGTCCTGCAACGACCGCAGGCCGGGCGTGTTGGGCGAGGAGACGTTGACCGCCACATAGGACGCGTGCTCGCGCAGCAGGTCGTACGAGGCGTGGTAGTCGGCCACCGCCTCGCCCAGCGGGGTCGCCTTCGACTTGCCCAGCGAGATGCCCAGCGGTACCGGCAGCGGCCCGAGCTCCTTCAGCCGTGCCGCCAGCGCGGCCGCGCCGAGGTTGTTGAAGCCCATCCGGTTGATCACCGCCTCGCTCTCCCGCAGGCGGAAGAGGCGGGGGCGCGGGTTGCCCGGCTGCGCGTACGCGGTGACCGTCCCGACCTCGACGAAGCCGAAGCCGAGCGCGGGCCACGCGGGCAGCGCGAGTCCGTTTTTGTCCATGCCGGCGGCGAGCCCCACGGGGTTGGGGAAGTCCACGCCGAAGGCCCTCACCGGCGCGCTGGTGGCGTACCGGCGGCGCAGGATCCCCAGCACCCGCGGCGAGAGGCGGGACAGGCGGCGCAGTGTCCATTCGTGCGCCGCCTCCGCGTCACCGCCGCCGATCCGGAACAGGGCCGACCGGGCCAGCGCGTACGCGTAGCTCATGCACCCGCCCGCAGCACGTGGTGGAGCTCCTGGAGCGGGCGTACCGACATGTCGCCCCGGATCAGCGCCTCGATGCCCATCACCGCGGCGGTCACCCCGGGCACGGTCGTGATGCACGGGATGTCCGCGGTCACGGCGGCGCTGCGGATCTCGTACCCGTCGGAACGGGCACTCGCCCCCGAACCCTGCGGTGTGTTGATGACCAGCGCGACCTCGCCCGCGGCGATGAGCGAGACGGCGTCGCCGAGGGAGACCTCGAAGTGCTTGGGCACGGTCGTGACCGCGATGCCGTACCGGCGCAGCACCTCGCCGGTACCGGCGGTCGCGACGATCTCGAAGCCGAGGTCGGCGAGGCGCTTGACCGGGAAGACCATCGCCCGCTTGTCGCGGTTGGCCACGGTGACCAGGATGCGGCCGGCGGTGGGCAGCGAACCGTACGCCCCGGCCTGCGACTTCGCGAACGCCTGCCCGAAGCCGGCGTCGATGCCCATCACCTCGCCGGTCGACTTCATCTCCGGGCCGAGCAGGTTGTCCACGCCCTCGCCGGCCGGCGTGCGGAACCGTTTGAACGGCAGCACCGCCTCCTTGACCGCGATCGGCGCGCCGTCGGGCAGGTCTCCCCGTCGCCGGACGCCGGCAGCAGCCCTTCGGCTCGCAGGTCGGCGATGGTCGCGCCGAGCATGATGCGGCTCGCCGCCTTGGCCAGCGGCACCGCGGTGGCCTTGGAGACGAACGGCACGGTCCGCGAGGCGCGCGGGTTCGCCTCCAGTACATAGAGGACGTCGTCCTTGAGCGCGTACTGCACGTTGAGCAGCCCGCGCACGCCCACGCCCCGGGCGATCTCCTCGGTGTACCGGCGCACCTGGGCCAGGTGGGAGCCGGCGAGGGTGATCGGCGGCAGCACGCACGAGGAGTCGCCGGAGTGGATGCCGGCCTCCTCGATGTGCTCCATCACGCCACCGATGTACACCGCACCCGTCGCGTCGGAGAGGGCGTCCACGTCGATCTCGATCGCGTCGTCGAGGAAGCGGTCGACAAGCACCGGGTGGTCCGGCGAGATCTCCGTGGCGCGGCCGATGTAGCCGCGGAGCGTCGCCTCGTCGTAAACGATCTCCATGCCGCGCCCGCCAAGTACATAGGAGGGGCGGACGAGCACCGGGTACCCGATCTCGTCGGCGATGCCGCGGGCCTCCTCGAACGACGTGGCCGTGCCGTGCGCGGGCGCCCGCAACCCGGCCTTGGCCAGCACCGCGCCGAACGCGCCGCGGTGCTCGGCGAGGTGGATGGACTCCGGGGTGGTACCGACGATGGGAACGCCGGCGTCCTTGAGCCGCTGGGCGAGACCGAGCGGGGTCTGGCCCCCGAGCTGGACCACCACGCCGACCACGCCGGGCCCGCCCTCGGCGGTACCCGAGGAGTGCTCGGCGTGCCACACCTCCAGCACGTCCTCGAACGTGAGCGGCTCGAAGTACAGCCGGTCGGCGGTGTCGTAGTCGGTGGAGACGGTCTCCGGGTTGCAGTTGACCATGACCGTCTCGTAGCCCGCCGCGCGCAGCGCCATCACCGCGTGCACGCACGAGTAGTCGAACTCGATGCCCTGCCCGATCCGGTTCGGCCCGGAGCCGAGGATCAGCACCTTCGGCCGGTCGGAGGCGACGACCTCGGTCTCCTCGTCGTAAGAGGAATAGTGGTACGGCGTCTTCGCGGCGAACTCGGCCGCGCAGGTGTCCACCGTCTTATATACGGGGCGGAGCCCGAGCCGGTGGCGGAGCGTACGGATGCCGTCCTCGCCGGCGAACTCCGGCCGCAGCGCGGCGAGCTGCCGGTCGGAGAGGCCGGCCCGCTTCGCCCGCCGTAGCAGGGGCTCGTCGAGCACCGGCGCGGCCACGATCTCGGCGCGCAGCTCCACCAGCGAGGCGATCTGGTCGAGGAACCAGGGATCCATCCCGCCGGTCGCCTCGGCCACCTGTGCCACCGTGGCGCCTAGCCGCAGCGCCCGCTCCACCGTGTAGAGGCGGCCGTCGTGCGGAGTCCGCAATGCTTCCAAGGTGGACTCGAGCGCCGAGTCAGGGTCGGGCGTGGTCCAGAAGCCGCCCGCCTTGGTCTCCATCGAGCGCATCGCCTTGTTGAGCGCCTCGGTGAAGTTGCGCCCCAGCGACATCGCCTCGCCCACCGACTTCATCGTGGTGGTGAGCTCGGGGTCGGCGCCGGGGAACTTCTCGAACGCGAACCGCGGGATCTTCACCACCACGTAGTCGAGCGCCGGCTCGAAGGCGGCCGGGGTCTCGAGGGTGACGTCGTTGGGGATCTCGTCCAGCGTGTACCCGATGGCGAGCTTGGCGGCGATCTTCGCGATCGGGAAGCCGGTGGCCTTGGAGGCGAGCGCGGACGAGCGGGAGACCCGCGGGTTCATCTCGATCACCACGAGCCGCCCGTTTTCCGGGTGCACGGCGAACTGGATATTGCAGCCACCCGTGTCCACCCCGACCTCGCGGAGCACCGCGATGCCGAGGTCGCGCATGTTCTGGTACTCGCGGTCGGTGAGCGTCATGGCCGGCGCGACGGTGACGCTGTCGCCGGTGTGCACGCCCATCGGGTCGATGTTCTCGATCGAGCAGACCACGACCACGTTGTCCTTGCGGTCGCGCATCAGCTCCAGCTCGAATTCCTTCCAGCCGAGCACGCTCTCCTCGATGAGCACCTCGTGCACCGGCGAGGCGGCCAGGCCGGCGCCGGCGATCCGCTCCAGGTCCTCGCCGGTGTGCGCCATGCCGGAGCCGAGCCCGCCCATGGTGAACGACGGCCGGATCACCACCGGCAGCCCGAGATCGGCGGCGGTCTCGCGTACCTCGTCCATCGACCGGCACACGCGGCTGCGCGGGGTCTCTCCGCCCGCCCGCGCCACGATCTCCTTGAAGAGCTGGCGGTCCTCGCCGCGCCGGATCGCGTCGATGCGGGCGCCGATCAGCTCGACGCCGTACTTGTCGAGCACGCCCGACTCGTGCAGCGCCACCGCGGTGTTGAGCGCGGTCTGGCCACCGAGCGTGGGCAGCAGCGCGTCCGGCTTCTCCCGGGCGATGACCAGCTCGACGAACTCCGGGGTGATCGGCTCGACGTACGTGGCGTCGGCGAACTCCGGGTCGGTCATGATGGTCGCCGGGTTGGAGTTGACCAGGCTGACCCGCAGCCCTTCGGCGCGCAGCACCCGGCACGCCTGGGTACCGGAGTAGTCGAACTCGCACGCCTGCCCGATGACGATCGGCCCGGAGCCGATCACGAGCACGTGCTTGAGGTCACTTCGCTTCGGCACGGTCCACCAACTCCACAAAGCGGTCGAAGAGGTAGTCGGCGTCGTGGGTGCCCGCCGCGGCCTCCGGGTGGTACTGGACGGTGAACGCGGGCACGTCGAGCGCCCGCAGCCCTTCGACCACGTTGTCGTTGAGGCACACGTGCGAGACCTCGACCCGCCCGAACTCGGTGTCGACCGCGGCCTCCGGCTGCGCCTCGACAGCGAAGCCGTGGTTGTGCGAGGTCACCTCGACCTTGCCGGTGGTGCGGTCGAGCACCGGCTGGTTGATGCCCGGTGCCCGTACCGCAGCTTGTAGGTGCCGAAGCCCAGCGCCCGCCCCAGGATCTGGCTGCCGAAGCAGATGCCGAACAGCGGCACCCGCCGCCGCAGCACCTCGCGGGCCAGGCCGACCGCATGGTCGGCGGTGGCCGGGTCGCCAGGGCCGGGTGAGAAGAACACCGCGTCCGCGCCGAGCCCGAGCAGGTCGTCCACCGTGGACGTCGCCGGCAGCACGTGGGTGGTGACGCCGCGGGCGGCCAGCCGCCGCGGCACGTTGCGCTTGATGCCCAAATCCAAAGCCGCCACCGTGTACCGGTGCTCGCCGTCGGCCTTCACCGTGTAAGGCTCGGGCGTGGTCACCTCGGCGGAGAGGTCCGCGCCGACCATCTCGGGCGAGGCGAGCACCCGCTCGCGCAGCGCCGCCGGGTCGGTATCCACACTGGACACGCCGACCCGCATCGCGCCCCGCTCGCGCAGGTGCCGGGTTAGCGCGCGGGTGTCCACGCCGCTGATGCCGACGATCCCCTCGGCGGCGAGCCGCTCCTCCAGCCCGCCGGTGGCGCGCCAGTTGGAGCCGACCCGGGCCGGGTCGCGTACCACGTACCCGGCGACCCAGATCCGCACCGACTCGTCGTCCTCGCCGTTGACGCCGGTGTTGCCGATGTGCGGGGCTGTTTGCACGACGACCTGGCGGTGGTACGACGGGTCGGTCAGCGTCTCCTGGTACCCGGTCATGCCGGTGGTGAAGACGGCCTCGCCGAAGGTCTCCCCTCGGCCCCGTACGCCTCGCCCTGGAACGTGCGCCCGTCCTCGAGTACCAGGATGGCGGGCTTCCTCATTTGACAGCCTTCCCGTCCAGCACCGTCGCCTCGCCGCGCAGGAACGTCGCCATGATCCGGCCGGGCAGCGTCATCCCCGCGTACGGGGTGTTGCGGCTGCGGCTGGCCGACTCGCCCGGCTCGACGACCCAGCGGGCGGCCGGGTCGACGAGCGTGAGGGTGGCCGGCGCGCCCCGCTTGGGGTCGCGCCCGTGCTCGGTGAGGCCGGCGATCCGGGCCGGGGTGCGGGACATCCGCTCGGCGATCAGGTCCCAGTCCTCACCCAGCACGTCGAGCACGATCGAGATCGCGGTCTCCAGGCCGAGCATGCCGGGCCGGGCGTACGCCCACTCGCACTCCTTGTCCTCCACGGCGTGCGGCGCGTGGTCGGTGGCGACGACGTCGATGACGCCCTCGCGGAGTGCTCTCCTCAGCGCCTCGACGTCCGCCTGGGTACGCAGCGGCGGGTTCACCTTGAAGACCGGGTCGTAGCTCGTCGCCCGCTCGTCCGTGAGCAGCAGGTGGTGCGGGGTGACCTCGGCGGTGACCTTCACACCTCTTGCCTTCGCGTTGCGCAGCACGTCGACGCTGCCCGCCGTGGAGAGGTGGCAGACGTGCAGGCGGCTGCCCACGTGCTCGGCGAGCAGCACGTCCCGGGCGATGATCGCCTCCTCGGCGACCGCCGGCCAGCCGGTGAGCCCGAGGCGGGTGGCGACCTCGCCCTCGTGCATCTGCGCGCCCTCGGTCAGCCGGGGCTCCTCGGCGTGCTGGGCGATCACGCCGTCGAACGCCTTCACGTACTCCAGCGCCCGCCGCATCAGCGCAGGGTCGGCGACGCAGTGGCCGTCGTCGGAGAAGATCCGTACCTGCGCGGCGGAGGTGGCCATCGCGCCGAGCTCCGCCAGCCGCTCGCCGGCCAGCCCCACGGTCACCGCGCCGATCGGCTGTACGTCCACGAGCCCGGCCTCGCGGCCGAGCCTGTAGACCTGCTCGACCACGCCCGCGGTGTCGGCGACCGGCGAGGTGTTGGCCATCGCACAGACCGCCGTGTACCCGCCGCGCGCCGCCGCCCGCGAGCCGGTCTCCACCGTCTCGGCGTCCTCGCGGCCCGGTTCGCGCAGGTGGGTGTGCAGGTCGACGAGGCCGGGCAGCGCGACGAGCCCGCCGGCGTCGATGACCTGGGTGCCTTCGGCGGCGTCCCTTCGGCGATCACCCCGTCTCGGATCAGCAGGTCTGTCGGCTTGCGGCCGAGGACCGAAACACCCTTGATGAGGTATTGCGTCATGCCTTGCCTCCGAGCAGCAGGTAGAGGACGGCCATCCGCACGGATACTCCGTTGGCGACCTGTTCGACGATGGTGGATCGGGCCGAGTCGGCGACTTCGGGGGCGATCTCCATGCCCCGGTTCATCGGGCCGGGGTGCATGACGATCGCGTGGTCGGGCAGCCGGCGCATGCGTGGGCCGTCCAGCCCGTAGCGGCGGGCGTACTCGCGGGCGCTCGGGAAGTAGGAGGCCGCCATCCGCTCCCGCTGTACGCGCAGCATCATCACGACGTCGGCGTCGGGCAGGACGGCGTCGAGGTCGTACGACACCTCGGGCCGTGGCCGCGGACCCCTCGTGCGGCGCCCCGGTGCGCAGGTCCTGCGGGATGAGCGTGGGCGGACCGACGAGCGTCACCTTCGCGCCCAGCGTGGCGAGCAGGTGCACATTCGAGCGGGCCACCCGGCTGTGCAGCACGTCGCCGACGATCGCCACGCTCAGGCCGGCGAGGCGGCCGAGGCGGGAGCGCATCGTGTACGCGTCGAGCAGCGCCTGCGTGGGGTGCTCGTGGGTGCCGTCGCCGGCGTTCAGCACCGAACCCTCCACCCAGGTGGCGAGGCGGTGCGGCGCGCCCGAGGCGGGGTGGCGGATCACCACCGCGTCGGCGCCCATCGCCTGGAGGGTGAGCGCGGTGTCCTTGAGACTCTCCCCTTTGGACACGCTCGAACCCTTGGCCGAGAAGTTGATGACGTCCGCGGAGAGGCGCTTGGCGGCCGCCTCGAATGAGATCCGCGTGCGGGTCGAGTCCTCGTAGAAGAGGTTCACCACCGTACGGCCGCGCAGCGTGGGCAGCTTCTTCACCTCACGGCCGGCGAGCGTGGCCATCTCGGCCGCGGTGTCGAGGACCAGCGTGGCGGTCGCCGCGTCCAGGTCCGCGGCGGAGAGCAGGTGCTTCATTATGTTGTACCCCGTAGAGCTTGACCTCGTCAGCGCCGTCGATCTCGTCGAGCGCGACCTTGACGCTCTCGCTGAGCGCCGTGGGGATGTTCTTGCCGACGTAGTCGGCGCGGATCGGCAGCTCGCGGTGGCCGCGGTCGACAAGCACGGCGAGCTGTACCGAACGCGGGCGGCCGATGTCGCTGAGCGCGTCGAGCGCGGCCCGCACGGTACGGCCGGAGAAGAGGACGTCATCGACGAGGACCACGCGGCGGCCGTCCACACCGGCCGGCGGGACCTCGGTCGGTCCGATCGCGCGGGTCGCGTGCTGTCTCAGGTCGTCGCGGTAGAGCGTGATGTCCAACACACCGACAGGTACGTCGATGCCCTCGAAGGTCTGGATGCGGTCGGCGAGGCGCCTGGCGAGCGGCACGCCCCGTGTCGGGATGCCGAAAAGCACGGTATCCGCCGCCCCGTGGGTCTTTTCCAGGATCTGGTGGGCGATGCGGTCGACGATCCGTTTGACGTCGTCGGCACTGAGAATTGACTTCGCGGGCGCAGCCTGCGGTAACGCCACTGGCGGTCACTCCTTCCCCGCCTCACTGGACGGGCCTTAAAGGGTGTCGATGTCCAGCGCGACCCGTGATCGACGAGCCGGCCGGTGGCCGCACGCAACGTTACCAGTGGACCTTGCGCACCCCACGAAGCGACACCTCACCTACGAATCTGTACCCATGCAAAACCGGACAAGCGGTCCCTTATCTCGCGCTGATGCGTTTATGGGCACTTGACGCTGTGTCTCAATCCCCGTACCGTCACGCTCCGTAGCGAATCGCTGGGGAGAACCCCGGGCAGAGCACTGGGAGTGTCGGAATGCCCTCTGAGTACGCCAAGTCCTTGGGCGCCCGCCTGCGCTCCATCCGCCAGCAGCAGGGACTGTCCCTGCAAGGGTGGAGGAGAAGTCGAACGGGCGCTGGAAGGCCGTCGTCGTCGGCTCGTATGAGCGCGGCGACCGCGCGGTCACCGTGTCACGGCTCGCCGAGCTGGCGGACTTCTACCGCGTGCCCGTCTCGGAGCTGCTGCCCGACGGCAGCGGTGTCCGGCACGAGCCCACCAACAAGATCGTGCTCGACCTGGAGCGGCTGTACGACGAGGTGTCCGACGAGCTCGCCTACGTCGCCCGGTACGCGCGCGCGATCCAGCAGCAGCGCGGCGACTACAACGGCCGCGTCCTCTCCATCCGCGCGGACGACCTCCGCGCGCTGGCGATCGTGTACGACATCTCGCCCTCCGGCCTCATCGAGCGCCTGACCGAGGCCGGGGTGCTGGTGGCCGACCCGCGGGCGTTCTTCGCCTCCTAGTCGACACCGCCGCTCGGACGGGCGGCGCGGCGCCTCCTCCCCGGCGCTCCGCGCACGCCCGCAGTACGAGTCAAAGGCACGTGGTTCCTCGAACCGCGTGCCTTTCTGCTTCCGCGCCACCGACAGCTAGCTGGTTGCGCGTCACGGTGGGTGGCGGCTCAGCCCGTCAACCCACCCGAGGCCGCGGACACCGACTCAGGCTGACCCGCTTTCGGTCGCGTCACATCGGCAGGCCGACACGGCCGATGCTCATGCACCGGACGATCCGGGTCCGCATCAGGATCTGGTAGGAGACCGTGACGAGCGTGCCCGCCTTATCGAGGGTGTGGGGCACCCGACCAAACCACAGGTTTGGATGGTTGAGGTCACGGAGCATCCCCGCGAACGGGTCGGCCCGGCGGTCGCGCATCCAGTCGATCACCCTGGTCTGGGTCGCCTCGTCGGGCAGCTCCCGGTCGACCCAGGACAGGAAAAGATCCTCGAAGCGGGCGAAGACCCACGCCGTGGGGCTGTCAGAATCCACCGGTGACTCGCGACCGCAGCCGATCCAGGTCGTCAGGCGGGGTCGAGCCATCGTCGTGTTCGACGGCCTCGCGCAGCCATGCCGTGACCTCGGCGGAGTCGAACGGCTCGTCGATGCCGTCGCTGGGTGCGCCGTCGGTGCTGAAGTAACCCTTCAGCCAGTCGCGCCCGATCTTCTTGGTGCCGCCAGGCATGCGGGAGGCGTTGGCGAGCCTCCAGGGCGCTTCCTGGTGCGTCATGTTGATCAGGTCGTTGGGGGTGAGCTTCCCGTAGCGCGAGATCACATACCCGATCGTGTTCAACTCGGCCTCGCCGATCTCTGGCCTGGGCGAGACGGTCAGGCCATCGCGCTCGTCCTTCCACAGCTTCGAGATCACTGGGCCGTTGTCCCAGGCGAAGACCTCTTCGGTGAAGAGCGGCTCGCCGAACGCGGCGAGGTGGTGGCCCTGGCAGTAGTAGAGCAGCTTGTGGAGACGGAGGACATCGAGGCCGGGCAGCCGTTGGCGCAGGACTGCGGCGATGTCGTGCGCGGAGGCGGTCACTCGCACAGGATAGGCCGATTGTCCAGCACCTGACCTCGTCAGGACCGGTCGGCGCGTCTCGTACATATGTCCGATTCCCTCCTGAGGATACGACAGTTCGCAGACGGTCTGCTTACCGACGGGGTCAGCCACGCCGGTTAGCCTGCGGCCTTCGAGGTCGTGGTGGAAGGCGCCCAAACCGATCTCCTAGCGGTCCAAGGTCCAGTCGGACGGGGTGCCGTCGGTCATGGAGGCGTCCGCGAAGCGGGTCGACGCGGGTGCGGGCCAGGCGCCGTCAGGGAAGGCCCCGTGGTCGGCGAGGCGGTGGCGGATCGTGGTGATGGCGTCGCTGACCCACTCCACCACGGCGGCCAGCGCGGCAGCCGCGCCCGCGATCGCGGCGCAGGCCGTCGCCACGGTCGTGGTCGCCAGGACCAGGGCGGCGGGGGCGCCGGCTCCGCTGGCGGCGGCGATCGCGGCGCCGATCATCTGGAGCACGGCGGAGCAGAGGGCGGCGGCGATCGCGAGCCAGAAGCCGCAGATGCCGATCGCCAGCCGGGACAATGCCGTGTCGAGGTCGCCGCCGATGGTCTGGAGGGCGGTCAGCGCGGCGCGCTGGCGGGCGGCGGCGTCCAGGTAGGCGTCGGCGGCGCGGCCCTCCCACTCGTACCCCGCGGCCAGGTGGTCGGGGTCGATCTTGCCGACCTGGTCGCTCAGCGGGCCGGCGAAGTCCTCCACCCAGCGGCGGCCGGTCTCCCACACGCGGGCCGGGTTGCCGGCCGGGGCGACCATGCGCAGGACCAGCGCCCGCAGGCGGCGCACCAGCTCCACGAACTCTTCGATCAGGCGGACCACCCGCCGGGCCAGGAACGCGGGCAGCCCGCGGGCCACGCCCAGAGCATTGTCGACCAGGCGGTCGGCGGTGTCGCTCACGCGCTGGAGCAGGCGGCGCACCCGCTCGATGAGGTCGTCGAAGCCGGCGGCGTCGATCGGCAGCGGGACCGGCGGCGGCAGGGGCAGCGGTGTGGTCACGGCTACCACACCCCACGCAGGCGGTGTACCGCGTTGCGCTCGTCCCGCTCATACCCGTCCGCGGCGGCGGTCAGCGCGCCGGCCACCTCCCGGAAGCGGAGCGCGCCCTGCGTAGCGAGGGTCCGGGCGCGCAGGCGGACCTCGGCATACGTCTCCGGGAGGCCGACCATGCCGCTCAGCACGCACATGTCGTCGAGCGACAGGCCGAGCTGGTCGACCACAGTGGACGCGCGGTCGAGTGTGCGGGCCCACTCCCGCCACTCGGAAGCGTCGAAGCGGAGGGCCGCTATCGCGACCCGGATCTCCTCATCAGTGGGCGGCACGCGCCGACGCTACAAACCGAGCCCGAACCCATCAACCCCATCGACGCCGATCAAGGAACGGGCCGCACGCCCGCCCTCAGTGCGTCGTGAACTCCGCGATCCGCGCCAGCATCCCGTTGAGGAAGCGGGGCGAGTCGTCCGTCGACATCTGCCGGGCCAGCTCGACCGCCTCGGTGATGGCGACCGCGTCGTCGATCTCGTCGACGTACAGCAGCTCGTACACCGCGATACGGGCCAGATTACGGTCGACCACCGGCATGCGGTCGAGCGTCCACCCCTCGGCGTAGCTGGCGATCAGCTCGTCGATCCGGTCGAGGTGGGCGGCCACCCCCTCGATCAGGCCGATCGCGTAGCCGAGGTGCTCGGGGCGGGGCTGCTCGAGCCGCTGCACATACGCCCGCAGCACCTGCTCGACCGGCAGGTCGCGCAGGTCGGCCTCGAAGAGCACGTCGAGCGCCCGCTTGCGCGCCTTGCGACGCGCGGGCATCTGCGACTTCGGGGCCTCAGCCATCCGAGTGCGCCCTCCGGAGGCCGTCCCGCGAGAAGTGGAGCATCACGCCCGGCCGAGGTAGCGGCCGTCGCGCGTGTCGACCTTGATCTTCTCACCGGTGGTGATGAAGAGCGGCACCTGCACGGTCGCGCCGGTCTCCACCGTCGCAGGCTTGTTGCCGCCGGTGGAGCGGTCGCCCTGGAGACCCGGCTCGGTGTACGTCACCTCGAGCACCACGCTCGTCGGGAGCTCGATGTACAGCGGGACACCCTCGTGCGTCGCCACCGTCGCCTCGGCCTCGGGCAGCAGGTAGTTTGCCGCCTCGCCGACGGTGCCGCCGACCACGGTGATCTGGTCGTAGGTGTCCAGGTCCATGAAGACGAAGTCTTCGCCATCCGCGTAGAGGTACTGCATCGTGCGCTTGTCGACGGTCGCGGTGTCGACCTTGGTGCCCGCGTTGAACGTCTTGTCGACCACCTTGCCGGAGAGCACGTTCTTCAGCGTGGTGCGCACGAACGCGCCGCCCTTGCCGGGCTTGACGTGCTGGAACTCCACGACGGCCCACAGCTCGCCGTCGAGGTTGAGGACCAGTCCGTTCTTCAGGTCGTTCGTGGTGGCCATGTCCTGCCTTGATCTTCATTCGACTGATTGACCCACCAAGTCTACTGGTACGCCGCACGGCTGGCTGACCACGTCCACACGGTGGCAGTCGCCATCGTGTTATGAAGAAGTCAACTGATGTATTGCGCCAGGACACCATTCGCTGACACCCTGCACCCGTGTTGACCAACTGCCGCGCGCTGGGTTTGGGGGGCTCGGTTCTCCTCGCGGCGGGAGGACTGGCAGCCGGCGCGCTGCCAGCGCAGGTGCCCTTCGGGCTCACAATCCTGCGCCGCCACCCTGGATGGGGCATCGTCGTCGCGTACGCGGGGCTCGTCCTGCTGATCGCCGCTTGGTGGCGTCTCGGCCACCTGGTCCGTGGCGACGGCCGCGACGACGGCGGCGGTGACGGCAAGAGTGCCAAGCCCACGCCGAAGCAGCTGATGATCACGCTGGCCATCTGGTCGGCCCCGCTGCTCCTCGCTCCACCGCTCTTCAGCCGCGACGTCTACAGCTATCTCGCCCAGGGCGCGATGGTCGGCGCGGGCCTCGATGTCTACGAGCACGGCCCGGCCTACTATGGTGGCCCGGTGGCCGCCGAGGTTCCCGCGATCTGGCAGCACACCCCCACCCCGTATGGGCCGTTCTTCCTGCTGGTCGCGACCGGCGTGGCCGCGGCCGCGGGGGCGCACCTCGCCGCCGGCGTGCTCGGCATGCGGCTCGTGGCGGTGCTCGGCGTGGTGTTGCTGACCGCCGCGCTGCCCAGTCTCGCCCGCAGGTGCGGCGTCGACCCGGCGGCCGCGCTCTGGCTGGGCGCGCTCAACCCGCTCGTCCTCGCCCACCTCGTCGCCGGCGCGCACAACGACGCGATCATGGTCGGCCTGCTGGTCGCCGGGCTCGCCGCGGCGGTCGCCCGCCACCCGGCCGTCGGCGCCGCGCTCATCGCCCTCGCCGCGCTGGTCAAGGCCCCAGCGGTGGTCGCGATCTTCTTCGTGGCATCGATCTGGGCGGAGCAGGCCACCGGGCGATGGCGCCGGGTCCGCACCATGCTCTACGCGGCCGCCGTCGCGGCGGCCACCACCGTCGTGATCACCGCTGTCGCCGGGACGGGGTACGGGTGGGTCCGCGCCCTCAACACCCCGGTCTCCACGGGAAACTGGTCACCGACGAGCCTGCTCGGCCGGGCCACAGGCGCGATCCTCGGCACCGCCCACGCGGTACCCATGTGGCACTGGATCGGACTCGGCGCGGCCGTGGTGGCCGGCGCCATCCTCTGGCTGCGCCGCACCCACCTCGGCCCGGTGTACGCGGTGGGCCTCGGCCTCGGCGCGATCGTCCTCTTCGGACCGGCCCTGCGCCCGTGGTACCTGCTCTGGGGCCTCGTCCCCCTCGCCGCCGCGGCGCCTGACGGCCGGGTGCGCAAGGTGGCGGCGGTCGCCTGCGCGGCACTCGCGATGGTGGTGCTGCCGAGCGGGTTCGCCTTCGGCGCCGAGCAGGTCGCGCAGGCGGTCTTCGGGTGCGTGCTCGCCGCCGCCCTCGCCGCCGCGCTCCTCACGCCGAGCCGGGTCCCGGTGGTCGCCCAGTGAAAGACCTCGACCGCCGGTGGTACGCGATCGCCGGACTGGCCCTCGCCACGGCCATCTTCCTCGCGTACGTGCCCGCCCACCGCGGCTTCTTCGACGTCGGCGTCTACCACGGTGCGGTGCACTACTGGCTGCGCGACGGCGGCCAGATCTACGACTTCCTGCGCCCCCGACGAACTACGGCTTCACCTACCCGCCCTTCGCCGCGCTGGTGCTCAGCCCGCTCGCGCTGCTCCCGTGGCACCCGGCGATCGCGCTGAGCCTCGTGATCAACACGGCCGCCGGCGCCGCGCTGCTCGGCCTGATCATCGACCCGATCGCGAAGCGGCAGGGGTGGCACCGCGGGCTCACGTTCGGGCTGGCGGCGTGCGCGGTCGCGGTCTTCGAGCCGGTCCGTGACACATTCAGCTTCGGCCAGGTCAACCTCGTGCTGCTGATCCTCGTCGTGGCCGACACCCACCTGCTGCGGCAGACCCGCTTCCACGGCGTTGGCATCGGGATCGCCAGCGCGATCAAGCTGACGCCCGGCATCTTCATCATCTACCTGCTGGTCACCGGCCAGCGCCGGGCGGCCGCCGTGGCCGGTGGTACCGCGGGCGCGGCGACGCTGATCGCGTTCGCGATCGCCCCGGACGCGTCGCGCACGTTCTGGACCGAGGCGCTCTGGGACACCAACCGGATCGGCAACCTGGCGTATGTCTCCAACCAGTCGCTACAAGGCGTCGTGGCCCGCCTCGACCCGAGCGGCACGCCGAGCAAGCTGGGCTGGCTGATCCTCGTCGCGGCCGTGATAGCCCTGTGGGTGTACCGGGTCCGCCGGGTCGACCCGTACACCGGCGCCGCGCTCACCGGCGTGGTGCAGTGCCTGGTCAGCCCGATCACCTGGGTGCACCACCTGGTGTGGGTGCTGCCCGCGCTGGTGCTGCTCGCCGACTCGAAGCGGCGCGGCTACGCGGCCGCGGCGTACGTGGTGCTGTGCAGCAGCGTCGTGTGGCTGTGGTGGGACGGGCGGGCGCCGGGCGAGTTCATCGGGGCGAACGCGTATGTGTGGATCTGCGTCGCGCTACTGATCTACCTGCCGGCGCGCAAGATGGTGAATGGCGAGGCGGTACCCATCGACACCGAGGCCGCAGATTACCCCGACCGCTACAGCGGACACGACCGAGTGATGGCGAAACTCCTCGCGCGCGTGGATGTTCGAGATGTGGACCTCGACCAGCGGCGCGCGGAGGAGCGCACAGGCATCGCGCAGCGCGTACGAGTAATGTGACCAGCCCGCCGGGTTGAGCACCACCGGCGCCTGCTCGTCGGCGGCCGCGTGGATCCAGCCCAGCATCTCGTGCTCGGCGTCGGTCTGCCGCACCTCGACGTCGAGGCCGACCTCCTTGCCGGCCTCGACGCAGAGCTCGACCAGCCCGGCGTACGTCGTCACCCCGTACACGTCGACCTGGCGCGTGCCGAGCCGCCCGAGGTTGGGCCCGTTGAGGACGTACACCTTCATGCCTCGACCTCCCGGTACGCGGCCCGCAGCAGCTCGTCGCTCGGACCATCCAAGATGGACGGCTTGGCGAGCCCGTCCAGCACCACGAAGCGCAGCCGCGAACCGCGCGCCTTCTTGTCCACCCGCATGGTGGCGAGCAGGTCCGGCCAGGCCCTCGCGGGGTAGGCCGTAGGCAACCCCAGCGCGGCCAGCACGCTGCGGTGCCGCTTCGCCGTCGCTTCGTCCAGTCGCCCGGCGAGGCGCCCGAGCGCCGCCGCGTACACAAGGCCGACCGAGACCGCGTGGCCGTGCCGCCAGGTGTACCCCTCGACCTTCTCGATCGCGTGGGCGAGCGTGTGCCCGTAGTTGAGCACCTCGCGCAGGCCGCCCTCACGCAGGTC
This sequence comes from Phytohabitans flavus, assembly GCF_011764545.1. GTDB lineage: Bacteria > Actinomycetota > Actinomycetes > Mycobacteriales > Micromonosporaceae > Phytohabitans > Phytohabitans flavus. The sequence continues at coordinate 693,601 of NZ_AP022870.1, read as the reverse complement.
CGCGCCGACGACGTCCGCCTTGACCTGGATGGCCCGCTCGACCAGCTCCCGGAGGCTGCCCTCGTCCGCACCCTTGGCCTCGATGAGGTCGAGGATCGCCGGGTCGGCGATGAACCCGCACTTCACCACCTCGGCCAGCCCGGCCACCAGGTCCACCGGCGGCAGCGTGTCGAGCATCGCCAGGTCGCAGAGCACGCCGGCCGGTGGGTGGAACGCGCCGACGAGGTTCTTACCCGCGGCCGTGTTGACGCCGGTCTTGCCCCCGACGGCCGCGTCCACCATGCCGAGCAGGCTTGTCGCCACCGGCACCCACCGCACGCCGCGCAGCCAGCAGGCCGCGACGAAGCCGGCCAGGTCGGTCACCGCCCCACCGCCGACGCCGACGACCACGTCGGTACGGGTGAAGCCCGCCGCGCCCAGCTGATCCCAGCAGTGCGCGGCCACGTCGATGTTCTTGCCCGCCTCCGCGTCCGGCACGTCGATCGCGAGTGGCACGATCCCCGCCTCCGCGAGGGTGGCGGCGATCGCGTCGGCGTGTGGCTTGAGTGGCGGTGCGTAGAGGACCGCGGCACGCGCGGCGCCGTCGAGCAGGCGTAGCAGGTGGCCCAGGAGGTCTCGTCCCACGAGCACGTCGTAGGGACGCTCACCCCCGACCGCAATTGTGGTCACGTCATCCATCGCCGTGCAGCCTAGCCCCGCCCCCGCCGGGCCCGTCGCACACCCGCCCCCGGCGTCGCACACCCAGGCCCCCGGCCGCGGCGTCGCACTCCTGGGCCGCGTCCCACGGCGGTTACGGCACGAGGGACAAGGCGGGCACGTGGCGTGGCCGAACAACGCCGAAGTGCCGCCGGTCGAGCACGAGAAGCATGGCTAGTCGCGGCCGAAGCCGTCTGCCAGCAGCTCGTCCATCTTTGGAGTGATCCCAGACGCGGACGCTCCGGCGGCCACGAACGCCAGGCGGCGGCCAACCGGCCGTCCGGCCGGCGGCAGCTGGGCGGCGAGGGCTGCGATGACGTCAGCCAGCTCCGTCCCGCGCCGCGCGGCCTCGGCGGCCAGCCGCTCGACCGCGTCGTCGGGAAGATCAAGCGTGACACTCATGCGTTCGATTCTACGGCCGCCGATCTCCACACGGGGTCCGCCAGCGGGATCAGGCGAGGGCGTGGGCCGGGTGGCGGGTGGCCATCTCGGCGAGGTGCTTGGCGTACTCCCCCACGGCCTCGCGCAGGTCGTCCGGGCGCAGGACGGTGAACGGCCAGCCCAGCCCGGCGAGCATGTGTGCCATGCCGTCCAGGCGGTTGGCGCGGCAGCGGAGCAGTACGCCGTCCTCGGTCTCGGACAGCTCGGCCACCGTGGGCGGAATGCGGCGGCGGGCCTGGTCCAGGTCGGTCTCCAGGAGCACCTCGACCTCCCAGGTGTACGGCACGCCGGCCAGCGACCTCGTCACGTGCCCCACCGGGTCGAAGCCTTCGGGCACCGTGAAGGTCTCCGTGCCGGCCTCGACCGCGCTGATGCGGTCCAGCCGGAACGTACGGATCTCGTCGCGGCGGTGGTCGTGCCCGGTCAGGTACCAGCGGCCGGCGTGGAAGACAAGGCCGTACGGGTCGACCTGGCGCAGTGACACTCCGCCCCGCCACGAGCGATACGTCAGGCTGACGCGGTGGCGGGAGCGGGTGGCGGCGCCGAGCGCGAGCAGCGTGGCGGTCGCGGGCCGGGCACTGCCCTCCTGCCGACGGCGGAGCGTGAAGCCGAGCGACTCACGTACGCCGCCGAGCCGCTCGGCCAGCGCGTGCGGCAGTACCCGCTCGATCTTCGCGAGCGCGACCCCGGTGGCTGGTGCCTCGGTCGCGAGGCCCAGCTGCTCGGCTGCCAGGAGGCCGAGCACCACGGCCGCGGCCTCGTCGTCGGTCAGCATGAGCGGGGGCAGCTTGTAACCGGGGCTGAGCCGGTAGCCGCCGTAGCGCCCGCGGTTGGCCGTGACCGGGATGCCCAGTTCGGCGAGGGTGCCCGCGTACCGCCGCACGGTCCGCTCGTCCACCCCCAGGCGCGCGCCGAGGTCGGCACCGGTCAGGCGGTGGTGGGTCTGGAGAAGTTCGAGCATGCCCAGTACGCGTGAAGCAGGATGTGACACAGGTCACGCTCCTTAATCGGGCGGGATGCGTCCGGATTCGATCTTAACGTCGCTCACATGACGACATTTGTGCTGATACCCGGGTTTTGGATCGGTGCCTGGGCGTGGGACGAGGTAGCCACCTCGCTGCGCGCCGCGGGACACCGCGTTCACCAAGTCACTCTGACCGGTGTCGCGGAGAAGGCGCATCTCGCCACGCCCGACACGGACCTCGAAACCCACACAGTTGACGTATTACGGCTGATCGAGGAGCAGGACCTGCACGACGTGGTGCTGGTCGGTCACTCGGGCGGCGGCATGCCGGTCACCCAGGTGGCCGATCGGATCCCCGAGCGCGTCAAGCGGGTCGTGTACGTGGACAGCGGCCCGCTCCCCAACGGCGTCTCGCAGTTCGACACCAACGAGCCGGCGGAGCAGGAGCGGCTGCGCGCCGAGATCGGCGACGGCCACCTGCTGCCGGTACGCGACTGGGACCCGGCGGCCGACCCGGTGCTGCTGGCCGGGCTCGACGAGGCCGCGCTGGCGACGCTCCGCGAGCGGTCCACGCCCCACCCGCTCGGCGCGGCCACCCAGCCGGTACGCCGCACGGGCGCCGCCGACGCGCTGCCGGTGGCGCTGGTGGCGTGCGTCTTCCCGATCGAGCAGGTAGAAGCGATGGTGGCGGCGGGACACCCGTTCTTCGCGGCCTTCCAGGGCGGCGAGATCCGCGGACTCTCGACCGGACACTGGCCGATGCTGAGCGAGCCGAAGCGCCTGGCCGAAATCCTCGACGAGCTGAGCTAGGCGGGCTTGAGCCGGGTGGCGATCTCGTCGGCGATCTCTTCCGGCTCACGGCCGTCGGTGGCCACCGTCAACGCGGCCACCTCCTCGTACAGCGGGCGGCGCTGGTCCATCAGGTGCTTCAGCGTCGCCCGCGGGTTGATGGCCAGCAGCGGCCGGCCGGCGCCCAGCCCGACCCGGCTGACCGCGTCGGAGAGGCCGACCGAGAGGAAGACCACCGCGTGCCCGGCCAGCGCCGCCCGCGTGCGGTCGGAGAGGATCGCGCCGCCGCCGAGGGCGAGCACGCCGTCGAAGGAGCCCAGCGCCGTCTTCACGGCGGCTTCCTCGATGGTACGGAAGTGAGCCTCGCCCTCGTCGATGAAGATCTCGGAGATCGGCTTGCCCGCCGCCGCCTCGATGTCGGCGTCCGTGTCCCGGAAGGCGGTGTCCAGCCGGGCCGCGAGCAGCTCACCCACCGTGGTCTTGCCGGCGCCCATCACGCCGACGAGCACGCAGACCGGCCTCACTTGATCACCAGGTGGTCGAGGTATCCGGCGAGGTTGCGGCGGATCTCCGCGACCGAGTCGCCGCCGAACTTCTCAGTCGCCGCCTCGGCCAGCACCAGCGCCACCATCGCCTCGGCCACGACGGCGGCGGCCGGCACGGCACACACGTCGGAACGCTGGTTGATGGCGGTGGTCGCCTCGCCGGTCACGACGTCCACGGTGGACAGTGCGCGGTTGAGCGAGGAGATCGGCTTCATCGCGGCCTTGACCCGCAGCGGCTCGCCGGTGCTGATGCCGCCTTCGAGGCCGCCGGCCCGGTCGGTGACGCGCTTGACCCCGCTCGCCGTAGGGATGATCTCGTCGTGCGCGACCGACCCCCGCGAACGGGCCTGGAGCCACGCGTCGCCGATCTCCACGCCCTTGATGGCCTGGATCGACATGAGCGCGGTGGCGAGGCGGGCGTCGAGCTTGCGGTCCCACTGCACGTGGCTGCCCAGCCCCGGGGGCACCCCGTACGCCAGCACCTCGACGATGCCGCCCAGCGTGTCGGCGTCCTTCTTCGCGGCGTCGACCTCGGCCACCATGCGCGCGCTCGCGTCCGGGTCGAGGCAGCGCAGCGGGTCGGCGTCGACCCGCTCGGCGTCCTCGGGGCGGGGGGCGAGACCGGGCTTGGCCGCCACCGAACCGAGCTCCACCACGTGCGAGACGATCTCGATGCCGAGCGCCTGCCGCACCAGCGCCTTGGCGACCGTGCCGACGGCGACCCGGGCGGCGGTCTCCCGCGCGCTGGCCCGCTCCAGGATCGGTCGGGCGTCGGTGTGCCCGTACTTCTGCATGCCGGCGAGGTCGGCGTGCCCAGGGCGGGGCCGGGTCAGCGGCGCGTTGCGCGCCTGGCCGGCGAGCACCTCCGGATCGACCGGGTCGGCGGCCATGACCGTCTCCCACTTGGGCCACTCAGAGTTGCCCACGCGGATGGCCACCGGGCTGCCCAGCGTGACGCCGTGGCGGATGCCACCGATGATCTCGATGGCGTCCTGCTCGAACGACATCCGGGCGCCCCGCCCATACCCGAGTCTCCGGCGCGCCAACTCCCGCCCGATCTCAGCACTAGTCACCGAAACCCCGGCAGGAACCCCTTCGAGGACGGCAACAAGCGCAGGCCCATGCGACTCACCCGCGGTCAACCAGCGCAACACCGGCACAGTCTGTCACGCGATTATTGCCTCGCTGCGACGCGCCCCTTCTCCCCCGTTGATCAGGGACTTCGTGGGCGTGGCGCGCGGCGTGTCGCCCCACCAACTCCCTGATCAACCACGGGAGGGCGGGGGTCAGGAGCGGGCGGCGAGCAGGGCGGCTTGCATTGCCGGCCTTGGGGCAGGCGTTACGCCGGTGAACTGTTCCCACTGGCTGATTGCTTGGGCTAGCAGCAGGTCCAGGCCGGAGACCACTCGGCAGCCGGCGGCTGCCGCGGCGGCGGCTAGCGGGGTGGGCCAGGGGTCGTAGAGCGCGTCGAAGAGCACAGTGGACGGTCGCCAGGCCACCTCGGCGGCGAGCGGGTCGGCCACGCCCTTCGGCACCGTGGAGATCACCACATCGGCGGCCGCGTGTGCCGCGGCGTCGGCCCAGCCGGCGCCGGCGAAGGGGATGCCCACCGCCTCGGCCACCGGGCGCAGCTCGGCCACCGCCTCCGGCCGCCGGGCCACGACGGTGACCCGCGCGGCGCCCGCCTGGGCGGCCGCCGCGATCGCGGCGCGGGCCGTGCCACCCGCCCCGAGCACCGTGAACGACGCACCGCCGGGCACGTCGCCCAGCGCGTCAACCATGCCCGGGATGTCGGTATTGTCCGCGCGCCAGCCACCCGTGACACGTACCAAAGTGTTGGCGGCACCCACCGCGGCCGCGACCGGCGTGACCTGCGTGGCCACCGACAAGGCCACTTCTTTCAGCGGCATCGTCAGCGACAAGCCGGCCCATTCCGGACCGAGGCCAGCGACGACGCCGGCCAGTTCGGACTCGGCGCATTCGACGGCGGTGTAGCTCCACCCGGCCAGGCCGGCGGCGGCGTAGCCGGCGTTGTGGATGACCGGGGAGAGCGAGTGGGCGACCGGCTTGCCCAGCACGGCCGCCCGGTGGACCGTGTCGATCAAAGGACGCCGTTCTTCCGCGCGGTCTCCTTGTTGCGCTCGTGCTGGTCGTTGTCGTTGGTGAACGCCGACCGGCCCGACTTGTCGATCGCCACGAAAAAAAGCCAGTTGCCCTCCGGCGGCGCCATCGCACCTTCGAGCGCGTGCTTGCCCGGGTTGTTGATCGGCGTCGGGGGAGGCCCCTGAGCTTGCGGTTGTACGGGTTCTTCGGATCGTCGAGCTCCGACACCGTCATGTCCTTGGACGCCTTGATGGGCAGTCCGCGCAGCTCGCGCCAGTAGTTGACGGTGACGTCCATTTCGAGGCAGTTACACGGGAAGTCGCCGTAGAGCCGGTTGTACGCGACTCGCGCCACCTTGCCCAGATCCTCCTGGATGCCCGCCTCCGCCTGGGCGAGCGAGGCGACGATGAGCACGTCGTACGGGGCGAGGTTGAGCGCCTGCGCCTTCTCGTCGAACTTCAGCTCGCCGGTCACCGTGAGGAAGCGGTCGACCATCGTGCGCACGATGTCCTTGGCCGTCCACTTAGGATCGATCTCGTACGTGTCCGGGAAGAGGAACCCCTCGATCGACGGCGTCACCTTCTTGCCGTCGGCCCGCTTGAACCACCAGTCCGGGATGCCCAGCTCGATCGGGTCCTTGGCGGCCGCCTCGAACTCCTTCACCGGGATCTTCGTGGCCTTCTCAAGCTCCTTGAAGGTCGCCTTCGCCGAAATCCCTTCGCGGATCAGAACCCCGTTGACAACCTTGTTCTTCAGGTCGAGCAGCATGTTGAGCGCTTCGGCGCCGCTCATCTGGAGGTGCAGCTTGTACGTGCCGGGCTGGATGTTCTGGCTGCGCGAGTTGTCCCGGGCGGCCTCGGTGAACGCCTTGGCGCTTTTCACCACATCGGCGGTCACCAGTGCATTCGCGATAGCCGTCGCGGTGTCGCCCTGCTTGACCTGGATTGTCACCTCGCCCTGGCCCACGCCCTGGTAGTCGGGGGTGGTGAAGAAGCCCTGCACGCGGTCATAGCCGTACCAAACGCCGGCGCCCAGGCCACCCAGCAGCACGATGACCACGAGGAACGCGATCACGCTCTTGCCCGCGCCGCCGCGCTTTTTCTGGCCGCGCTTACGTCCCCGACGATGTCGCCACCGTTCGACGGGTTCGTCGTCGAACGCCAGCTCCAACTCGTTGATCATTCCGCTCGCCTCCGCTGCCCGTCTAGCCAGCCCTGCAGAATCTCCACAGCGGCCGCCTGGTCGACAACCGCACGTTGGCGCTTTCCCCGCACGCCACGTTCGGCCAGCCTACGGGTTGCCGCGACGGTGGACATCCTCTCGTCGGACAGCCGCACCGGAACCGGTGCGATCGCCTTGCCCAGGCGCTCGGCATACGCTCTGGCCTGCACCGCCGCTGGTCCTTCCTTCCCGGCGAGTGTCACCGGCAACCCGACCACGACCTCTACGGTTTGATACGCATCTACGAGTCGCGCAAGTTCAAAGATATCGGAAGGAATCGCATCAACTTCCGCATTCAGGTCGCGACGCAGAGTGGCCAAAGGGGTGGCGAGGATGCCGTCGGGGTCGCTCATCGCGACACCCACACGCACCTGGCCGACGTCGACTCCTAGGCGCGTACCGCGTACAAACTCGCCCATATGCTCCCTTACTCGCGCACACACCTGTTCCATTCATGTTGTCGCATCAGGGTTGAGCTTGTCGCGGCCACCCCTCACGGACGTCCGCACGCGGCACAGAGGGGTCGGAGCACGCCAGCAGATCGTGGTACGCAACTGCCCCAATGGGGGCAGCTAGGTACCACGATCTGCTGGACACTGAGCCTCGCATGAGGCCGGCGGCCCCGGCGCCGGCCAGGGTTGGGTTGTGAACCGCGGAGGGTGAGGCCGCGGGAGCAGCGGTCCGGACCCAATGTCACTCACCTTAGTTTGATCTTGGTGGGTGGGTGTGTCGGTGTGGGTTGGTGGTGTTGGTGTGGGTGATGATCGCTGGTTGTGTTTGGGGCTGGTGGGCGGTTGACGGACTGGGTCTCGGTGGGGGTGTTGGCCGGGTCGGTGCCGCGGGATGTGGTCGATGCGGCGGTGGCGGTGTATGGCCGGGAGTCGAAGCGGTCGGATGGGAAGTTGCCGGCGCATGTGATGGTGTACTTCGCGATGGCGTTGGCGTTGTTCGCTGAGGATGACTATGAGGGGGTGCTCGCGCGGCTGGCTGAGCCGTTGATGGCGTGGGGGTGTTGGGATGCGAGTTGGTCGATGCCGGGTTCGGCGGGGATTACGCAGGCCCGGCAGCGGTTGGGGGCCGAGCCGGTGCGGGAGGTGTTCGAGCGGGTGGCTCGGCCGGTGTGTGGGGTGTTGACCCGGGGTGCGTGGCTGGCTGGGCGGCGGTTGGTGTCGGTCGATGGAAGTGAGCTTGATGTGCCGGATAGTCCGGCCAACGCGGAGTTCTTCGGCTATGCCGGCGGGGCTACGAGACGTTCGGCGTTTCCCAAGGCCAGGTTGGTCACGTTGGTCGAGACCGGTTCGCGGGCGCCGATCGGTGCGGTGATCGGGCCGGTCGTGGGTAAAGGGCAGGGGGAGCAGAGCCTGGCCCGTGGGTTGTATCCGTTGCTGGAGCCGGGCATGCTGCTGTTGGCCGATCGTAACTTCTACGGCTGGCGCGACTGGTGTGCGGCTACCGATACCGGCGCGGACGTGTTGTGGCGGGCCGGTGGCGCTGGCGGGAGCTTGTCAAGATTTTTGTGTATGTTGATCTTGGGTTTGTTAGTTGATGTAGGGGCCGAGTCGGTCGGGGTAGTGCAGGGCGAGGGCGCCGAGGGCTTGTCGCCAGCCGGTGACGGTGGCGCCTTCGACGAGGCGGCCGGCGGCGCGGCGCTGGGCGGCGGGTAGGCCGCGTTCTTTCGCGCGGGCGCGGGCGCGTTTGTCTTCGATGTCGCGGATCGCGAGCCAGAGGAGCTTGATCGCGGCGTCGTCGTTCGGGAAGTGTCCGCGGTTCTTGGTGACCTTGCGTAGTTGGTAGTTGAGGGACTCGATCGCGTTGGTGGTGTAGATGATCTTCCGGACCTCGGGTGGGAAGGCCAGGAACGGGATGAAGCGTTCCCAGGCGTGCTGCCAGGTCTGGACCGCGGCCGGATACCTGCGGCCCAGCGGCGATTCGGCGAACGCCATGAGCTCTGCCTCGGCGGCCTCAGCGGTCGGGGCGGTGTAGATGAGCTTCAGCGCGGCGGTGACCTTCTTGCGGTCCTGATAGGACACGAACCGCATCGCGGCCCGGATCAGATGCACGGTGCAGGTCTGCACCGTCGTCTGCGGCCAGGTCGCCTCGATCGCCTCGGGGAAACCGGTCAGCCCGTCGCAGCAGACGATCAGCGTGTCCCTGACGCCGCGGTTACGCAGCTCGGCGCAGACACCGGCCCAGAACTTCGCTCCCTCGGCGGCCTGGACCCAGATACCGAGCACGTGCTTGACCCCGTCCAGATCGACGCCGACGGCGATGTGCGCGGCCCGGTTCTTCACCGTGTGCCCGTCACGGACCTTCACCACGAGGGCGTCGAGGTAGATGATCGGGTAGATCTCCTCGAGCGGACGTGACTGCCAGGCCTTGACCTCGTCCAACACACTGTCAGTGATCTTCGAGATCGTCTCGTGCGACAACTCCGTGCCCAGCGTCCGGTGCAGATGATGGCCGATGTCACGCACCGTCATCCCACCCGCATACAACGAGATAATCATCTCGTCGAGACCGCCGGCGCGCCGGGCGCCTTTCGGAACCAGCCGCGGCTCGAACGTCCCGGCCCGATCCCGCGGCACCGCCAAAGTGACGTCTCCGGCCTCGGTTGCGATCGTCTTCGCGCTGTGGCCGTTACGCGAGTTCGGGCTGCCCCGACCGGCCGGATCGCCTTTCTCGTAGCCCAGATGACCGGTCAGCTCCGCCGCCAAGCCTCGCTCCAGGACCGCCTTGACCAGCTCCGGAAGCAGACCACCCTCACCGGTCAACGCCAACCCGCCCGCGTCGACCCGGTCCATCAGATCATCCAGCAACCCCGCCGCGACCATCTCATTGACCGTCTCCCGCGCCGAAACCCCCGCCAAGCCAGAGCCGTCAACCAGATGCTTCCCGTTCGCCATGTCCATACGTGTACTCCCTCAACCTTGAAGTTGATCTCATACACAAGACATCTGACACGCCCCAAGCGAACGTGACCGGATCCTCGCGCTGGCCCGTGACCCGGCCACCCCGCGCCGACATCGACCCGCACCGCGCCCGCATCGCCCGGGTCGTGTCCTACCAGGTCACCGACCGCGCGGACAACGACGAACCGATCAGCCTGCTCACCAGCATCCTGGACCCGGCCGACGCCCCGGCCGCCGTGCTGGCCGAGGCATACCACCAACGGTGGGACCACGAAACCAGCAACGGCCAACTCAAAACCCACCTGCGCGGCCCCGGACGGGTCCTACGCTCGAAAAGCCCGGCCATGGTGACCCAAGAAATCTACGGCTACCTGCTGACCCACTACGCGATCAGCGCCCTGATCTGCCAGGCCGCCACCGAAGCCGACATCGATCCCGACCAGGTCAAATTCCACCGCACCGTGCGTATCCTGCGCCGTCGGGTCCAAGACCCGACGGCATTTTCCCCCTGACCACCGCCACCACCTCATCGCCGCCATCGGCGCCGACATCACCCACCACCGACACCTCAACCAACACCGCCACCGCAGCTACCCCCGCGTCGTCAAACGCATGCGCCACAACAGCTACCGAGTCAAACAACCCCACGACACCGGCACCCGCCACACCAACCCACCCACCACCAAGATCAAACTAAGGTGAGTGGCATTGGGTCCGGACCACAACGGACATCGCGGTAGCTCAATCTCTATTGAAGGTCCGCAGAAGCGCTTGTGGACAGACCGACCCCGACGGGTCTAGGCGACTCTCTGCCGCCGGGGCGACAGAGAGTCGTCAAGAGGTCCGGTATGCGGCCTTAGGCCGTCGTGAGCGCCTGCTCGACCGACGCGAGCAGGCGCGGCGCCTCATCGGCTGGCAGGCCGCCGCCCTGGGCCAGGTCGGGGCTGCCGCCGCCGCGACCGGACAGCGCGCCCTTGACCAGGTCGGACGCCGAGACTCCGCGGCCGCGCGCGGCCTGGTTGACCGCGACCACCAGCGACGCCTTGCCGCCGGCTCGGGCGGTCACCGCGACCACCGCGGGGCGGGCCGGGTCGATTTTGCCGCGGATCTCCTGGGCCAGCGTGCGCACGTCGTTGCCGCCCGCGCCCTCCGGCGCCTCGGTGCCCACGTACGCGATGCCGCCGCCCACCTCGCGCGCCGACGACGCCAGTGACGCCGCACCGCCGAGCACGAGCTGGGCGCGGAGCTTCTCCAGCTCCTTCTCCGCGTCGCGCAGCTGGGTCACGGTCTGCTCGACCCGCTCGGCGACCTGCTCGTTGGGCACTCGGTAGAGGTCCGCCAGCCGGGACACCAGCAGGTGCTCGCGCGCGAGGTAGCCAAACGCGTCGATGCCGACCAGCGCCTCGACGCGGCGTACCCCGGAGCCGATCGACGCCTCCGAGAGGATCTTCACCAGGCCGAGCTGGCCGGAGCGGGCCACGTGGGTACCGCCGCACAGCTCGCGCGCGTAGTCGCCGACCTCTACGACCCGCACCTCGTCGCCGTACTTCTCGCCGAACAGCGCCATCGCACCCAGCCGCCGCGCCTCCTCCTGCGAGGTGATGAACGCGTGCACCTCCAGGTCGCCGAGCAGCACCTCGTTGACCTGCTGCTCCACGTCGTGCAGCACGCTGGGCGGGACCGCGCCGGGGGTGTTGAAGTCGAAGCGCAGCCGGCCCGGGGCGTTTAGCGAGCCCGCCTGGGTCGCCGACTCGCCGAGGAAGTTGCGCATCGTCTGGTGGACCAGGTGGGTGGCGGTGTGCGACCGCGAGATCGCCTTGCGCCGGGTGACGTCGATCTCGGCGTACCCCGTGTCGCCCGGCCGGACCTCGCCGCGCACGACGCGGGCCTTGTGGACGATCAGGCCGGGCAGCGGCTGCTGGACGTCGATGACTTCGACCTGGCCGTTTCCGACCGTGATCAGGCCCTGGTCGGCCTGCTGGCCGCCGCCCTCCGCGTAGAACGGGGTCGTGTCGAGCACCAGCTCGATCTGCTCCCCCTCGCCGGCCGCGAGCAGCGCCGCGCCGCCCGCGCTGAGCACCGAGCGCACCCGCGACTCGCGCGCCACCTCGTGGTACCCGGTGAACTCCACCGGCCCGCCGCCGTCGAGCGCCGCCCGGTACGAGGAGAGGTCGGCGTGGCCAGTCTTGCGCGCCTGCGCGTCCGCCTTCGCCCGCGCCCGCTGGTCCGTCATCAGCTGGCGGAAGCCCTCATGGTCGACCGAGAGCCCCTGCTCCGCCGCGATCTCCAGGGTGAGGTCGATCGGGAAGCCGTACGTGTCGTGCAGCTGGAACGCCTGGTCACCGCTCAGCGTCGGGCTGCCCTGCTGCTTGGCGGTGGAGATCGCGGTGTCGAGGATCGTCGTGCCCGCGCGCAGCGTGGACAGGAAGGCGTCCTCCTCCGCGTACGCGTACTGCGAGATCCGGTCGAAGTCGCTCGCCAGCTCGGGGTAGGACGGCGACATGCAGTCCCGCGCCACCGGCAGCAGCAGCGGTAGCGCCGGCTCCTGCCACCCGAGCAGCCGGATCGACCGGATCGCCCGGCGCATGATGCGGCGCAGCACGTAGCCGCGCCCCTCGTTGGAGGGGGTCACGCCGTCACCGATCAGCATCAGCGAGGTGCGCACGTGGTCGGCGATCACCCGCAGCCGTACGTCGTCGGGGTGCGACTCGCCCGCCACGTGGCCGGACTTCGCGCCGTACTCCCGGCCGGTCAGCTCCGCCGCCAGCGCCAGGATCGGGCGCACCTCGTCGATCTCGTACAGGTTGTCGACACCCTGCAGGATCGACGCCATCCGCTCCAGGCCCATGCCGGTGTCGATGTTCTTCTGCGGCAGCTCGCTGACGACCCGGAAGTCCTCCTTGGACTTCACATCCGCGATCTCGTACTGCATGAACACCAGGTTCCAGAACTCCAGGAACCGGTCCTCGTCCACATCCGGCCCACCGTCGGGACCGTAGTTCGGGCCGCGGTCGTAGTACAGCTCCGAACACGGGCCCGCCGGCCCGGGGATACCCATCGACCAGTAGTTGTCCCGCTTGCCCCGACGCACGATCCGATCCAACGGCAGGCCCACCGTCTTGTGCCACAGCTCGATCGCCTCGTCGTCGTCCAGATAGACGGTCGCCCAGATCTTCTCCGCATCCAGCCCGAACCCGCCCTCGGACACCGGCTTGGTCGCCAGCTCCCACGCCAGCGGGATCGCACCCGCCTTGAAGTAGTCACCGAACGAGAAGTTGCCGTTCATCTGGAAGAACGTGCCATGCCGGCTGGTCTTGCCGACCTCGTCGATATCCGGCGTACGGATGCACTTCTGCACACTCGCCGCGCGGTCGTAGGGCGGCGTGCGCTGACCCAGGAAGTAGGGCACGAACTGCACCATGCCCGCGTTGATGAACAGCAGGTTGGGGTCCTCGATGGCGGGCAGCGGAGCGGAGGGCACAACCGTGTGCCCATTGGCCGCGAAATGGGCCAGGAACCGCCGCTTGATCTCCGCCGTCTTCATCGATTGCCTTCCCGTGTCATCAGTTCGTCGTCCGCGTTGAATCCGTCGTCCTCGAAGTGGACGCCCGCCTCGATCGCCTCGTGGATCTGCTGCTCGCGCTCGGCCATGCCGTCGCGGACGTCATCCACGAAGCTACGCACGGACTCCACGAGCCCGCCAGCGGTTTCCGAGAGCGAGGTGGCGATGCCACCCGGTGTGTACGACTGGGCTTTTTGCGAGACCTTGCGCACCACGAGCGCGCCAACCGCCAGTCCGATACCCAACCAGAGCAACCGCCTCATGGCCCTCATCCTTCCCCGTACCGCCGACCGCGCCCGCCCCGGGGTCAGCCGATAGCCTGTCCTGCCTTGCGTGCCGTGCGGGCCGCCTTACGCCGCTCCTTGAGGGTGGTACGCACCTCACGCTCCTCCTCCGCGTGGCGGCGGGCGGCGGCGGCGCGGCGCACCCCGTACCCGAACGCGGCCACCTTGACCAGCGGATTGGCCGCGGCGGAGGACACGACGGTGGCGAGGTTGGCCACATTGGCCGTGACGCTCTGCGCGTGGCCGGTGATGTTGTCCACCTTGGCCAGCTGAAGGTTTACACCGTCCAACGTGGTGTGAACCTGCCCCAACGCGGTGTTGACGCCCTCGATCGTGGTGTTCACGTTGCCGAGCAACGGCGCCGTACGGTCGTTGATGTCGTTGATGGCGCGGGTCGCCGCGTCCACTGTGTGCCGCAGGCGCAGGATGGGCACCGCCAGCACCAGCACGAGCATCAGGAACGCACCAGCCGCCACCAGCGCAGCGATCTCTCCACCTGTCACGCCCGTCCTCCTCGGCCCGGAGTCACCCAATCCGCCAACGTGCAGACCCTACCGTCAGTGACGGGCGCCCGCCGGGTCAGGAGGCGGCTGGCGTCGGATCGTCCAGAAGCGGATCATCGGTGAACACCGGATCGGGGTCCTCACCAGTCAACGAGGGGTCGGTGCTCGGTCCCGTCTTGACCCGGTCGTCGTCGATGGCGTTGCGCACCTTCACGGACACCACGGAACCCTCGCACTTCCCATCCGGCCCGGCCGGTGGCGGGGTCGCCGGTGGCGGGCCGTCGGTCGGCTGCTGTGCCGCCGCGCACGAGGGCGGCCGCACCCACAGGTCGAGGGTGAGCTCATCCCGCGTCCAGCACGTGTAGTGCCCGGGCATGGGCTGCTCGGGGCAGAGCTTCGCGGCCTCCCAGCGCTGCCAGCCGGCCTCGCTCAGCGCCGCCTCGTACACCTGCGTGGTCTCGTCCGGCCCCTGCTGCGACTGCGCGGTCCGCTCGCGGAAGCGGCAGTCCACAAGGCACCACCGGCTGCCGCTGACCGCGTCCTGCACGCCGACGGCCGCCCAACCAGGGAGGTTGAGGGCGTCGAGGGAGTTGAGGACCGGGTCGCGGGTGGCGGTGCGGATGCCGAAGTACAGCGGCAGCGCCCCCAGCACGATCAGGCTCGCGACGACAAGGGCGACGACGCGCCAGGTCCGCTGCTCCCGGGCCTCCGCCGGCCCAGGACCACCATCGCGGTCCAGCGATTCATCTGGTACGGAATCAGGTCCGTCCCCCGCCCCATTGACCGGCACCGCCGGACGGGTCGCGCGTACCCCCGGCTCGGCGGGCGGCGCGACCGAAGCGCGCGCGACGGCGACCGGCTCGGCGTCACCGGCCGGACTTCCAGGCGGCCCACCGGGGCTGCCCAGGAACCCGACCGGACTCCCCGGCGGCGCGACCTGCCCCTCGACGGGCGCCGCGGCACGGCCGGCCCGCGGCCCCGCCGGTGCGCCGCCCGGCATGGGCACGCCAGCCCGCCCGGGCGCGGTTCCCGGCACCGCCGCCACAGCCGCCGCTCCGGCAACCCCCGGCGGCGCGACAGGTGCCGCCGCGGCCGCCCGTACCGGTCCCGGCCCGTCCACGCCGCCTGGTACCCGTACGGCTCCCCGCGCTCCCGGGCCGTCTCCCGGCTGGTCAGGGCCGGGTGGGCCACCTGCGGGACCCCGCCCGCGCGCCCCTGCCGGCCCACGCCCTCCGCCGGGCCCGCCCGGCCCGCCGGGTCCACGCCCGTCCGCACCCGGCCCATCAGAGCCAAGGCCGCCCGGCCCAAGGCTGCCCGGCCCGCCAGGCCCACGCCCGTCAGGCCCCAGGCCGCGACCATCCGCGCCAGGGCCGCCTGGTCCACGACCACCCGCTCCCAGCCCACTTGGACCAAGACCGCCGGGGCCGCCAGGTCCACGCCCGTCAGGCCCGGCTCCGCGCCCGTCCGACTCCGGTCCCCTTGGGCCACGCCCGCCTGGACCGCCGGGGCCACGCCCGTCCGGGCCAGGCCCGCCGAATCCGCCGCCGTCCGGCCCGAGGTCGCCGAACCCGCGCCCCTCTGGGCCGAGGCCGCCGGCGCCGCGCTCGTTCGGGCCTGGACCGCCCGGGCCTCGCCCGTCTGGGCCGAGGCCGCCGGGGCCACGCCCGCCCGGACCGCGTCCCGGACCGCCAGGGCCGGGGACGCTCGCCATGCCGGCGCCGCCGTTCGGACCCGGGCCACCGGCTGGGCCGCGCGGGCCGGCCGGTCGGTGCGGTCCGCCGTTGGGGCCGTCGACGCCGCCCGGACGCCCGCCGGGCCCGTCGGGTGCTCCCCCGCGCCCACCCGGGCGCAGGTCATCCGGTGCTCCGCCACGCCCGTCCGGACGGAAGTCGTCCGGTCCGGCGCCGCGGGAGCCCGGGTGCAAGTCGTCTGGTCCCGCGGCACGGCCGCCCGGACGCAGGTCGTCGGGTATCCCGCCACGCCCGGCGGGGCCGTCGGTAAGTGGTCCGCCGCCCGGTGTCCTGGCCCGTCCCGCCGGACCGGCCGGCATTCCGGGCCCGTCCGCCATGTCCGCGCCGTCGGGGAATGCCTGGCCCGCTGGCCCCGAGCGACCACCAGCCCGGCCGGCGCGTGGGCCGCCCGGCACTCGCGGTCCACCCGGGCCGCCAGGTCCACCCGGAACACCGGGTCCGCTCGGCACGCCAGGTCCGCCCGGCACGCCAGGTCCACCGGGAACACCGGGTCCACCCGGCACGCCTGGTCCACCCATGCCCGGTCCGCCCGGAACGCCGGGTCCACCGGGCACTCCGGGTCCGCCCATGCCCCGTCCGCCCGGAACGCCGGGTCCACCGGGCACTCCGGGTCCACTCATGCCGGGTCCGCCGGGCATGCCGGGTCCGCCCGGAACGCCTGGTCCACCCGGCACCGCGGGCCCGCTGGCTCCGGGGCCACCCGGTCCGCCACCCGCTCCTGGGCCATTCGGACCGCCGCCGGCACGTGGGCCGGCTGGCCGTCCCGGCCCGCTGGGAACGCGTGGCCCGGCCGCCATGCCGGGGCCGTCGGCCATCCCCGGGCCGTCTTGCGCACCTGGGCGGCCGTTGGGGCCCAGCGGTCCACGTGGCCCAGGTGGTCCGTCCTGCCCGAAGGGTGGACGCGGGCCGGACTGCGCCTGCGGCCCGAAGCCCGCGCCCGGTCCGGCCTGGTCCATCGGCGGGCGACCACCACCGGGGCGCGGACCGGACGGCGGTGTCGCTCCCTGCCGCCCCGGCACCACCGGCGGAGCGACGGGTGCGGCGCGCCCGGCGGGTGCGCCCGGACCGCCGTCCGAGACGGGTGCGGCGCCAGGACCGCGACGGGGACCGGGGCCCGCGTCAGGTCCGGCCTGGCCGACAGGCGGGCGTGGGCGCCCGACCCCACGGCTGCCGCGCGGGCGGCCGCCAGGTCCGGCGAAGCCCTCGATGTCGTCGTCCATCGGGGGCGCGGACCAGGCTCACCCGTGCCCTGGTTGCCGGCCCGTCGGCGCCCGCCGTCGGTGTCGGCGATGTCTCCGGTGTCGTAGCCGCCCGGCCCACCCGGGCCGCGACCTCGGCGACGCCCACCATCCGGGCCTGCAATCTCGCCCGTGTCATGGCCAGGCGCCCCGCGGCGGCGACCACCATCCGGGCCTGGCACCTCGCCTGTGTCGTGGCCGGGCGCCCCGCGGCGCCGACCGCCATCCGGCCCCGCGACCTCGCCCGTGTCATAGCCGGGCGCCCCACGGCGACGCCCACCATCCGGGCCTGCAATCTCGCCCGTGTCATGGCCAGGCGCCCCGCGGCGGCGACCACCATCCGGGCCTGCCACCTCGCCCGTGTCGTAATCCGGCGCGCCGCGACGGCGTCCGCCGGCCAGGTCGCCGGTGTCGTGGCCGGCCGGTCCGCCCGGCGCACGCCGGCGCGACCCCTCCGGCCCGTCGGCGAAGCCCGGGGCGGCAGGTCCGGCATCGGTGGGCGGGAGGTCGGCGGGCCGGACTGGGCCGCGTGTGCCGAGCCGCGGCCGTCCGGTTCGACCCAGCCGTCGGGGCCTGCCGCCGGGTCCGGGAGGCGCTGGCCACCACCGGTGCCGTCCTGGTCGCCCCAGCGGGAACGCGCCCCGCCTCCGGCCCGCTCACCCCGCGCGTCCCCACGTCCGCCGGTGCGGGAGCGGGGACGCGGCGGCATGGCTGGTCCGTCGAGGTCGTCCGGTGCGGTGCCGGGCGGTGCCGCGGACTGGGCGTCGGCGTGGCGGGAAGCGCGAGTGCCGGGCAGCGGGCCGTCGCCCCGGCCGCCGTCGCGCGCTGGGTCGGAGGGCGGCGGCAGGTCGGGCGCGTTGCCGGACGCCGGGATCGCGGTCTCCGAGGGGCGCCCCTGGCCGAACGCCGCTATGGCCTGGAAGCCGCCGGTGTCGGGTTCCCCGGGCCGGACCTGAACGGGCTCGCCGTGCCGAGGGCCATCCGCGAAGCGGCCGGGAGGCGCCGGCTCGCCATGCCTGCCGGCTGCGGGGGCCGCACCGTGGCGGGGCGCCGCCGGCTCGCCGTGACGGGGCGGGAACGCCTGGTCGGGCGGGGCCGCCGTGTCGAAGCGGTTGCGGGGGCCGCCGTCGGGACGCCGCGGGTCCGGCTCGCCGTGGCGGGCGGCGGGAGGTACCGCCGGGAACCCCCGGTGTCACCCGGGCGCCCTGGGGCGGGAACGCCACCGTGCCGGCCCGAGCCCATGTCGTCCGGGCCACCGTGCCGGCCGCCGCCCATCACGTCGCCGGTGTCGCCGTGCCGGCCACCACGCCGGCCCGAGCCGGTGATGTCGCCCGTGTCGCCACGGCGGCCAGCGCCAGCCGCGTCGCCGTGCCGGCCAGCGCCCATCACATCGCCCGTGCCACCGTGCCGGCCAGCGCCGTCGCCGGTGCCGTGCCGGCCAGCGCCACCCACATCCCCGGTGTCGCCGTGCCGGCCAGCGCCCATCACGTCGCCGGTGTCGCCGGGCCGGCTGGCGCCCATCGGGTCGCCTGCGTCGCCGTGCCGGCCGGCGCTGCCGCCGGTGCCGTGCCGGCCCGGGCCCATCACGTCCCCGGTGTCGCCGTGCCGGCCAGGGCCGCGCGGGCCGGGCGCCATGACGTCGCCCGTGTCGCCGTGCCGACCACCGCGTCCTGGGCCGGTGATCTCGCCCGTGTCGCCGTGGCGGCCGCCGCGGCCCGCGCCGGCGATGTCGCCGGTGTCGCCGTACCGGCCCGGAGCGCCGCCGCCGTCAAAGCGGCCGGGCGGAACCGCCCCGTCGAACCGAGGGCCATCGGGGCCGGCCACCGGCATGACTTGCTCGAACCCGGGGGCGTCGCCGCGCCGGGGTGGGCCGCCGGCACGGGCGCCGTTCGGCGGCTCGTCGAAGCGGCCGGGCGGGGGCGCTCCGTCGAAGCGGCGGCCGGGCACTGGCTCGTCGTAGCGCCCCTGGTCGCCATAGCCGGCCGGGGCATCGGCTCGGGGTGGCGGGAGCGCGGCGGCTCAGGTCCGGGGCCGGCCATGACCGGAGGGCCGGCGGGCGGTGGGACCGCGCGGCCACCCGGACCGCTCGGCGGCCGTGCCGCGGGCCGGTCCGCCGGGTGTGGCGGCATGCCCGGGCCAGGGCCCGGAGCGCCGGGGGCGGGCCAGCCGTCCTCGCCGGCGTTCTCGTCCTCGCCGGTGGGGAGCTTCGCGTAGGCGGAGGCGCCCGCGGCACCCGGGCCGATCGCGGCGCCTTCCTCCTTGGCCGTGCGCAGGTCGTCGA
Source organism: Phytohabitans flavus (assembly GCF_011764545.1). Classification (GTDB taxonomy): domain Bacteria; phylum Actinomycetota; class Actinomycetes; order Mycobacteriales; family Micromonosporaceae; genus Phytohabitans; species Phytohabitans flavus. The sequence goes on along the minus strand of NZ_AP022870.1, from coordinate 674,314 downwards.
GCCAGCCGGTCTCCTCGCCGCTCACCGGCTCGTCGACAGGCTCCTCGCCCTTCCCACGCCCCCAGCGCTTCACCATGCGCCCACACCCTCATCGAGCTGGGCGTTCATGCCCCACCGAACAGCGACGGGAGCCCCCCTACGCATCGTCACCTCGCACGATCCGGCGGAGCGCGGGAAGGCGGGCCGCCACCGCGCGCTCCGAACCGTGCTCGCCGGGCATGTAGTAATCGGTGCGCGCCAGGTCGTCCGGCGCGTACTGCTGGGTGACCACACCGCGTGGGTCGTCGTGCGGGTACCGGTATCCCAGGCCGTGGCCGAGCCCCCGCGAGCCCTGGTAGTGCGCGTCGCGCAGGTGGCGGGGGACGGCGCCGCCCCGACCCGCGCGCACATCGGCCATCGCCTTGCCGATCGCCACCGTGGCCGAGTTGGACTTCGGCGCGGTGGCGAGGTGGATCACGGCGTGGGCGAGGTTGAGCTGGGCCTCGGGCAGCCCCACGTACTCGACGGCGTGGGCCGCGGCGGTCGCCACCGAAAGGGCGGTGGGGTCGGCCATGCCCACGTCCTCGCTCGCGAAGATCACGATGCGGCGGGCGATGAACCGCGCGTCCTCCCCGGCCACCAACATCCGGGCCAGCCAGTGCAGCGCCGCATCGGGGTCGGAGCCACGCATGCTCTTGATGAACGCACTCGTCACGTCGTAATGCGCGTCGCCATCCCGGTCGTACCGGACCGCGGCCACGTCGACCGCCTGCTCGGCGGTGGCGAGGTCGATCACGGAAGCTCCGCGCGCCGACGCGGACGAGGCGGCCGCTTCGAGGGCGGTGAGGGCCTTGCGCACATCGCCGCCCGCGAGCCGTACCAGATGGTCCTCGGCCTCCTGATCAAGCGTGACCGCGCCGCCCAGCCCGCGCTCGTCGGTGGTCGCGCGGCGGATGAGCCCGCGCACGGCGTCCTCGTCGAGCGGCTGGAGGGTGAGCAGCACACATCGGGACAGGAGCGGGGAGATGACGGAAAAATACGGGTTTTCCGTGGTGGCCGCGAGCAGCGTGACCGTACGGTCCTCAACCGCCGCGAGCAGCGAGTCCTGCTGAGTCTTGCTGAAGCGGTGCACCTCGTCGATGAAGAGCACGGTGGGCGGCCCACCGGTGCGCCGCTCGCGCCGGGCCGTGTCGATCACCGCGCGTACATCCTTGACGCCGGCCGACAGCGCCGACATCGCCACGAACCGCCGATCAGTGGCCGCGGCCACCAGGTGCGCGATCGTGGTCTTGCCGCTGCCCGGCGGCCCCCACAGGATCACCGACATCGGCGTCGAACCGCCGACCAGCTGCCGCAGGGGCGCGCCGGGCGCCAGCAGGTGATCCTGACCGACCAGCTCGTCGAGCGACGCCGGCCGCATCCGCACGGGGAGCGGGGAGTCGGCGCCGGGCGGGGTGAACCCACCCGCCGCGCCGCCCCCCGGCGGTGCGGTGCGCACGCCGGTGGCCGCGAGAGGGAACAGGCCGTCGGTCTCCATCACCCACAGACAGTACCGGCCGATGCTCAGCCGCGGCCGGGACGCCGCCCTCGGTACCACCGTCCGCCGCCCCCGGCGGAGCCGCGGCCGACGCCGGCGAAGTACAGAGCCAGCAGGAACAGACCGATCAGGACCAGGGTGTTCCAGTTGAAGAGATCCGGCGCGCCCAGATCGGAGTCGAGCAGGTCGAGCAGCAGCGCGAAGCCGAACACACCGGCGGCAGCTATGGCGAACATGAATCCTCCTTGAGGGGGTTTGGTGCACGCCCCATGTACCCCGCGCCACATCCGGCCAAGCGTCCACCGTGGACATCTATGGCGGCACCTAGGCTGCCGGCCGTGAATATGGTCACGGGGCGGGACGCGGTGGTGGCGGCGGCCGGCGACTCTCCGTACGCACGGCTGCACACCAGCGGTGAGGTGACCGGCTATCTCATCCCCGGTACCACCGCTTGGGTCGATCAAGGACCGACGGGCCCGGTGGCCTGCGCGGTGGGCGACCCCACGCGGGCGGCGGAGCTGCTGGCCGGCAGCGGCGCACAGTGGCTGCACCTCCCCCGCGCCACCACCGAGGAGCTGGCCCAACTGCCGGTCGCGCACCGGGACGACTGGGAGTACTTGTGGACGGTCACGCCCCCACCGCCGCGCGCCGGCGAGGAAGCGGTGACACAGCTCACTTCCGCCGACGACGCCGACATCGAAGCGCTACTCACCGTCGCCTTTCCGAAGACCGCGACCCGGCCGGGCGACTCGAGGGTGCGCTCGTGGTTCGGCATCCGCGCCGAGGGCCGGCTCGTCGCCTGCGGCGCCGACCGCAGCCGGGGCGGCGTGGGCTTTCTCGCCGGCCTCGCGGTCAGCCCCGACCAGCGCGGTCGCGGGCTGGGCGCCGCGCTCACCGCGGCCATCGTCCGTCACCATTTGGACGAGTACGGGATATCGTCCCTGGGCGTGATGGCCGGCAATGACCCCGCGCTCCGCCTCTACCGCGGTCTCGGCTTCACGAGCGTCCTGCACCGCACGACGGTCCGGATCGCGTAGCCCGATGAGCGGGCAAGCACCCGACGAGGTGCTCTTCGAGGCAAGCTGGTGGGCGGTGACCGCGGTTGACGGCGCGGGCCTCTTCGACCCGACCGCGCATGGCCTCGACCCGCGGCCGAAGGGCACCGCCTGCTACCGCGGCTACGTCTGCCGGTACGCCCTGGTCGACGGTCGGCTGGCGCTCCGGGAGCTCGAGTTGGGCTCGCAGGATGAGCCGCCCAGGCTCGCTGGCGTCGAGCCGGGGCGTGATGACGACTGGCTGGGGTGGCGCTACCAGGAGTTGGACGTTCCGGTGGCATTCACCGGGCGCCTGCTGGTCGGCGACGGCGACACCGACGGGCCGTACCTGAACATGGGCTTCCTGCCCGCCTGGATGTACGCGGAGGTCCGCGACCTCACCTTCCAGGCCGGCACGCTTGTCGACGCCGCCGACCGCTCCGCGGAACTCGCCGCGGTGCGTGCCGACTTCGCCGAAACGGCCGCACGCCCGCCGGCCGGGGAAGCCTCCCGGGACTGGATCTCCCGCACCTTCTCCCTGACCTACGACTACAGCTGGCCCGGACGCTAAGAGCCCTGGGGCCCGTCTCCCGGATCATCGACAGGCTGCGGCGAGGTCCAGGAGACAGGCCCGGGACGACCTATTCCAAGAGAAGGACATGGGCTACCGCGATGTCCGCGGTGGTCCGGACCGCTGCTCCCGCGGCCTCACCCTCCGCGCTTCACAACCCCGACCGCCGGGCCGGCGGCCCCGCGGGCTCTGGAGCTGGGCGCACCGATGCACCCGCAAGCCGGCACCCTTCCGGCCGACTGCGCGGGGCCCGGCCTTTGTGAACGTTTCCTGCTGCCCCGGCAACGGAAAACGTTCACAAACCCCCGCGATCCACAACCAACAGAGCGCCGCCGTCGGCACGCAAGACCCGACGGCGCCCCTTTGGGGAAACCTGTGGTCGCCCTGGCAGCGACAACTCTCCCCAAAGCCCGACAAGCCCGCTCTCCTCGCACCGGGACCCGGTGATCGTTCACCCAAACCCGCGGCATCGCCCGCGTGTCGCGCGGCTATCGGGTGACCAATCACCACCGACCGCGTCGACCCACGGGACGACGCGCGTCCGCTCCTGCTCCCCCCAGGAAACGGCCCGAGTCTGCCGGCGAGGCGGCAGCAGAGCGAACGCGCGCGGACCGCGCCCGGCGCTCGCGCAAACCATCAAGATCCGCGCAAAAACCAGGTTTCTGCTGCCTTGCCAAGCGCGGAGGGTGAGGCTGCGGGAGCAGCGGTCTGGACCACCGCGGGCGTCGCGGTAGCCCAGGCCTCTGATCGGAATGGATCTTTAGTTGCTGTGCTCCACGGGGGCTGCCATGCCGGCGGTGCCGGGCTTTTCCGCGGCGGCCTGGGTCGGGGCCTTGGGCTTGGCGTCGACGCCGGCCTCGGTGCGCTGCTGCGCGGTGATCGGCGTGGGCGCGCCGGTCAGCGGGTCGTAGCCGCCCCTCGTCTTCGGGAAGGCGATGACCTCGCGGATCGAGTCGGCGCCGGAGAGCAGCATGCAGACGCGGTCCCAGCCGAACGCGATGCCGGCGTGCGGCGGCGGGCCGTACTTGAACGCCTCCAGCAGGAAGCCGAACTTGTCGTTGGCCTCCTCCGGCGTGATGCCGAGCAGGTCGAAGACGCGGCGCTGCACGTCGCCCCGGTGGATACGGACGGAGCCGCCGCCGATCTCGTTGCCGTTGCAGACGATGTCGTACGCGTACGCCAGCGCGCGGTCCGGCGCCTCCTCGAAGCGGCCCAGCCACTCATCGTTGGGCGAGGTGAAGGGGTGGTGGACCGCGGTCCAGCCGCCCTCCTCCAGCGGCTCGAACATCGGGGCGTCGACCACCCAGCAGAACGCCCACGCGTCCTCGTCGACGAGCCCGGCGCGGCGGGCGATCTCGATGCGTGCGGCGCCGAGCAGCTCTTGGGCCTCGCGGCGGTTGCCGGCCGCGGCGAAGAAGACGGCGTCGCCCGGCTTCGCACCAACCGCGTCGGCGAGGCCGGCGAGGTGGGCCTCGCTGAGGTTCTTGGCGACCGGGCCGCGGGCCTCGCCGGTCTCGGCGTCGAGCACCACGTACGCCAGGCCGCGGGCGCCGCGCGCCTTGGCCCAGTCCTGCCAGCCGTCCAACTCCTTGCGGGTCTGGGCCGCGCCGCTGGGCATGACGACCGCGCCGACGTACCCGCCCGCGTCGATCGCGCCGGCGAACACCCGGAACTCCGTGCCGCGCAGGTAGTCGGTCAGCTCGGTCAGCTCGAGGCCGTAGCGCAGGTCGGGCTTGTCCGAGCCGTACCGCGCCATCGCGTCGTGCCAGGTGATCCGCGGGATCGGCCCGGTGATCTCGTGGCCGGCCAGCTCCCGCCACAGCGCGCCGACGATCGCCTCGCCCAGCTCGATCACGTCGTCCTCGGTGACGAACGACATCTCGATGTCCAGCTGGGTGAACTCCGGCTGCCGGTCGGCCCGGAAGTCCTCGTCGCGGTAGCAGCGGGCGATCTGGTAGTACCGCTCCATCCCGCCGACCATCAGCAGCTGCTTGAAGAGCTGCGGCGACTGCGGCAGCGCGTACCAGGTGCCGGGCTGGAGCCGCACCGGCACCAGGAAGTCGCGGGCACCCTCGGGCGTCGAGCGGGTCAGCGTGGGGGTCTCGATCTCCACGAAGTCGCGGTCGTGCAGCACCGTCCGGGCGATCTGGCTGGCCCGCGAGCGGAGCCGGATCGCGCGCGCCGGCCCGCTGCGGCGCAGGTCGAGGTACCGGTACTTGAGCCGGATGTCGTCGCCCGCGTCGACGTGGTCGTCGACCGGCAGCGGCAGCGGGGCCGCCTCGGAGAGGATCTCCAGCGCGGAGACGTTGACCTCGATGTCACCGGTCGGCAGCTCGGGGTTGTCGTTGCCCTCCGGGCGGCGCTCGACGGCACCGGTGACCTTCACGCAGAACTCGTTGCGCAGCGCGTGCGCGAGCTCCATCTCCTCCCGGAACACCACCTGCACCACGCCCGACGCGTCGCGCAGGTCGACGAAGATGACACCCCCGTGGTCGCGCCGGCGGGCCACCCAACCGGCGAGCGTCACCGTCGTGCCGGCGTCCGCGGCACGCAGGCTTCCGGCGTCATGGGTACGGATCACGGGTGCATCTCCTTCACATGGGTATCCGCGGACATTCTGTCAGGGATACCCGAAGTGACCCGACGCCACCCGCCCGTCAGCGCGGGAGGTTTCAGCACGCGGCGGCCGGTCTGGCGCCCGCACAGCGGAAACGTGCCGGAAATGTTGAGGTGTCAGCATCCCGCTGGAGGTGACGCTTTGTTCCTGACCCGGCACGAGCAGGACCGGCTGCTGATCCACGTGGCGGCCGACGTGGCCTGGCGGCGGCGCGAGCGCGGCCTACGGCTCAACCATCCCGAGGCGACCGCGGTGATCACCGCGTTCCTGCTGGAGGCGGCCCGGGACGGCCGCACCGTCGCGGAGCTGATGGAGGCCGGCCGGCAGGTGCTCACCCGGGAGGACGTGCTCGACGGCGTGCCGGAGATGCTGCCCGAGGTGCAGGTCGAGGCGACGTTCCCGGACGGCACCAAGCTCGTCACCGTCCACGAGCCGATCCCGTGAGCGGCATCGTTCCGGGCGAGATCGTCCCCGGCGAGGGCGACGTGGAGATCAACGCCGGGCGGCCGGTGCTGACCCTCGCCGTGAGCAACACGGGCGACCGGCCGGTGCAGGTCGGCTCGCACTACCACTTCGCGGACGCCAACCCGGCGCTCGACTTCGACCGCGCGGCCGCCCAGGGGCACCGCTTGGCCGTGCCGGCCGGCACGTCCGTGCGGTTCGAGCCCGGCATCCCGCGCGACGTCGAGCTGGTACCCCTGGCCGGCCACCGCGTCGTACCGGGCCTGGTGCGGCGATGAGGATCGACCGCCGGCGGTACATCAGCCTCTACGGGCCGACGACCGGCGACCGCATCCGGCTGGCCGACACCAACCTGCTGATCGAGGTCGAGGAGGACCGCTGCGCCGGCGGCGACGAGGCGGTCTTCGGCGGCGGCAAGGTGATCCGCGAGTCGATGGGCCAGTCCCGGGCCACCCGCGCCGAAGGTACGCCGGACACGATCATCACCGGCGCTGTCGTGCTCGACCACTGGGGCGTGGTCAAGGCCGACGTCGGCATCCGGGACGGGCGGATCGTGGCGCTCGGCAAGGCCGGCAACCCGGACACCATGGACGGCGTACACCCGGACCTGGTCATCGGGCCGGGCACCGAGGTGATCGCCGGCAACGGCAAGATCCTCACGGCCGGCGCGATCGACTCGCACGTCCACTTCATCTGCCCGCAGATCCTCGAAGAGGCCCTCGCCAGCGGCATCACCACGGTGATCGGCGGCGGTACCGGCCCGGCCGAGGGCACCAAGGCCACCACCGTCACGCCGAACGCCTGGCACCTGGCCCGCATGTTCGAGGCGATCGACCCCTGGCCGGTCAACGTGCTGCTGCTCGGCAAGGGCAATACGGTCAGCGCCGAGTCGATGTGGGAGCAGCTGCGCGGCGGCGCGGGCGGCTTGAAGCTGCACGAGGACTGGGGCACCACGCCCGCCGCGATCGACGCCTGCCTCACCGTCGCGGACGCGGCCGGGGTGCAGGTCAACATCCACACCGACACGCTGAACGAGGCCGGCTTCGTCGAGGACACGCTGCGGGCGATCGGCGGGCGATCGATCCACGCGTACCACACCGAGGGCGCGGGCGGCGGCCACGCACCGGACATCATCACGGTCGCGTCCCACCCCAACGTGCTGCCGTCGTCGACAAACCCGACCCGGCCGTACACGCGCAACACGCTGGACGAGCACCTCGACATGCTGATGGTCTGCCACCACCTCAACCCGGCGGTGCCCGAGGACCTCGCATTCGCGGAGAGCCGCATCCGGCCGAGCACGATGGCCGCCGAGGACGTGCTGCACGACCTCGGCGCGATCTCGATCATCGGCTCGGACGCGCAGGCGATGGGGCGGGTCGGCGAGGTCGTGCTCCGTACCTGGCAGACCGCGCACGTCATGAAGGACCGCCGCGGCGCGCTCCCCGGCGACGGGGCGGCCGACAACCACCGCGCCCGCCGGTACGTCGCGAAGTACACGATCTGCCCCGCCGTCACGCACGGCATCGAGGGCGACGTGGGCTCGGTCGAGGCCGGCAAGCTCGCCGACCTCGTGCTGTGGGACCCGGCGTTCTTCGGCGTACGGCCGCACCTGGTGATCAAGGGCGGCATGATCGCGTGGGCGCAGATGGGCGACGCGAACGCCTCGATCCCCACTCCCCAGCCGGTCCTGCCCCGCCCGATGTTCGGTGCGTACGGTGCCGCGCCGGCCGCGACGAGCCTCGCGTTCGTGGCGCCGGCCGCGATCGAGGACGGTCTGGCGGATCGGCTCGCCGTGGCCCGCCAGCTCAAACCGGTCGCCGGCGTACGCGGCCGGGGCAAGGCCAACCTCCCACTCAACGACGCCACCCCGCGGATCGAGGTGGAGCCGGACACGTTCACGGTGCGGATCGACGGCGAGGTGGTCGAGCCGCAGCCGGTGAGCGAGCTGCCGATGGCCCAGCGCTACTTCCTCTTCTGACGGCGCCGATGTCCACCACCCTGCTGCTGCTCGCCGACGGACGCTTCCCGGCCGGCGGCCACGCGCACTCGGGCGGGCTGGAGGCGGCGGTGACCGCGGGCCGGGTACGCGACCTCGACGACCTCGACGCCTTCCTCCGCGGCCGCCTGGCGACGGTGGGGCTGGTGAGCGCGGCGTTCGCGGCGGCGGCCTGCGCGGGCGGCGACATCCACACCCTCGAAGCGGGGCTCGACGCGCGCACCCTGTCTCCCGCGCTGCGTAAGGCGTCCCGGGCGCAGGGGCGGGCGCTGCTGCGCGCCGGCCGTACACTGTGGACGCTCCCCACCGCGGAACGCGAGCTGCACCACCCGGTCGCGCTCGGCGTGGTGGCCGCCGCCGCGGGGCTCACGCCGGCGGAAGCCGCGCTCACCGCCGCGTACGGCACGGTCACCGGCCCGGCCAGCGCCGCCGTACGGCTACTGGGGTTGGACCCGTACGCCACGCACGCGCTCGTCGCCCGGCTCGCCCCGGACTGCGACGCGGTCGCGGCCCGAGCCGCCACAGTGGACGACCTGCCCGCCTGTTCCGCACCGCTGCTGGACATCGGGGCCGAAACACACGCCACCTGGGAGGTGCGTCTCTTTGCATCCTGAAGCACACACCCATCCGGACCCGCACCCGGCACGAAACGCCACCGGCGCGCGGGCGCTGCGGATCGGCATCGGCGGCCCGGTCGGCTCGGGTAAGACCGCGCTCGTCGCCGCGCTCTGCCGCACGCTCGCCGCCGACCTGCGGCTCGCGGTCGTCACCAACGACATCTACACCACCGAGGACGCCGACTTCCTGCTCCGCAACGGGGTGCTGCCGGCCGACCGCATCCGCGCCGTCGAGACCGGCTGCTGCCCGCACACCGCGATCCGCGACGACATCTCCGCCAACCTCGACGCCTGCGAGGACCTGGAGGCCGACCTCGGCCCGCTCGACCTGGTGCTGGTGGAGAGCGGCGGCGACAACCTGACCGCCACGTTCAGCAAGGGCCTGGTAGACCGGCAGATCTTCGTGGTCGACGTGGCCGGCGGCGACAAGGTGCCGCGCAAGGGCGGGCCCGGCGTCACCACCGCCGACCTGCTCGTCGTCAACAAGACCGACCTCGCCCCGCTGGTCGGCGCCGACCTGTCCGTCATGGCCCGCGACGCGCGCGCCCGCCGCGGCGACCTGCCGACCGTCTTCCTCTCCCTGGTGGAGGACCCGGCCGCGACACCGGTCGCCGACTGGGTGCGCGGCCTGACCAAAGAATGAAGGCCACCGCCCGGATCACCGCGGTCGCGGAGGCCGGGCGCACGCGGCTGGTCACCCTCCGGTCGGAAACACCCCTTCTGGTACGGAAGACGGGCCCCAGCCGAGCGGACGGCGAGGTCGAGGTGCACCTGGTCGGCGGGGCCGCCGGCCCGCTCGGCGGCGACCGGCTGCGCATCGAGGTGGCCGTCGGGCCCGGCGCGCGCCTGTGCGTCCGTACCGTCGCGGCCTCGCTCGCCCTGCCGGGGCCGCGGCGAGCGGAGCGAGCAAGCCGACAGAGCCCAGGCGACGCACAGTCCACGCTGGACATCCACGCGACCGTGGCGGCCGGCGGCTCGCTGCGGTGGCTACCCGAGCCACTCATCGCCGCGAAGGGTTGTGACCACGTCTCCAGGTCCCTTGTGGACCTGGAGAGCGACGCCTCCCTCACCTGGCGGGAGGAGGTCGTATGCGGGCGCCACGGAGAGGACCCCGGAGACGCGTCACTGGAGAGCACCGTGCGCCTCGCCGGACGTACCATCATGCGCCAGGACGTGTCGGTCGGACCGCGCGCCGCCGGATGGGCCGGGCCCGCGGTGTTGGGCGGCGGCCGCGCGACCGGGACGCTGCTGGTGGTGGATCCTCTGTGGACGGAAAAACCGCCGGAGGCGGCGGTCCTGGGGCCGGGCGCGGCGCGGATGCCGCTCGCCGGCGGGCCGGCGGCGATCGCGCAGGCCGTCGGCGGTGACCTGCGCGAGGTGCGGGCGGCCCTCGACCGCGCCTTCGCCTGAGCCCACCCACGCTACATAGACAGTCGTAGATGTGACGGGATACCATCTCCTGGCCGTGGGGACCGGTCTCGACAGGAGCTCTTGTATGAATCCCGTACGCATTCCCGACCTCGTCAGCACGCTCTTCCGGCTCGTGCTCGGCCTGCTGTTCGCCCTCCACGGCGCGGCGTCCCTCTTCGGCGGCTTCGGCAGTGGCTCCGGCGGCTCCGGCGAGGCGGTCCCGATCGGCACCTGGCCGGGGTGGTACGCGGCGCTGATCCAGTTCGCCGGCGGCCTGCTCGTCCTGGCCGGGCTGGCCACCCGCGCCGCCGCGATCATCTGCTCCGGCTCGATGGCCTACGCGTACTTCGTCGTCCACCAGCCCGACGCGCTGCTCCCGCTCAACAACGGCGGCGAGAAGGCGGCGCTCTTCTGCTGGTCGTTCCTGCTGATCGCGGCGCTGGGGCCGGGTCGCTGGTCGGTCGACGCGGCACTGTCCCGGCGGCGCGCCCGGGCCGGCACGCCGGAGCCCGTGGCGGCGGCGTGAGGGCCAGTCACGTCCGTCAACCTTTCCGCCGGACGAGAACTGTCGGTTAGTCGACTGCCCGATTTCTCCCGCGATGCGGACGGGGTGTCCCGCCCCGTCCGCCCCTATCATGGCCCCGACCAGGCAAGACTTCCCGTGCGGCCGCTGGAAATCGGAGCATCGGCCGATGTCGTGCCGTACGGATCTGGGATGGCTCGCCTCCCTATCAAGTGCTGAAGTGTTCATGCTGCGGTAGCACGGGAGGATCACGCGTGGCGTCGTCGGGGCACGTCGTTGGGGGACGGTACCGGCTCGACTCGGTGCTGGGCGCTGGTGGCATGGGAGTGGTGTGGCGCGCGTTCGACGAGCGCCTCGCACGGTGGGTGGCGGTCAAGGAGATCCGCTTCGCACAGCCCATGACACCGGCGGAACGTGAAGAGGTCAAATACCGGGCGATGGTGGAGGCGCTGAGCGCCGGCCGCCTCGTCCATCCGAACGTCGTCGCGATCTACGACGCGGTGGATGACGGCGGCCAGCCGTGGGTGGTTATGCGGCTGGTCGAGGGTCGTTCGCTGCGGGAGATGGTGGCGCAAGACGGGCCGCTGGACGCCGTGGCGGCCGCCCAGCTCGGGCTGGGGCTGCTCGACGCGCTGGACGCGGCGCACGGGGCCGGGGTGGTGCACCGGGACGTCAAGCCGTCCAATGTGCTGATCGCCAACGGTCGCCCGCTGCTCACCGACTTCTCCATCGCCACGGTGGTCGGCGCGCCGGTCCCGCTGCGCGGTGCGGCGGTGATGGGCAGCCCGGGGTATGTGGCGCCGGAGCGGCTACAGGGGGACGAGGGCGGGGTGCCGGCCGACCTGTTCGGGCTGGGCGCGACGCTCTTCTACGCGGTGGAGGGCTACGGGCCGTTCGCCCGCGAGGACGCGATGGCCTGCCTCATCGCCACGGTCTGCGACCCGCACCCCCGCCCGGTGCGGGGCATGGCGCTCGCCGCGGTGATCGACGGCCTGCTGACCAAGGACGTGGCCGACCGCATGGACTCGTCCGCCGTCCGTACCGCGCTGCTCGCGGCCGCTCGCCCGAGGACCCGAGGGGTGTACCGGGTGCCGCTCACATCCCGGCGCGCCTACACGGGCCACCGGGACGTGGCGGTCCTGGCTGATCGGCCAGATGCGCGCCTGGTCGGTACGGCCGTGGCGAGCTCGCCGGAGTCGACCACTCCCCCGGCCGGCCGGGATGGCCGGCGCAGCCGCCCGGCCCGCCGGCGCCGGGTCACCATCCTCACGGCGAGCGCCGCGCTGCTCGTGCCCGTGGCGGCCACGCTCGCCAGCGCGGCCGGCGGCCCGAACAGCGGCGGCCTGGCCGGGCGTGCGGACGCCGCGGTACGACCGGCGCCACCCGGCGCCGATCCCTCCGCCGTCCCGCAGGCCGGCGCGCGGGCGCTCGGCATCCCCGGGGTGCTGCTCCCGCCCACCTCCTCGGACGGCCCGCTGTCGCCACTGGCCACCGACCGGCCCGCGGGCGGCGGCGGCGTGGTCACACAGCCCGTCTCCGGCACCACCCGCCCGGCCGGCGGCGGTGCGAGCACGCCCGGCACCGCCCCGGCGACCGAGCCGAGCGGCGGTGGCGGCGGGGAGACCGGCGGCACGACGCCCCCGCCCGAACCCCCGGCGGTCACCGGGCTGACGGTCGCGGTCTCGGTCGACCCGGACGCGTGTACGTACTCGGCCTCGGCGCTGGTCACCGTCTCCGCGCCGACGACGGTCACCTACCGCGTGACCTGGTCGGACGGGGCGAGCGGCACGGCGAGCACCGACTTCACGTCACCCGGCGGCGGCACGCTGGACGTGCCGACGTCAGTACCGCACGGCGCCGGCCACGTCTGGGTCGAGGTCGAGGTACTCGCGCCGACGGCGGTCAGCCAGCGCGGCGGCGGCGAGCTGCCGGCGTCCTGCTCCCCGACCATCCCGTCCGACAAGCCCGACCCGGTCCCACCGGCCGAGCAGAACACGCCGTCCGGCGACGACCCCCGCCCGACTCTCAGCCAGTCCGACCTGCCAGGGTCGACGACCACATAGCCGCTCCACTCACGCGGGCGCGCCGTATCTTTCGGCGCGCCCGCGCCGTGCCTAGACCGCCAGCGCCTGCCGTACGTCCCGTTCGGCTTCCTGCCCGCCCGAGCCGGACGACGTGACGCGGCCGGACTCCAGCACGTAGTAACGCTCCGCGGCCCGCAGCGCGAACCCCACATGCTGCTCCACCAGCAGCACCGACAGCCCGCCCCGCCGGGTCAGCGACAGGATGGTCTCCTGGATCTCCGCGACCACCGACGGCTGGATGCCCTCGGTCGGCTCGTCGAGCAGCAGCAGCCGGGGTGCGGTGATCAGCGCCCGCGCGATCGCCAGCTGCTGCCGCTGCCCGCCGGAGAGCAGCCCGGCCCGCCGCCCCATCAGGCCGCGCAGCGCCGGGAAGAGCTCCAGCGCCTCGGCCATCGCCGCCTTCCCGTTGGGCCGGGAGTCGGCGATGAGCTGGAGGTTTTCCGCGGTGGTGAGGTGCGGGAAGGACTGCTGGCCCTGCGGCACGTATGCCATGCCGCGCGCCACCCGCTCGTGCGGCGCCAGCCGGGTCACGTCCTCGCCGGACAGGAGCACCCGGCCGGTACGCGGCTTGAGCAGCCCGATCGCCGCCCGCAGCAGCGTGCTCTTGCCGGCGCCGTTGTGCCCCATCACCGCGGCCACGCCGTCCTCGGGCACGGAGAGCGAGACGCCGTGCAGCACCAGGCTGCGGCCGTAGCCGACCTGGACCCCGTCGATCTCCAACATCACGACACCCCCAGGTACACCTGCTGTACCGCCGGATCCGCCTGTACCTGCGCGACCGAGCCCTCACTGAGCACCTTGCCGGCGTGCAGCACCGTCACCGTGTTGGCGAAGCTGCGCATGAAGTCCATGTCGTGCTCGATCACCACCACCGTGCGGTCGGCGCTCACCACCCGCAGCAGCGCGCCGGTCGCGTCCCGCTCGTCGTGGCTCATGCCGGCGACCGGCTCGTCGAGCAGCAGGAGCTTCACGTCCTGGACGAGCAGCATGCCGATCTCCAGCCACTGCTTCTGCCCGTGCGCGAGCGCGCCCGCCGGCTTGTCGCGCAGGCCGGCCAACCCGATCGTCTCCAGCGCCTCCTCGACGGACACCGGCACGGAACGGCGGCGGCGCAACAAGGTCAGCGCGCCCCGGCCCGCACCGGCCGCGATGTCGAGGTTTTGCAGGACGGTCAGCTCCTCGAACACCGTCGCGGTCTGGAAGGTGCGTCCCACGCCCATCCGCGCGATCCGGTGCACCGGCCGCCCCAGCAGCTCGTCGTCGCCGAAGCGCACCGAGCCGGTGGCCTTCACGAGCCCGGTCACCGCGTCGACGAGCGTGGTCTTGCCGGCGCCGTTGGGCCCGATCAGGAACCGGATGTCCCCCGGCGCCACCTCGAGGTCCACGCCGTCCACGGCGGCGAACCCGTCGAACACCACCCGCAGGTCACGCACCACCAGGCCACTCATGCCCGCACCTCCTGGGGTGAGACCACCGGCGCCGGCGACACCGGCGCCGGATCAGGTGGCGGACGTCGCCGGCGGACCATCCGCACCAGCGACGCGAGGCCGCCCGGCAGGAACGCCACGACCAGCACGAACAACAACCCTTGGAGGTACGTCCACGCGGCCGGGAACTCCTCGGACAGCGCCGTCTTGGCCCAGGCCACGGCGACCGCGCCGAGTACCGGTCCGAGCAGCGTGGCCCGGCCGCCGACCGCGACCCCGATCACGAACTCGATCGACGGCACGATCCCGATCAGCGCCGGGTTGATGATGCCGACCGCCGGTACGAACAGCGCGCCCGCGAGCCCGGCCATGCCGGCGGCGGCCACGTACGCGACGAGCTTGACGTTCGCCGGGTTGTACCCGAGGAAGCGCACCCGCTCCTCGCTGTCCCGTACCGCCACCAGCAGCTCGCCGTACCGCGACAGCATCAGCTGCCGCGCGATCGCCAGCAGCAGGAGCAGTACGCCCGCGACGATGAAGTACACCATCCGCTGGTTGACCGGGTCGTCCAGGTCGTACCCGAAGAAGCCCTGGAAGTCGGTGAGCCCGTTGGTCCCGCCGGTGGTGCCCTGCTGTCCGATCAGGAGGATCACCATCGCGGCGGCGAGCGCCTGGCTGAGGATCGCGAAGTACGCGCCGCGCACCCGCCGCCGGAAGACGAGCGACCCGAGCAGGAACGCGACGAGCATCGGCAGCAGCACGGTGGCCGGCAGAGCAAACCACGGGCTGGCGAACGGCCGCCACCACCACGGCAGCGCGTCGAGCTGCCCGTACAGCTGCATGAAGTCGGGCATCTCACCGGGACCCGCGTCCGCGAGCTTCATGTGCATGGCCATCGCGTAGCCACCCAGCCCGAAGAACACGCCCTGGCCGAGCGTGAGCAGCCCGCCCCGGCCCCAGGCCAGGCCGATGCCGACGGCGACCATCGCCAGGCACAGGTACTTGGCGAGCAGGCTCAGCCGGAAGTCGGAGAGCGCGACCGGCGCCACCGCGAAGAGGAGGACGGCCCCGACGGCGAACCCGACGCCGGCCCGCCACGAGTAACGAGCAGTCATGCCAAGCTCCGCGTGCGCAGCGTGAACAGCCCCTGCGGCCGCCACTGGAGGAAGGCCACGATCGCCACGAAGACGAGCACCTTCGCGACGCTGACCGTGGTGGAGTACTCGACGAGCGACTGGAGCGTGCCCAGCGCGAACGCCACGATCACGCTGCCCTTGAGGTGTCCGATGCCGCCGGCCACCACGACCAGGAACGCGTCGACGATGACGTTGGTACCCATGGTCGGGCCGATCGGCCCGAGCAGGGTGAGCGCGACGCCGGCCACGCCGGCCAGCCCCGAGCCGATGAAGAACGTGAGCCGGTCGACCCGCCCGGTCGCGATGCCGGAGACGGCGGCGAGGTCACGGTTTTGCACGACGGCCCGGATCCGCCGGCCCAGAGACGTGTACCGGAGGGCGACGGTGAGCGCCACGACGGCTGCCAGGGCGAGCGTGAGGATGAAGAGCCGGTTGTTGCTGAGTACCAGATCGTCTGTGATCTTGATGTTGCCGGTGAGGAAGTCGGGCGCGCGGGTCTGCACGTTCGGCGCGCCGAAGATGTCCCGGGCCAGCTGCTGGAGGATCAGCGACACGCCCCACGTGACGAGCAGCGTGTCCAGCGGCCGCGCGTAGAGCCGCCGGATGAGCAGCACCTCCAGCAGCACGCCCATCAGCCCGGCCACCGCGAACGCGAGCGGCAACGCGACGAACAGCGACCACCCGGCGTCGGTGATCACCTTCTGGAGGACGTACACGGTGTAGGCGCCGGCCATGATGAACTCGCCGTGCGCCATGTTGATGACGCCCATCTGGCCGAACGTGAGCGACAGGCCGAGCGCGATGAGCAGCAGCACCGCACCGATGCTGACGCCGGTGAAGAGCTGGCTGACGATGACGGTCATGGCGGACCTCCGCGGTGGGGGCGCCCGCCCGGAGGCGGGCGCCCGACGTCAGCTGAGCCCGGCAGCCCACGGGTAGCCCTTGAGGTACGGGTCCGGCTTCACAGGCTGGCCGGAGTTCCACACCTCGGTGATCAGGCCGTCGGGGCCGACCTTGCCGATCCGCGCGGTCTTGTAGATGTGCTGCGTCGCGCCGTCGACCGTGACCAGGCCCTCGGGCGCGTCGAAGGTCACCCCGTCGGAGGCCGCCTTGACCTTGTCGACCTCGAAGCCGCCGGCCTTCTCGACCATGGCCTTCCACAGGTACACCGACACGTACGCGGCCTCCATCGGGTCGCTGGTCGGCTTGTCCTGCCCGTACTTCGCCTTGTACGCCTTCACGAACTTGTCGTTCGCCGCGCCGGGGGTGGTCTGGTAGTAGTTCCAGGCGGTGAGCTGGCCGTCGAGGTACTGCGTGCCGATGCTCTTGACCTCTTCCTCGGCGATCGACACGGACACCACCGGCATCGAGGCGGCGGTGAGCCCGGCCGACTTGTACTCCTTGAAGAAGGCCACGTTGCTGTCACCGTTGAGCGTATTGAAGACCGCCGAAGCCTTGGACGCCTTGACCTTGTTGACGATCGTGCCGAACTCGGTCGAGCCGAGCGGTGCGTACTCCTCGCCCAGCACGGTCATCCCGTTCGCCTGGACATAGGCTTTGATGATCTTGTTGGCCGTACGCGGGAAGACGTAGTCGCTGCCCACCAGGTAGACGGAGGTCTTGCCCTGCGACTTGAGGTACTCCAGGCCCGGCACGATCTGCTGGTTGGTGGTGGCGCCGGTGTAGAAGATGTACGGCGACTGTTCGAGGCCCTCGTACTGCACCGGGTAGAAGAGCAGCGCCTTGTTCTCCTCGAAGACCGGCTTGACCGCCTTGCGGCTCGCCGAGGTCCAGCAGCCGAAGACCGCGGCGACCTTGTCCTCCCTGATGAGCTTCTCGGCCTTCTCCGCGAACGTGGGCCAGTCCGAGGCGCCGTCCTCGCTGATCGGCTCGATCTTCTTGCCGAGCACACCGCCGGACGCGTTGATCTCCTCCACCGCGAGCTTGATGGAGTCGCGCACGGTGACCTCACTGATCGCCATCGTGCCGGAAAGGGAGTTGAGCAGGCCGACCTTGACGGTGTCGCCGGACGTGTCCGCGACCGCGCCGCCCACCGACTCGTTCTCACCGGTCTTGCTGCCACAGGCGCTCAGCGCGAGTATCGCCGCGAGGGGCAACAGGGCACCTTTCCAGCGCCCACGAATATCCAACATCAGAACCTCCGCACCAGGGGATTCGGCGCCACGACACCGGGGGCCGGAATGGCAGGGTCAGCGTCTGCTCGCATCATTGCGGAGATATTTCCCGGCCCTTAAGAGCCTGTTTCTGAGATAGCACTTCCCCTGCATAAAAAAATGCCCGCACAAAGGTCTCCCCGACCTTTGCACAGGCGATTAACTATTGGCGATACTTCCCACAGGAAGTATCACGTACGTCCGTCCACAGCGTCAAGAGGTGAGCTCGGCGACCACGTTGAAGTCGAGCGCGTCCGCCTCCGCCAGGTAGATCCGCTGCCGCAGGTGGCGGTCGCGCAGCCACACCCGACCGCGCGGCCCCTCATAGGACACCGACTCGGCGTTCGCCCCGATCGCCCGCACGTCGAGCGTGCCGGCCTGCCCGATCAGCGCGGCGAGCAGCCGCACCCCCTCGTAGCAGGACTCACCGAGGCTGCCCAGCGGCGGTGCCTCCACGCCGAACCGCCGCGCGTACCGCCCGTGGAAGTCGATGTTTTCCCGCGTTACCAGCCCGGCGAAGAACCCGGCGGTGCTGTACAGGCCGGTGGTGGCGCGGGGTCCGCTGGCGATCAGCATGTTCTCGTCCATGAGCGTGGACAGGCGCAGGCAGCGGGCGTCCAGGTTGGACCGGGCGAAGGCGCGGTTGAACCGCACCGCGTCGCTGCCCACCAGCAGCATCACGACCGCGTCCGCACCGGTCTGCTCGATGCGCCGCAGCACGTCGCGGTACTCGTGGGTGCCGAGCGGCAGGTACGTCTCGCCGGTCACCCACCCGCCACAGTCGACCGCGTACCGCTGGGCCTTGCGGGCGGTGCGGCGCGGCCACACGTAGTCGTTGCCCACCACGTACCACCGGCGCACCCGGCGCTCCCGCGCGAGCAGGCGCATGGCCGGAAGCAGCTGGTCGGCCGGGGTCTCGCTGGTCATGAAGACGCCCTCGGTGCGCTCGCCGCCCTCGTACAGCGCGGTGTACACATAGGGCACCAGCTGCGCGATCCGGGGCGCGAGCGCCTGCCGCACCGACGAGATGTGCCAGCCGGTGACCCCGTCGACCGCGCCCATCCGCACCAGCGACTCGACCTCGGCGGCGACCCGCTCCGGCGGCGCGCCGCCGTCGACCGGCACCAGCCGCAGCTCGCGGCCGAGCACGCCGCCCGCCTCGTTGATCTCCTCGGCCGCCAGCCGCGCGCACAGCTCGCAGGTCGGCCCGAAGATGCCGGCGGGTCCGCGCATCGGGTAGACCAGCGCGACGTTCACCGCCGCACTGTCGACAATCGACATGGTCCGCATGATTCCCGGCACGAGGCCCCGAAACCAGAGCCTGACGGGAGCTGCGGCCGATCTGTAGCATGGGCCGATGCAAGGTCTCCCGGTGCGGCCGGAAGCTCTCGCCTCGGAAGATGTCGTGCTCCTCGTCACCCGCGCCGAGCGGCTGCTTTCCCGCCGGCTGCGCGAGGTGCTCGACGCGCACGGCCGGTCCCTCGACGAGTGGCGCGTGCTCTCGATCCTCGCCGACGGCGCCGGCCACCCGATGACCGAGGTGTCGGAGCTCGCGTTCCTCCCGCCGGGCTCGCTCACCAAGCTCGTCGACCACCTCGCCGACGAAAACCTCGTCTACCGCCGCATCGACGCTATGGACCGGCGGCGCATCCGCGCCTACATAACCCCGCGCGGCCGCACGACCCACGAGCGCCTCACCCGCGCCGTGCGCGCCGTTTGGGGCGAGCTTGCCATCGGGTACGAGGACAGTGGCCGCCTGACCGACCTACTGCGACTGCTGGTCGGGGCCCTTCAGCACCGTTGACCGCAGGTCCGCCTCCGGCGGGCTCCACGCGGCGGCGTCGGCCTCGACCTGGTCACCGGAGCGGATGTCCTTGACCGTGTCGGCCTCCCCCTGCCCGCCGGGGAACCACACGAACGGGATGCCACGCCGCTCGGCGAAGCGGATCTGCTTGCCGTACTTGGCCGCGCTCGGCGCCACCTCGGTCGCGATCCCCCGCCGGCGCAGCGCCGCCGCGATCCGGTCGCACTCGCCGCGCCGCTCCTCGGCGGGCAGCGCCACGAGCACGCAGGTGGGGACCGACCGGCTCGCGGAGAGCGCGCCCGCACCGAAGAGCAGCCCGAGCATCCGGGTGACGCCGATCGAGATGCCGACGCCCGGAAAGCGGTCGCTGCCGGCGCTGGCCAGATTGTCGTACCGGCCGCCGGAGCAGATCGAGCCGAACTTCTCGTACCCGACCATCTGCGTCTCGTAGACGGTGCCGGTGTAGTAGTCCAGCCCGCGCGCGATCTTGAGGTCGGCGACGCAGAGCCCGGGCGCGTACTCGGCGGCGACCTCGACCACCCGCACCAGCTCGTCGAGGCCCTCGTCGAGCAGCGGGTCCGTGACGCCCAGCGCCCGGACCTGGTCCGCGAAGGACGCGTCCGGGGCGGAGATCTCGGCGAGGCGCAGGCAGGCGGCGGCCTGCTTGTCGTCCGCGCCGGCGGTCTCCATCAGCAGCGCGGCGACCTTTTCCGGACCGATCTTGTCCAGCTTGTCGACGGCCCGCAGCGCGGCCTCGGGGTCGGTCAGGCCGATGCCCCGGTAGAAGCCCTCGCACACCTTGCGGTTGTTGACCTGGATCCGGACGGGCGGGATCGGAAGCGACCCGAGCGCGTCACCGATGACCAGCGGGATCTCGGCCTCGTAGTGCGGCGGCAGCGTGTCGCGGTCAACGATGTCTATGTCCGCCTGGAGGAACTCCCGGTAGCGCCCTTCCTGCGGCCGCTCCCCCGCCACACCTTCTGGATCTGGTACCGCCGGAAGGGGAAGACCAGCTTCCCGGCGTTCTCAAGGACGAACCGGGCGAACGGCACGGTCAGGTCGAAGTGCAGCCCCAGCGCGTCGTCCTCGGTGCCGTCCTCGGCCGCCTGGAGCCGCCGCAGGACGTACACCTCCTTCGAGGTCTCGCCCTTGCGCAGCAGCTGGTCGAGCGGCTCGACGGCGCGCGTCTCGAGCGGGGCGAACCCGTACAGCTCGAAGGTGCGGCGGATGTGGTCGATCACGTACTGCTCGATCATCCGCTGCGACGGGAGCCACTCGGGGAAGCCGGAGATCGGCGTGGGCTTGCTCATGAAACGGTTCCAGCCTCAGCGACTTGTAGAAGGTACGGGTTGGTGGCGCGCTCGCGCCCGATCGTGGTCGCCGGCCCGTGGCCGGGCAGCACGACGGTCTCGTCGGCGAGCGGCAGGATCTTGTCACGCAGGCTCGCGATCATCGCGTCCATGCTGCCGCCGGGCAGGTCGACACGGCCGACCGAGCCGGCGAAGAGCACGTCGCCGGAGAGGCAGACCTCGACCGACTCCGGACCCGGCACCCGGAAGAGCACGGACCCGCGGGTGTGGCCCGGCGCGTGGTCGATCGTGAACTCCAGGCCCGCGACGCTGACCACCGCGCCGTCGGTCAGCTCGGCGACGTCGTCCGGCTCGCTCCACTCGAGGCCGCCCAGCAGCATGCGCGGGTCGACCGAGTTGATCGCCTTGCTCGGGTCCTCGAGCAGCTCGCGGTCGTCTGGATGGATGTACGCCGGGATGCCCCGCGCGCCGCACACCGGGGTCACCGAGAACGTGTGGTCGAGGTGCCCATGCGTCAGCAGGACCGCCGCCGGATGCAGCCGGTGCTCCTCGATCAGCGCGTTGAGCCGGTCGATCACCCCGATGCCGGGATCGACCACCACACACTGCTCACCCGGCCCGGTTGCGACAACGTAACAGTTGGTGCCGAACACGTCCGCCGGGAAACCCTTCACCAACATGTTCACAAGCCTATCGGTGTTGACGGAAACCGATTGGGAACGGGCGACCTCACCCAACACTTTCCCAGGTGATACCCGTACACTCTGGCGGGCGTTGTGTGGCGTGCGCTACACAGTTTCGGGCACTGGGCGTGTCGCGGTGCCGTGCGTCGCGAATGGGCGGCGTTGACAGAGTGAGGAAGGGGAGCGCGGGTGGCTTCCAGCAAGACTCGGCAGCGCAAGCTGGCCCGGGCCAAGTACGACCGGCAGATGGCGCGCAAGGCGGCGCATACCCGTCGCAAGCGGCGCGTCCAGGCCGGCGTCGGCGCGGCGGTAGCGCTCGCCCTGATCGTGGTCGGCACCGTGTGGGTCCTGGGCGGATTCGACTCCGACCCGGCCGACACCGCCGCCCCCGACATCTGCACCTGGACCACCCAGGACGCCGCCAACAACCCCAACCTCAAGGACGTCGGCCAGCCGCCCACCAAGGACCTGCCGACCACCGGCACGCGGCCGATGACCATCACGACCGACCAGGGCGCGCCGATCACCGTCTCGCTCGACGTGGCCGGCGCCCCGTGTGCGAGCACGAGCTTCGCCCACCTGGCGGGCAACGGCTTCTACGACAACACCAAGTGCACCGAGATCACCGCGGACGGCGCGCTCCGCTGCGGCGACGCGGGCGGCACCGGCACGGGTGGCCCGACGTACTCTTTCTACAACGAGAACGTCCCGTCGGCTCCCGAGCCCTCGCCCAGCCCCGGCACCCAGCAGCCGCCGCTGTACCCGAAGGGCACGGTGGCGCTGATCGGTAGCCCGCCGGGCACCAACGGCAGCCAGTTCCTGATCTTCTTCAAGGACTTCAGCCCGACCGAGTCCCCGTCCTACCCGATCGTCGGCCGGGTCACGGCGGGCTTGGACGTGGTGGAGACGATCGGCAAGATCAAGACTCTGGACAACGGCTCGGGCCAGATCGTCAAGCCGGAAAAGGACGTCACGATCCAGAGCTTGACGGTCGGCGAGATGGACCCGGTGTCGCCCGAGCCGTCCGCACCCGCCTCTGGCGCGCCGTCCGGTTCGCCCGAGGCCACGCCGCCGCCGACCCCCGCGGCGACGGCCAGCCAGTCCTGAGAAGCTTAGGTACGAGCACCCACCCCAGGAGGAAAGACCGTGACGTCCACAAGGGAGCGGCAGCGCGCCGCGGCGCGCGCCAAGCTCGAAAGGGAGATGGCGGAGCGCGCCGCCTCGGCCAAAAAGCGCCGCCAGTGGCAGGTGAGCATCGGCGCGGGGGTCGCGGTGCTGGTGCTCGTCGCCGGCGTGGTGCTGGTGGTCAGCCTCACCGGTGACGACGACACCGCCACTCCGGCCGCCGAGGGCTCGGGCGCCCCGGTGAGCTGCGCGTGGACCGAGGTGCCCAAGGAGCAGCGCTCCCCGGCGACCAAGGACGTGGGGGTCCCGCCGACCACCACGCCGCCCAACACCGGCACCAAGACGATGGCCGTCGACACCAACTTCGGCAAGATCAACATCAACATGGACCTGTCGAAGTCCCCGTGCGCGGCCGAGAGCTTCTCGTTCCTGTCGAGCAAGAAGTTCTTCGACGGCACCAAGTGCCACCGCATGTTCCCCGGCATGCTCCAGTGCGGCGACCCGAGCGCCAAGGGCAAGGGCTACCGCGAGAGCGACGGCAGCGGCGGCCCGTCGTACCGGTACGCGAACGAGTACCTGCCGACCAGCGAGCGCCCGGCCTACCCCGCCGGCGTGGTGGCGCTGGCCAACAGCGGCCCCGACTCCAACGGCAGCCAGTTCTTCTTCATCTACCAGGACGTCGAGCTCTCGCCCGACTACACCGTGATCGGCAAGGTCGACCAGGCCGGCCTCGACGTCATCAAGAAGGCCACCGAGAAGGGCCACGACGGCGCCTTCGACCCCAGCCCGGGCGGCGGCCACCCCAAGAACGACATCAACCTCAACACCGTGACCGTCTCCTGACGGCCAGTCCAAGCAACACACGTGGCGGGTGCCTTCGGGCACCCGCCACGCCGCTTTCCAGCCCCCGAGCCCCTGCGGCCCACGGACCCATTGGCGCGCCTTCGGGGAACCCTGTGGTCGCTAAGGAAGTCGGGCTACCGCGACGCCCGTGGTGGTCCGGACCGTCGCTCCCGCGGCCTCACCCTCCGCGTTTGGGCAAGCCCACCCCCAGGTTGTGGTCGGCCGACCGCGACCTTCACTGCCAGGTCCACGCCCCGGCCCAACCGCTACAACAGGCCGCCGTCTGGCAGATCGTGGTATCGAACTGCCCCTCTGGAGGCCGTTCGATACCACGATCTCTCGTGCACACCAGCCGGTCCGCGCGGTCGCTGCGGGATCAGCGGCGCACCCATTCCCTACGGGAAGCGGCCCGTGTCCGCCGGCGGGTCGGCGGGCGGGTAGTGACGTGCTGGGCGCAGCATGGGGTAACCGCAACACCACGCGGAGGGTGAGGCCGCGGGAGCAGCGGTCTGGACCACCGCGGACGTCGCGGTAGCTCAATCTCCTTTAATAGACCCGCCCGAGGGCGAAGGAGCGTCAGGCGCCCGATGTGACGCGGTAGGCGTCGAAGACGCCGTCGACCTTGCGTACCGCGGCCAGCAGGTGGCCGAGGTGCTTGGGGTCGGCCATCTCGAACGAGAAGCGGCTCACCGCCACCCGGTCGCGGGTCGTGGTGACCGTCGCCGAGAGGATGTTGACGCGCTCGTCGGAGAGCACCCTGGTGACGTCGGCGAGCAGCTTGTGCCGGTCGAGGGCCTCGACCTGGATCGCCACCAGGAACGTGGAGGCCGACGTCGGCTTCCAGGTCACCTCGACGAGCCGGTCGGTCTGCGCCTTGAGGTCCTCGGCATTGGCACAGTCGTCGCGGTGGACGCTGATGCCGCCAGAGCGGGTCACGAAGCCGAACACCGCGTCGCCCGGTACCGGCGTGCAGCAGCGGGCCAGCTTGATCCAGACGTCGCTCACGCCACGGACCACCACGCCCGGGTCTTGGACGGTCTGGCGGGCCCTCGGCGGCCGGGTGGCGACGGCGGTCTCGGCGATGTCCTCGACCGCGCCCTCCTCGCCGCCGTAGCCGGCGACCAGGCGCTGCACCACCGACTGGGCCGAGACCTGGCTCTCCCCCACCGCCGCGTACAGCGAGGCCACGTCGGGCAGGTGCAGGTCGCGGGCGATCGCCATCAGCGCTTCGGTGGTGAGCATCCGGGTCAGCGGAAGGCCCTGCCGGCGCATCGCCTTGACGATCGACTCCTTGCCGGCCTCGATCGCCTCCTCGCGCCGCTCCTTGTTGAAGTACTGCCGGATCTTCGTCCGCGCGCGGGGGCTCTTGACGAAGCCGAGCCAGTCCTGCGAGGGGCCGGCCGTCTCCGACTTGGACGTGAAGATCTCGATCACGTCGCCGTTGGACAGCGTCGACTCCAGCGGCACAAGCTTGCCGTTGACCCGAGCGCCGATGCACTTGTGCCCGACCTCGGTGTGCACCGCATACGCGAAGTCGACCGGCGTCGAGCCCGTCGGCAGCGGGATCACGTCGCCCTT
Organism: Phytohabitans flavus; assembly: GCF_011764545.1. Taxonomy (GTDB): domain Bacteria; phylum Actinomycetota; class Actinomycetes; order Mycobacteriales; family Micromonosporaceae; genus Phytohabitans; species Phytohabitans flavus. Next base: position 649,401 of record NZ_AP022870.1, on the reverse strand, counting down.
GGGCGTAAAGACATACACCTCCTGGCTGGAGAGGTCGAACCGCAGCGCGTCCAGGAACTCGCTCGGGTCGGCCGCCTCCCGCTGCCAGTCGAGCAGCTGCCGCAGCCACGTCATCTCGTCGATGTGGGCCGGCGGCCCGACGATCGTGGCGCCCTTCTGCTCCTTGTACTTCCAGTGCGCGGCGATGCCGAACTCCGCCGTGCGGTGCATGCCCAGCGTGCGGATCTGCATCTCCACCGGCTTGCCGGTCGGGCCGATCACGGTGGTGTGCAGCGACTGGTACATGTTGAACTTCGGCATCGCGATGTAGTCCTTGAACCGGCCCGGCACCGGCTGCCAGTTGGCGTGGATGACCCCCAACGCCGCGTAGCAGTCGCGCACCGTGTCGACCAGGATCCGGACGCCGATCAGGTCGTAGATGTCGTTGAAGTCGCGACCCCGCACGATCATCTTCTGGTAGATCGAGTACAGGTGCTTGGGCCGCCCGGTCACCTCAGCCTTGATCTTCGCGGCCTTGAGGTCCAGCTGCACCTTCTGCGTCACCTGGCGCAGCAGCGTGTCCCGCTGCGGCTGGTGCTCGCCGATCAGCCGGTTGATCTCCTCGAACCGCTTCGGGAACAGCGTGCCGAACGCGAGGTCCTCAAGCTCCCACTTGATCGTATTCATGCCCAGGCGGTGGGCCAGCGGGGCGAGGATCTCCAGCGTCTCCTTGGCCTTCTGCTCCTGCTTGGGGCGCGGGAGGAAGGTGAGCGTACGCATGTTGTGCAGGCGGTCGGCGAGCTTGATGACCAGCACGCGCGGGTCCTTGGCCATCGCGACGACCATCTTGCGGATCGTCTCGGCCTTGGCCGCGTCGCCGAGCTTGACCTTGTCGAGCTTGGTCACGCCGTCGACCAGCAGCGCCACCTCGCCGCCGAAGTCGACCCGCATGTCGTCGAGGTTGTAGTCGGTGTCCTCGATCGTGTCGTGCAGCAGCGCGGCCACCAGCGTGGTGGTGTCCATGCCTAGGTTGGCCAGGATCGTGGCCACGGCGAGCGGGTGCGTGATGTACGGGTCGCCGGACTTGCGGTACTGCCCCGAGTGCCAGCGGGCGGCCACGTCGAAGGCGCGCTGCAGCAGCCGCGCGTCCGCCTTGGGGTGGCACGCGCGGTGCGTGGCGATCAGCGGCTCCAGCACCTCGCTGACCTGCGGGGTCTGCCAGGGCGCGTTGAAGCGGGCCAGCCGTGCCCGCACTCGGCGACCGGTCGGCGCGCCGGCCCAACCCGACGTGGTCGTCGGCTCGGTCGGCTCGTCGTCGTGGTCGTCATAGGTGGCGGCCTCCACCGGAGGAAAAGGCACGACTACGCCAGCGCCCTCCGTGCCGCCATTGACGGCCGCGGTAGGTGCGCTGCTGGCAGCTGTCGCCGCCTCCTCCTGAGCGGGCTGCGCCTCGCCAGTCGGATGCACGCTGCCCTCCACTGAATGGGCGACGTCCTGAGACACCGGCCTCCTCACCCTCGCCGGGGAATGACACCGACCGTATCCGGCCGGCGCCACAACCGCTACCCACGCCACACCGTTCCTGGCCGGTCGCGGAAGGCAATCCTACCCGTCAGACCAGCCAAGAGACCCATTCAGGCACCCGGCCAAACCGCCTCTTAGACGGTCAGGAGCGCATGAACCTCGCGTGGTGCCAACCGCTCTCGGGCTGGCAAGAAAGACAACTCCAACAACACGGTGAACCCGGCGACTGTTCCCCCGGCGCGCTCCACGAGGTCGAGCGTGGTGGCGGCGGTACCGCCTGTAGCCAACACGTCGTCGACCACCAGCACCCGCTCCCCCGGTGCGAAGGCGTCCGTGTGCACCTCCAGCGCGGCCTCGCCGTACTCAAGCTCGTACGAGGCGCGGTGCGTCGCGCGGGGCAGCTTGCCCGCCTTGCGCACCGGCACCACGCCGACGCCGGTGGCGTACGCGATGGCGGCGGCGATCACGAAACCGCGCGCCTCGATGCCGGCCACCACGTCGAACGAGCTTGCCCGTAGTGGGCCACGATCCCGTCGACGACCTCGCGGAACGCCGGCCCGTCCGAGAACAGCGGGGTCAGGTCCTTGAAGAGGATGCCCTGCTTGGGAAAGTCCGGGACATCGACGATGTGGCTCGCCACGATCTCCGCGAGGTCAGACAACGCGCGCTCCTTCGGTCATGGTCGAGGGGCGCCCCGCGAGCCGATCTTCCCGACTCCGGAACGCCCCTCGGACAGCTGGTTCGTCAGTGACGCTTGCCGCCACGCGGCCGGCTACCGGATCGACCGCCCCGGTTGCCGGACGGTCGCTTGGCGGCCGGCCGGGCACCCACCTTCGGCGCTGCCCCGGCCAAGGCGGCCAGCTCGGCGTCGTCGCGCGGCTCGGCGGCCGGCGCCGGCTGCTTCGGCGAACGCGGTGCCTTCGGCGCGACGTCGCCGCGGGCGATCGCCGCGCGGCGGGCCAGCACCCGCTGGGTGTGCGCCTGGTACTTCGGCTCGAAGCGCTTCAGCGTGGTCAGCACCGGCGTCGCGAAGAAGATCGACGAGTACACCGCGATGCCCATACCCACGAAGAGCACCAGGCCGAGGTCGCGGAGCGTACCCGCGCCGAGCAGACCGGCACCGATGAAGAGCAGACCACCGACGGGCAGCAGCGCGACGAGGCCGGTGTTGATCGACCGCATCAGCGTCTGGTTGACCGCGAGGTTGGCCGCCTCCTCGTACGTCTGCGTGCTGCTCGCCGTGATGCCTCGGGTGTTCTCCTGGACCTTGTCGAACACCACCACCACGTCGTACAGCGCGAAGCCGAGGATCGTGAGGAAACCGATGATCGTCGACGGGGTGATCTCGAAGCCGACCAGCGAATACACGCCGGCGGTGAGCACCAGGTCGAACAGGAGCGAGGAGACCGCGGCGGCGGCCATCCGCCACTCGAACCGGACGATCAGGTACAGCATCACGACCGCGATGAAGATGAGCAGGCCGAGCACCGCTCGCTCGGTCACCTGCGCACCCCACGCGCCGCTCACCCGGCTGTTGCTGATCTCGCTGGCCGGGATGCCGAACGCCTCGACGAGATGCTGCTTGACCGCCTCGGACTGCTCCGGCTCCATCTCCGACGTACGGATGAGGTAGGTACCCTCACCGCCGCCGACCTGCTGGGTGGAGGCCACACGCAGCGGCTCGCCGGCCGGGTTGGGCGCCGAGGCGAGCGCCTCCTCGACCGTCTCCTCCGCGTGCTGGAGCGTCCCCACCGAGGCCGGCACCTGGAACTCGTTGCCGCCGGAGAACTCGATGCCCAGCGTGAAGCCGCGCACGACGAAGCTGGCCAACGCGATCAGCACGGCCACTGCCGCGACGGTGAACCAGATCTTGCGCTTGGCGACGATGTTGAGGTCGGCTTCGCCCTTGTAAAGCCGGGTAGCGATACCGCTCATGGCGTCACGCCTCCTTCACGCGCGGGTTGCGGGGCTTGGCCGGCTGGTCGGTGGGGTCCTTCTCCAGAACCCGTCCAAGACCGCTGACCCGCGGCGAGAGGAACGCGCGGGTCGACGCGAACATCGCCATGATCGGATGCCGGAAGAGGAACACGACCACGAGGTCGAGCACGGTCGCGAGGCCGAGGGCGAACGCGAAGCCCTTCACCGTGCCGACCGACACGATGTAGAGGACCACGGCCGCCATGAGCGTGATCGCGTTGGCCGAGATGATCGTGCGGCGGGCACGGGCCCACGCGCGCGGCACCGCGCTGCGCGGACTTCGACCCTCGCGTATCTCGTCCTTGAGGCGCTCGAAGTAGATGACGAACGAGTCCGCCGCCACACCGAGCGACACGATGAAGCCCGCGATTCCGGCGAGGTTGAGCGTGTACCCGATGTTCCGGCCCAGCACGATCAGCGCGCCGAACACCAGCAGGCCGGACAGGACCAGGCTCAGGAAGATCACCGTGCCGAGCAGGCGGTAGTAGAAGAACGAGTAGATGATGACCAGCAGCATGCCGATGCCCGCGGCGAGGAGGCCGGCCTTCAGGTGCTCGGTGCCGAGCGTCGCGGAGACGTTCTGCACCTCGTTCTGGGTGAAGGTCAGCGGCAGCGCGCCGTAGCGGAGCTTGCCGGCGAGCTCGTTGGCCGTCTTGGAGTTGAAGCTGCCGGTGATCTGCGAGTCGCCGGTCAGCACGCCCTGGATCTCCGGCGAGGAGATCACCTCGTTGTCGAGCACCACGGCGACGCGGCACTTGCCCTGGTCGCCGAGCGCGGAGGCGTCGCAGGCACCGCCCGTGTTCTCGTACGCCTCGCGGGTCAGCGCGGTCCACTTCTTCTGGCCGTCGCCGGTGAAGTCGAGCGAGACGACCCAGTCGCCGCCCTGCTGGTCGAGCACGCCGCTGGCGTCCGAGACGTCGGTACCGAGCACCTTCGCCACGTCGAGGAAGAGCTTCTGCGAGACCTCACAGGAGACCGCCTGCTTGTCCGCCGCCTGGATCGAGCCCGCCGGGCGGCTGTCGAGCTGGGCGCAGCTGATCGACGGCACGTTGTACTGCATCTTGGGGTCGAGGACCGCCACCTCGCGCGCGTCGAGCTTGCTGAACCCCTCGAACTGCTGCGCGGCCGCCGGGTTGGTGCTCAGGTCCGGCGGAGCCTCCAGCGCGCTCGCCGCGGCCCAGGCCGCGTCGCCGACCTTCGCCTTGGCGTCGGCCAGGAGCTGCTCCGGGGTACGGGTCGTGTCCCCGCTCGGCGCGGCGTTGCCGGTCTCGCTCGGTGCGGGGGTGCCGGTGGCACTCGGCGTGGGCGCCGGCGTCGCCGTGGCGGACGCCGAGGGAGCCGGCGCGCCGCCACCCTGACCGCCGCCGGTCGCCGAAGCACCCGGGGTCGGCGTGGCCGCCGCGCCCGTGGCGGACGGCGTGGCCCCGGGGTGCCGGACGGCGCCGCGCTCGCGGTGGGGGCCGGCGGGATCGCCCCCATGTCGGCTGTGGCCTTGATGACCTTGCGGAACCGCAGCTCGGCCGCCTGCCCGAGGTTGGCCAGAGCGTCATCGCTCTCGCCGGCCAGCGAGACCACGATGTTCTTGTCGCCCTCGGTCACCACCTCGGCCTCGGAGACGCCGTAGGCGTTCGCCCGGCTCTCGATGATCTGGCGGGCCTCTTCGAGCTGGTCGGCCTGGGGTGCCTGGCCGTCCGCCGTGGTGGCCGTGTAGGTCACCCGGCTGCCGCCGATGAGGTCGAGGCCGAGCTTGGGCTCCAGCCGATCCCTGATACTGCCGCTACCGCCGAGGAAGACCAGGAGGTAGAGGACGACGAAGAGCAGGCCGAGTACTGCCAGCTGCCGCCCTGGGCGCATCTGTCCCTGAGGTGGTGCCACGGCTTCGGGTCTCCTGTGCGGTGTCGATGTGTACCGACCGGGCGCGCCGGCGGCTTGTGGGCAGGGTCGAACGGGCGATGTGGGGGCGCCGCCCGCTCAGCGGGGGATCAGTCCTTGGCGTCGGCCTCGTCGACGACCTTCTCGGCCGCCGGGACGTCCTGCGGCTCGCCGCCGCTCACGACACGGGCGATGGCGGGGCGGGCGTAGCGGTTGTGCACGCCGGGCGCGACCTCGAGCGTGACCGTCTCGTCGTCGACGTTCACCACGTGGCCGTAGAGGCCGCCGATCGTCACCACCTCGGCACCGGGGCCCAGGCTCGACTGCATGTGCTCCGCCTCGCGACGGCGCTTCTGCTGCGGGCGGATCATCATGAAGTACATGACGCCGAACAGCAGGACGATCATGAGGATCGGCATGAAGCTGCCGGCGCCGCCGCCGGAGTTTGCCGCCAGATACACGATAGATGACCTTCCAAGTGGACCCACTCCCGGCGCGGGGGCACCGGAGCGCAGGCATGAACTCACGTCCTGTACGGACCGCGGCGAAGTCTAATCCCTGTCCCTGTGAACACCGAACTTGGCACAGATCACGTTCAGATCACGGGATATCCAGGGTTGACTATGGCTCGGCCGAAAACAGGTCGGGTGTCGGATTGACACCTGAGCCGAACGTACCATTTGGCGGACTTATTCCTAGGTGACGCCAAGCGGCTTCGGTAGCGACGCGACCACGGGGCGTACGCGCTAGCAGTCCTGCACGCACCAGGAACGGCTCGCACACCTCCTCCACGGTGTCGGGCTGCTCCCCGACCGCGACCGCGAGCGTGGAGAGCCCCACCGGCCCGCCCCGGAACGACTCCACCAGCGCGGTCAGCACCGCCCGGTCGAGCCGGTCGAGGCCGAGGCCGTCCACGTCGTACACCTGGAGGGCCGCCCGGGCCGTCTCCAGGTTGACCACGCCGTCGGCCCGGACCTCGGCGAAGTCCCGCACCCGGCGCAGCAGCCGGTTGGCGATCCGCGGCGTGCCCCGCGACCGCCCGGCGATCTCGACGGCACCCTCCTCGGTGATCGGCACCCCGAGGATGCGCGCCGACCTGTGCAGCAGCGTGCGCAGGTCGTCCGCGGAGTAGAAGTCGAGGTGCGCGACGAAGCCGAACCTGTCGCGCATCGGCCCGGTCAGCAACCCCGACCGCGTGGTGGCGCCGACCAGCGTGAACGGCTCGACGTCGAGCGGGATTGCGGTGGCCCCCGGGCCCTTGCCGACCACCACGTCGACCCGGAAGTCCTCCATGGCGCTGTAGAGCAGCTCCTCGGCCGGCTTCGCGATCCGGTGGATCTCGTCGATGAAGAGCACGTCCCCCTCGACGAGGCTGGTCACGATCGCGGCCAGGTCACCGGAACGCTCGATCGCCGGCCCGCTCGTCACCCGGATCCCCACGCCCAGCTCGGCCGCCACGATGTTGGCCAGGGTCGTCTTACCCAAGCCGGGCGGCCCGGACAGCAGGATGTGGTCGGGCGGGGTGCCGCGGCCCATCGCGCCGCGCAGCAGCAGGTCGAGCTGGTCGCGTACGCGATGCTGGGCGATGAAGTCGGCCAGGCGCTTCGGGCGGACGCTGACCTCGGCGTCGTGTTCGGCGTCGCTGGCGTAGGCCGAGACGATCCCTTCGGCTTCCATGCGCTCAGCCTTCCCGGCCGGCGGCGCGGCCGCACGAGGTCATCGGGTCTTACCGAGCAGGCGGATGGCCTGCTTGAGCAGTACGGGCACCGGCGGCGTGGTGCCGTCGACGGTCTCCGCCACCGCGGCCACCGCCTGGTCGGCCTGTGACGCGGTCCAGCCGAGCCCGACAAGGCCCTGCCGTACCTGCTCCTGCCAGGCGCCGACGAGCACGCCGGCGGTCTCGTCGGTGCCCACCGCGACCGGGCCGATGCGGTCGCGCAGCTCCAGGACCAGCCGCTCGGCGCCCTTCTTGCCGATGCCCGGCACGCGGGTCAGCGTCGCGGTGTCGGCGGTGGCGATCGCCCGCCGGACCGTCTCCGGGGAGTGCACGGCCAGCACCGCCTGCGCCAGCCTGGGCCCGACGCCGCTGGCGGTCTGTAGCAGCTCGAAGAGCAGCTTCTCCTCGTCGTCGGCGAAGCCGTACAGGGTGAGCGAGTCCTCCCGCACGACGAGGCTTGTGGCGAGCCGGGCCTCGGCGCCCAGCCGCAGCCCGGCGAGCGTGCCGGGCGCACACTGCACGGCGAGGCCGACCCCGCCCACCTCGATCACGGCGCCGTCGGGCGAGACCGCGGCGACCCTCCCCCGCACGCTGGCGATCATCTATTTCCTCCCCGGTGGCGGGACGCGGCGGCCGCCAGCTTTGAACGCGTACCGCCGCGCCAGATGTGACAGATGGCCAGCGCGAGGGCGTCGGCGGCGTCCGCCGGGCGGGGTGGCGCGTCCAGCTTGAGCAGGCGGGTCACCATCGACGTGACCTGTGCCTTGTCCGCCTGGCCCGACCCGGTGATGGCCGCCTTGACCTCGCTCGGCGTGTATGTGCTGACCGGCAGCCCGGCCCGCGCACCGGCGAGGACCGCGACCGCGCTGGCCTGCGCGGTGCCCATCACGGTGCGTACGTTGTGCTGGCTGAACACCCGCTCCACCGCCACGCTGCGCGGCTGGTGCTCGGCGACGAGCTCGGCCAGCGAGCGGTCGAGGTGGAGCAGGCGCAGGGCGAGGTCGTCACCGGGGTCGGTGTAGATCACGTAGTACGCCACCAGGGTGCACGGCCGGCCGGGCACGCCCTCCACGACGCCGACCCCGCACCGGGTCAGCCCCGGGTCGACGCCGAGCACGCGCACGCGCGACCCCCTCCCGCTACCGACCACGTACGTGTGTTCGACACACTAGCGGGTGCGCGGCGCGGCCCGGCGAAGACACACGGGCCGCGCCGGCGGCGCCGGGCGTAAGGCCGCATACAACACCGGTATGCGACCTTGCGCCCGACCTAGGCTCAGGGCCGCGGGGCCAGGCCGGCCAGCACCGTGTCGACGACCCGCTCGGGCAGGTCCGTCTCGTCGATGTCGGGGTTCCACTTGAAGATCTTCTGCAGGAGCACTGGCCCGGTGAGCAGCAGCGTAGCCAGCTCGACGTCGAGGTCGGCCCGGAGCTCGCCGGTCTGCACGCCGCGGCGCAGCACCTCGCGGGTCAGCTCCCGCCGGGGCTGCACGATCTCCTGGTAGACCGCGTACTGCTCGGGGCTGCGGTGCACCTCCGGCACCAGGCACGGCATGATCTTGGACGCGCGAGGGTCGGGGTTGCGCCCCACACCGCGCGCCAGGATCAGCAGGTCCTCGCGGACCGACTCCCCCTTGGGCGTCGACGGCTGCCCCTTGAGCCTGCGGATCGCGTCGACCAGCAGCGCCTGCTTGCCCGACCACCGCCGGTAGATGGTGGCCTTGCCCACGCCCGCCTTGGCCGCGATCGCCTCGATGGACAGCGACTCGATCGTGCTGCCCTCGGCGAGCAGATCGAGCACCGCCTCCATGATCGCCTCGTCCGCGCGGGTGCTCCGCGGCCGCCCAGGCGACCGCGGAGCACTCTCGACGGCAGTACTTTCCGTGCTCATAGCATGCATCCTCGCCGATCCTAGGACGCAGGTGCCAATTCCGGCTCGGTGGCGTGTGCCTCGGCCGCCCGCGGCTCCTCCGCCGCCTTGCCCGGCATCCACCGCACCACCATGAGCACACCGAGCGCGGCGACGATCGCACCGATCCCGGCGGTCCAGTGCATGGCGGTCACGAAGGCCTCGTTGGCCGCGTTGATCACCGCGCCACCGGCCGGGCCGAGCCGCTCGGCCGCGCCGTACGCCCCGGAGATCGACTCCCGCACCGCGTCTCCGGCCGGGCCGGGAAGCGCCTCGGCGGCGCTGCCCACCTGGTCGCGGTAGACGCCGGCCAGCACCGAGCCGAGGATGGCGACGCCGAGCGCGCCGGCCACCTGGCGGACGGTGTTGGAGACCGCCGAGCCGACGCCGGCCTTCTCCCGGGGCAGCGACGACATGATCGACTCCATCGCCGGCGGCATGATGTTGGCCATACCGATGCCCTGGATGAAGAAGAGCCCCAACACCACCCAGATCGGCGTGTCCACACCCAGGAAGGCGAAACCGCCCATCCCGATCGCGGTGAGGGCCAGGCCGACCGCGGAGACGGTCTTGGCGCCGTACCGCTTGACCATCGTCGCGCTGCGCGGTGCGAAGGCCATCTGCGCCACCGCGAACGGCAGCATCATCAGGCCGGTCTCCAGCGGGCTGAAGCCGCGTACCAGCTGGATGTAGAAGGCGCTGAAGAAGAACACGCCCATGGCGGCGAAGAACACCAGGCCGATCAGCGCCACCGGAGCCGCGAACTGCGGCACCTTGAAGAGGCGAACGTCCAGGGACGGGAACTCGATGCGGCGCTCGTACGCCACGAAGGCCGCGAGGACCGCGAGGCCACCCAGGATGCCCGCCCAGACGATCGGCCGGCCGAAGCCGTGCTCGCCACCGTCGATGATGCCGTACGACAGGGCGACGAGGCCCACGACGGACAGCAGTACGCCGACGATGTCGATCTTTCCTGGGCGCGGGTCGCGCGACTCGGGCACCATCACGGCGACCGCGATGAGGCCGGCCACGACGACGGGCACGTTGATCAGGAAGACCGAGCCCCACCAGAAGTTCTCCAGCAGAGCGCCGCCCAGGATCGGGCCGATCGCGATCGCGAGGCCGACCGAGCCGGACCAGATCGCGATGGCGCGGGCGCGCTCACGCGGGTCGAAGACGTTCGAGATGATCGACAGTGTTACCGGCATGATCGCCGCGCCGCCGAGCCCCATCAGCGCGCGGGCCCAGATCAGCTGGTCGGCGGACTGCGCGTACGCGGACAGCAGCGATGCCACCCCGAAGATCGCGAGTCCGATGCTCAGCATGCGCTTGCGACCGAACCGGTCGCCGAGCACGCCGGCGGTGAAGAGGAGGCCGGCGAAGACCAGCGTGTACGAGTTGATCGACCACTCCAGCTCTCCCTGGCTGGCCCCGAGACCGTGCACTGGGTCGGCGAGCGTACGCAACGCGACATTGAGCACGGTGTTGTCGAGGACCACCACGAGGAGGCTGACGACGAGGACACCCAGGATGGCCCAGCGCCTGGGGTGTCCGGTGTTGACTTGCGGTTGCACCTTGACGTGCTCCCCCCGATACGGAACGGTCTCGTATTTCTACTCAGCAGACGTTACGCCGCGTCAAAGCGATACGGAACCGTCTCGTATCTAAAAGTGGGGGCCGTCACACGAGCGCGTCGAGGGCCATGTCGACGTCCGCCTCCGTGGAATACACGTGGAAGGATGCCCGCACCCGGCCAGCCCTAACCGCCGCGCGGACACCTGCCTTACGCAGGCGTTCCTCGGCGCCCGGCACGTCGACGGTCACGATCGCGCTGGCGCCCGGCGGGCGGCCGAGCCCGGCGAGGAAGCGGTTGGCCAGAGCGATGTTGTGCGCGCCGATCTCGGCCACGCCGATCCGCTCGATCAGCTCCAGCGACGGCACCGCACCCACACAGCTGAACCACGCCGGCGAGATGTCGAACCGCCGCGCGTCCGACGCCAGCCGCAGCGGCGGCCCGTAGTACGAGGCGTGCACGTCCTCCCCCGCGAACCACCCGGCCTGCGAAGGCGTGAGCCGTTTGCGCAGCTCTGGGGCGAGATAGGCGAAGGTGAGGCCGCGCGGCCCCATCAGCCACTTGTACGTGGATGCGGCCACCGCGTCCGCCTGCCCGGCGTCGAACGGCACCCACCCGCAGCCCTGCGTCGCGTCCACCACGACGAGGGCACCGTGTGCGCGGGCGGCGGCCACGATCTCGTCGTACGCGGCGACCGTGCCGTCCGACGACTGCACCAGGCTGAACGCGACAAGGTCGGTGTCCGCGTCGACCGCGCCGGCCAGCTTGTCGGCGGGCACGGTGCGGACCCGCACACCCCGCGCCTCCTGGGCCAGCCACGGGAAGAGGTTCGAGGTGAACTCGATCTCCGGCACCAGCACCCGCGCCCCGTCCGGCAGGGCGGCGGCGACGGGCGCGAGCACCTGGGACACCGTCGCGCCCGCGGCCACGTCGGTGGCGGGCACGGCCATGATCCGGGCGATGGCTTCGCGGGCCAGGCCGGTCGCGTTACCCCACCCTTCCCAGGAGGTACGGCCGGCGCGCCAGTCGCCCAGCGCCTGCTGCAACGCCTCCCACGACGGGCGGGGCGGGAGCCCGTAGCTCGCGGTGTTGAGCCAGCCCGGCTCGGCATCCCACAACCCCTGCGCCTCCACAAGATCCATACCGTCCAGGCTAGAGAGCCTTCGGGCTCGGGTTCAGATCCGATTTGGTCGAGGTGGCTATTTTCCCCGGTCCGCGTCAGTCACAGACCGTTTGCTCCCGCGGGCACCGCGCGGGTCGGCGGCTCGCTGGCGCTCGCCGAGATCCCCGACCCGCGCTGCCGGGCCCGCGGTCCAAGCCCAACCCCCGGCGAACTGGACTCGATACGCGGGCTGACCGAGGCGCTGCGGGTCACCGCCCGCCGCTACCTGGAGCATCTCGCGGAGACCGGCCGGGTGGCGCGGGCCTCGCGGTACGGCGGACCGGGCCGCCCCGAAGTGGAGTACGTGATCGCCTGAGCCTCAGCGGATGTTGCCGGTGTGGCCGAGCGAGTACCGGCCGGGCTGGGGCCAGACCGTGAGGCCGTGCGGCCCGTCGCCCACCGGGATGCGGGCGAGGAGCCGACCGTCCTTTGTGCTTATCGCGTAGACCTCGTTGTCGTACCGCCCGGAAAGCCACAACACCGCGCCATCCGCCGAGACGCCACCCATATCCGGACTACCTCCGCCCGGAAGCTGCCACTTGGTGATTGGCTTGAGCGTGTTGGTGTCGAGCACGGTGATGGAACCCTCGCCGCGGTTGGAGATGAACGCGCGGGCACCGTCCCGGCTGAAGTAGATGCCGTGCGTCCCGTTGCCGGTCGGGATGAAGCCGGTGCGTTTGGTGGCGGCGGCGTCGAAGACGTAGACCCCGTTCGCGTGCATGTCGGCGACCAGGAAGTGCTGCCCGTTCGGCGTGAGCCGTACGTCCTGCGGCATGCCGTGCGACGACACGTCGAGGTCGAACTGCCGCACCTTCTTGTGCGACGCCCCGTCCAGCACGATCATGCGGTTGGCGAACTCGCAGCTCACCAGCATCGTCTTGAGATCGGCCGAGAAGTCCATGTGGTTGATGCCTGCGCACTCGGGAAAGTTCAGCGACTTGGTACGCCGCCACGTGGTGGGGTCGTAGAAATCCAGCCGCTTGTACGCCTCGGCGACCACGATCGCCTGCTTGCCGTCCGGCGTGAAGTACAGGTTGTACACGTCCTGCACATTGATCAGCTTGCCGGACTTCCCGGTCCGCGGGTCGATCGGCACCAGCCCGCCCGTCGGTACCTCGTCGGAGGCGACGTAGAGGGTACGGAGGTCGTGACTGGGTACGACGTGCTGCGGCTCCGGCCCGCCGTAGAACTTGTTCACCACCTTGTACGTCTTCGGGTCGATCACGTAGACGTCGTTGCTGTTGGTGTTGGGGACGTAGACAAGCTCGCGGTGCCCGCGCACGGCGTCGCTGAGCATGCCGGGCCCGGCGGCGGCGTAGACGTTGACGGCGGTGGGCACGCCGCCGTGGGCCGAGGGTGCGGCGGCGGTCGGGCTGCCCGAGGGAGCGGCCTCACCGCTGTCGTCGCAGGCGGCGGCGACGAGGGCAAGCACGAGGCATCCGGCCAACACCGGCCTGATCGTCGACACGACCCCGACCCTAGCTGGTTTGCCCCTTTTGCCCGCCCTCGTTCGCCAAAGACGCCGGGTCAGGGCAGGGTGCTGATCCGCTGCTGCTTGAGCTCGGGAACGAATCGAGCGATCGTCTCGAAGTCGCCGTCTTCGTGCAGAAGTACAAGCTTCAACCGAATCGCCGTGGCAGCCACCACATAGTCGGCCACCGATACACCCTGGTGTGCGCTTCGCGTAGCAAGATCACGCCGGATCACCGCGACGAGTTCCCATACGTTGTCGGCCACCGGAACCCAGGGATAGGTGGACTGAGCTTCTCCTCCGCGCCGGCATACTGCTTCGCATCCGCCAACGTCAGCGTCTCCGCGAGCACGGGCTCGCATACAGCGATCCGAGCCTGTCCCACTACATCGGCCCACTCCGGATCGACCTGTTCGCGATCGATGCGGACCAAAGCGCTCGTGTCAGCCAGATACCTCATCGATCGAGCTCCTCAAGGAGCTCGTAGTTGAACGCGCCTTCCCTGGACATCTGGCGAAGTTCTTCCAGCGCCTGCCGGCGGATGGCTCGCTTGGCCATCACCAAGTCGCGCAGCGCGATGTTCAGAGCTTCGTTGCGGGACGTCGCGCCGACCTGGCGCATCGCCTCTTCGAGAAGCTCCTCGTCGAGCTCCGGCTCTGTGTCCTTCTTGAGTGACGTATCGGTCATGGTCACCTCCTCTCGCCAAAATAGGGCCGGACGAGTTGGGCGGTAGACCCCAAAAATCGGCTCAGCCGACGGCGGCCATTACCTCGTCGGATACGTCGAAGTTCGCGTACACGTTCTGCACGTCGTCGCAGTCTTCGAGCACGTCGATCAGCTTGAAGATCTTGCGGGCGCCTTCCTCGTCCAGCTGCACGTTTACCGACGGGACGAAGGAGGACTCGGCCGACTCGTACTCGATGCCGCCGTCCTGGAGGGCCGTGCGGACCCCGACGAGGTCGCTCGGCTCGCTGACCACCTCGAACGCCTCGCCCAGGTCGTTGACCTCCTCGGCGCCGGCGTCCAGCACGGCACCGAGCACGTCGTCCTCGCTCAGGTCGCCCGGGGTCTTCGGCACGATGACCACGCCCTTGCGACTGAACATGTACGACACCGAGCCGGCGTCGGCGAGCGAGCCGCCGTTGCGGGTCAGGGCGGTGCGCACCTCGGTCGCCGCGCGGTTGCGGTTGTCGGTCAGGCACTCGATGAGGATGGCGACCCCGTTCGGCCCGTACCCCTCGTACATCACCGTCTGCCAGTCGGCGCCGCCGGCCTCCAGGCCGGAGCCGCGCTTGACGGCGCGGTCGATGTTGTCGTTGGGTACCGAATTCTTCTTCGCCTTCTGGATGGCGTCGAAGAGCGTGGGGTTGCCGGCCGGATCGCCGCCGCCCGTGCGCGCTGCCACCTCGACGTTCTTGATGAGGCGGGCGAAGAGCTTGCCGCGCTTGGCGTCGATGACCGCCTTCTTGTGCTTGGTTGTCGCCCACTTTGAGTGGCCGGACATTACCCCTCCGTCACGTTAAGCCCCGCGCGCACCATTTCCACGAAGTCGCGGTGGACCCTGAGGTCGCCGGTCAGCTCCGGGTGGAAGGCGGTGGCGAGCAGAGTGCCCTGCCGAACCGCGACAATCCTACCGGCGGCGCGCCCAAGTACCTCTACCCCCTCGCCGACGCTCTCGACCCACGGTGCCCGGATGAAGACCGCGTGGAACGGATCGTCGAACGCGCTGAGCGTGACCGGGCCCTCGAACGAGTCGACCTGCCGCCCGAACGCATTGCGCCGCACAGTCATGTCGATGCCGCCGAAGGACTGCTGGTCGGGGCGGCCGTCGAGCACGTGCTCGGCCAACATGATCATGCCGGCGCAGGAGCCGTACGCGGGCATGCCGCCGGCGATGCGCTTGCGGATCGGCTCCAGCAGGCCGAACTCGACGGCCAGCTTGCTCATCGTGGTGGACTCGCCGCCGGGGATGACCAGCGCGTCGACGGCCTCCAGCTCCTCGGGGCGCCGCACCGGCGACGCGTCAGCCCCACAGGACGACAACGCCCGCACATGCTCACGTACGTCGCCCTGTAGCGCGAAGACGCCGATCTTCACCCTGCCACCTTTCCTTCGCGACTGCGGGGCTCGGTCGCTAGCGCTCCCTCACTCCTCGCACTCACCAACCGCGCTCCGCCAGACGGTGCGGCTGCGGGATCTCGTCGACGTTGATGCCGACCATCGCCTCGCCGAGACCGCGCGAGACCTTGGCGATCACGTCGGGGTCGTCGTGGAAGGTGGTGGCCTTGACGATCGCGGCGGCGCGCTGGGCCGGGTTGCCGGACTTGAAGATGCCCGAGCCGACGAAGACGCCCTCGGCGCCGAGCTGCATCATCATCGCGGCGTCGGCGGGGGTGGCGATGCCGCCCGCGGTGAAGAGCACGACCGGCAGCTTGCCCGCCTGCGCCACCTCGCGGACCAGCTCGTACGGCGCCTGGAGCTCCTTGGCCGCCACGTACAGCTCGTCCTCGGGCAGCGACGTGAGCCGCTTGATCTCGCCCCGGATCTTGCGCATGTGGGTGGTCGCGTTGGAGACGTCACCGGTGCCCGCCTCGCCCTTCGAGCGGATCATCGCGGCGCCCTCGGTGATGCGGCGCAGCGCCTCGCCGAGGTTGGTGGCGCCGCACACGAACGGGACCGTGAACGCCCACTTGTCGATGTGGTTGGCGAAGTCGGCGGGCGTGAGCACCTCGGACTCGTCGACGTAGTCGACGCCGAGCGCCTGGAGCACCTGGGCCTCGACGAAGTGCCCGATGCGGGCCTTGGCCATCACCGGGATCGAGACGGCGCTGATGATGCCGTCGATCATGTCGGGGTCGCTCATCCGGGAGACGCCACCCTGGGCCCGGATGTCGGCTGGCACCCGCTCCAGCGCCATGACCGCGACCGCGCCGGCGTCCTCAGCTATCTTGGCTTGCTCGGGGGTGACCACGTCCATGATGACGCCGCCCTTGAGCATCTCGGCCATGCCGCGCTTGACGCGGGCGGTACCGGTGGCGGGCGCGCTTGGCGGGGCAGTGATCTCGGCCATGACCTGCAGTTTAGTGCCGATTCAGGCCGGCTCCCACAGCCAATCGCCCCCAAGGTGGCCTGCTCAGGACAGGGGCGAGACCGGCGTCACAGATACCGGCGCCAATATAGGGTCGTCGATATCGAAGTACTCCGGCTCGGGGTGCCGCCGCGTCATCCGCAACAGCCGCACCGTGGGTCGCCGGCGCACCGACAGCGCGTCCCGTACCAGGTCGGTGTAGACCTGCCGGGCCACCGCGAGCCGCCGGCTGGCCGCCACCAGCGCCTCGGCGTCCGGGCCGAGCGAGATGGCCCGCAGCTGGCGGGTGAGGTCGTTCTCCGCGGCCTCACGTCCGGCGCCGTCCGGCGCCCCCGTGGCCAGATCCGGGGCGTCCAGGGCGATCCGGGCCGCCGCGTACAGCTCGATCGCCGCGCGCTCCTCCGCCAGTACGGCCGCCGCGGCCGCCCGCCGCAGCAGGTGCGCGTCGAGCGCCCTCGCCGCGGCCGCCGCCCGGGCGTGCAGCCGGTCGACGCGGCTGGCGGTCCAGGTCAGGTACGTCGACGCCAGCACCACCACGGTGACGACGCCGACGACCCACCACATGACCGCATGGTAGAGGGGTCAGACCGGCTCCTCGTCGATCACCCTTCCGACCGTGGCCTCGATCGCTGTCTCGTAGACCTCCAGCACCCGCTCCGCGACCATCGGCCAGTCGAACTCGGTGACCACCTGGCGGGCCGCCTCGGCCAGCCCGGACCGCCGCTCGGGGTCGTCCAGCAGCTCACCGACCCGGGTCTGGAGCGCGGCTACGTCGCCGACCGGGAAGAGCGCACCGGCCCGCCCGCCGTCCAGCACCCGCCGGAACGCGTCGAGGTCGCTGGCCACGATCGCGGTACCGGCCGCCATCGCCTCGGTCAGGATCATGCCGAACGACTCGCCGCCGGTGTTCGGCGCCACGTACACGTCCACGCTGTGCAGCATCCGGGCCTTGTCCTCCTCGGACACCTTCCCCAGGTACGTCACCCGGTCGTGCAGTCCCGCCGGCAGCCCGTCGAGCAGCTCGTCCCGCTCCCCCGGCCCGGCCACCAGCAGCCGCAGCCCGGGGCGGGCGGCGGCTAGCTCCGCGAACGCGGCCCGGAGCAGCACGAAACCCTTCCGCGGCTCGGTGAACCGCCCGAGGAACCCGACCGCCCCGCCCTCTCCCGGCCATCCGGGCAGCGGCGCGGCAGCGGCGAACTTGGCGACCGCCACCCCGTTCGGGATCTCCACGGCGCCGCCGCCCACGTGCTCGACCTGTACCTTGCGGGCGAGCGCGCTGACCGCGATGCGCGCGGTGATGCGCTCCAGGACGAGCTGGAGCAGGCCCTGGGCGGCGACCATCGCCCGCGACCGGGTCATCGCCGTGTGAAAGGTGGCCACGACCGGGCGCTCCGCGGACAGCACCGCGAGCATCGACAGGCTCAGCGTGAACGGCTCGTGGACGTGCACCACGTCGAAGTCGCCGCGGGCCAGCCACCGCCGCACCCGCGCGGTCGACACCGGGCCGAAGCTGATCCGGGCCACCGACCCGTTGTAGGGCAGCGGCACCGAGCGGCCGGCCGCCACCACGTACGGCGGGAGCGGCGCGTCCTCGTCGGCCGGCGCGAGCACGCTCACCTCGTGCCCGAGCGTGATCAGCGCCTCGGCGAGGTCCATGACGTGGTTCTGCACGCCGCCGGGGACGTCCAAGGAGTACGGGCACACGATGCCGACGCGCATGTGCCCCCTCCCGTCACGCCAGTCGCGCTGTCGCCGGGCTGTCCAGCCACAGTCGTTGCAGCATGTGCCAGTCTTCCGGATGTTTGGCTATACCCGCGGCCAACCCGTCTGCCACCTTCTGGGTGAGCGCGCGCACCCGCTTGTCGAGCGGGCCGTCGTCGGTAGGCGGCTCGATCCGGGCCAGTGCGCCTCGGGCACGCTCCGCCTCGTACCACATGGTGACGGTATAGAGCGGTGCGCCGGTGCGGAGCGCGAGCAGCGCGGGTCCGGCGGGCATCCGCGCCCGGCCGCCGAAGAACGTCACCTCCACCCCGCGGGCGGAGAGGTCGCGGTCGGCCAGCAGCGGCACGACGTACCCCTTGCCGAGGCGCTCGACAAGCTCGTCGAACGGTGGCCGCTCACCCCCGTCGGTGGGGATGATCTCCATGCCCAGACCCCGACGGTACGCGAGAAACCGCTGGTAGAGCGCTTCCGGCTTGAGCCGCTCGGCGACCGTGGCGATCGGCCAGCCCTTGGCCGCGACCCAGGCGCCGGCCGCGTCCCAGTTGCCCGCGTGCGGGAGCGCGATCACCGCACCCCGCCCGGACTCGACGTCGGCGCCGAGCCAGTCGTCGCCGTCGAGCGCGAAGTCGTCGAGGACCTGCGCCTTCGAACGGGACGGCAGCTGGAACGCCTCCATCCAGTACCGGGCGTACGAGCGCAGCCCTCGCCGTACCAGATCGTCGAGCTCGCCCTCCGGGACGTCCGGCCCCACCACGCGGCGCAGGTTGTCGGCGAGGCGGGTGGTGCCCTTCCCGCGCTTGCGTGCCGCCCAGTCGGCACCCGCCCGGAAGACCGCCGCCGCGACCGGCCGGGGCACGGCCCGGACCACCCGCCAGCCGGCGGCGTAGCCGAGCTCGGCGCCGTTCATGCCTTGGTTTGCGCTTGCTTGTACACGTGTGCGATGCGCTGCCCCACCGTGATCACGGAGAGCACCGCGAGGACCCACAGCGCCGCCACCAGCGCCCACTCCAGCCCGATGATGTGGAGCAGCCCGCCCACGCCGACCGTGATCAGCCGCTCGGGCCGCTCGGCGATGCCGACGTTGCAGGTCATGCCGAGGCCCTCGGCGCGCGCCTTGACGTACGACACGAGCTGCCCGACGGTCAGGCAAAGCAGGGCGGCGACCATGCCCCAGCGATCGTCCTGGGTGGCCAGGTAGTAGGCGACCGACGCGAAGATGCCGGCGTCGGCGACCCGGTCCATCGACGAGTCGAGGAACGCGCCGAAGCGGGTGGACCCGCCCTTCATCCGCGCCATCGTGCCGTCGAGGAAGTCCGTCAATGCGAACACCACGATGACCACGAGGGCGATCAGGAACTGTCCGCGCGCGGCGAACCCGATGGAGCCGATGAGCACGCCGATCGTGCCGGCCACCGTCACGGTGTTTGGCGTGATGCCCAGCCGGAGCAGGGCACGGGCAATGGGCTCGACGGCGGAACCGAGTGCCGTCCGAGCGTCTACACGGAAGATCTTCGCCATGGCGGTCTCACGATAACGGTCTTTCGACCCTGACCTGGCCTCGCCCCGTAACGGTTTACTTCGCGCATCGGGGTTGTGTACAGCGTGTTGCAGGTGTGGGATCGAAGGGCGAACGTGAGGTAGATCACTCGCGTTGGACGCATACGATCGCACTCCGCTGAGGGAGGTTCTGGCGATGGCGCAGAAGAGTCAGGAGAAGGGAGTCACCGGCCCCGCGCCGGTGGTGGACGCACCCGGCAGGGTACGCAACGTGGTGCTCGTCGGGCACTCGGGCGCCGGGAAGACGACTCTGGTCGAGGCGCTGCTCGCCGCGACCGGCACGATCTCCCGGGCAGGCTCGGTCACCGAGGGCACCACGGTCTGCGACCACGATCCGGCCGCGGTCAAGCAGCAGCGGTCGGTGACCCTGGCCTGCGCGCCGCTCGTGCACAACGGCACCAAGGTCAACCTGCTCGACTCCCCCGGGTACGCGGACTTCGTCGGTGAGCTGCGCGCCGGTCTGCGCGCCGCCGACGCCGCCCTCTTCGTGGTCTCCGCGGTCGACGGGATGGACGCCGCCACGGCAGCGCTCTGGGAGGAGTGCGCCTCGGTCGGCATGCCCCGCGCGGTCGCAGTGACCCGGCTCGACCACCAGCGCGCCGACTTCGACGAGACGGTCGCGCTGTGCCAGCGGGTCTTCGGCGACAACGTGCTGCCGCTTTATCTACCCATGCTCGGCGACGACGGCGAGTCGACGGTGGGCCTGATGGGGCTGATCACCAAGCGGGTCTTCGACTACACCGACGGGTACCCGCCGCAGGTCCGCGAGCCGGACCCGGAGCACCTGCCGGCCATCGAGGAGGCGCGCAACGAGCTGATCGAGGGCATCATCGCGGAGTCCGAGGACGAGACGCTGATGGACCGGTACCTCGGCGGCGAGGACATCGAGGTCGAGGTGCTGATCACGGACCTGGAGAAGGCGGTCGCGCGCGGCCACTTCTACCCGGTCGTGCCGGTCTGCGCGGAGACCCAGGTCGGCCTGGACGCGCTGCTGGAGCTGCTCACCGCCGCCTTCCCGACGCCCGAGGAGCACGACCTGCCGACGGTCACCGGCGTCGACGGGACACCGCAGCCGCCGCTGACCTGCGACCCCAACGGCCCGCTGGTCGCCGAGGTGGTCAAGACCACCATCGACCGGCACGTCGGCCGTGTTTCCCTGGTACGGGTCTTCTCCGGCACCCTGCGCCCGGAGGCGACCGTCCACGTGTCCGGGCACGGCATGGAGGACCGAGGCCACCCCGACCACGACGCGGACGAGCGGATCGCGCACATCTACGCGCCGCTGGGCGTGACGTTGCGCGAGGTTCCCGCGGCGATCGCCGGCGACATCTGCGCGATCACCAAGTCGGGCAGTGCGGAGACCGGCGACACGATCTCGGCCAAGGAGCAGCCGCTGCTCGTCGAGCCGTGGGAGATGCCCGAGCCGCTGCTGCCGGTGGCGATCGTGGCCAAGAGCCGCGCCGACGAGGACGCCCTCGCGAAGAACCTCGGCCGGCTCGTCGCCGGCGACCCCACGATGCGCCTGGAGCGCAATCCGGAGACCCACCAGCTCGTGCTCTGGTGCATGGGCGAGGCGCACGCCGACGTCGTGCTCGACCGCCTGCGCGCCGGCGGGGTCGATCTGGAGACCGAGCCGGTACGGGTGGCGCTGCGCGAGACGTTCGGAAACGAGTCGTCCGGGCACGGCCGGCACGTCAAGCAGTCCGGCGGCCACGGCCAGTACGCGGTCTGCGACATCAAGGTCGAGCCGCTGCCCCGCGGCAGCGGCTTCGAGTTCGTCGACAAGATCGTGGGCGGCGTGGTCCCGCACAACTACATCCCGTCCGTGGAAAAGGGCGTACGGGCCCAGATGGAGCGCGGCATCGTCGCCGGCTACCCCGTGGTCGACCTGCGGGTCACGCTCTTCGACGGCAAGGCGCACAGCGTCGACTCGTCGGACGCGGCATTCCAGACGGCGGGCGCGCTGGCGCTGCGGGACGCCGCAGAAAAGGGCCAGCTGACGCTACTGGAGCCGGTGGACGAGATCGTGATCCGGATACCCGACTCGTTCGTCGGCGCGGTCATGTCGGACATGTCGGGCAGGCGCGGCCGGGTACTCGGCACCGAACCCGACCAGAACGGCTCCGAACGCACCCTGGTCCGCGCCGAAGTCCCGGCCACCGAGCTAGTCCGCTACGCGGTAGAACTCCGCTCGATGACCAGCGGCGCCGGCACCTTCACCAGAACCTTCGCCAGGCACGAACCAATGCCACCCCACCTAACCGACCAAGCCAAAAAAGAACACGCCTCAGCCTGACCCCCAACCCTCGCGGTCGAGGCTTGCGGTTGATCAGGGAGTTCGTCGGGCGTGTCGCCGGCGCGCCACTCCTCCAACTCCCTGATCAACCACGCGAGAAGAGGGCGGTCACCGCCGCGGCCGCGTCAGCGGCTAGGGGGCCCTTGGCTAGGGCTGCGGCGTTTTCCTCGACTTGGGCTACCGTGCGGCAGCCGGGGATTGGGATGGTGCGGGGGCTGCGGGCCCAGAGCCAGCCCAGGGCGCCCTGGGCCAGGGTTCGGCCGTCCGAGGTCAGCGCGTCCCGCACCTCGGCCACGCGGTCCAGCCACGCCGGCGCCGGCCGCCCGTCCTGGAAGAACGACAGCCAGTCCGGCGCGATCCCCCGCACGTCGTCCGGGCCCAGCGTCGACGAGCGGGTGAACTTTCCGGTCAGCAGGCCCATCGCCAGCGGGCCCCGGTTGATGCTGGCCAGGTCGTGCTTCTCCACCACGTCGAGCACGTCCGGCGAGTCCTCCAGTACCGACATCGAATGCTGGATCGCCGTGACGTGCGGACCCACGCTCGCGATCGCCGAGGCACGGTCGGCGAAGTCGGTGCTCCAGCCGTACGCGCGGATCTTGCCCGCCGCGACAAGCGCCTCCAGCGTGTCCACCAGGTCGAGCGCGGTCGGGATCGGCAGGCCGTTGAGGTGCAGCTGGTACAGGTCGATGCGGTCGGTGCCCAGCCGCCGCAGGGAGGCCTCCACGGCCGACCGCAGGTACTCCGGCGTGGCGTCGCTGCCGGTCGCCTGGCGGGTCGCCTCGTCGAACGTGTTGCCCCACTTGGTGGCGATCGCCACCTCGTCGCGGTGCCCGGCGAAGGCGCGGCCGAGGATCCGCTCACTGTGGCCGGTGCCGTACACGTCGGCGGTGTCGTAAAACGTCACGCCCAGCTCAAGCGCCCGGCGCAGCGCCCGCACCGACTCCTCGTCGTCGACCTCGCCCCATCCGAGGGGCTGCGCACCCTGCCAGAAAGGCCCGCCGATCGCCCAGCAACCCACGCCGAGCGCGGAGACCTCGATGCCGCTACGTCCCAGAGTCCGTCTCATGCGTTCCACATTCACAGTTGGAGCGCACTGGAAGTCAAGCCTCGATCCACGCCGACGCCAGCAGGTCCCGCGTGTCCGACAGCAGCTGCGGCAGCACCTTCGTCTGGCCGATCACCGGCATGAAGTTGCCGTCGCCACCCCACCTCGGCACCACGTGCTGGTGCAGGTGCGCGGCGATACCGGCGCCGGCCACCCCGCCCTGGTTCATCCCGATGTTGAACCCGTGCGCGCCGCTCACCTGCCGTACCACCCGCATCGCGGTCTGCGTGAACGCGGCGAGCTCAGCCGTCTCGTCCGCGTCGATCTCGGTGTAGTCGGCCACGTGGCGGTACGGACAGACGAGCAGGTGCCCCGGGTTGTACGGGTACAGGTTGAGCACGGCATAGACGGACTTGCCCCGCGCGACGACGAGGCTGCCGTCCTCCATGCCGGGCGCCACACAGAACGGACAGCCGGGCGGCTGGTCCTTCCCAGCGATGTACGTCATCCGGTGCGGCGCCCACAGCCGCTCCAACCCGTCCGTCACGGAAGCAATCCTAGGGTCTGTCTAGCGGACCCTAGGCGGCCGACGGACCCGCGTTCGTGCGCGAGCGGACCACCTCGACCACGTGCGCCACGGCCTCCGCCAGCGGCATGCCGTTGCGCTGTGACCCGTCCCGGTACCGGAAGGAGACCGTGCCCGCCTCGACGTCCGCGTCCCCGGCGATGGCCATGAACGGGATCTTCTGCTGCTGGGCCGTACGGATCTTCTTCTGCATCCGGTCGTCCGAAGTGTCCACCTCGGCCCTAATGCCCTCCGCGCGCAGAAGCTCCACAAAAGACGCGAGGTACGAAGCGTGGTCGTCGCGGATCGGGATGCCCACCACCTGCACCGGCGCCAGCCAGGCCGGGAACGCGCCCGCGTAGTGCTCGGTCAGCACGCCGAAGAACCGCTCGATCGACCCGAAGAGCGCCCGGTGGATCATGATGGGCTGCTGGCGGGTGCCATCGGCTGCCTGGTACTCCAGCCCGAAGCGCTTCGGCTGGTTGAAGTCGAGCTGGATGGTCGACATCTGCCAGGTACGGCCGATCGCGTCGCGCGCCTGCACCGAGATCTTCGGGCCGTAGAACGCCGCCCCGCCCGGGTCCGGCACCAGCTCGAGCCCGGAGTCCTCGGCGGCCTGGCGCAGGATCTCGGTCGCCTCGGCCCACTCCTCGTCCGAGCCGATGAACTTCTCCGAGTCGCCCCGCGTCGACAGCTCCAGGTAGAAGTCCTCCAGGCCGTAGTCCTTGAGCAGGTCGAGCACGAACGCCAGCAGGTTGCGCAGCTCGCCGGGCATCTGCTCGCGGGTGCAGTAGATGTGCGAGTCGTCCATGGTCAGGCCGCGCACCCGGGTGAGCCCGTGCACCACGCCCGACTTCTCGTACCGGTACACCGTGCCGAACTCGAACAGCCGCAGCGGCAGCTCCCGGTACGACCGGCCACGCGCCCGGAAGACCAGGTTGTGCATCGGGCAGTTCATGGCCTTGAGGTAGTACTGCGCGCCCTCCAGTTCCATCGGCGGGAACATGGTGTCCGCGTAGTACGGCAGGTGCCCCGAGGTCTCGAAGAGGTGCGCCTTGGTGATGTGCGGCGTGTTGACGAACTCGTACCCCGACTCCTCGTGCCGCCGCCGCGAGTAGGCCTCCATCTCGCGGCGGATGATCCCACCCTTCGGGTGGAAGACCGCGAGGCCCGAGCCGATCTCGTCCGGGAAGGAGAAGAGGTCCAGCTCCGCGCCGAGCTTGCGGTGGTCGCGGCGGGCGGCCTCTTCCAACAGCCGCAGGTACGCCTTGAGCGCGTCGCGGGTGGGCCAGGCCGTCCCGTACACCCGCTGGAGCTGGGGGTTCTTTTCCGAGCCGCGCCAGTACGCCGCGGCGCTGCGCATCAGCTTGAACGCCCCGATCAGCCGCGTGTTCGGCAGGTGCGGCCCTCGGCACAGGTCCGACCAGCACACCTTGTCGGAGGAGGCGTCGACGTTGTCGTAGATGGTGAGCTCACCCTCGCCCACCTCCATGATCTCGTCCGAGTCGAAGCCGCCGGCGCCGGAGACGTCGACGAGCTCCAGCTTGTACGGCTCGTCGGCCAGCTCGGCCTTCGCCTCGTCAAGGCTCTCGAACCGCCGCCGGCGGAAGCGCTGCCCCGACTTGACGATCTCCTGCATGCGCTTTTCGAGCTTCTCGATGTCGTCCGGCTGGAACGGCCGCGGCACGTCGAAGTCGTAGTAGAACCCGTTGTCGATCGGCGGCCCGATGCCGAGCTTCGCCTCCGGGTACAGGTCCTGCACCGCCTGGGCGAGCACATGGGCGGTGGAGTGGCGCAGCACGTTGAGCCCGTCCGGCTCGCTGAGCGTCACCGGGGTCACCGTCTCGTCCGCCTCCGGCGCCCAGTCGAGGTCGCGGAGGCGGCCGGCGCTGTCACGTACCACGACGATGGCCGAAGGGCCCGCGGCCGGAAGGCCGGCGGCGGACACCGCGTCGGCCGCCGTCGTCCCGGCCGGGACGACGAGGTCGGCCACAGCGGGGGTACGGGGTGCGGACACGGCGATCTCCTCAGTGGTGTGCTCGGCAGTAACCGCTGCCATGCTATAGAAACGCGCCGTCCGGCCCGCGCGGCGGTAGATTGCCGGTGTGGCAGCTTCGGATGTGATCAGCGCGCTTCAGCGTAGGTACCAGGAGTTTTTCGCCGCCCGGACGGCCGTGCCCTTCGCGGTGGCCACCGCCGGTGGGCCGGCCCACCGCTTCGGCGCGGGCGAACCCGTGTTCACCATCACGGTGCGGGACGACCGCGGCGCCAAGGCCCTGGCCGGCCTCGACCAGTTCGGCGTGGCCGTGGCCTACCTCAAGGGCTGGCTCGACGTCGACGGCGACCTCGCCGAGGCGCTGAAGATGCGCGCGTTCTTCAAGGACTTCCACCCGATCGCGTTCCTCTCCCGCTTCACGCCGGCCGCCATCTGGCGCGGCCGCAAGGAGGACGACCGGCGGGCCATCTCGCACCACTACGACGAGGACTCGGACTTCTTCCTGACGTTCCTCGACGAGCGGCACCGCTGCTACACCGAGGGCGTCTTCGCGGCCGACGACGAGCCGCTCGAGGACGCGATGACCCGCAAGATGGACCTCGCGATCGACGCGCTGGGCGTCAAGCCGGGCGACCGGGTGCTGGAGGTCGGCGGCGGCTGGGGCGCGTTCTCCGAGCACGCCGCCCGCCGGGGCATCGACGTCACCACCACCACGCTGGCGAAGGAGTCCGAGCGCTACCTGCTGGACCTCTTCGAGCGGGAGAAGCTTCCGGTCAAGGTCGTCCGCCAGCACATCTTCGGGTACAAGAACCCCGACCGCTTCGACGCGATCGTCAACATGGGCGTGACCGAGCACCTGCCCGACTACCGCACCACGCTGGCCAAGTACGCCGAGCTCCTGCGCCCGGGCGGCCGGGTCTACCTGGACGCGCTCGCGATGCGCCGCAAGTACGGCGTCTCCACGTTCATGAAGCGGTACATCTACCCCGGCAACTCGGCCCCGCTGCTGCTCCACCAGTACCTGGGGCACGTGGCGAGGTCCCCGTTCGAGCTGCTCTCGATCGCCGACGACCGCCACAACTACTTCCTCACCTGCCGCGAGTGGGCCAAGCGCCTGGACGCCGCGCGCGACGAGGTGGTGGCGCGGTGGGGCGAGCCGCTGTACCGCCGCTTCCGCCTCTTCCTGTGGGGCTCGGCGGCCGGCTTCGACACCGGGCTCGTGCAGGCGTACCGCTGGGTCCTCCAACTCCCGGCCCGGCCCGCTTAAGGCGGGCTCGGGGCCACCCGGCCGGGGTGGCCCCGAGGGTGACGCCTAGGGCACGGCGGCCATCAGGTCCAGCGCGAGCGCGGCCGTCCAGCTGAAGGCGACCGCGCCGATGCCGGTGCCGTCGACCGGGTCGAAGTACTCGTGGCAGCCGCCGCGCCGGATGATGCCGAGCATGGCGGCGCGCAGGTCGGCCGCCTCGCGCTCGTGGCCGTGGGAGCGCAGGCCCTGCCAGATCAGCCAGTTGACGTTGATCCAGACGGGGCCGCGCCAGTAGCGGAGGCGGTCGAAGTCCGGCGCGGTGCGGTCGTAGGACGGGAGCGGGATCTCGCGGTTCAGGCCGAACCCCACCGAGCGGCCCACCTCCAGCAGCGACAACCGCTGCGCCTCGGGCAGGCCGGGCAGGATCAGCGGGACCAAGCCGCCCACGCACCGGGCCGTGCTCAGCTCGCCGGTGCGCACGTCGCGGGGGTGGAACATGCCGGTCTCCGGGCTGAACAGCCGTTCTACCAGGACTTTCGTGATGTGCTCCGCCTTGTCGCGGTGGGGCGCCGCGTCGATGCCGATCGCCTCGGCGATGTCGGCCAGGGCCAGCTCGGCGAGCGCCATGATCGAGTTGAAGGACGGGCACTCCACGATGAACGGGTGGTGCTCGATCAGGCCCTCGTCCAGGTAGCCGCCGTCGCGGTAGTTGGCGGCGAGCAGGATGTACCGCGCGTAGTCGGTGTCCGTGGGTCGGTGCGCGTGGACCGCCCGCTTCGTGTCCTGGCGGCGGTGGCGGCGCAGCAGCGACAGGTCGACGGGTACGGCCTCTAGCGCGCCGTCCCAGCACGGGCTGTTGTCCAGGCCCGACTCCCACGGGTGCACGATGCTGACCAGCCCGTCGCCGCCCACGTCACGACCCTCGCAGAGGTACGTCTGCTGTTTCACCAGCCGCGGGTACAGCCACTCCAACTCCAGCCGGGCGGCGTCGCGGTCCAGGCAGTTCAGAAAGATCTCGCGGGCGGCGACCGGATGTACCGGCGGCTGCACGATGCCCGTCGTGAGCCCGCCCAGGCGCCCGGGTGACGCGGGCGCATCCCAGAATGCGGGACCCGGGAAGTAGTCGCGCTCGGACACGTCCGGGTCGAAGACGATGTGCGGTACCCGCCCGTCGTACCACTGGGCGGAGAACAGGCTGCGCAGGTCGCGCCAGGCCCGCTCCGGCCGGTGGTGGGCGAGGCCGATGGCGGTGAACGCGGAGTCCCAGCTCCACTGGTGCGGGTACAAGGCCCGCGACGGCACCGAGTGGTCCCGCTCCCAGTTGGCGTCCAGCACCTCGATGGCCTGGTCCCGCAGCTCTTCCTCGGTCATGACGGCGCCGGCCTCAGGGGCCGGCGCGAGGGGTGTGTCCGTGACGCTCACTCAATCCATCCTTGCAGGTCACTAGTCGTAACGCAGGGGCATTCGGATCGTGTCTCGATTATCGGAACGACGTCAGATCAGCAAACCGGGATCGTCCGCCGCTTGCCAAGGGCAGTACCGTCTTCGCATGGCCACCGTCCTCCTGGTCGAAGACGACCATGTTGTGCGTGGCGCGATGCTGCGTTCGCTGGCTGATCGGGGCCACGCCGTCCACGCCGTCGGCACCGCGCTCGACGCGCTGCGCCGGGTCGCCTCCGAGACGCCCGATTTGGTGGTGCTCGACCTCGGCCTGCCCGACCTCGACGGCGCCGACGCCCTGCGCATGCTGCGGGGCATAACCGACATACCGATCATCATCGCCACCGCCCGTGACGACGAGCAGGCAATCGTGCGACTGCTGCGCGCCGGCGCCGACGACTACATGGTGAAGCCGTTCACCGGCGCCCACCTCGACGCGCGCATCACGAGCGTGCTGCGTCGCGCCGGGCGGGCGAGCCGGGCGGTCCAGCCCGCGGTGCACGAGGTCGGCGGCCTCAAGGTCGACGTCGGCGAGCGGAGCGCGCACCTCGACGGGGTGCCGCTCGCGCTCACCCGCAAGGAGTTCGACCTGCTGGCATACCTGGCGGCCCGCCCGGGCCGCGTGGTGTCCCGCCGGGAGCTGTTGGAGGAGGTATGGCGGCAACCGTCGGTCGGCGAGGACCAGACCATCGACGTGCATCTGTACTGGCTACGCCGCAAGCTGGGCGAGTCCGCAGCGAAGCCCCGCTACCTGCGCACCGTGCGGGGGGTCGGATTCCGGTTGGTGGCACCGGACTGAGGCAGGCGCACGCCTACGTCACCGCCGCTCTCACCACCATCGCCGCCCTGGCCTTCATGATCCCGCTCGGCCTCGAGCAGCGGGCGGACGCGCACGACGAGGCGGTGGCGGCTGCCCAGCGGCGTACGGCCGCCGTCGCCGGCGCGCTCACCGTCGCGGCCAACGACGACCAGGTAAAGCGCGCCGCGCTCGCCGCCGGCGAGGGTGACCCGGCCGTGGTGCACGGTCTCAAGGCGCCCGCCGAGGGCTCCCGCGCCAAGCCGGAGGACGTGACCCGGGCGGCCGGCGGTACCGCGCCGGTGCTCGCCGACACCGACGGCGGCAAGGTCTACCTCCAGTCGGTACCCATGGAAGGTGCTACCGCCGTCGTGGAGGTCTTCCTGCCCGACGGCGCGTTCGGCGGTGCCAACTGGTGGCTGCTGATCGGCCTCACCCTCGGCCTCGTCGCGGCGTCGGTGGTCGTGGTCGACCGGCTCGCTTCCGTGGCGGTCAACTCGGCGCGCTCGCTTGTCGAGGGCGCG
Organism: Phytohabitans flavus; assembly: GCF_011764545.1. GTDB lineage: Bacteria > Actinomycetota > Actinomycetes > Mycobacteriales > Micromonosporaceae > Phytohabitans > Phytohabitans flavus. Next base: position 619,943 of record NZ_AP022870.1, on the reverse strand, counting down.
ATGGCGGTCGGTGACGGTGACCTCGCCGTACGCGTGCAGCCCAGCGGCCCGCGCGAGCTGGCCGAGGCGGGGTACGCGTTCAACCGCATGGCCGACAAGCTCGTCGCCGCCCGCAGCAACGAGCGCGAGCTTGTCGCCGACCTGTCCCACCGGCTGCGTACGCCGCTGACCGTGCTCCGGCTGGACGCGGACGCGCTGGACTCGGACGACACGAGCGTGGGGCAGTTCAGCGCGGCCGAGCTCGACCGGCGGCGCACGATCCGCCGCATCCGCCAGGCGATCGTGACGCTGGAGGGCGAGGTCGACGTGCTCATCAAGACCAGCCGCAAGGTGGTCGAGCAGGCCGAGCAGCCCGAGGAGAGCATCTGCGACGCCGCCGAGGTGGTCCGTGACCGCATGGTCTTCTGGTCCGCGCTCGCCAGCGACCAGCAGCGACCCAACCAGGTGACCGGCGCGCACTCGCACATCCCGGTGCCGCTGCCCCGGGCCGAGCTCGCTGCCGCACTCGACGCGGTGCTCGGCAACGTCTTCCGGTACACGCCGCAGGGCACCGCGTTCGAGGTCGCGATCTCCCGGCGGGACGGCTACGTGGCGGTACGTGTGGACGACGCCGGACCGGGCATCGCCAACCCGGACCGCGCGCTGCGCCGCGGCACCAGCGACCGAGGCTCCACCGGCCTGGGCCTCGACATCGCGCGCCGGGCGGCCCAGCAGGCGCGCGGCTCGGTGAGCATCGACCGCGCACGGCTCGGCGGTGCCAGTGTGGTCATGCTGCTCGCCGACGCCGAGGCGGTACCCAAGCAGGTGAGCCGCTTCGGCCTGGTGGGCCGGCTGGCCCGCGAGCCCGGCGCCCGCCGCTGGCCCCGCCAGCGCCCCAACCGCGACTGACGGGGCGCCGGAAGGGCAGGAGACCGGCAAGTTCTCCTTAGGTCTGGGTTAACCGGACCATTGGTACGGCGGCCGGATGGCAGCATCGACCGCGATCCCATCCTGGTTCCTCCGGGCCACCACCCGCAGTTTGTCCACCCACAGCGGTCCGGTGGGACCTTTTGCGCGCGCGGCGGGAAATGGTCCCCCAACCCTGCTCCCGCCGCGCGCCCACCTAAGGAGGGCACGTGACCGAGCACAGCCGCGCGGCGACGCCCTCACCGTGGCGCCAACCCGGAGCGGCGGTGGCGGAGCCGGAGGGCCAGGAGCCCACCCGGTCGCGCCGCCGCCTGATCCGCTGGGTGGCCATCGGCAGCGGCGTCATCCTGGCCGTACTGGCCTGCTGGCAGGACCCGCTCTACGCGCTCTGAGGTGCCGTTGCGACGTACGCGTCGATCTCTTCCTTGATCTTGCGCTTCTCGCCGTCGGGGAGGAACGACGCGTCCACCGCGTCCTTCGCCAGCTCCCCCAGGCCCGCCTCGTCGAGGTCGAGCAGGCGCGCGGCCACCGCGTACTCGTCGTTGAGCGTGGTGCCGAACATCGGCGGGTCGTCCGAGTTGATCGTGACCGGTACGCCCGCCGCGCGCAGCGCCGACAGTGGGTGCTCCTCGATCGAGGCGACCGCGCGGGTGCACACATTGGACGTCGGGCAGACCTCGAGCGGGATGCGGTGCTCGGCCAGGTACGCCATCAGCCGCTCGTCCTGGACCGCCGAGATCCCGTGGCCGATCCGCTCGGCGCCCAGCTCGCGGATCGCGTCCCAGATCGTCTCCGGCCCGGTGGTCTCGCCCGCGTGCGGCGCCGAGCGCAGCCCGGCCGCCCGAGCCTTGTCGAAGTACGGCTTGAACATCGGCCGCGGCACCCCCACCTCCGGCCCGCCGAGCCCGAAGCTGACCAGCCCGTCCGGCCGGTGGTCGAGCGCGATCTCGAGCGTCTCCTCGGCCGCCGGCAGCCCCGCCTCGCCCGGGATGTCGAAGCACCAGCGCAGCACGATGCCCATCTCGGCCTCGGCCCGCACCCGCGCGTCCTCGATCGCCGCGCAGAACGCCTCCGCCGGGATGCCCCGCGACACGTGCGAGTACGGCGTGACGGTCAGCTCGGCGTACCGCACCTGCTGGCGGGCCAGCTCGCGGGCCACCTCGTAGGTCAGGATGCGCACGTCCTCGGGATCGCGGATGAGGTCGACCACGCTCAGGTAGATCTCGATGAAGTGGGCGAAGTCGCGGAACTCGAAGTACTTCGCCACCGCCGCCGGGTCGGCCGGCACCGGCGTGCGCCCCTCGTGGCGAGCGGCCAGCTCGGCCACGATCCGGGGTGCCGCCGAGCCGACGTGGTGGACGTGCAACTCCACCTTGGGCAGTCCGGCGATGAACGACTCCAGCATCAGTCCCCCTGTGTACGCGCGACGACGAAGATCCTTCGAAACGGGAAGGACACGACCGTACCGCGCACCGGATAAACCTTTGCGAGGCGTTTTCCTAGCGTGTCCCGGAACACCTCCCACCGCTCGTGGTCGAGGGCCGCCCGCACCGGCCGCAGCGCAGTCCCCTCCATCCAGGTCAGGACCGGGTGCTCGGCGCCGGGCACCACGGGCAGCCGGTGCAGGTACGTGGTCTCCCACGCGTCCACCGCGCACCCGGCGCCGGCCAACAGGTCGGCATAGCCCGCCGGGTCGAGCACCGGCGCGTCACGGACGAAGTCGCCCAGCCCGGCCTCGACGCTCAGCGCTCGCAGCGCGAGGTGGGAGGGGGCGTCGAAGTTGCCCGGCACCTGGACGGCCAGCCACGCACCGGGCGGCAGCGCCGCCACCCACCGCGGCAGCAGCGCCTCGTGGCCGGGCACCCACTGGAGCGCCGCGTTGGAGACGACAACGTCGAGGTCGGCCTCCGGGGTCCAGTCGCGCAGGTCGCCCACTTCGAAATCCACCGGGTACGACCCGACGCGCGCCTGCCCGATCATCTCGGCCGACGAGTCGAGGCCGCGGACCCGCGCGCCCGGCCAGCGCTCGGCGAGGACCGCCGTGAGGTTGCCTGGACCGCAACCGAGGTCGGCGACGGCGCGCGGCCGCTCCGCGCCGATCCGGGCGACAAGGTCGAAGAACGGCCGCGCCCGCTCACCGCCGAACCGCAGGTAACTGGCCGGATCCCACATCGCGCCGCCCTCCAAACCGTACGTACGTCTTGCTTACTCTAGCGCTAGTGTGTGCCCGTGGAGAAGCGCAGCTTCGCGCGGCTGTCCGCAGCCGCGCCCGTAGCGCCATCGGGCGCAAGCGCCGCGCAGGCGGACGCAGCAGGATTAGGCCGTGATGTTGGAGTAATCGGACTCGGTGCCTGGCAGCTCGGCGCGGACTGGGGCGAGGTGAGCGAGGACGCGGCGTTCGCGACGCTCGGCGCCGCGGTCGACGCCGGCGTCACGTTCCTGGACACCGCGGATGTGTATGGCGACGGCCGCAGCGAGCAGATCATCGGCCGCTTCCTGCGCCAGCACCCCGCCGGCCCCAGCCTGACCGTGGCGACCAAAATGGGGCGGCGCGTGCCGCAGGAGCCGTCCGCGTACAACATCGACAACTTCCGCGCGTGGAATGACCGATCCCGCGCCAACCTCGGCGTCGACACGCTCGACCTTGTGCAACTGCACTGCCCGCCCACGCCGGTGTACTCGACAGACGCGGTTTTCGACGCGCTCGACACGCTCGTCCAGGAGAAGCGCATCGGGGCGTACGGCGTGAGCGTCGAGCGGGTCGAGGAGGCGCTCACCGCGATCGCCCGCCCAGGTGTGGCGAGCGTGCAGATCATCCTGAACGCGTTGCGCCACAAGCCCATCGAGGCCGTGCTGCCGGCCGCCTCCGCCGCCGGGGTGGGCATCATCGCCCGGGTGCCGCTGGCCAGCGGGATGCTCTCCGGGCGGTACGACGAGCACACCACGTTCGGCGCCGACGACCACCGCAACTACAACCGGCACGGCGACTCGTTCGACGTGGGTGAGACGTTTTCCGGCGTGCCGTACGAGGTGGGCCTGGAAGCCGTCCGCCGCCTGAAGCCGCTGGTCCCGCCGGGCGCGACGATGGCTCAGTGGGCGCTGCGGTGGATCGCCGACCTGCCGGGCGTGACCGTGGTGATCCCGGGTGCCCGTGGCCCGGAGCAGGCAAGGGCCAACGCCGCGGCCGCTGACCTGGCACGCTTGACCCCTGAGGCGCATGCCGCCGTCGCCGAGGTGTACGACGAACTCATCCGCCCCCTGGTCCACGACCGCTGGTAAGGGAGGCACGTCCGTGAAGGCGTGGTTACCACTCGCGCTGGGGATGCTCGCCGTAGTGGTGGGCGCCGTTTGGACGCTGCAAGGGCTGGGCTATCTGTCTGGCAGCGTGATGACCGACGATCGCTTGTGGGCGGTGGTCGGCCCGATCGTGGCAGTGTTCGGCATCGTCCTGGTCGGCGTCGGCTTACGCCTGCGCCGCCGGCAGGCGCCGGAAAACCAAGGAACGGCCGGAGACCGATAGCACCGAGCCCCCGCGCCCGTTGGTGGACGCGGGGGCTCGACGCTGTCGAGGCTCGATCAGATGGGGCGGACCTGCTCGGCCTGCGGGCCCTTCTGGCCTTGGGCGATCTCGAACTCCACCCGCTGGTTTTCCTCCAGCGTCCGGTAACCGCTGGTCTGGATCGCCGAGAAGTGGACGAAGACGTCGGAACCCCCGCCGTCAACGGTGATGAAGCCGAAGCCCTTGTCTGCGTTGAACCACTTCACGGTTCCCTGCGCCATGCTGTATCTCCTTCTGAAACTGGCGGCCGAGCACCCGGTGCGGCGGCCGGTTGGCCGTTTTCGAGCACTGGCGCCGTGAAGGAGTCTTCCCAACCACGCCATCTCTAGAACAGCGTGGAACAGCAAACCACGTACGCAAAAACTTCGCACAGTCTACCGGAGGAAATTCTCCGACATGTGACCTGATCCGCCGTTAAGAAGGGGATAGGCGAGTCCGTTTCAGGACGGCCAGCGACCGGTCAGGCGGCGCACGCCGGTCGCCCCGCCACGGTCGACAGCCGCTCTGACCACGGCGAATATCGCTCCCTGTAGGGCGGCGGCGGCGAGAATCTCGCCCCAGCCACGGTCCTCGTCGGTGGCGCTGGGCGCTTCGTTGTCACCGGACGCGATTTTCCAGACCTCCTTGAAGATCGCTCCAGCCACGATGCCCGCGCCGATGCCCAGCAGGATGCCGACCGGCTTGTACGCCACCTTGTTCACGACCTTGGCCAAAGTGGCCCCTCCTCATCCGTCCCGGAGCCCGCGGCTCAACGGGAACGCTTCCGCAGCACCATCAACACCACGATCGCCGCCAGCACACCGGTAACCGCCGTCGCGGCGGCCGCCAACTGCACCCGGTTTTCCCTGGCCCGCTCGGCGGTATGCGCGGCCGAGCGGCGTACCCGCGCCTTGACATCGGCCTTGGCCGCCAATGCCTGTACCGTCTCGCCCAGCTCTGCCCGCGTCTGCCGGATTTCTGCCCGCAGTGCTTCGGTGTCCACTTTGCCGTTGGCGGAGACCCTGCCGTTCGTCGAAACCATCACGCCCCCTCGCCATGGCCATTGGCCCGCGCCCGCACGGCCCCCTTGACCGTGTCCACGTCGGCCTTCAGCCCGGACGCGGCCGCCTCCGGTACGGGCGGCACGGCCCGGCTCAGCTGTCGCTTGCCGACGAGGGCCATTATCGCAGCGCAGAGGAACACCGCGACGGTCACGACCAGCGCGGCGAGCCACGCCGGCAGGACAAGAGCAAGCAGGAGTATGCCGGTGGCGGTCATCGCACCGACCCCGTAGAAGGCGAACGCGGCCGCGCCGCCGAAGAGGCCGATGCCGAGACCGGCATGCTTGCCCTTCTCGGCCAGCTCGGCCTTGGCGAGCGCCAGCTCGTCGCGGACCAGCAAGGAGATCTGTTCGCTGGCGCGTTGCACCAGCTCGGCGGTGGACTGCTCGCTCAGCGGGCGGGCCGGACCGCGTTCGAGAACATCGGCCATGGTGTCCTCCTTCACCCTCTGTCAGGGACAATGCCCAGCTTAGGAGGATGCCAACCGCGCGGCCTCAGGTTCGGGTCCCGCCGGGGCGGGCCGGGTCGGGCGGACCTTCGAACTCGGCCGCGCGGGCCTCGCCCTCCGGGTCGCCGCCGAAGATCCGGGCGTCGTCGTCCGGCTCCATCGGGATGTTGCGGCGGCCGGGCCGGACGTCGTGCGCGGCCGAGGGGCGCACCCACTGCCAGGCCAGCCGGTTGGCGCCGTCGCCGACCTCGGCCCGCACCCGGGGCAGCGAGGTGGGCTGGCGGTCCCGGATCCAGCCGACGAAGTGCTCGCGGACCAGGCAGCGCAAATCCCACAGCGTCGGCGCGTCGCCGGCGCTGATAAGCGCGCGCACCTTGATCGTGCCGCCCACCGCGTCGATCACCTGGAGGACGCACACCCGGCCGTCCCACAGGTGGCTCCCCTCCATCAGGGTGCGCAGTTCCTCGCGCATCTCCTGCACCGGCACCGACCAGTCCAGGTCGAACTCGGCGGTGCCGAGGACGGCCGAGCCGGTACGGGTCCAGTTTTCGAACGGCCGCGTGGTGAAGTAGGTGGTCGGCATGACCAGCCGCCGGTCGTCCCAGATCTGCACGATGACGGTGGTCAGCGTGATCTCCTCGATCCGGCCCCATTCGTCCTCCACCACGACGACGTCGTCGAGGCGGAGCGCGTTACTGAACGTGAGCTGGAGCCCGGCGAAGATGTTGCCCAGCGTGCTCTGCGCGGCGAGCGCCGCCACGACGCCGATGATGCCGGCCGAGGCGAGCAGGCTGGCGCCGACCGCCCGGATATGGGGAAACGTCGTCAGCATGACGCCGACCGTGACCACCACGACCGCCGCGACCGTCACCCGGCGCAGGACCCGCACCTGTGTCTGGCGCTTGCGGGCGCGCAGGTTGTCCGGCACGTCGGTACGGAACGTCTGGAGCGCCACGTCCTCGACGACGAGCGCGAGCGCGGCGGTCAGCCACGCGAACCCGGCGATCACCGCGAGCGTGAGCAGGTGCACCACGAGGTCGCGGCCGGCGAAGGTGCCGGCGGTGGCCCGCACCCCGCCCTCGATCGCGAAGATCGCCATCGAGGCCTGGGCAGGGCGGTACGCGTGGTCGGCCAGCTCCCGCAACAGGACGTAGCGCCGGCCGAGCCGGAGCAGGACCTGGTGCACCACCTCCACCACCGCGAGGGCGACCACCGCGGCGCCGAGCGTCGACAGGACCGCCCACAGAGGTGTGTTCACGTCCGGCTTTATCCCCTTCGAATCGGGCGAGAAAACTACGTTGCCCGATCAAACAGGGACCAACCGCCTACGGTCTGGCGATCTTCACCACGACGTTGCTGTCGGTGACGCTCTCCAGCGTCACGTTGAGGCCGGCGACCTCCGTGCCGCCCTGGCCCACGGTCAGCGTCAGCTGCTCACCGGCGATCTCGACGGTCACCTGGTCGCCCTGGGCGCTCACCAGCTTCGCGTCGACGCCCAGCACGCTGGCCTGGGCCTCAACACCTCGATCGAATGTCACCGTGCACTGGTCGAGCCCACAACTCGTGTCGGCACCCTCGGAGCTGCACCCGGTCAACACGGCGGCGGCGATTGCCAGGCCGATCGCCACGCGGGCGGTCAGTCGCTTCGTCACGCGGACCAGAGTACGTGGCCCACGCTCCCCGCCAAGCCGGCGGCGGGCCGGAGTCAGACCGCGTGCTCCGGCGCGGGCAGGTCGTCGAAGGGGAAACGGCGGGCGAACGACGGCCAGGCGACCGTGATCCGCACCCGGTCGCGGGCCACGGCCGGCGGTGGGTTGACCTGGAGCCCGGCGATCTCGCCGAGGCGGGTGAGCGCCCGCCGCACCTCGGCCTCCGGCATCCGCAGTGCGGCCGCGAACCCGCTCAGGTCGGCGTTGACCTGCCGGCGCCGCCAGCGCGGGCGGGTGCGCTCGGCCAGTGCCCGCACGGTGATCGCGACGAGCACCGCGCGGTCGTCCTGCTGGGCCCGCTCCTCGTTGACGATCTCGTCGCCGGTGAGCGGCAGCACCTCGATCGGGTTTTGCTCCAGGCGGGGCGTCACCCACTCACCGTCCATCTCGAACAGTCCGAACCTCGCGAGGCAGTAAAGCAACTCCTCCAACGTGTGCGGTACGGGCAGCGCGCGGCGGCGGCACATCTCGGTGAACTGCTCGACCCGCGCGGCCCGCACCCGCACCACCCGGTCGTAGTGCTCGCGGGCGTGCAGCTCGGCGTGGTCGGCCTCGCGGCGCGGGTGGTGGCGCTGTGCCTGGGCGACCCAGTCGTCGACCGAGCCCGGGTCGCACCAGACCGCCTTGTCCCACGGCAGCATCGACCACGCCTCGCGGGAGAAGCGGTGCTGGTCGGGCACGACCGTGAGATACGCGAACGAGCAGGGCAGCCAACGGATCCACGACGGCACCATCAATGCGCGCTGCCACCGCTCGGTCACGGAAGCGACGATAGCGCCACCGCGCGTATCCGTGGGGGCACTATCCGCTGTGGACAGAACGGCCGGCGAGAACCTCCGCGGCGGCCTCGCCATTCGCCCGCGTAGCACCGTACGTGGCTACGTGCGTCGCGCCCACCACCGACGCCGGTACGCCCATCTCCACCACGATCGCGTCCGGCCGGACCGTGAGCGCTGTGGCCACGGTGCGCGCCATCCACTCGTTCCGGTGGATGTCGCGGACGACGAGCACGAGCGGCCGCTCCGTCGCCGCGGCGAGGAAGTCGCTGTCGGCCGCCGAGGCGGAGAGCCGCGCCGCGGTCGTGCCGGGCAGCAGGGCCGCCAGCGGTACCGCCACGCCCCACGGCGTCTCGGGACCGATCGCGAAGTTGCGCGGCGGCTCGAACTCCACCACGTGCGGCGCGGCGGCCAGCGGCAGCGCGGACGCGACGCCGGTGACGCGGACCGCGCGGCGGGCACCGGCGAGCCCGACCGGGACCCCACCCGCCCGGTCGGACACCGCCGCGGCCCGAGCCTGGGCCGTCCACGCGGCCAGCTGCTCGACCCGCTTGGCCGCCTCGGCGAGCCGCTCCTCGGGCAGCTCGCCCGAGGCGACAGCCGCGACGATCGCGTTCCGCAGGCGGACGGCGGTCGCCTCGTCGGCGTGGTCGCCGCCCACGCAGATCGCGTCCACGCCGGCGGCGAGGGCCTGCACGGCGGAACCTTCGAGCCCGTACCGCGTACGCAGCGCCTTCATCTCGATGCCGTCGGTGATCACCGTGCCGGCGAAGCCCAGCTCGTCGCGGAGCAGGTCGGTGAGCACCAGCCGGCTCAGCGTCGCCGGGCGGTCCGGGTCGACGGCCGGGACGAGCAGGTGGCCGGTCATCACGGCCTGTACCCCAGCCGCGATCGCGGCCCGGAACGGCGGCAGCTCCCGCTCGTCCAGCTCGGACCGGGACGACCCGATCCGCGGCACGTCCACGTGCGAGTCCACGCTTGTGTCGCCGTGTCCCGGAAAGTGCTTGGCGCAGGCCGCGACGCCGGCCGACTGGAGGCCGGTGATCCAAGCGGCGGTGTGGCGCGCGACGAGGTCGGAATCGGCGCCGAAGGCCCGCACGCCGATGACCGGGTTGTCCGGGTTGTTGTTGACGTCCGCGTCCGGCGCATAGTCGAGCGTGATCCCCGCCTCGGCCAGGTCGTGGCCCAGGTCGCGGGCGACCGCCTCGGTCAGCGCCACGTCGTCGACCGCGCCGAGGGCGAGGTTGCCCGGGCGCGAGCTGCCCTGCCAGGTCTCGAAGCGGGTGACGTCACCGGCCTCCTCGTCGACCGCGACGACCACGTCGGGCCGCTCGGCGCGCAGCGCGGCGGTGAGCTCGGCGACCTGAGCGGGGCTGGCGATGTTGCGGCCGAAGAGGGCCACGCCGCCGAGTCCCTCGCCCAGCCACCGGCGCACCCAGGTCGGTGGGAGCGTCCCCTCGAAACCCGGCTGCAACACCGCGCTGGCGAGGCGAAGCAGATCTCGGCTGGTCTCCGACATGTGGCCCCCGTACTCCATAGTGGACAGTCCCCGCCGGTCCGGCGGGTAGATGCCATGGTCACACCGGATCCCAGAAATAGTCAATAAACCTTTCTATTAAGTCTCACTAGACGGGCAGGCCTTTGTGGCGGTATGCCTGGTACCGGCGCGGACCAGGCGCTGCGCGCTGTTGCCACATCGTGAAAGAGTGCTGGGATGGACGTGTTGCTCTCGGCCGCCACCCTCGCCGCCGAGGACCGGAGCTGGTTCGACATTCCGGCCGTCCGCGTCGTCGGGTCGATCCTCGGCGCGCTCCTGCTGCTGGCCGCCATCCGGTCGATGTTCGGCAAAGGCCAGGGGAAATAAGGCTCCCTCGAAGCGTCGCCAACCCAGGGATAGATAGGCGTGGACCTGGAAACCTCTACCCGCCAGCTCGCCACCGGCCTGACTCGTGTAGCCGTGGCCGTCCAGGCGGCGGAAAGCCCGGGATACCTGGAGCGGACCATCGCGCAGCAGCAGGTGCTGCTCCTGCTGAGCCGCCGCAGCGAGGTGTACCCGCTGTCCGAGCTCTCGGCCGACCTCAACATGACCAGCCACGCGACGATGTCGGCGATCGCCACGCTGGCCCGCGAGGGTCTGGTAAGCGTTGACCCCTCGCCGTCGTACGCGCCGCACGCGGTGCGGATCGCGCTGACCGAGCAGGGCCGCGCGCAGTCGCCCGAGCTGCTCAACTGGGCCGCCGACCTGCTCGCCGAGCTGCACAACATCGACAAGGAGGAGCAGCACCGGCTGCTCGGGGTGGTGGCCGGCCAGATCCGGAGGATGCAGCGCGAGGGCCAGATCCCGGTCACGAAGATGTGCGTCACGTGCCGCTTCTTCGACGGGTACGCGCATCCCGGCACCGAGGAGCCGCACCACTGCTGGCTGATCGACAAGCCGTTCGGCCACCAGTACCTGCGCCTGCGCTGCCCCGAGGGCCAGCCCGGCGAGGGCCCGGTCCGGCCGGACGAGCCGGCCTAGAGAATCTGCTGTTTGCCGCTGGGGTGCGTGGGGCACGATGGCGGCGCCATGAGACTTCCTTTCCTCCTCTCCCGGCGGCTGCGCCGTGCCGCCCGCACCCATTTCGGCTGGCGCCGCCTGCGCCCCGGGCAGCTCGCACCGATGCGCGCGCTGCTGCGTGGCCGGGACGCGCTCGTCGTGCTGCCGACCGGCGGCGGCAAGTCGGCCGTGTACCAGGTCCCGGCGCTGATGCTGACCGGGCCGACCGTGGTGATCTCGCCGCTGCTCGCCCTCCAGCAGGACCAGATCAACGCCCTCAACAACCGCGCGGGGATCTCCGCCGTCCGGGTCAGCTCGGCCGAGACGCCCGGGCAGCGGTCGGCGGCGCTGGAGGCGGTCCGCAAGGGGCTGGCCCGCTTCCTCTTCATCACGCCCGAGCAGCTCACCGACCCCGAGCGGCTCGCCGAGGTGAAGGCGCTCCGCCCGGCCCTTGTCGCGGTCGACGAGGCACACTGCATCTCCGCGTGGGGGTACGACTTCCGCCCCGACTACCTCGCGCTCGGCCGCATGATCGAGGGCATCGGCCGGCCGCCGGTCGTCGCGCTGACCGCCACCGCCTCGCCGCCGGTACGCGACGACATCATCGAGCGGCTCCGGCTGCGCGACCCGCTCGTCGTCGTCTCCGGGCTGGACCGGCCCAACCTCTTCCTCGAGGTGACCCACTGCCCCGACGAGGAGTACCGGTGGCGCCGCCTGCTCGCGCTGCTGCGGGAGGACGAGCGGCCCGGCATCGTGTACGTGCCGACCCGCCGCGCCGCCGAGGAGCTGGGCGAGCGGCTGTCGTCGGCTGGGTTCGCCGCGGCGGCCTACCACGGCGGGATGGCCGCGGGCGTACGCGAGCGGCGGCACGAGGACTTCCTCGCCGGGCGGATACCGGTGATGGTGGCGACCTCCGCGTTCGGCATGGGCATCGACAAGCCGGACATCCGCTGGGTGGCGCACGTGGCGCTGCCGGACTCGCCGGACAGCTACCAGCAGGAGATCGGCCGCGCCGGGCGGGACGGGGCACCGGCCCGGGCGCTGTTGCTGTGGCGGGCCGAAGACGTCGGGTTGCAGCGCTTCTTCACCGGAGGCGCGCCGGACGAGACCGAGCTGCGCGACCTGGCCGCCGTGCTGCGTACCGGCGAGCTGACCCGCACCGCACTGCGCGAGCGCACCGGCCTCGGCACCCGCAAGCTGGGCCAGCTGGTCGGCCTGCTGGAGCAGGTGGGCGCCGCCACCGCGGTCGGGCAGAAGCTGACCGCGCCCCGGTACGCCCCCGAGCCGGTCGACGCGGCTCGCGCCGCCCGCGCCGAAGCTGGGCGGCAGCAGGCGGTGCAGCGGTCGCGTACCGACATGATGCGCGCCTTCGCCGAGAGCGGCTCGTGCCGAGGGCGGGCGCTGCTCGCGTACTTCGGTGAGCACCTCGCCCACCCCTGCGGGCACTGCGACAACTGCGCCGCCGGCCACACCCGGCCGATGAAGAAGGCCGAGCGCGGCCCGTTCCCGCTGCACAGCACCGTGCGGCACGCCGAGTGGGGCCTGGGCATGGTGCTTTCCTACGAGTCGGACCGGATGACGGTTCTGTTCGACGACGTCGGGTACAAGACGCTGTCCGTGCCGGTCGTCCGCGACCAGGGGTTGCTGGTCGCGGAGGCGGGCTGATCTAACCTGTGCCGAGGTCCCGGCGCTCCTTCGAAGCCGCCGGTCCAACAGAAGGAAGGCTTCCCCCGTGACCGAACAACCGGTGTACTCGACCTTCGGCTTCTCCGACCAGGAGTGGGGCCTGCTCAGCGGCCTGCCGCTCGCGGTACTCACCGCCGCCAGCGCGGCCGAGTCGGACGGCACCCGCCGCACGCTCGCCGAGGGCGCGGCCGGGCTGGAGGCCGCCGCCGCCGGACGTGAGAGCGCGAGCCCGCTGGTCGCCGCGGTCGCGCAGGAGGTCGTGTCGCGGGCCGGCGACCCGGAGACCGGCGAGGAGCTGCCGCCGATCCACCCGGGCGACCCGGATGCGTACATCGCGGACGTGCTCGGCCGGGCCGGCGAGGCGGCCGCACTGCTGCGCGGCAAGGTCGACGAGGGCGAGGCCGGCGCGTACTCGCACTGGCTGGTCGGCATCGCCGAGCACGTGGTCACCGCGGCACCCTCGGGCGGGATTCTCGGCATCGGCGGCGACGTCGTCACCGAGCCCGAGCGCCGCTTCCGCGACGCGCTCGCCAAGGTCTTCAACGACTGACGATGGGGATGGAGTTGGCGGGTGAGTCGTTCCTGACGTTCTGGCGCGAGCGGCATCTCTGCACGCTCACCACGCTGCGTCCGGACGGCTCGCCGCACGTCACCCCGGTCGGCGTGACCCTCGACCCGGCGGCCGGCATCGCCCGGGTGATCACCTCGCGCGACTCCCGCAAGGCCCGCAACGCCGCCGCCACAGGCCGTGTGGCGGTCTGCCAGATCGACGGCCGCCGCTGGTCCACTCTGGAGGGCCGCGCGGTGGTCCGCGACGACCCGGCCGCCGTCGCCGAGGCCGAACGCCGCTACGCCGAGCGCTACCGCGTCCCCGCGCCAACCCCAGCCGCGTCGTCATCGAGATCACCGTGACCCGGGTGCTCGGCAATGCCTGACGTGCACGTGGTCGGCATCGGCGCCGACGGCTGGGCCGGCCTGTCCGAAAATGCCCAGGCCGCGGTCCACGCCGCGGAGGTGCTCTTCGGCAGCCGCCGCCAGCTCTCGCTGGTCCCGGCTTCGTTCGCGGGCGAGCGCCTCCCGTGGCCTTCGCCGCTGATGCCTGCCCTCCCCGGCCTGCTCGACGCGCACCGGGGCCGGCGGGTGTGCGTCCTGGCCAGCGGCGATCCCATGCACCACGGCATCGGCGCCGCCATCCTGCGCATCCTCGGCCCCGACCGGGTCACCGTGCTCCCGGCCGCCTCCTCGATGTCGCTCGCCTGTGCCCGCCTCGGCTGGGCCATGGAGGAGGTCGAGGTGGTCGGCCTGGTCGGCCGCCCGGTCGAGCTGCTACACCCCTACATCACCCCGGGCCGCCGCCTGCTGATCCTGGGGGCGGGCGCGGCCACCGTCGCGGGCATCCTTTCCAGCCGGGGGTACGGGGACAGTCAGTTGACCGTTCTCGAACAGTTGGGTGGCCCCGGCGAGCGGATCGTGAGCGGCTCCGCCGCGTCCCCGTGGCCCGCAGCCGACCCACTGACGATCGTGGCCGTGGAGTGCGCCGGTACCTCGGTGCTGCCCGCGGTCCCCGGCCTGCCCGACGACGCGTACCTCCACGATGGACAGCTGACCAAGCGCGAGGTACGCGCCATCACGCTCGCCCGCCTCGCCCCGGCACCCGGGCAGCTGCTGTGGGACGTCGGCGCCGGCGCGGGCAGCATCGCCATCGAGTGGATGCGCACCCACCGCTCCTGCCGCGCGGTCGCCGTCGAGTCCGACCCGGCCCGCGCCGCCCGCATCCGCGCCAACTGCCTCGCGCTCGGCGTACCCGACCTGATCACCGTGGAAGGCCGGGCGCCCGCCGCGCTGGCCGGCCTCCCCGAGCCGGAAGCCATCTTCGTCGGCGGCGGCGTGACCGAGCCCGGCCTGGTGGAAGCCTGCTGGGCCGCCCTCTCCCCCGGCGGCCGCCTGGTCGCCAACGCGGTGACGCTGGAGTCCGAGGCAGTGCTGGCCGGCTGGCACGCCAAGGTGGGCGGCGACCTGACCCGCGTCGAGGTGAGCCGCGCCGGCGCGGTGGGCGGCTTCACCGCGTGGCGCCCGGCGCTGCCGGTGGTCCAGTGGTCGGTGGTCCGGCCGTTCCCAGGGGCAGCCCTGTGACCGTGCATTTCATCGGCGCGGGCCCCGGCGCCGCGGACCTGATCACCGTCCGCGGACGTGACCTGATAGCGGCGAGCCCGGTCTGCCTGTACGCGGGAAGCCTCGTCCCCGCCGCCCTGCTGGACGCCTGCCCACCCGGTGCCCGCAAGGTCGACACCGCCAGCCTCACGCTCGACGAGATCGTCGCCGAGCTGGTCGCCGCGCACGAGGCCGGCCACGACGTCGCCCGCCTTCACTCCGGCGACCCGTCCATCTTCAGCGCGATGGCCGAGCAGATGCGCCGCCTGGACGCGGCCGGCGTCCCGTACGACGTCACCCCCGGCGTCCCCGCCTTCGCCGCGGCCGCCGCCTCGCTGGGCCGCGAGCTCACCGTCCCCGGCGTCGGCCAGACCCTGATCCTCACCCGCGTGACCGGCCAGGCCACCCCGATGCCCGCCGGCGAGGACCTGGCCACGCTGGCCGCGAGCCGCGCGGTGCTGGTGCTGCACCTGGCCGTACAGCGCATCGACGACGTGGCGGCCGCCCTCACCCCGTTCTACGGCGCCGACTGCCCGGCCGCGGTGGTCGCCTACGCCTCCCGCGATGACGAGGTCGTCCTCCGCGGCACCCTGGCCACCATCGCCACCCAGGTAGCCGAGGCCGCCGTCAAGCGCACGGCCGTCATCGTGGTCGGCCGCACCCTGACGGCCACCGAGTTCCCCGACAGCCACCTCTACTCCGCCGCCCGCACCCGCTGACCCGCCCAGGTACGGACCTGGGCGGAATCGGTGGGCTGTCTGGGCTCCGGTGGTCCTTGATCGGCGGATGCCAAGACGGCGAGGGAGCCACACCGGAGGAACATTCGCGGTGGGAGCGTGGCCAAAGGCGCGCCTTGACCAGATCAACGACCGACGGTGATCAACGCCGAACCGGCTGTACCGTACGGGCCCTCACATCTATGGAGGGTCGGAACATGAGGGTGCGAAAGGTACTGCTCCGCGTCGCCGTGGCCATCAGTGTCGCGGGCATGTTGGTCGCATGCGCCTCGGCCGAGCCGGAACGATCACCGGACACCGCCGACGTCGCCGCCGAGTCGTTGGCCACGCCGGCCGAGACGGAGGCGGCCGACGTCGAGGCGACGCCGAGTGCCGAACCGACGCCCACGCCGTCGCCGACGCCGGCCGTGGAGGTCAAGACGGTGACCGCCACGCAGAAGATCCCGTTCAAGCGGACCACCGTCAAGGACTCCACCCTCGCCGAGGGCACGCGGAAGGTGCGGACCAAGGGCGTCGCCGGCGTGAAGACGCTGACCTACGAGGTGACGTACACCGGCGGGAAGGAGACGGGGCGCAAGCTGCTGAGCCAGGCCGTCACGAAGCAGCCGGTGACCGAGGTGACCGCCGTCGGGACGAAGAAGAGCGCGCCGACCCGGCAATGCGACCCCAACTACAGCGGGTGCGTACCGATCGCCAGCGACGTGGACTGCGCCGGTGGCAGCGGCAACGGGCCGGCGTACGTCAGCGGGCCCGTCCGGGTGATCGGCAGCGACATCTACGACCTGGACCGGGACGGCGACGGCACCGCCTGTGACTAAACCGTCGAAGATCCTGACAGGAGATGTCACCCACCCACGGGCAGGGTGGCAGGCATGACAGGAATAGCTAACCTCATCATGGTCAACATCGACAGCCCCGACCCCGCCGCCCTCGCGGAGTTCTACCGCAGGGTGTTGGGCTGGGAGATTACGCACAGCGAGGCCGAGTACGCGATGATCAGCGACGGGACGGCGTCGGTCGGGTTCGGGCGGGTCGACGACTACCAGGCGCCGGCCTGGCCGAACCCGGGTGGCACCAAGCAGTTCCACTTCGACCTTCGCGTGGAGGACCTCGACAAGGCCGAGGAGCTGTGCCTCTCCGCCGGCGCCACCAAGCCGGAGTTCCAGCCCGGCGGCGACCGGTGGCGGGTGCTCATCGATCCGGCCGGCCACCCGTTCTGCATCTGCCTACCGCGCTAGGCGGCGGTCCACCGCCTAGCCCCACCCTCGGTGACGGCGGCTGACCAGGGTCGGGAGACTTGAGCCGTGCGAACACTGCTCATCCTCGGTGGCACGGGCGAGGCCCGCGCGCTGGCGGCCCACGCGGCCGGCTGGCACGTGGTGACCTCGCTCGCCGGCCGGGTACGTGACCCGCGCCTCCCCGAGGGTGAGGTGCGGGTCGGCGGCTTCGGCGGGCCGGAAGGGCTCGCGGCGTGGCTGGTACGCGAGCGGGTCCGCGCGGTTGTCGACGCCACGCACCCGTTCGCAAGCCGGATCAGCGCCTCGGCCGTGGCCGCCGCGCGCGCCACCGGCGTACCGCTGCTCGCCCTGCACCGCCCCGGCTGGACCGAAGAGCCCGGCGACGACTGGCGGCGGGTGCCGAGCGTCGAGGCGGCCGCCGAGGTACTTACCACGCTGGGCGGGCGCGTCATGCTCACCACGGGACGGCAGAGCCTCGCCGCCTTCGCCGGTCTCGATCTCTTCTTCCTCGTACGCACCGTCGACCCGCCGTCGTCCCCGCTCCCGGCCAGCCATCACCTGATCCTGGACCGGGGGCCGTACACGGTGGACGGCGAGCTGGCGCTCATGCGGGAGCACGCGATCGACACCCTCGTCACAAAGGACAGTGGCGGCACCATGACGGCCGCCAAGCTCGTCGCGGCCCGCCAGCGGGGCATCCCGGTCGTCATGGTCGACCGGCCGCCGATGCCCGAGGGCGTCCGGGCGGCGTCCACCGTGGACGAAGCGGTCGGCTGGCTCAGGGGTATCGCCGAGGGTGAACACGGCTCCCCCGCTCCCTGCCGCGTCGTCGAGGAGCCGACGATCAGCAGGCACCGCATGTCCACAGTGGACGGATCGAGGTCGGCGAGGCGCACCACCCGTACCTCCTCCGCTGGCCCGCCTACGTCCCGCCCGACGACCACCGGCGTGTCCGGCGCCCGGTGTTCGAGAAGCAGGTCGCGGGCCTTCTCCACCTGCCAGGTCCGGGCGCGCGAGGCCGGGTTGTAGATGGCGATGACCAGGTCGGCGCGGGCGGCGGCGGTGAGCCGCTCGGCGATGACGTCCCACGGCTTGAGCCGGTCCGAAAGGGACAGCACGCAGTAGTCGTGCCCCAGCGGCGCACCGACCCGGCTCGCCACGGCCTGGGCGGCGGTGAGCCCGGGCACCACACGCACCGGCAGGTCCGCGTACCGGGGCTGGGCGGCCACCTCCAGCACCGCGCTCGCCATCGCGAACACACCCGGGTCCCCGAGGAGACGACGGCGACCCGCGAGCCGGCGGCGGCCAGGTCGAGCGCGTACGCGGCCCGCGCCGCCTCCTCGGTGTTGTCGGACGGGTGGCGCCGCTGGCGGGGGTTGGGCGGCACCCGGTCGAGGTACGGCCCGTAGCCCACCAGGTCGTCCGCCTCGGCCAGCACCGCCTGGGCCTCCGGCGTCGTCCACTCCCGCCCGGCCGGGCCGAGCCCCACGACCGCGACCTCGCCATGGCCGTCCTGTCGGGTGGCAGCGACCGAGGGTGGGGGCACGGCGGCCACCCGGCTGGGCAGAACCGCGAGCGCGAAGT
The DNA here is from genome assembly GCF_011764545.1 of Phytohabitans flavus. Classification (GTDB taxonomy): domain Bacteria; phylum Actinomycetota; class Actinomycetes; order Mycobacteriales; family Micromonosporaceae; genus Phytohabitans; species Phytohabitans flavus. The sequence continues at coordinate 601,573 of NZ_AP022870.1, read as the reverse complement.
AGGGCACCGACTCGGGATCCACTTCGGACAGCGGCACGACGCGCTGGCGGTCGGTGGTGGCGCGCTCGACGTACCACGCCTCGTCCAGCCGGCCCGCCGAGTCGAGCGCCTCGCGCACGGCGCCAAAGGTGCGGCCCAGCTTGAGGACCGCCGCGGGGTCGGCGCCCTCGAGGTGGCGGGCCAGCTCGTCCGGGGGCAGCGTGCCCGGCAGCACGGTGAGCACCTCGTCCCGCTCCACCAGCGGGCGGCCCAGCACCGCCGCGGCACCGCTGACCGAGGTGACGCCGGGTACGACCTCGGTGGTGTACCGGTGCGACAGTCGCTTGTGGATGTGCATGTACGAGCCGTAGAAGAACGGGTCGCCCTCGCACAGCACCACCACGTCCCGGCCGGCGTCGAGGTGGGCGGCCAGGCGTGCGGCGCATTCCGCGTAGAACTCGTCGAGCGCGCCTCGGTAGCCGCCCGGGTGCTCGGTCGTCTCCGTCGTCACCGGGTAGACGAGCGCCTCTTCGATCTGCCCCGCGCGCAGGTACGGCTCGGCGACCGAGCGGGCGATGCTGCGGCCGTGGCGGGCGCTGTGGTACGCGATCACGTCCGCCCGCTCGACAAGCCGGGCGGCCTTGACGGTCACCAGTTCCGGATCGCCCGGCCCGAGCCCCACGCCGTACAGCCGCCCCGCACCCATCACTCCTCCTCGCTGGCGATGGCGTTGATGGCCGCCGCCGTCATCGCGCTGCCGCCGCGGCGGCCGTGCACCACAAGGTGTTCGAGGTCGCTGGCGGCGAGGGCCCGCTTCGACTCGGCCGCGCCGATGAAGCCGACCGGGATGCCGAGCACCGCGGCGGGGCGGCCGGCACCCTCGGCGACAAGCTCCAGCAGGCGGAAGAGGGCGGTCGGCGCGTTGCCCACGGCGACGAGCGCGCCGTCGAGGCGGTCGCGCCACAGCTCCAGCGCGGCGGCGCTGCGGGTGGTGCCGAGCCGCTCGGCGAGCGCGGGCACGCGGGGGTCGCCGAGGGTGCACACCACCTCGTTGTCGGCGGGGAGCCGGCGGCGGGTCACCCCGGCGGCCACCATCCCGGCGTCGCAAAGGATCGGCGCGCCGCCGCGCAGGGCAGCTCGACCGGCCGCGACCGCTCCGGCCGACCAGGCGAGGTCCGTCACGAGGTCGATCATGCCGCACGAGTGGATCATGCGAACGGCCACCCGCGCCACGTCGTCCGGCAGCCCGGACAGGTCGGCCTCCGCGCAGATCGTCGCGAACGACCGCCGGTAGATCTCCGCACCGTCCTTTATGTACTCGGCGTGCTCAGTCATGCTGTTACGTATCCGTCCGCGGTCGCCTCCATCCGCAGGTGCTCGCCGGCCGGGCTGCCGCAGGCGCGCGCGCAGCCGACCCAGTGCACCGGCAGCCCGTGCGACGGGTTTCCGCTGTGGTGTTCGAGCGCGTCGGCCCGTACGTCGGCGTGCGCGCGGGCGCATCCCGGCGCGCCGACACAGGCGGTCACCCCGACCCAGGGTGAGTCGGGATCGGTGGCGAAGCCGGCCTCGTCGAGCCGGGCCAGGAAGCCCTCGTCGGGCAGGTCGGGCAGCACGACCTCGCGCCACGGCGTGAGGATGACGGACGGTGCGTCGCGCAGGAGCCGCGCCTGGTCAGGCGAAAGTCGCCCGAGCGGTACCGCCGCCGCGACCGCGACCCGGCCGTCCACTTGGGGCACCGGGCCGATCGGGCCCCACGAGACGGGTCGCGCGGCCGGCAGCCCGGGAGGCGTCGCGCCGAGCCGCGCGGCGACCCGCGCCACCCCGTCGTCCAGTTCGGACAGTCGCCATTGGACGGTGCGCTCGGCGAGGAACGCGTGCGCGGCCGCCAGCAGCGCCGCCACGGCCTCGTCGGGCGCCACCCGCAGCCCGCTGTCCCGGCCGGCGAGCAGCACGGTACGGCCGCGGAGCCCCACGTCCGCGCCGAGCCCGGCCACGTCGCCCCGCCCGTCGTCGAGCGCGAAGAGGAAGCGGCCCGGCAGGTCGGCGAGCGCCGGGTCGGCGCACAGGGCGGCGTCGAGCGCGGCCACGAGCGGGCGTACGTCGACGACCCCTCGGCCGTCCCGCCCGCTGAGCGGCGAGGCGACGATGTTCCGTACCCGGTCATGGGTGACCGACGGCAGCAGGCCAGCCACCGACAGTCGCTCGGCGAGCGACACCTCCGCGCCGGTCGCCAGACCGCGGACCTGGAGGTTGCCCCGCGAGGTCAGCTCCAGCCCGCCGTCGCCGAACTCGGCCGACGCCTCCGTCACCGTGCGCCACTGCGCCGCCGTCAGGGCGCCGCCGGGCACGCGGATGCGGGCCAGGCCGCCGTCGAGGGCCTGGTGCACCTGGATCGCGCCCGGGCAGGCGTCCGGGCCGGTGCGAGGTAAGGAGTCGGACACCCGCCGGATACTACGGGCAGCTAGGCTGGTCTCCGCAACCCGCGGCGACATGCGGAGGAAGCCCGGTGTGAGTCCGGCGCGGTCCCGCCACTGTTACTGAGCGACAGCTCAGGAGCCAGACACTCCGGTCGCCGCGACCTTCGACCCGGGACGCGGATCCCGAGGGAGGCTGTGGCCCGTGTTCGTGCTCCTGTCGACGTCCGACACCGACCTGTTGAGCGCGCGGGCGAGCGGCGCGCCGTACCGGCTGGCAAACCCGGCGCGCACCGCGGTGGCCGACCTTCCCGACCTCGTCGATGGCGCGGACCTCGTGGTCGTCCGCCTCCTCGGCGGGCGCCGCGCCTGGGAGGAAGGGCTCGACGCCCTGCTCGCCGGTCCTCGGCCGGTCGTGGTGCTCGGCGGCGAGCAGGCCCCCGACGCGGAGCTGATGCGCCTCTCGACGGTGCCGAGCGGGGTGGCCGCGGAGGCCCACGCCTACCTGGCGCACGGCGGACCCGGCAACCTGGCCCAGCTGCACCGGTTCCTGTCGGACACCGTGCTGCTGACCGGGCACGGCTTCGCGCCACCCGAGCCGACCCCCGTGTGGGGTGCCGGCGAGCTGCCGAGCGGCGACGGGCCGGTGGTCGCGGTGCTCTACTACCGGGCGCACCACATGGCCGGCAACACGGCGTTCGTCGAGACGTTGTGCGACGCGATAGCCGGAGCGGGCGGGCGGCCCCTGCCTGTGTACTGCGCGTCGCTGCGCACCCCCGACCGCGACCTGCTGGCCGCGCTCGGGCAGGCTGACGCGCTCGTGGTGACGGTGCTCGCGGCCGGCGGCACGCGCCCGGCCGAGGTGGGCGCGGGCGGCGACGACGAGGCCTGGGACGTGGGCGCGCTCGCCGCGCTCGACGTACCGATCCTGCAAGGGCTCTGCCTCACCAGCAGCCGCGAGGCGTGGGCCACCGGCGACGACGGACTGTCCCCATTGGACGCCGCGACGCAGGTCGCGATCCCGGAGTTCGACGGGCGCATCATCACGGTCCCGTTCTCCTTCAAGGAGATCGACCCGGACGGCCTCACCGTGTACGTGGCCGACCCCGAGCGCGCCGCCCGGGTCGCCGGTATCGCGGTCGCGCACGCCCGCCTCCGCCACGTGCCGGCGGCGGAGAAGCGGGTGGCGCTGATGCTGTCCGCGTACCCCACAAAGCACTCCCGCATCGGCAACGCGGTCGGCCTCGACACCCCGGCGAGCACCGTGCGCCTGCTGGACGCGCTGCGCGAGCGCGGGTACGAGGTGGGGGACCTACCGGACGACGGCGACGCGCTCATGCACGCGCTCATCGCGGCCGGCGGGCAGGATCCCGACTGGCTCACCGAGGAGCAGATCGAGGGCAATCCGGTACGCATCCCGGCGGCCGACTACCTCGCGTACTACGGCACGCTCCCGGCGCAGCTGCGCGAGGAGATCGAGCGGCACTGGGGTCCGCCGCCGGGCGAGCTCTACGTCGACTCGGACGGCGCCATCGTGCTCGCCGCCCTGCGCGCCGCCAACGTGGTCGTGATGGTCCAGCCGCCGCGCGGTTTCGGCGCCAACCCCATTGCCATCTACCACGACCCGGACCTCCCGCCCAGCCACCACTACCTGGCCGCGTACCGGTGGGTGGCGGGCACGTTCGGCGCGCACGCGATCGTCCACATCGGAAAGCACGGCAACCTGGAGTGGCTGCCCGGCAAGACGGTGGGCATGTCGGCGGCGTGCGGGCCGGACGCGGCGCTCGGCGACCTGCCGCTGGTGTACCCGTTCCTGGTCAACGACCCCGGCGAGGGCACGCAGGCCAAGCGGCGGGCGCACGCCACGCTGATCGACCACCTGGTACCGCCGATGGCGCGCGCCGAGACGTACGGCGACATCGCCCGCCTGGAGCAGCTGCTGGACGAGCACGCCACCATCGCCGCGCTCGACCCGGCCAAGCTGCCGGCGATCCGGGCGCAGATCTGGACGCTCGTCCAGGCCGCCCGGCTCGACCACGACCTGGGGGTGGACGACCGGCCGCACGACGCCGAGTTCGACGACTTCCTGCTGCACGTCGACGGGTGGCTGTGCGAGGTCAAGGACGCGCAGATCCGCGACGGCCTGCACGTGCTCGGCGTACCCCCGACGGGTGAGGCCCGGGTCAACCTGGTGCTCGCCATGCTGCGCGCGCGGCAGATGTGGGGCGGCCGGGTGGCGGCGCTGCCCGGCCTGCGCGAAGCGCTGGGCCTGACCCCGGACGCCCCGCTCGCCGAGGTCGACAGGGTGGAGGAGGCGGCCCGCGCGCTCGTCAGCGAGATGGAGGCCGCGGGCTGGGATCCGGCCGCCGTCCCGGACGGCCCCGCCGCCGAGGTGCTGCGCTTCGCCGCCACCGAGATCGTGCCCCGCCTGGCGCGGACCACCGACGAGCTGACCAACGTGCTCCGCGCGCTGGACGGCCGGTACATCCCGGCCGGGCCGAGCGGCTCGCCCCTGCGCGGCCTCGTCAACGTGCTGCCGACCGGCCGCAACTTCTACTCCGTCGACCCGAAGGCGGTGCCGAGCCGGCTGGCCTGGGAGACCGGGCAGGCGATGGCCGACTCGCTGCTGACCCGGTACCGCGCGGATACCGGCGACTGGCCCCGCTCGGTGGGACTGTCGGTATGGGGTACGAGCGCGATGCGTACGGCCGGCGACGACGTGGCCGAGGTGCTCGCGCTGCTCGGCGTCCGTCCACAGTGGGACGAGGCGTCCCGCCGGGTGAACGGCCTGGCGCCGATCCCGCTCGCCGAGCTCGGCCGGCCCCGGATCGACGTGACGGTACGGATCAGCGGGTTCTTCCGCGACGCGTTCCCCCATGTCGTCGTGATGCTCGACGACGCCGTGCGGTTGGTCGCCGCGCTGGACGAGCCCGCTGAGCAGAACTTCGTGCGCGCCCACGTCCAGGAGGACCTGGCGGCGCACGGCGACAAGCGGCGGGCCACCGCGCGGGTGTTCGGCTCCAAGCCCGGTGCGTACGGCGCGGGCCTCCTCCCGCTCATCGACAGCCGAAACTGGCGGGACGACGCCGACCTCGCCGAGGTGTACGCGGCCTGGGGCGGCTTCGCGTACGGACGCGACCTCGACGGCGTGCCGGCCCGCACCGACATGGAGACCGCGTACCGCCGGATCGCCGTCGCCGCGAAGAACGTGGACACCCGCGAGCACGACATCGCCGACTCCGACGACTACTTCCAGTACCACGGCGGGATGATCGCCACCGTGCGCGCGCTCACCGGCACCGCGCCCGCCGCGTACATCGGCGACAGCACCCAGCCCGAGGCCGTGCGGACCCGCAGCCTGCACGAGGAGACCGCGCGCGTGTTCCGCGCCCGCGTGGTCAACCCGCGGTGGCTGGAGGCGATGCGCCGGCACGGGTACAAGGGCGCCTTCGAGCTGGCGGCCACAGTGGACTATCTGTTCGGGTACGACGCGACGGCCGGGGTCGTCGCCGACTGGATGTACGACAAGCTCGGCGAGACCTACGTCCTGGACCCGGAAAACCGCGCCTTCCTCGAACAGTCGAACCCGTGGGCCCTGCACGCGATCGCCGAGCGCCTGCTGGAGGCCGCCGACCGCAAGATGTGGGAGTACCCCGATCCGGCGGTGCTGGAAGGCCTCCGCGAGGCGTACCTGAGCACGGAGGGCGACCTCGAGGGGCGCTAGCCCTCGCTCTCGGTCTCAACGTCCAAGTACTGTGTGCCCGCCTCCAGCGCCGCGCGGGCTAGCTCGTCACACTGGACCGGCGTCAGTGTAAGGCCAAGCTCGTGGGCGCGCCGCGCCACCGCGACCGCACCCACCGAGATGGCGACGTCGGGTAGCGGGTCCGGAAGATCGTTCACGAAGTTGTCCTCCTCGATAGGCCCTTGTCGCAATATGACCAACGCGAGAAGTCTCCCGCGCGGCACAGGTTGGTACAAGGACCCCAACGATCGCTAGCGTCAGTCGGCGACCCTGGATGCCGCCGCGACGAGGCGGCTCGCGATCTCCGGGCGGCCAGCCCAGTGCAGATGGAGGTACGACGCGTGTACCCCGCCCGCGACGAAGCCCTCCGGCGCGGCGCCGTGCCAGGCCCACGCCGGTGCCGCGCCCGACCGCGGGGTGACGTCGGTGCGGTGGAACTCGTGGCCGGTGACCCGGGCGCCGACCGGCGCGACCGGGCTGTCGGTCAGCGCGACCGCGTCGCGGTAGCCGAGCGTCAGGCGGTCGGTCATCCTGGCGTCGGCGTCGAGCACGCCGCACATCTCGGCGCCGTCCAGGGTGCGGCAGAGCCACAGCAGTCCCGCGCACTCGGCCACGATCGGGGCGCCGCGCGCGGCGAGGGCGGCCACGGCGGCGCGGAGCGGGGCGTTGGCTGCCAGGCGGTCCGCGTACACCTCCGGGAAGCCGCCGCCCACCACGAGGGCCCGCGTGCCGGCCGGCAGTGCCTCGTCGCGCAACGGATCCACAGTGGACACGTCGGCGCCGGCCGCGCGTAGCAGCTCGACCGTCTCGGGGTACCCGAAGCTGAACGCCGGCCCACCCGCGACCGCGACGACCGGACGGCGCGCGTACGGCGGATGCGGTGCGTCCACAACGGACGGTGTCCACGCCTCGGCCGCCAGCGGCGGGGCGGTCCGGGCCAGCGCGAGCACCGCGTCCAGGTCGACGCCGCCGGCCACCAGCGCGGCGAGCGCGGCCACGGACTGCGCCGCTTCCGCCGAACGCTCGACCACCGGCACCAGGCCCAGGTGGCGCGAGGGCGTGGCCACCGCCGGTTGGCGGCGCAGCGCGCCGAGTACCGGCGTGCCGACCTCCTCACACGCGTCGCGCAGCAGCGCCTCGTGCCGGTCCGAGCCGATCCGGTTGAGGATGACGCCGGCCAGCCGCACGCTGCCGAACGACCGGAACCCGTGCACCAGCGCCGCCACCGAACGCCCCTGCGCGGACGCGTCGACCACGAGCACGACCGGCGCGGCGAGCAGTGCGGCCACGTGCGCGGTGGAGCCGAAGTCGCCGGCGCCCACCCGGCCGTCGTACAGGCCCATCACGCCCTCGACCACGGCGAGGTCGGCGCCGGCGCTCCCGTACGCGAAGAGCGGGCCGATCCGCTCCTCGCCCACCAGGACGGGGTCGAGGTTGCGGCCTGGGCGCCCCGCGGCGAGCGCGTGGTAGCCCGGGTCGATGTAGTCCGGCCCCACCTTGAAGCCGGCGACCCGTGTGCCCCGCGCGGCGAACGCGGCCAGCAGCCCGGTCGCGACCGTCGTCTTGCCGTGCCCCGACGCCGGCGCCGCGATCACCAGGCGCGGGATGCCTACCACGCCGAGCCTGTCACCATTCGATGCCCTGCTGCCCCTTGCGTCCCGCGTCCATCGGGTGCTTGACCTTCGTCATGTCCGTGACCAGGTCGGCCGCGCCGACCAGGTCGTCGTGCGCCTCGCGCCCGGTGATGACCACGTGCTGCGAGCCGGGCCGGTCGCGCAGCGTCGCGACGACGTCCGCGACGTCGACCCAACCCCATTTCATCGGGTACGTGAACTCATCGAGCACGTAGAACCGGTAGGCTTCCGCGGCCAGGTCGCGCTTGACCTGCGCCCAGCCCTCGGCGGCCTCCGCGGCGTGGTCGCGCTCGGTGCCGGGGCGCTGGATCCACGACCAGCCCTCACCCATCTTGTGCCAGGTGACCGCGCCGCCCTTGCCGGTCTCACCGAGCGCGCGCAGGGCCGCCTCCTCGCCCACCTTCCACTTCGGACTCTTCACGAACTGGTAGACCACGATGGACCATCCGGCGCTCCACGCGCGCAGCGCCATCCCGAACGCCGCGGTGGACTTGCCCTTCCCCTGTCCGGTGTGGACGGCGAGCACGGGCTGGCGCCGCCGCTCGCGGGTGGTGAGCCCGTCGTCCGGTACCGTCTCCGGCTTGCCCTGCGGCATCAGGCGACCCTTCCCAGAGCGTTGGTGGCGGAGAGCTGGGCGAGCGGCACGCACGGCGCGTCCAGCGCGACCGCCAGCCGCCGGGCGAGTCCCAGCCGCACCGGGCCGCCCTCGCAGTCGACGACCACCGCGGCGGTACCCGACAGCGACGGCACCACGGTCAGCGGGTCGGCGCCCGCCGTGTTGCGGCCGTCGGTGACGAGCACGAGCAGCGGGCGGCGGCGCGGGTCGCGGCGGCGCTCGGTGCGCAGCGTACGGACGGCGGCCTCCAGCCCGGCCGCGAGCGGCGTACGGCCACCGGTGCGGAGCCGGGCCAGCCGCTGGACGCCGACCTCGTGGCTGGAGGTCGGCGGGAGCACCTCGTCCGCCGCCGTACCCCGGAATGTGATCATGCCCACCCGGTCCCGCCGCTGGTACGCGTCGCGCAGCAGCGACAGCACCGCCGCCTTCACCGTGGACATCCGCTGGCGGGCGGCCATCGAGCCGGACGCGTCCACGACGAAGAGCACGAGGTTGGCCTCCCGCCCGACGTGTACCGCCTCGCGCAGGTCGGCCGGGGCGACGGTACGGCTCCCCCGGGCGGCCGCGGCCCGGAGCGTGGCCGGCAGGTGCGGTGCGCCGGCACCCTGCGGCAGGCGGGCACCGACCACCCGACCGCGCCGCGCGTAGGCCAGCGAGCGGCGGCCGGCGTGCGCCCGCTCCCCGGTCTTCGGCAGCGTCAGCACCCGCGGCCGGTACGGCTGACCAGGTGCGGCCGCCGGCTGCTCGGCCGACCCACCGTCCTCATCGGACGGCGCCCCTTCCCCGGAGGGCCCACCGTTCGGTGGTTCAGGATCGGGATCGGGCTCCGGGCTTGGGTCCTCATTGGACAGTGTTTCCTCGAGCCGCTCCTCGTCCGTTCCAGGCGGGTCGAGCGGATCGCGCCGGCGCCGGTGCGGCAGCGCGAGCCGAGCCGCGTCCCGTACGTCCTCCACCGTCACCGCGCCGCGCCCCTGCCACGCGGCGAGGGTCAGCGCTGCCCGCGCCACCACGATGTCGGCGCGCAACCCGTCCACCCCGTACGCCAGGCAGATACGCGCGATCCGGTCGAGCTCCCCGTCCGGCAGCTCCACCGACGCCAACCGCTCCCGCGCCGCCGCGATCCGCTCGGCCAGGGCCGCGTCCTCGGCGGCCCAGCGCGCGGCGAACCCGTCCGGGTCGGCGTCGTACGCCAGGCGCCGCCGCACCACCTCGGCGCGAGGGCCGGGCTCGTCCGGCGACGTCACCGACACGACGAGCCCGAAGCGGTCGACGAGCTGCGGCCTCGGCTCGCCCTCCTCCGGGTTCATCGTGCCGACGAGCAGGAAGCGGGCGGCGTGCTTGACCGACACCCCGTCCCGCTCGACGTGCGCCCGGCCCATCGCCGCCGCGTCGAGCAACAGGTCGACGAGGTGGTCCGGGAGCAGGTTTACCTCGTCCACATAGAGCAGTCCACGATGGGCGGTGGCCAGAAGCCCTGGCTCGTAAGCCTTTACGCCCTCGGCGAGCGCCCGCTGGATGTCGAGCGTACCGACCACGCGGTCCTCGGTCGCGCCGACCGGAAGCTCCACAAGGGACGCTCGGCGGCGCACCACCGGCGCGGCGCCGACGTGCGGGCCGTCCGGACACTCCGGGTCGGGCGCGGCCGGGTCACAGCCGAAGCGGCACCCGCGGACCACGTCCAGCTCGGGCAGGAGGGTGGCGAGCGCGCGCACGACCGTCGATTTGGCGGTGCCCTTCTCACCTCGCACGAGCACCCCGCCGATCGCCGGGTTGACGGCGGTGAGCAGGAGCGCGAGCCGCAGGTCGGCCAGGCCGACGACGGCGGAGAACGGGTAGGCGGCGGGCATGCCGGCCATGCTGACCCAGCCGCGGGTCTGGCGTCAAACACGCGTTCGGAGTTACGCTGCCGAAGCCACGGTGCTCGGGAAGCCGGTGAAATTCCGGCGTGGTCCTCGCCACTGTGACCGGGGAGTGCTCCCCCGCAACGCCACTGGACCGGCGACGGTCTGGGAAGGTCGAGGGAGCGTGTCGATCCGGGAGCCAGGAGACCGGCCGTGGCAGCTGTACCGCATCGCCACGAGGCATGGACGAGAGGAACACCCGATATGGCCGCACCCACCGCCGAGGCGTCCACCGCCACGCGGATTCACGTGCCCGTCGCCGCCTGGCTGATCGTCGCCTTCGCCCTGCTCGCGGTATTCGTGTTGCTACAGCTCAACAGCACGGCGTTCGCCGAGCAGATCCACGAGTTCACGCACGACGGGCGGCACGCGCTCGGCGTTCCCTGCCACTAGCGCCATGACTTCCCTCACCCTCGGCGCCGTGCTGCGCCGGGCGGCTCTCGCTGGGCTATTCGCCGGCGTGGCCGCCTCGATCGTCGCCCTGGCCGTCGTCGAGCCGCAGATCGACAACGCGCTCGTCATCGAAGAGGCCCGATCCGCTGGCAGTACGCACGAAGACCCGGTGTTCGGCCGTTCCACGCAGGTCGTCGGCGGCATGATCGCGGCCATCGCCGTCGCGGTCTGCCTCGCGCTCGTCGTCGGCGTGGTTTTCGCCCGTGTGCGGCACCGGCTGCCGGCCGCCACCGACTTCGGCCGCGCGGCGCTGCTGGCGTTCCTCGGCTTCACGACGCTCGCGTTGCTGCCCGGGCTCAAGTACCCCGCCAACCCGCCCGGCGTCGGCGACCCGGAGACGGTCACCGCGCGTACGGTGCAGTACCTGACGCTCATCGCGGCGGCGGTCGCGATCACCTGGCTCGCGTTCCTCGTGCACGACCGGCTGGCCGCACGCCCGTGGCCGCCGGCCTACCGCGCGGCGATCGGCGTCGCGGTCGCGGCCGTCGGGTACACCGCGCTGCTCATGACCTGGCCGGCCACCCCCGACAGCGTGCCGGCGGACATCCCGGCCGCCCTGCTGTGGGACTTCCGGCTGGCCTCGCTGGCCGAGCTGGCGGCACTGTGGACGGTGTTCGGGCTGAGCTTCGGCCTGCTGCTGACGCCTCGCCGGGTCCCGGTGGCCGTGGCGGCCTGAGCGCCACCAGCTCCAGCGCTCAGGAGCTGGGTCAGCGCAGTGACGCCTCGTACTCGGCGATGACCTTCTTGGGCACGCACATCCGCCACGCGTCGACGACGAGCTCGCGCATCTCGTCCTCGTCGATCTTCGCGAGCCACACCCGCACCCAGTTGTAGCGCTCGTCCGACTTGATCGGCATGAAGAACTTGTCCGGCTCGGCCGCGATCAGCGCGACGCGCTCCTCTTTCGGGTAGCCGAAGCCCATCTCGGTCTCGTCCCGGGAGAGCGCCGCGAACACGATCTGGCCGACCCGGAACTTCACCCGGTCGCGCACGAGCGCCTCGTAGGCCCGCGGGAGGGACAGCGCCACCCGCCGGATGTCATCGGCGGTCACCATCGACCTACCGTACCGCTGCCCCTCGTGTTATGGTCGGCCCGTAACTAGACACTGCCTAGATTGAAGGAAGGCAACACAATGCTGCTGAGCGACGAGAGCCGGTACGTCGCCGGCGTGATGCTGCTGACCATCGTGACGATCGAGTTCGGCGGCTGGTTCATGACCAGGATCGTGCGCGGCCAGGTGCCCATGACCGACTTCCAGAAGGCGTTCGCCCGGGCCGGCCACGCCCACGCCGGGGTGCTCGTCACGCTCGGCCTGATCTGCCAGGTCCTGGCCGACTCGGCCACCCTCACCGGGGTCGCCGACTCGGTCGCGCGGCTCGGCGTGCCGGCGGCCGCGATCCTCATGTCCGGCGGTTTCTTCGCCTCGTCCGCGGGACGCGGCCTCACCCAGCCCAACCGTTTCATCTGGATCCTCTGGCTGGGCGCCGCCGCCCTCGCCGCCGGCACGCTCACGCTCGGCGTCGGCCTTCTCGTAGCCTGATGCGATGACGTGGGATGAGCTGCTGGCGTACTGCCTGGCCAAGCCCGGCGCGTGGCAGGACGAGCCCTGGGAGGGCGACGTCGTGGTGAAGGTCGGCAGCAAGATCTTCGCCTTCCTGGGGTCCGGCGGGCCGGGTGTCGGCGTCAAGTGCGGGCCCAACCGCGAGATGGCCGACGAGTGGCTGGCCCGCTACCCGGAAGACGCGTCAGTCATGCCGTACATCGGGCGCTCGGGGTGGAACTCGCTCCGCACCGGCGGCAAGATCCCCGACGAGGAGCTCCGCGAGGCGATCGACGGCTCCTATGAGGCGGTGGTCAGCAAGCTCCCGAAGCGGGAGCGGCCTACCTGACACAGGTTGTCAGGTAGGTGCGGCATGCTGTCGGCCATGACCGAGTACGCCAAGGGCGCGTTCACCATAGAAGGCTGGGACCAGGAGACCTTCGACGAGGCGGAGGGAGCGGCGCTGTCGCAGGCGAAGGTGACGAAGACGTTCACCGGTGACCTGACCGGCACGAGCAGCACCCGCATCCTGATGTGCCTGACGCAGGTGGAGACCTCCTCCGCATACGTGGGGTTCGAGCGGTTCAGCGGCACTGTCGGCGGGCGGGCCGGCACGTTCGTGCTGCACCACAACGCCACCGCCGACGCCGCAGACGGGCAGGCGCTCTACTGGGCGATCGTGCCCGACTCCGGCACCGGCGACCTGCGCACGATCCGCGGCGCCGGCCAGATCATCGTGGACGGGGCTGGCGGCCACGCGTACACACTGGAGTACAGCTTCGATTAGCGACGCAGGGCCCGGATCACGAGCCAGGTGAGGACCACGGCGCCGGCGCTGATCGCGATCAGCCCGGCGTATCGGGCCGCGGCCGTACCGACCGACAGCTTGAGCATGTCGATCGGCTCGACCTCGGTCTCCGGCTGGGTCTCCGGAGCCGCCGGCTCGTCCTGCACCAGTAGCGCGACCGTCGGCGCGGGCGCCACCAGCTCCGCCGCCAAGCGGTCGGCAAACTGGCTGGTCAGGCGCCCGCCCACGTCCGCGATCACCCCTCGGTCAAGCTGCGCCGGCTTGCCGGTCACCGTCAGGTCCGTCGACACCTCGACCCTCGTCGAGTCACCGTCGGGGCGAGCGTGGCGGTGACCGTCGCGGCGGCGGTGCCGGACCCGCGGGTGTCCTGGCCGGAAACCTCCATCACCATGCGGCGGGCCGCCTCGTCACGCTCGACGAAGCGGCCCTTCCCGGCGTATATGAGCACCATCGGCCCGGCCTTCACCCTGACCGTGCCGGTGAACTCCTGGCCGTCGAAGTCGCTTAGCGTGGCGCCCGGCATGCACGGCGCGACCCGTGGCACGTCCAGCAGCACACTCCACGCCTCCTTCATCGGCACCGGCACGCTGAAGGAGTGGTCGAGCTTCATGCGATACCTCCCGTCTCGGGCGGGAACCTACCCTCAGTCACGCGCCGGAAACATCATGATCGACTGATGACGCGGACGAGGTCCTCGAGCGCGGCGAGGCTGTGCCCGGCGACGAAGTCGTCCAGGTAGGGCAGGGCGGCCGCCATGCCCGCGACGAGCGGCTCGTACCCCGGCTTGCCACGGTGCGGGTTGACCCACACCAGCCGGTGGGCCAGCCGGGAAAGGCGAGCCATCTGGGCGGCGAGCAGCGCCGGGTCACCCCGCTCCCAGCCGTCGCTGAAGAGCACCACCACCGCGCCGCGCGCCGTGCCGCGCTGGCCCCACCGGTCCAGGAAGGCTTTCAGTGAGTCGGCCAGCCGGGTACCGCCGTGCCAGTCCGGGATCGCCTCGCCGGCCGCGCGCAGGGCACCGTCCGGGTCGCGGTGGCGCAACGCCCGGCTCACCCGGGTCAGCCGCGTGCCGAGCGTGAACGCCTCGGTCAGCGTCGGCCGCCTGCGGACCGCGGCGTGCGCGAAGCGCAGAAGCGAGTCCGCGTACGGCGCCATCGAACCGGAGACGTCGAGCAGCAGTACCAGCCGGCGCGGCTTGTCCCGCCGCTCCCGCCGGGCCAGCCGGGCCGGTTCGCCCAGGTGGCGGAGCATCCGCCGGACCGTGCGAGGCGGATCGACCGCACCACCGGCGGCCGGGCGATGGCGGCGGCTCGGGCGGGCGGCGGTGGCCGGGGCGAGCAGGGCCACGAGGCGGCGTACCTCCTCGCGCTCGGCGGTGGAGAGAAGGGCGAGGTCGCGGCGGCGCAGGACCTCGGCGGGGCTGGCCGCGACCGCCAGGTCGTCGTCCCGGGAGCCGGCGGTACCCCCGTCCGGGTGGTGCTGGGCGAAGAGCGCCACCCCCGCCGCCTGGTCGGGACCGGCGCCGGCGGCTTCGCGGGCGCGCGTCCGCCGAAGTAGGCGGCGAACGCCGCGTCGTAGACCGGCAGGTCGTCGGGCTCGCCGCAGAGCGTGAGACGGCCCGCCCAGTACGCGTCCTCGGGCCGGGTGACGTCCAGCGCGTCGACGGCGGCGACCATCGCCTCGACCCGCTCCCCGGTCGCCTGTACGCCCGCGTTGCGCAGGGTGCGGGCGAAGCCGACGAGGATCGAGGTCAGGTCGCCAGCCACGGCTGGGCCGCTTTCACGCGCTCGCCGTCCTCGCGGTACTTGAGCACCGCGCCGAGCGTCGCCGCGGCCAGGTCGGGGTCGAGCTCACGGGCGCCGAGCGCGGCGAGCGCGCTGGTCCAGTCGAGGGCCTCGGCGACACCGGGCGCCTTGATCAGGTCGAGCCGGCGCATCCGCTGCACCGCGCCTGCCACGTCCGCGGCCAGGCGCTCGGTCACCTCGGGAAGCCGCGAGCGGATGATCGCCACCTCCTGGGCGAAGCTGGGATGCTCGACCCAGTGGTACAGGCAGCGGCGCTTGAGGGCGTCGTGCACCTCGCGGGTGCGGTTGCTGGTCAGCACGGTCAGCGGCGGCGTCTTGGCGGCGATCCGGCCAAGCTCGGGGATTGTGATCGCGGCGTCCGCGAGGATCTCCAGCAGGAACGCCTCGAACTCGTCGTCGGCCCGGTCGATCTCGTCGACGAGCAGCACGCACGGGCTCAGCTCGAGCGCCTGGAGCAGCGGGCGGGCGACGAGGAATCGCCGGTCGTAGAGGCTCGCCTCCAGCGCGGCCGTGTCAGGTTTGTCCCCGGCCGCGGCGGCCGCCGCCTCGACGGTACGCAGGTGCAGGATCTGCCGCGGAAAGTCCCAGTCGTAGAGCGCCTGCGCCGCGTCGAGTCCCTCGTAGCACTGCAACCGCACGAAATGCGCCCCGGTCGCCGATGCCAGGGCCTGCGCGAACGCGGTCTTGCCCACCCCCGCGTCGCCCTCCAGGAAGAGCGGGCGGCCCAGCTTGAGCGCCAGGTGACCGGCGATGGCGAGGCCGTCGTCGGCCAGGTAACCCACGCCGGCGAGCGCCTCGGCCAGCGCGGCGGGAGTGGCGGGGATCACCCGATCCACTATGCCACCGCGGCACCCCGCAGCGGCTGCTACCCGACGCGATCGAGCAGCAGCCGCCGCTGAGTTTGATCAGGCTACGAAGCGCATCCGGCGACGCCGGGCGATCACGAACCCGACAGCGCCCGCGACCAGCAGGAGCGCGCCGGCCCCGGCGACGATACCGGTGGAGGTGCCGGTGACGGGGAGCCCGCCACCGCCCCCACCGGTGCCGTTGACCAGGATCTTCGCGACGTCGTTGGACTTGTTGGTGTCCCGGGTGAAGACCCCCGAGCACTCGCACGGCGCGTTCACCGTGAGCGTGCCCGCGGCGTCCGCGATCACTTCGTCGATCCGGAAGGAGAACGGGAACACAAGCCCGTCACCCGGAGCCAGGAAGAAGCCGGGGTTGCACAGGTACTTGCGGGCGCCCGGCTTGCCCGGCTGCTCCCAGTCCGGGTTTTCACCGGCGAACGGGAGGCAGTCGGCGGACACCTTGACGGCCGTCGTACCGGCCGGGACGTCCACGATCACGCGGGTGATCGTCTCGCCGCTACGGCTGCTGTCGAGCGCCGCCGGCCCGTGGTTGACCACGCCGAGCTTGGTCTCGTGGATGCTCCCGGCGGCGCCGTCGAACGCCGTGCCGATCGCCTCCAGGTCCGCCCCGTTTTCGCCGGTGACGGTGACGTCAACGTAGGTCCCGTTGTTCAGCGGGTCCTTGTCCGCCTGCGCCTTGCGCGCCTGGATCCCGCTTTCCTCGGTAAGCGCCAGCGCCGGCCCGTCGCCGGGCTTGCCGATGTCGAACCCATTGGCCTCGATGAACTTGGCGAAGTCCTCGAACTCGGCCGGCGTCATCCAGATGTTCTCAAGCGCCTGGTGGCCCGGCGCGTACGTGTCGGGGCGCAGCCGGGCGGCCACCGACGCGGTGTGCGTGGAACCGGGCGCAAGGTCCTGCTCAAACGTGCAGGTCCTGAGGTAGTCGCCCTCGTACGTGCAGTTGCTGTGGCGGGTGCGGGACTCGATGCCGTAGCCGCCGAAGAACACGGCTGCCACGCCCTCGGCCGCCGTCTCACCCGCGTTGCGCAGCCGCAGCGGCGCGTCGAAGTTCGCGCCCGGCGCGCTGGAGACCTCCGCCGGCTCTTCGTCGGTCGCGAGGTCGACGCCCTCGCCGACCCGGACCCGCGCCTGCGTGCTGACGGGCTCGATTCCGGGCGCGCTGAGTGTGAGCTTGAGGGTGCCCTCGGCGCCCTCGGTCGCGCCCTGGGCGGCGGTGATGACGACGTCGAAGAGCCCGCCGATGCCGAACTCGTCCAACTCGATATCGAACGGGGACTGGCAGACGAAGATCCCCGCGGACTCCTCCGCGCAGTCGCTGCTCACTTCCTCGGAGAGCGTCACCACCCCGGCGAGGTCGGTCGCGTCGAAGCGCATGGTCGGCTTGTCGAGCACCACCGACTCGGAGGCGTAGATCGAGGCGGCCTGGATCTTGCCTGGGCCGTCCGCCGCGACCGTTAGGTCGCCGTAGAAGACACTGATCTCCGCGGCCGCCCGTGCGGCGGCCGGTATGGCGGTGGTCGCGACGAGCGTGGCCGCGACCCCGAGCCCCGCGAACAGACGCAGAGCGCTCCTGGCGTGCATGTGGGGGTAACCCTTCCCCGTGCGGAAAGCTGGACTGGACAAAACCAGCGGAGGATAGGGCAGCCCAGCGGGTGTACGCGACCCCACACCGCGCACGACCTGCTATTAGTCTCAGTTGTCGGAAACATTCGTACGCATGGACGGGGACCCATACCGATCGGCATGGATCCCCGCCCGGTACGCGCTACTCGTGCTCGTCGGCCGGGGGCGCGCTGACGCCCTTGCCCTTCTCCGGCACGCTCACGCCCTTGCCCTGCGTGGTCGAGCTGACACCCTTGCCGTTGGGGTCGGAGCTGACACCCTTGCCCTGCGTGCCGGCCTCGGTCGAGTCGGTCATGGTGGATCCCCCTTTGTGGACGGGAAAGCAGCTCTTCGGACCTTAGTGTCCAAAGTAGCTGTCGAGCTGTCATTCTTTGGACAGGCAACGTTACCGTGTGACTGACTCACCCTTGGCCCAGCGGGCACGAGCTGCGAGGATGGTCGCGGGATGGTCGACGAACCGGCGCCACACGGCACACAGCGCGTGTGTCTGAAGTGTGACGCGGTCGCCGACCCCACCCACCACTTCTGCGGCCGGTGCGGCGCTCCGCTGCACAGCCGGTGCGGCTCCTGCCTCTCGATCGTCGCGCCCGAGTTCACGTTCTGCACCAGCTGCGGCAGCCCGCTCACCCGCGAGCTGCACAGCGGCAGCCCGTCCCGCGAGGAGCGGCGCACGGTCAACGTGCTCTTCGCCGACCTCAAGGGCTTCACCTCGATGGCGGAGCGGCTCGACCCCGAAGACCTGCGCCGCCTACAGATGGACTACTTCAACACCGCGCGCGAGGTGATCCGGCGGTACGGCGGGGTCGTGGAGAAGTACATCGGCGACGCGGTCATGGCCGTCTTCGGCGTGCCGGTGGAGACCGAGCACGACGGGTACCGGGCGGTGCTCGCCGGCCTGGACATGCAGCGGGCGCTGGACGGCAAGCCGCTCGCCGGGCGCTACCCGATGCGGGCCCGGGTGGGCATCGCCACCGGTGAGGCGCTGGTCGACCTGGCCGCCGCCCGCAACGGCGGCGAGGCGCTGCTCTCCGGTGACGTGGTGGCCACCGCTGCGCGGCTACAAACCCATGCGCCGGAAGGCGGCGTGCTTGTCTCGGCCGCGACCCACCGCGCCACCGCCGGCTCGATCCGCTACGCGGACGAGCCTCTGCACCTGGCGCTCGCCGGCAAGTCGCGCTCCGTCGAGGCCTGGCTGGCCCAGGCGTCGGTACGGCGCCCGCCGGTCATCGACGACGAAGGCACCCCGCTGGTCGGGCGGGCCGCCGAGCTCGACCTGCTCACGGCGGCGGTGCGGCGGTGCGTGTCCGAGCGCCGCGCCCACCTGGTGTCGGTGGTCGGCGTGCACGGGATGGGCAAGAGCCGGCTGGTACGCGAGCTGTACCGCCGCATCCACGACGACGGCGACCTGCTGGTGCGGTGGCGGGTCGGCCGCTGCCTGCCGTACGGGGCGGGCGGCACCTACGACGCGCTCGCCGAGATCGTCAAGGCCGAGGCCGATGTACTCGACACCGACGACCCGGCCACCACCCGCGAGCGGCTCACCGCCACGCTCGCCGAGGTGCTGCCGTCGCCCGAGGTGGACCGCCTGGTCGGGCTGCTGGGCCCGCTCGCCGGCCTGCCCGGTCGCGCGGTGCGCCCGGGCGAGATCGAGGCCGCCTGGCGGGACGCGTTGCTCGCCCTGGCCCGGCACATCCCCACCGTGCTGGTGATCGAAGACCTGCACTTCGCGGACCCGGCCATGCTCCGCTTCCTCGCCGACCTTGTCGAGGCCGGCGGCGACGTGCCCCTGCTCGTGCTCTGCACCTACCGCCCCGAACTGCTCGACGAGCAGCCCACCTGGCCGTCCGCGCTGCCCGGGATGCTCACCGTCTCGCTGGCCCGGCTGCGCAACGCGGAGGTGCGCGCACTACTGTCCACATTGCTCACCCAGCAGGGCCTGCCCACCGACCACGCCGACCGCCTGACCCGGCTCACCGCCGGCAACCCGATGTACGCGGTCGAATACGTGCGGATGGTCGGCGAGCGCGGCAGTGCCCTGGACGCCGAAGGTGACCTGGACGTCCCGGACAGCGTGCACGGCGTCATCGCCAACCGCATCGACCTGCTCGACAACGCGGAGCGCACCGTCCTCAACGCCGCCGCCGTCCTCGGCGACCGCCTCTGGCCGGGCGCGATCGCCGACATGCTCGCGCTCGACACGGTAGGCGTGGCCGGCGTGCTGCACCGCCTCCAGCGCCGCGACCTCCTCGTCGCCGGCCCGGTGTCCACTGTGGCTGGTGAGGCGGAGCTTGCGTTCCAGCACCAGCTTGTGCGCGACGTGGCGTACCGCCGCCTCCCCAGAGCGACCCGCGCGGCGCTGCACCGGCGCTCGGCGACCTGGCTGGAGCGGGTTTCCATCGACGGCCGCAACGACCTCGCGACCGCCGTCGCGCGCCACCGCATCCAGGCCCTCGACCTCACCCTGAGCCTCGGCGAGGACACGGCCGCGGACACCGAGGCCGCGCGCACCGCACTGCTCGCCGCGGCCGAGGCCGCCTTCACCGTGTACGCGGTGGAGTCCGCGCTCGGCTACACGGAGGGCGCGCTCAACGCCTGGCCGGCCGAGCACGAGCCGGATGCGCGGCGGGGCGCCGAGCTGTTGCACCACCGGCTCCAGTTCCTGGACGACGCCGACCGCTTCTACCGCGACGGGGTCAAGGAGGTCGCCCGCCTCGCCGACCGCATGCGGGAGGCCGGCGACCGGGCCGGCGAGGCGCGGGCGGAGACGTTGCTGGGGCAGGCCGAGTTCATGCGCGCCGAACGCGACAAGGCCCGCGAGCACCTCGACCACGCCATCGCCCTCTTCCACGACCTGCCCGACGACGCCGCCAAGGCCGAGGCGTACGCGGAGCTGGCCCGCCTGCACCTGCTGGAGTTCCAGACCGGCCCGGCCCTGCCCGCGGCCCGCGCCGCCCGCGACCTCGCCCACCGCCTGGGCCTGGCCGACGCCGAGGTGCACGCGCTGGTCACGGAGCACGCCACCCAGTACGTGGCCGGCGACCTCGCCGCCCTCGACGACCTGGCGGACGTGATCGAGACCTGCCGCGCGCAGGGCCTGCCAACGCTGCGCCGGGCGCTGCACAACCTGGCCACCTTCCGCCAGGAGGAGGGCGACCTGTCCGGCGCCACCGAGCTGGAACGGGAGAGCCGCGGCGTCCACGGTGGACAGTTGAGCCTGGTGCTCAGCCACTCGGAGGAGGCCGAGCTGGCCTACTTCAACGGCGACTGGGTGGCTCTGCTGCGCGCCGCCGACGAATACCTCGACCACGAGGACGAGGGCGCCGGCACCACCGACTGGGACCTCCAGCTCCGCGGCCGCCGCGCCTGGATCGGCGCCCTCTGCGGCCGCCCCGACGGCGAGGACATCGCGCGCAGCCTGGACGTCGCCCACCGCTCCGGCTTCGTCCGCCTGCGCTACAACGCCTACGCCCACGGCGCGCTGGCCCACGCCCTTTCCGGCAATGTGGACGGTGCGGCAACGCTGCTGGCGGACCTGGCCGCGCTGTGGCGCGAGGTCCCGACCGCGCTGACGCTGGAGTGGCTGTCGGCCGCAGCCCACGCGACGGTCCTGACCCCGGCGGCGGTTCCCGCGATGGCCGAGGTGGTCCGCACGAGCCTGCGCCGCACACGCTGGGTGGTCGCGGCCGAGGCCCTGGTGGCGGGCGACCCGGCGGCGGCGGTGACGCTCTACGACGAGATCGGCTGCGCCAGCGACGCCGCGCTAGCCGCCGCCTGGGCCGCCCGCGGCTCGGCCGACGGGATTCGTGATGTCGATGCACATCTGGACCGCGTCCACACCTTCGCCACCCGCAACCAAGCCAACGCCCTCATCACCCTCACCCGTTGAGCCGCCGCGATCGCCACCGTCCTGGCGGCATGGCTGACCTCGCGATGAGGCCGTCACGAAAGTGTCGCGTGATCGCAAAGTCAGGGTGGTGCGGGCCCCGTGGTGTAGGTGTGGCCGAGGCGGGTGCGCCAGACGAACGTGCCAGGCGCCGGCTGGGTCAGGCGGACTCCCCGACTGTGTTTGTAGCCGTGGCAGTGCCGGCACAGCACGCCAAGGTTGGACGATGTGGTGGCTCCGCCCGTCTCCCAGGCGCGGGTGTGGTCCAGGTCAGCCCGGTGCGCGGGCGCCCGGCAGCCGGGTGCACGGCAGGTGCGGTCCCGGGCCCTGACAAACGCGGCGACAGCAGCCGCGGGACGCCGACGCAGCGGACCGTGAGCCGTGACCGCGCCGCTGCCGTCGACCACCGTGTAGCGCCACGGCCGGCCACGCTGCTGGTCGGCGACCTTGGCGGCGATCTCGGCGAGGACCGGTCCCCAGCCCTTGATCTCGCCAGGCTCCCGGGACGAGCCGGTCAGCGCGCCCAACGGAACAACCAGCTCCACCCCACCAGCCGTCGCGAGAAGCCCGGTCAGGGTGCGGTCACCGTTGAGAATGTCCAGATACACATCCGCGCGCAGCTCATCCAAGCTCCGGGCGTCCCCGGCCCGCTTCGCCGCCCGAGCCAGCGCGTCGATCCGCGCCGCGGCGGTCGCGGCCCGATCCGGCGGAAGGTGGTGGCCCGCGAGCGTGGCGGTGCCGTCGGTGTCCAGGCCGTGCTCGACCCGGCGCCGGGTCAGCGCCTCCCGCTGCCGAGAAGCCGCCGCGTCGGGATCGGCGGCGATGACCACCTTCCGCAACCGCGCGCGCAACTGCCCAGTGGTCAAACCACCAGCGACCGGCAGCACAAGACCGGTCACCCGCCGCGCCACCGGGATCGGCAGGGCGGCGGACTCCTCGTCCAACACGCGAGCCTTGGCCAGATCGATCCGGCCCGACAGCAACGCCTCGTGCACGTCCGGCAGGCGCTCGACCAGCGCATAAGCCGTGCCCATCAACGCGTCCGCGGCTCGCCGCGTCAGCGTCAACGCGAACCGGATCTCCTCCGCCGCATACTCCTCCGGACGGTCGGTGCGCTCCGGCGGGCTGCCTTCGTCGTCAGGCGGGCAGTAGGCCGACTCCAACACGGTCGCCAACAACTCCGCCTGATAGTGCGCGACCTGGCGAGCGATGGCCTTGGCCACCTCCACCAGCTCAAACCCGCTCAACACCGACCGATCGAGGCGCGCGAGCATCGCGGCCAACCCGGCACCCGGCGGCACCTGGGCCAGCTCAGCAACGACCACCCCACCCTCGAACACGTGTCCGATTCTGATCCAACCCACCCCAAGCCCGCAGCGTCCACAGTAGACGCTCCTTGGTGACTGTCCAGGACCTCTGTTCCAAAAACAAAAGACGTGAGCTACCGCGACGTCCGCGGTGGTCCAGACCGCTGCTCCCGCGGCCTCACCCTCCGCGATTCACAACCCATCCGGCCGGCACAGCCAGCGACGAGGCCATAGCCGCGGACTTTCCTTGATCGGCGCAAGCACCGCCGGGCCGCCTGCGTCCGTGGTGAAAAGTTGCCGCTGGAGGGGAAATGAATCGCCACGGACGACCAGAGCGCCCACCGATCAAGGCCACCCCCTTTTCGACAGTGCCGGGCATCCATGACCATCGCCCTGATCGGTGCGAGGAGGTTGGAGCACGCAGCGATCGAGGGGACAAACGGTCCAGGTTCGCCAGCTCTTAGCATCGCGGGCGCTAGGGCCGCGGCCCTGCCGCACGCCGGACCAGCCGGGGGTTTGGGTTGTGAGCCGCGGAGGGCGAGGCCGCGGGAGCAGCGGTCCGGACCACCGCGGACATCGCGGTAGCTCAAGTTTCGGTCCTGAAATGCGGCCATTGTGGACGGACCCGATGAACCCGGCTCCGCGTCGCTAGAGGGTGACCCAGGTGCCGGTGTGGAAGGACTCGGACATGGCGGCGGTGGCGCGGGCGGCGTGGACGGCGTCGTCCAGTGTGGGGCCGTGCGGTGCGCCGTCCGAGATGGAGCGGAGAAAGTTCGCCGCCTCGATGACTTTCAGGTCGTCGTAGCCCATCGCGATGCCGGCGCCGGGCTGAAATGCGGCGTACTCCCCCACCCGGGGCCGACGTACTCGGTGGCCAGCGCGACGTTCTGGTAACCGTCCCCTGTGGACACGCGCAGCTCGCCCATCCGGCGAAAGTCCCAGGCGACCGCGCCCTTCGTGCCGTGGATCTCGAAGCCGTAGTTGTTCTGGTCGGCGACGCTGACGCGGCTGGCCTCCAGCGAGCCCCGCGCGCCGGAGGCGAAGCGGACCAGGCACGCGGCCCAGTCCTCGTTTTCCACCGGGGCCAGCGCTCCGGTGGCCGTCGCGTAGTGGCTGGTGGCGCCGGCGGGCGTGGGGCGTTCGGCGATGAAGGTGGCCTGGTCGGCGACCACCGCCGTCAGCGGGCCGACAAGATGGCGGGCCAGGTCGGCGGCGTGCGACATGAGGTCGCCGAGCACGCCCGAGCCGCTGCGGGCGCGGGTGAAGCGCCACGACAGTGCGCCCATCGGGTGAGCGGCGTAGTCGCCCAGGAACCTGAAGCGGGCGTGCGTGACCGCGCCGATGTGGCCGGCGGCGATCAGCTCGCGGGCGCGGGCCACCGCGGGGGCGTTGCGGTAGTTGAAGCCGACGGTGCTCTGCACACCCGCTGCCGTGGCGGCGTCCGCGACGGCGGCGGCCTCACCCGCATCGCGGCCGACCGGCTTCTCGATCCAGATGTGCTTGCCGGCCTTCGCCGCGGCGACGCCCACCTCGGCATGCAGGTCCGTGGGGTCGTGACGCTGACCGCCGCGACTTCCGGGTCGGCGAGCACCTCGGCCCAGCTCGCGGCGGTGCGGGCGAAGCCGTACCGGCGCGTGGCGTCGTCGCGTAGCTCGGCGACCGGGTCCGCGGCGGTCACCAGCCGCGGCGCCGGTTTCAGGTCCGGGAAATGGTGGGGCACACGGAGGTACGCCTGCGAGTGCACCCGGCCCATCCAGCCCAGGCCGATGACGCCCACGCCGATCGTGCTCACCGTGCCACCAGGGTCAGCTCGAAGGAGTACAGCGAGGCGCGGTACGCGTGCTGTCCAAACTCGACAGCGCGGCCGGCGTCGTCGTACGCGATGCGCGCCATCGTCAGCAGCGGCGCCCCACGCGTCTCGCCCAGCACCTTGGCCTCGGCCGCGGTGGCGCGGCGGGCGCCGATGGTCTGGTCGGCGAGGCGGAGGTTGACACCGGCGGCGCGCATCAGCTGGTACAGCCCACGCTCGCGCAGGTCGTCGGCGGTGACCCGCAACAGGCCGGCGGGCAGGTAGTTGCGCATCAGCGCGAGCGGCTCGCCCTGCGCGTACCGCAGCCGCTCGATCGCCAGCACGAGCGTGCCGCTGGGCAGGGCGAGCGCGACCGCCACCTCGTCGGGCGCGGTGGCCGGACCGAACGAGAGCACGTCGGTGCGCGGCTGCTGGTGTGTGCGATCCAGGTCCTCGTACAGGCTGGTCAGCTCGACCGTGCGCCGGACCCGGGCGTGCACGACCTGGGTACCCACCCCGCGCTTGCGCACCAGCAGGCCCTTGTCGACGAGGTACTGGATCGCCTGCCGCATCGTCGGGCGGGACAGGCCGAGCTGGTCGGCGAGCGCGACCTCGTTTTCCAGCCTCGTCCCGGGGGTCAGCCGGCCGGTGGCGATCAGCTCTTCCAGCCCTCGCGCGACCTGGAAGTACAGCGGCACGGGGCTGGACCTGTCGATCCGGATCAGCTCGGACACCGGTGTCACGGTAAGGATTCTCCACTGTAGAGGCCCGGGCGCTCGGCCAGGTCCACTTTCGTCCGGGCGCCTCGGGAGGCGACGGCGGCCTCGGCGACGGCGGTGGCCGCGTACCCGTCCCAGGCGCTCGGCCCATCCGCGGTCCCCTGGCTCGCGGCGTCGACCCAGGCCTGAAGCTCGTCCACGTACGCCTGGCCGAAGCGGGCCTCCCAGTCCATCGGCAGCGCCTGCACCCGCCCGCCCTCCAGCGCGACCACGCCGGTGCTGGGCGCGTCGAGCGCGACGGTGCCGGTGGTGCCGACGACCTCACAGCGCACGTCGTACCCGTAGCGGGCGTTGACGAAGACCTCCGCGTCGATGACGATCCCGCGCTCGGTCTCCAGCAGGACCAGCCGCGGGTCGCGTAGCTGCGGGAGGGCAAGCGGGCTGTGCGGCACGTCGACGACGGTGGCGGCGACGATCTCCTGGTCGAGCAGCCAGCGGCAGGCGTCGACCTCGTGCACCAGCGAGTCGGTGAGCGACATGTCGCCGGTGAAGCTGGGTGGCACGCTCACGTTGCGATGTACACAGTGGACGAGCAGCGGCTCGCCGATCCGCCCGGCCGCGAGCGCGGTCTTCACGCCCAGGTAGCCGCCGTCGTACCGGCGCATGAAACCCACCTGGACCAGCCGCCGCCCGTACGTCACCTCGGCCTCGACCACCTTCAGCGCGGCGTCGCTCGTGCTGGCCAGCGGCTTCTCACACAGCACCGGCTTGCCGGCCGCGATGCAGGCGAGCACGAGGTCCGCGTGCGTGTCACCGGGCGATGCGACCAGCACCGCCTCCACGGCTGGGTCGTCGATGACGTCGTCCGCCTCACGGTGGCTCGCCGCACCGGCCATGGCAGCGACCGTGGCGGCTCGGGCGGTGTCCACATCGAACACGGCGGTCACCCGCGCACCCGCCACCCGCCCGGTGAGGCGGCGGATGTGGTCGGTGCCGATCGCGCCGGTGCCGATAACGCCAACGTTCATCCGGTACCCCCCAGGTATGGGCGCTGGTTGACCTTCGCGGCCTCGTACGACTTCCGGGCCTGGCGCGTCGCGTCCAGTGTGGACACCTCGGCGACCGGCACGTCCCACCACGCTCCACCGTCCGGCGCGGGCACGAGCGGGTCGGTCTCGACGTGTACGAGCGTGGTGCCGTCGTGCGCCTTCGCGTCGCGCAGGTGGGCGCGGAGCTCCTCGACGGTCGTGGCGCGGAGCACGCGCACGCCGAGGCTCGCCGCGTTCGCCGCGAGGTCGACGGGGAGCACGTCGCCGTCGAGGCGGCCGCTGTCCGGGTGGCGGTACCGGTAGCGGGTCCCGAAGCGGGGCGCGCCGACCGCCTCCGACAGCGCACCGATGGAGGCGAAGCCGTGGTTCTGCACGAGGACCACGATAAGCTTGACGCCCTCCTGCACGGCGGTCACCAGCTCGGACGACATCATCAGGTACGAGCCGTCGCCGACGAGCACGAATACGTCGCGATCCGGGGCGGCCATCTTCGCGCCCAGGCCGCCGGCGATCTCGTAGCCCATGCAGGAGTACCCGTACTCGACGTGGTAGCCCTTCGGGTCCCGGGTGCGCCACAGCTTATGCAGCTCCCCCGGCATCGAGCCGGCCGCGCACAACACCACGTCGCGGGGCTCGGAGACGTCGTTGACCGCGCCGATCACCTCGGACTGGGCGGGCAGCGGGCTGTGGCCGAGGTGGTACGCCCGCTCCACCGTCTCGTCCCACTGCGCGGCGAGGCGGCGGGCCTCCTCCCGGTACCCGTCGCTGACTGACCAGCCGGTCAGCGCGTCGGCGAGCGCCCGCAGCCCTTCCCGCGCGTCGGCCACCACCTGGACGCCGGCGTGCTTGGCGGCGTCGAAGGCGGCCACGTTGACGTTGACGAACACCGCGTCGCCAAAAGCGGTCCGCGAGGCGGTGGTGAAGTCGCTGTACCGGGTGCCGACGCCGATCACCACGTCGGCCTCGCGGGCCATGTGGACGGCCGCGGTGGTGCCGGTCGCCCCGGCCGCGCCGAGGGCGAGCGGATGGTCGTACGGCAGCGAGCCCTTGCCGGCCTGGGTCTCCGCGACCGGGATGCCGGTGGCCTCGGCGAAGCGGCGCAGCGCCTCGGTCGCGTCGGAGTAGCCGACCCCGCCACCGGCGACCAGCAGCGGGTGGCGGGCGCCGCGGATCGCCGCGACCGCGCGGGCGAGCGCCGCCGGCTCGGGCACCGGCCTCGGCACGTGCCACACCCGCGGCGCGAACAGCTCCTCCGGCCAGTCGAACGCCTCGGCCTGCACGTCCTGCGGGAGCGCGAGCGTGACCGCGCCGGTCTCCGCCGGGTCGGTCAGCACCCGCATCGCGCCGAGCAGCGCGGACGGCAGCTGCTCGGGCCGCCACACCCGGTCGAAAAAGCGGGACACCGACCGGAACGCGTCGTTGACCGAGACATCGGCGGCGCGCGGGTCCTCCAGCTGCTGTAGCACCGGGTCGGCGACCCGGGTGGCGAAGACGTCGCCGGGCAGCAGCAGGACCGGCAGCCGGTTGATGGTGGCGAGCGCGGCACCGGTCACCATGTTCGTCGCGCCCGGCCCGATCGACGAGGTACAGGCGAGCGTGCTGAGCCGGTTGCGCATCCGCGCGTACGCGGCGGCCGCGTGCACCATCGCCTGCTCGTTGCGGGCCTGGTGGTACGGGAGCGCGCCCGGCTCGCGCAGCTCCGCCTCGTAGAGCGCCTGCCCGATCCCGGCGACGTTGCCGTGGCCGAAGATGCCGAAGCAGCCGGCGAAGAGCTTGTGCTCCACGCCGTCCCGCTCGCTGCGCTGGGCGGCGAGGAAGCGGACGAGCGCCTGCGCGACGGTCAGTCTCATGTGGTCACTCCTCGTCCGAACGGCAGCCGAGGGTCGACCTCCTGCGCGGCCCAGGTGTCGCGGATCCAGGCGTGCGCCGGGTCGTCGCAGATCTCCCAGGCCCGCCGTGGGCCGGCCATCACGTTGAGGTAGTAGAGGTCGTAGCCGGGCGCGGCCATCGACGGACCGTGCCAGCCGCGCGGGATCAGCACCACGTCGCCGCTGCGGACCTCCGCGAGCATGTCGGTGTCGGGGCCGTAGACACGCTGGTACGCCATGCCGTCCGCGCCCCGCACCTCGAAGTAGTAGATCTCCTCCAGCACCGACTCGCCGGGCCGGTCCTCGTCGTGCTTGTGCGGCGGGTACGACGACCAGTTGCCGCCCGGCGTCAGCACCTCGCAGGCGATCAGCCGGTCGGCGGCGAAGACGTCCGGGGTGCAGAAGTTGTTGACCTGCCGCGAGCAACTGCCCGCCCCGCGCAGCTCGACGGGCACCTTCTCGGCGGGTCCGTACCGGGGCGCCAGGCGCCGGGAAGCCCGCGCGGTGGGTATCGCGAACCGCCCTTCGCCGGTGACCGTGACGGTGGCGTCGCGCGGCGCGTACGCGAAGTCGGTCACCCCGGCGAAGACGTCCGCCCGACCGTCCAATGTGAACGTCTCACCGTCGCACTCCACAGTGCACGAACCGGCGAGCGGCAGCACAAGCACCTCGTCGTCGCCCGTCTGAAACTCGTGCGTTCCGACCAGGTCCAGCACCCGCAGACCCGAGTAGGTCCAGCCGGCGGCTTCCGGCGTCACCGTCTTCACAGCAGGCTCACCGCCGTGTCGACCGCGCCGGCCACGTCGTCGTCGGCTGGGTAGAGCAGCGAACGGCCGGCGACGATTCCCTTGACGGTGGGCAGCCGCAGCGCCTTCTGCCAGCCCTCAAACGCGGCGTCGGGGTCGGCCGGCACCTCGCCGCCGAGCAGCAGCGCGGGCAGTGTCGAGGCGGCCATCACCCGCTCCATCTCGGGCACGACCGGCACCTTCAGCCAGGTGTACGCGGAGGTCCCGCCCAGCCCCGACGCGACCGAGATGGCCCGCACCATCGCGTCCGGCGTCAGCTCGTTGGTCACCCGCCCGTCGACGCGGTGGCTGACGAACGGCTCCACCATCGCCATCAGCCGCCGTGCGGCGAGCGCGTCGACGGCCCGCGCGCACGCCTCCATCGTGGACACCGTGGCGGGGTCGTCGGGGTCTATGCGGAGCAGCATCTTGCCGCCGTCGAAGCGCATCGCGGCGACCGCCTCCGCGCCGTACCCAGTGAACCGGTCGTCGATCTCGAAGGCGGTGCCGGCGAGGCCGCCCCGGTTCATCGAGCCCACCACGACCTTGCCGTCGAGCGCGCCGAGCAGGAGCAGGTCCTCCAGCACGTCGGCGGTACCGAGGACGCCGTCGACGCCGGGGCGGGCGAGCGCGACGCAGAGCCGCTCGAGCAGGTCGCCGCGGTCGGCCATGGCCATCGTCCGGCTCCCCGCGCCGAGCGAGCCGCGTGCCGGGTGGTCGGCGGCCAGGAGCATGAGGCGCGCACCGATGGACCCGCGGGGTCGCCTGGCCGCAGTCTCCGAAATGGACTGCGGGTGCCGCGTCCGGGCATCCACGACGGCCGCGAGCCGCTCAGCGAACATATGCCTCGACCTCGTCCACTGTGGGCATCGCGTCCGAACAGGCCAGGCGGCCGGCGACGATCGCACCGGCCGCGTTGGCGAAGCGCATGACCCGGGCGGTCTCCCAGCCAGCGAGCAGCCCGTGGCACAGCGCACCGCCGAATGCGTCGCCCGCGCCCAGCCCGTTAACCACCTCGACCGGCACCGGCGGCACCTCGACGGCGCCGGACCCGTCGACGGCGAGCACCCCGCGCGGGCCCTGCTTGACCACCGCGAGGTCGGCGCCACGGTCGCGGAGCGCCTTGGCCGCGGCGGCCGGATCCCGCTCGGCGACCGCCGTGTAGCACTCGTCGAGGTTGCCGACCGCCACCGTGACGTAGGGCAGCGCCTCCTGGAGCCAGCGCCGCGCCTCCTCCCGGGACGGCCAGAACATCTCCCGGTAGTCGAGGTCGAGCACGGTGATCCCGGCCCCGGCACCTGGAGACTCAGCTCGATGGCGCAGCGCGGCGAGCGTCGCCGAGCGGCTGGGCTCCTCGCACAGCCCGGTGCCGGTGACCCAGAAGACGCCCGCCGACCGGATCGCCTCGATGTCCAGCTCGTCCGCCCTGATCTGCAGGTCAGGCGCGCTCGGCAGGCGGTAGAAGTAGAGCGGGAAGTCGTCCGGCGGGAAGATCTCGCAGAACGTGACCGGCGTCGGCAGGTGCGCGACCGCGGTCACGTACCTGTCGTCCACCCCGTACCCCCGCAGTGCACTGTGGACGAAGTCGCCGAACGGGTCGGCGCCGGTACGGGTGATGACCGCGACCCGCCGGCCGTAGCGTGCGGCGGCGACCGCGACATTGGTCGGGCTGCCGCCCAGGTACTTGCCGAACGTCTCCACCTCGGCCAGCCCGACGCCCACCTGGAGCGGGTAGATGTCCACCCCGACGCGCCCCATCGTGAGCACCTCGAAGCCCATCACAGGCCCCGCAGGTAGTCCACGCTCGCGGCGACGTCCGGCAGCGGGTCGGCGTCCGGGCCGGCGAGCACGACGTCCTGCTCCAGCACATACCACCCGTCGTAGCCGGCCGCGTCGAGCGCCCGCACGATGCCGGCGATGTCGACGTCGCCCTTGCCCAGCGGGCGGAACATGCCCGCGCGCACCGCCTCCGTGTACGACACGTCGCCGCCCCGCACCCGCGCGGCGAGCCCGGCGTCGACGTCCTTGAGGTGCACGTGCGCGACGCGATGCGGGTGCTCGGCGGCGATCCGGGCCGGATCGGCGCCGCCCACCGTGAGGTGCCCGGTGTCCAGACAGAGCGGCACCGCGCTGCCGCCCAGGACCCGCTCGACGTCGTCCGCGGTCTCCACCATCGTGCCGACGTGCGGGTGCAGCGTGGGCGTGAGACCGGTCGCGGCGACCGCGGCGGCCACACCGTCCAGGTTGGACAGAAGGGTGGCCCAGCCGGCGGCGTCCAGCTCCGGGCGGGCGTCGTACCCCTGGCGTCCGGTGTCGGCGGCGAGCACGACGGTGTCGGCGCCGGCGGTGGCGTAGCGCGCGGCGACGGCGCCCACCTCCGGCCGCGGGTCGCGGGCGGGCTCGTGCAGGACCGCCGGGACGAAGCCGCCGACCGCGCGCAGGCCGTGTGCGGCGAGCAGACCGGCGGGATCGTCTGGGAGGTATCCCACCGGCCCGAACTCGGTGGCCGCGAGGCCCAGGGAGCCCATCTCGTCGAGCACGCGCCCGGCCGGCAGCTGGTAGCCCCAGCCGGGCACCTCACACACGCCCACGAGATGGGTGCGCCCGCGATCCGCAGCTGCATGCCACCCACCGTCGCCCCGGGGTCGGGACTTTGTCAATACATTCTGACTAAGTGCCCGCCGGCTGGAGGCGTCGCGCGCGCCGCGCGGTCCACCAGCGAACCGCGAACCAGCAGGCCATCGTCAGCGCCGCACCGGCGATCGCGTCCACGATGTAGTGGTTGGCCGTGAACACCACCGCGAGCGTCATCGCCACCGGCATCATCACGCCGAGGATCTTCACCCACATCCGCCGGGCCGCGATCACGATCGCGACGCCCATCAGCAGGTCCCAGCCGACGTGCAGGCTCGGCACCGCCGCGTACTGGTTGGTGAACATCGGCGGTTGCAGCACCCGGTACGCGTGCGAGCTGACCGTCACGGTGTCGACCATGCCCAGCGGCGCGAGCCGGGGCGGCGCGACCGGGAACGTCGCGAAGATGACCATGCCGATCGCGCCGGACAGGATCATCGCGTTGCGGGTACGCAGGTAGATGGCCGTGTGCCGCCGGGCCAGCCAGACCAGCGTGACCGCGATGACCGGCCAGTGCCCCCAGATGTAGATCCAGTTGAATACCGTGCTGACCCGTGCGTTGCTCGCGAACGTCTCCTGCAACCACTGCTCGTGGTACAGCCCGAGCGCCTTCTCGAAGTCGACAACGCGTTCCGCGTTCGCGATCGCGGCGCTGACTGACCCCTCGGTCAGGTGGCGCACGCCGAAGTAGATGACGATAGCCCGAGCAGGATGATGATCTGTTGCCCGAGCCGGACCGGTGTGTGTACAGCCGGCCGGACCTGTGTTTCCCCCGTTATGACCGCCATGTGGACAGCCTCTAGCTTGATCTTGACACTTCCATCCGGGCTGGGCACCGACTTCTCCCTGATTCGGCGCCTGGACCGGAGGGTGAGAACGCCCTAGGGGTCCGCGGGCATCCACATGGTTTGCTGGTGTGCATGAAGATCCGCCGAATCAGCTCTGAGGAGCGGCTCACGCACGCGTTCCCCCTGCAGGCGTACGCCTTCGAGGCGAGCCCAGCACCCCTGGAAGACGCGGCGAGATACCGCGGCTACCTCCCCTTCCAGGAGGACAACGTCACTCTCGTGGCGGAGGAGGGCGGCACCTCGCTCGCCGCCGTCTCCGCGTTGCCGATGCGGCAGAACGTGCGCGGCACGCTGCACCCGATGGCCGGCGTCGCGAGCGTCGCCGTGCACCCGCTGGCCCGCCGTCGAGGGCACATCCGCACGCTGCTGACCCGGCTGCTCGGCGACATGCGGGACGGCGGCCACCCGGTTACCGCGCTGTATCCGTTCCGGGCCTCGTTCTACGAGCGTTTCGGGTACGTCGGGCTGCCGAAGAGGCGCCGGGTGACGTTCGCCCCCGGCGACCTCGCCCACCTGGTGCGCGCCGACCTGCCCGGCGAGATCACTTGGGAGCGGATCAGCACGGGGTACGACGCGTACCGCGCGTTCACGCTGCGGCTCGCCGCCGAGCGGCACGGCTTCGCGGTGTTCCCGGACTATCGGGCCGAGCGGCTGCGGGAGGACGACGCGCACTGGCTTGTCGCCGCGCGGGTCGACGGCGAGGTGGTCGGCGCGGCGGCGTACCAGATCAGCCGCCACGGCGGGGAGATGCTGGTGGACGACCTGCTCACCACCACGCCGCTGAGCCGCGCGCTGCTGCTCCAGTTCTTCGCCCGGCACGTCGACCAGGTCGACCGGGTGGTCGCCGGGATCGCCGCCGACGAGCTGCCCGAGCTGTGGGCCACCGACCTCGGCACGGTCACCGAGGCCCGTACCCGGGTCCCCAACATGAACGCGCCGATGGCCCGGGTCCTGGCCGTCCCGCCGCTCGCCGGTGCCCAGGTCGGCCCGGGGCGCGTGGTGGTCGAGGTGGTCGACGACCCGTTCATCGCCGGCACCTACCTGCTGGACGGGCGCGGGGGCCGCCTCGAGGTGGGCGGCGACGAGTCCAATGTGCCCCGGGCGACGCTGCGCGCGGCCGGGCTGTCCGCCCTCGTGTACGGCGTGCTGGACCCGGACGACCTGCCGCTACGCGGGTTCGGCGCCGTGCCCGCCGACGCCGGCGCGCAGCTGCGGACGCTCTTCCCCCGCGCCGTCCCCTACATCTTCGCGGACTTCTGACCGCGCCTTTGCTGACCGGGCGCTCAGCCGCCGGGTGAGCAGCGCGGCGGCCAGCAGTACCACGAACACCCCGGCCACCACCCCGACGCCGGCCGAGGTGAGCGCGGACGAGATTGTGTGCTGGATCCGGCCAGCAGCCGTCACCACCGGGTCGTCCACTGTGGAACGATCGGCGCTGAGCCGGATCTCGTACCAGCCGTAGTACGCGACGTAGGCGCCAGCGAGCAACAGCAACGCCCCGCCCAGCCGGGAAATCACCGCGCCGGCCCGGCGCACGGCCCGGATCAGCGAGGTGCGCAGGAGTCCCACGGCGAGGGCGGCGGCGCCGACGGCCAGCCCCATTCCGGCCGCGTACGCGAGGAAGAGCCCAACCCCGGCGCCGGTCGAGCCGGCCCGCATGCTTGTCACGACGATGGCCAGGAACGGCCCGATCGTGCAGCTCAGCGACGCCGCCGCGTATGCCGTCCCGAAGGCGAACATGGACGGCAGCGTGCGGCGCAGCTCCGGTGCCCGAGGTCCGCGCCACGGCGTGGGCAGCGTGCGGCCGGCGGCGAGCCAGGCGCCGACCGCCACGAGCAGCACGCCGAGCCCGACGGTCAGCCACGGCAGCCGCTCCTGGACCCAGCCCGCGGCCGGCGCCACCGCGAGGCCGAACGCGCCGAACACCGCAACGAAACCCGCGGTCATGGCCGCCGTCGAGGCCAGGGCCCGCCGGACGGTGTCGCTTGTGGACTCACCGGCGACGAGCAACGAGAGGTACGCCGGCAGGAGCGCGAAACCGCACGGGTTGACCGCCGCGAGCATGCCCGCGGTCAGCGCGAGTACAAGCTCAGTCTGTGTCATCGCTCAGCCAGCCAGCTCGGCGACCTTGCCCTCGAAGTCGATGCTGTCCATCCACCCCTTGCTCAGCACCTTGCCGTCCCGGTCGAGGAAGACGTACGTGCTCTGCTCGGCAATCTTGAACTTCTTCCACACGCTGCCGGCCTGGTCGTTGAGGTGGGTGACGTTGCCGACCTCGCCGTCGGTGACGAACTCCTTCATCTCCTTGGCGTCGCCGAGCCCCGCGACGCCCAGCAGGTTGACCTTCTGGCCGAACTCGGCCTGCATGTCCGCCACGGACGCGGCCTGCCCGAAGCAGGTAGCGCACCACGGCGCCCAGAACCACAACACGGTCGGCCGCCCGGCGAGGCTTGCCGCGTCGAACGGCTTGCCGTCGAGCGTGGTACCACTGAACGTCAGCGTGGCCGGCACCGGACCGGCCTTCTGGTCCGCGGGCTTCTGATCGGCGGCGGGCTTGGCGTCGGCCGCGGCCGGCTTGCCGTCGTTCCAGTCCGCGTTGGGGGTCACCCCACTGGCACAACCGCCAGCCCCAAAGGCGACAGCGGCGGCGAGCAGGGCTGCCGCGACCAGCCGGACACGCATGCGGGACCTCCTGGGAGTGGGCTGCGCCCGTGAGTACGGCACCGAGCCCCATACGGTTCAACCCGAGCCACCCCGCTACGTGGCACTCTTGTTGAATGCCTGGCCCTGCCCCGCCGCCGGTGCTGGCGCGCAACGTTGTCGGTGTCTGGGGTGCGGAGGGCGCCAGCTGGCTGGCTGAGCTGCCCGCGCTGCGGGCCGAGGTGGCGCGGGCGTGGGAGCTGCGGCTCGGCGAGCCGTACCCGCTCAGCTACCACTGGGTGGCGCCGGCGACCCGGGCGGACGGTACGCCCGCCGTGCTCAAGCTGGGCGTCCCCGGCGCCGACCACCTGCCCGTCGAGGCGGCCACGCTGAGGTGCTGGGCCGGCACGGGTGCGGTGCGGCTCCTCGCGTACGAGCCGGCGTGGGGCGCGCTGCTACTGGAGCGGGCCGACCCGGGCACACCGGCGAGCGCGCTCGTCCCGGCCCGCGACGAGGAGGCGACCGCGGCGATCCTCGATGTGATGCGGCGGCTGCACACGGTGCCGGTACCCGATGAAGGTCTGCCGCCGTTGGAGTCGCAGGGTGACGCGTTCGCGCGGCATCTGCGGGCCTACCCGGGTGACCACCCGCTCCCCCGCGGCCTGGTCGAGCGCGCGGGCCGGCTCTTCGACGAACTCTGCGCCTCTGCGCCGGGGCGGGT
This sequence comes from Phytohabitans flavus, assembly GCF_011764545.1. Classification (GTDB taxonomy): domain Bacteria; phylum Actinomycetota; class Actinomycetes; order Mycobacteriales; family Micromonosporaceae; genus Phytohabitans; species Phytohabitans flavus. Next base: position 565,945 of record NZ_AP022870.1, on the reverse strand, counting down.
GGTGCTCCACGGCGACCTGCACCACGACAACGTGCTGCGCGCGGAGCGCGAGCCGTGGCTGGCGATCGACCCGCACGGCGTGGTCGGCGACCCGGGCTACGAGGCCGGCCCGATGGTCTACAACCCCGACCCCGACCGTCGCGAGGACGAGCTGCTCGCGCTGGTCCCGACCCGCGTCGAGCAGCTCGCCGACGGCATGGGGCTGCCGATCGACCGGGTAGTCGCGTGGGCCTTCGTCACGGCGGTGCTCTCCGAGGTGTGGAACGCCGAGGACGCCGGGCAGGTCGGCACGCGCGCGCTTGACGTCGCATTGGCGCTGCTGCCGCGACTCTGACGGTGATGAATCCGTGCGTAGGGCCGTCAGGGTGGTGATTCCGCCTCGGTGGTGTAGGCGTGGCCCAGGCGCGTGCGCCAGACGAACGTGCCGGGTGTGGGCTGCGTCAGGCGGACGCCCGCGCTGTGCTTGTATCCATGGCAGTGCCTGCACAGGACGCCAAGGTTGGCCGGAACGGTGGGTCCACCAGCTTCCCACGCCTGGGTGTGGTCTAGGTCCGACCGGTGAGCAGGCGTCCGGCAGCCGGGTGCCCGGCAGGTCCGGTCGCGGGCTTTGACGAATTCGCCGTCTCCCACCGATGGGCGACGGCGTAGGCGGCCATGCGCGGTCAGGACGCCGTCCTGGCCGTAGACGCTCACCCGCCACGGCCGGTCTCGCTGCTGGTGCGCCAGCTTACGGGCGATCTCGGCGAGGACCGGTCCCCAGCCGACGATAAAGCCTGGCGCGTCGGACGCGCCGGTTAGTGTCGCCAGCGGGACGACGATTTCCACTCCACCGCCACCTCCCGCCGGCGTGGGAGGGGCCTCGCCGTTGAGGATGCTCAGATACGTATCAGCGCGTAGCTCATCCAGCGTCCTCGGGTCGCCGGCACGCTTGGCGGCGTGGGCAAGGGCATCGATACGGGCGGCGGCCGCGGCTGCCTGGTCGACAGGCAGGTGATAGCCGGCGAGGGTGGCCGTGCCGTCCAGGTCCAGACCGTGGTCGACGCGCCGCTGGCGGACCGCTCGTCGCTGCCGATTGGCGGCCGCTTCCGGGTCGCAGGTGATGACCAGACGGCGCAACCGGGCACGCAGCTGCCCAGTCGTCAACCCACCCATGTCCGGCAGGATCTGGTCGATGATCTGCCGTGCGGCCGGCTGCGGCAGGCCGGCGGTCTCCTCGTCCAGGACACGCGCCCTGGGTAGGTCGATCACGCCGGACCGCAACGCACGGCCCGCAGCAGGGAGGCGCTCGACCAGGGAGTAAGCCGCGCCCAGCAGGGCGTCCGCCGCCCGCCGGGTCAGCGTCAACGCCCACCGGATCTCGTCGGCGGCATACTCACACGGGTGGTCGGTGCGCCGCGGTGGGCTGGTGCGGTCGCCCGGCGGGCAATAGGCCGTCTCGCGTACCGTGGCCAGCAACTCTCCCTGGTAGGGCTACCTGCCGGCTGGTGGCCTTGGCCACCTCCACCAACTCGAACCCATTCAACGCCGAGCGATCGACACGATCCAGCACGGCGGCCAGCTCAGGGCCGGGCGCCAGCCGAGCCAGCTCCTCCACCGTCACGCCGAGATCGAACACATGTCCAATTCTAAAGGAGCCGCAGCCATCCCGCAGTGTCCACACTGGACTCGCTGCCGTTGTTGCCGCGTCTGCGATGGCGCCGCCCGAAACGCTCGCCGCCGCACTCGGTGGGATTGGTGCACTTCATGCACTACACGGTATTTGCCCGAATTGCGACGCAGGAGAAAATTGTGGAAATAGTACTCAGAAGGAGAGACACTCGCACTCGGTCATGAGCGCCCGGACATTCTGCACGTAACGCGGGTTGGGGATCACGAGCCCGTTCGGGGTGTCGACCGCGCCGAACCCGAAGTTGTACGACGCGATCACCGCGTTGAGGAGGCAGAGCTCCGTGACGCCGCACTCTTCGAGCGTGTAGTCGCCCTCGAAGTAGACGTCGCCGAAGTACTTGATCAGCCAAGCCAGATAGTTGGCGCCCAGCGCGGCGTTGTCGGTGTAGTCACGGATGTCGTACGACTGGCCGAAGCGGTTGTTGACGAACGTGGCGGTGTCCGGCATGACCTGCATCAGCCCGATGCCGCCGTCGCACGCGATGATGTTCGACTGCCAGCCGCTCTCCTGCCAGGCCGTCGCCTTGACGAGGTTGACCGGCACCTTGATGCTCGGCGCCGACGTCGGCCAGTACGTGCGCCCCGCGGCGGCGGTCAGCGCCTGCTTCACCTGGGCGCGGGTGGCGGCGGTGCCCTCGTACTTCGGCTTGGTGCACCCGGCCACCGGCGGCTTCGGCGGCGCGGGAGGCGGCAGCTGGGTCTCCACCGGCGGCTTGCGCTTAGGCTTCGGCTTGGCCGGCGGGCGGGTGGTGGGCGACTTCTTCGGAGTCGGCGTGGGCTTCTTCGGCGTGGCGCTCGGCGTCGGCGCGGCACCCAACTCTTGCGCCAGCGCCTCGACCTCCGGCGTCTCCTCCGCCACGACCGCCGACTGCGCCGGCGGCGACTCGACCCGCCCCTGCTCCAGACACCCGGTCAAAGCCAACAACACAACGAACGCGATAACCCCCGTGAACACCTTCACGGTGCGCACCATAACAGCTTGTCAGCGGGCCTACCGGGGGCCGAACCCGACATGTCCGGCACGTCGGCCGATGGGTTGTCGACGCGGACGCGGGTCGCCCACGCCACCATGAAGACCGCCGTCCACAGCACGCCCAGCAGCACCGACGTGACGAGCTGGCTGGCCGTATTCCACCCGACGTAGAGGCGGGCGGCGGTGACCATCACCACTCCCACGACCGCCACGGTCCACATGGCCACCGCCACCATCCACCGGATACGGCGCGCGAACAGCCAGGCCAGCGTGCAGATGCTGGCCGTGACGACCGCGTGCTGGGTCAGGAAGAACCGCTCGGCCAGCGCCTTCTCCGCGACCGCCAGCAGCACCAGCGGCAGGAACGCGCCCGCCGTCGCGACGAGCGTCACGAGGTCGCCGCGCCAGGCCCGCCGGCGCCACGCCAGCACCAGCGCGGCCAGCGCCACCACCACGACGAGGCTCTTCGGCCCGAACACGCCGACCACCACGTCGGCCGCGTGCGCGAAGCCCTCGGTGCGCCGGGCGGAGATCCAGTCCGCGATGACCGAGTCCACCACGGACAGTCCACTGTGACCGACGACGGCGTTGACCATGTAAGCCATCGCGAACGCGAAGAGCAGCAGCAGGCCCAGCCCGAAGACAAGGTTTGCCACGAAGGCCCACCTCGGCCCGACCCGCATCGACAGGAGGAAGAGCAGCAGCCCGTACCGCTGGATGAGCCACCTCATGGGCGGAAGGGCCGCCGCCCGGCGGGCCAGCACGAGCGCCGGGTCGGGGTTGCGGCCCAGCCACCGTCCGATCAGGACGATCGCGACCACCGCGACGAGCAGCACGAGCACCGCCCCGGTCGCCTGGCCCAGGTATCGGGAGACCGTCTCGTACGACTCGCCGGCCAGGTAGCCGACGACGACCGAGGCGCCGACCCAGGTGATCACGCCCAGCGCATTCCAGGGGCGAAGCGCCGGTAGGGCATGCCCGCGCCGCCGGCCAGCCGGGGTGCGAGCGTGCGCACGAACGCCACCCACCGCGCGCCCAGCATCGCCCGGCCGCCGAGGCGGGCCAGCATCGCGTCGGCCTTCTGCCAGCGCTCGTGGCCGATCCGCGTGCCCCACCGCCCGGACCGCAGCTTGGGCCCGTAGCGGCGGCCGCTGCGGAAGGCGAGCGTGTCGCCGAGCAGCCCGGCGGCGATCATCAGGATCACCGCCGGCACCAGCCGTAACGTGCCCAGGTAGGCGAGAAACCCGACAGTCAGCAGCGTCGCCTCGGCCGGCACCACGAGGCCGACGATGAAGGCTGTCTCTCCCGCGACGAGGACCGCCGCGAGCACGTAGATAAGCAGCGGCGGTAGATCAGTCAGCAGGTTTACCAGCTCTTGCACGCGTGCCCCCGATACACGTCCGACAGCATGCCAGCCAAGTGTGACAGCGGCATCGGGGGTTAACCCCGGCTCCTCAGCTTCCTCACAAGCACGGGACAATGGACGGTATGCAGACCCGCTCTGACCTCCGTAACGTCGCAATCATCGCCCACGTCGACCACGGCAAGACGACCCTGGTCGACGCCATGCTGCGGCAGGCCGGGGCCCTCCACACCCGGGGCGAGGTGGCCGACCGGGTGATGGACTCGATGGACCTCGAGCGGGAAAAGGGCATCACGATCCTGGCCAAGAACACGGCCGTCCGCTACGTCCCCGCCGAGGGCGACCCGGTCACCATCAACATCATCGATACCCCAGGGCACGCCGACTTCGGTGGCGAGGTCGAGCGCGGCCTCACGATGGTCGACGGCGTGGTGCTGCTCGTCGACGCGAGCGAGGGGCCGCTGCCGCAGACCCGCTTCGTGCTGCGCAAGGCCCTCAAGGCCCGGATGCCGATCATCCTGGTGATCAACAAGGTCGACCGGCCGGACGCGCGGATCAAGGAGGTGGTCGACGACACCTACGAGCTCTTCCTCGACCTCGACGCCGACGAGACCCAGATCGAGTTCCCGATCGTGTACGCGTGCGCCCGCGACGGCCTCGCCTCCCTCAAGCAGCCAGGCGACGGCGCGATGCCCGACTCGCCCGACCTCCAGCCGCTCTTCCAGACGCTGCTCGACACGATCCCCGCCCCGGCGTATGACGAGGCTGCACCGCTCCAGGCGCACGTCACCAACCTCGACGCGTCCCCGTTCCTCGGCCGCCTCGCGCTGTGCCGGGTGCGGGAGGGCACGATCCGCAAGGGGCAGACGGTGACCTGGTGCCGCGAGGGCGGCGCCGAGGAGAAGGTGCGCATCTCCGAGCTGCTCATGACCGACGGCCTGGAGCGCAAGCCGGCCGACGAGGCCGGGCCGGGCGACATCATCGCCGTCGCCGGCATCCCGGACATCATGATCGGCGACACGCTCGCGGACCCGGAAAACCCGATCCCGCTCCCCCGCATCACCGTCGACGAGCCGGCCATCTCGATGACGATCGGCACCAACAGCTCGCCGCTGGTCGGCCGGGTGAAGGGTGCCAAGGTCACCGCGCGCATGGTCAAGGACCGACTCGACCGCGAGCTGATCGGCAACGTCTCGCTCCGCGTCATCGCCACCGACCGCCCGGACGCCTGGGAGGTACAGGGCCGCGGTGAGCTGGCGCTCGCCATCCTGGTCGAGCAGATGCGCCGCGAGCAGTACGAGCTGACCGTCGGCAAGCCCCAGGTGGTGACCCGGGTGGTCGACGGCAAGACGTACGAGCCGGTGGAGCGCCTCACCATCGACTCCCCGGACGAGTACCTGGGCGCGATCACCCAGCTCCTCGCCACCCGTAAGGGCCGCATGGAGCAGCTGGTCAACCACGGCACCGGCTGGATCCGGATGGAGTGGCTCGTCCCGGCGCGTGGACTGATCGGCTTCCGCACCGAGTTCCTCACCGACACCCGGGGCACCGGCATCCTGCACCACGTCTTCGAGTCGTACGAGCCGTGGGCCGGCGAGCTGCGCACCCGCAACACCGGGTCGCTCGTCGCCGACCGGACCGGCGCGGTCACCGCGTTCGCGATGCTCAACCTCCAGGAGCGGGGCACGCTGTTCGTCGAGCCGGCCACGGAGGTGTACGAGGGCATGATCGTCGGGGAAAACTCCCGCTCCGACGACATGGACGTCAACATCACCAAGGAGAAGAAGCTCACCAACATGCGCGCCTCCACCTCCGAGGAGACGGAGAAGGTGATCCCGCCGCGCAAGCTCTCGTTGGAACAGGCGCTGGAGTTCTGCCGCGAGGACGAGTGCGTGGAGGTGACACCGGTGGCGGTACGGCTGCGCAAGGTCACGCTCGACGCCACCCAGCGCGCCCGGGAGACCGCCCGGCGCAAGCATGCTGGATAGCTTGCTCGACGGCGTCCCGGGCACCGTCTCGGTCCACATCGGACCGCTGGCCGGGCCGGCGCGGTACACGCACCTCCCGGACACGACGCACTACGCCGCGAGCACGATGAAGGTCGCCGTGCTCGCGGCGCTGCACCGCTCCGGCGTTGACCTCCACGCCGAGGTACCCGTGCACAACGTCTTCCGCTCGGCGTCGAGCGGGATGTTCGGCTGCACCCGCGAGTACGACAGCGACATGCGGGTGTGGGAGCGGCTCGGCCACACCGCGCCGCTCGGCTGGCTGGCCGAGCGCATGATCACCAGGTCGAGCAACCTCGCCACCAACATCCTGCTCGGCCACGTCGGGCTGGACGCGGTCGCCGAGGTGTGGGCCCTGGCCGGGGCGCGGCACAGCACGACCACGCGCGGCATCGAGGACTACGCGGCCCGCGAGGCCGGCCTGGACAACATCGTCACCGCCGCCGACCTGGCCGCCCTACTCACCGCGATCGTGACCGGCGCGCTCGGCCCGCCGGACGCGATGGTGGACACGCTGCTGCGCCAGGAGCGCACCGAGGACCTCGCCGCCGGCCTGCCGCCCGGCACCCGCATCGCGCACAAGAACGGCTGGGTCGACCGCGTACGGCACGGCGCCGGCGTGGTCTTCCCGGACGACGCACCGCCGTACGCGATCGCCGTCTGCACCACCACCGACCTGCCGGACGCCGGCGCGTGTCGGCTGATCGCACGCGTCTCCGCCGCCGCCTGGGCGCACCGATGATCGCGGAGATCCGCACGCACCGCGTCTCGGCGCCGCTGCACACGCCGTTCGTGACCGCGCTGCGCCGGGCGACCACCGTCGAGACGCTGCTCGTCGAGATCGTCGATGCGGACGGGCGGTCCGGCTTCGGCGAGGCGCCCCAGGTGTGGCAGGTCACCGGCGCCTCGGTGCCGGGCAGCGAGGCGTGCGTGCGCCAGATCCTCGCGCCGCTGCTCACCGGCCGCGACCCCGACGACCTCCAGGCGCGGCTGGCCGAGGTGGCCGGTGCGGTCGCCGGCAACGAGGCCGCGAAGGCCGCCGTCGACACCGCGCTGCACGACCTTGTCGCGCGCCGGCTCGGCGTACCCCTGGCGCGTTTTCTGGGTGGGACGGCGCCGCGCGTCCCGACGGACGTCACGCTCGCCGCCGGCGAGGCCGGCGCCCTCGCCGCGGCGGCCCAGGCCCGGGTGGCCGAGGGGTTCGCGGTGCTCAAGCTCAAGGTGGGGCTCGATGCCGCGGGCGACATTTCGCGGGTACGGGAGGTGCGCGCGGCCGCCGGACCCGAGGCGCGCATCCGGCTCGACGCCAACCAGGGGTGGACGCCGCGCGAGGCGGTGCGGGTGATCCGGGGCATTGAGGACGCGGGGCTGGACGTCGAGCTCGTCGAGCAGCCGGTGCCGGCGTGGGACCTGGAAGGGCTGGCCTGGGTCAGCGAGCGGGTGTCGCTGCCGATCCTGGCCGACGAGTCGGTGTACGGGGTGCGCGACCTCGTCGAGGTGATCCGCCGGCGGGCCGCCGACCTGGTCAACGTGAAGCTCGCCAAGTGCGGCGGCCTCGGCCCCGCGCGCACGCTGCTGGAGCTGGCCGCCGCGCATGGGATGGGCACCGTCGTCGGCTCGATGATGGAGACCGAGGTGGGCATCGGGGCGGCCGCGAGCCTCGTCGCCGGGTACGGCACCACGGCCGTCTCCGACCTCGACGCCGCGTGGTGGCTTGCCTCGTCGCCGGTCGAGGGCGGCATCCGGTACGAGCGCGCTGAAGTCGTGCTGCCGGCGGCTCCCGGGCTCGGGGTGCTGAAGATAATATCCACGGATGGCAGCTGAACCGGCAGTTGGTTTCGTGGCGACCGGGCTCGCGACGCTGTGGTCCGCTCCCTTCAATGACGATGTCGTCAGCCAGCTGTTGCTGGGCGAGCGGGTGCTTGTCGAGGAGGTACGGCCGGACGGCTGGGCCCGCGTCGTAGCGGTCGAGCAGCCGGCGGCGCGCCTCGACCCGCGCGGCTACCCGGGATGGCTGCCCGCGACCCAGCTCGCCTACGGCTCCTCCCCGAGCCCTCGCACGTCGTGGACGCGGTGACGACGGCTCTGCGGGACCGGCCCGGCGGTCAGGTCGTGCTGCCCGGGGTGGTGCTCGGCACCCGGCTCGCCTCAGCCGGCGACCCGGTCGACGGCTGCCAACCCGTACATGTGCCGGGCCAGGACCGCCCGCTGTGGGCTCCTCCCGGGTCGGTCGCCCCCTTGCCCGCTTCGGCGACCGCCGTGGACGTGCTGGCGCTGGCCCGCCGGCTGCGCGCCGCCGCGTACCTGTGGGGCGGCATGTCCGGCCAGGGCATCGACTGCTCCGGGCTGGTGCACCTGGCGTGGCGGCGCTTCGGTGTGTGCCTCCCCCGGGACGCGAGCGACCAGGCGCACGCCACGGAGCCGGTGCCGCCCGGCGCGGAGCAGCCGGGTGACCTGCATTTTTTCGCCCGCCCCGGCCGCCCCGTGCACCACGTGGGCTTCGTGGCCGATCAGGGGCACCTGCTGCACGCCTGCTACCAGCAGCGGCACGTGGTCGAGGAGCCGATGCCACCCGAGCGGGCCGCCACGCTGGTGGCGACCCACCGCGTGGTCAGTGGTCCGCGCTGACTAGCTCTTTCTTGCTGTCGCGGGACGACTTGATCAGGCTCGCCACCGTCGCGATGATCAGCGTGCCGATGATGACGGTCAGCGACAGCCAGATCGGGATGTGCGGCGCCCAGCTCACGTGCTCCCCGCCGTTGATGAACGGCACGTTGTTGTCCGCGAGCGCCTCGAGCACCAGCTTCACACCGATGAAGCCGAGGATGATGGCCAGGCCCAGCGACAGGTAGACGAGGCGCTCCAGCAGGCCGCCGAGCAGGAAGTACAGCTGGCGGAGCCCCATCAGCGCGAACACGTTGGCGGTGAAGACCAGGTACGGCTCGTCGGTGATACCGAAGATCGCCGGAATCGAGTCGAGCGCGAAGATGAGGTCGGTCGTGCCGATCGCGATCATCACGAGCAGCAGCGGCGTGAACATGCGCCGCCCGTCGGCGCCGGTCGTCGTGAAGCGGCCGGTGCCGTAGTCGGTGGAGACCCGCAGCGCCCGCCGCGCGTACCGGATGACGACGTTTTCCTTGTAGTCCGCGGCGTCCATCTCGCCCGAGCGGGCGAGGTTGATCGCCGTGTAGATCAGGAACGCCCCGAAGATGTAGAACACCCAGGCGAACTGGGAGATCAACGCCGCGCCCGCCGCGATGAAGCCACCCCGCATCACCAGCGCCAGGATGATGCCGATGAGCAGCACTTCCTGCTGGAACTTCCGGGGCACCGCGAAGCGGCTCATGATGATCACGAAGACGAAGAGGTTGTCCACCGACAGGCTGTACTCCGTGAGCCAGCCTGCGTAGAACTCGCCCGCGATCGTGCCGCCGCTGGTGACCCAGACGCCGACACCGAAGATCAGCGCCAAGGCGACGTAGAAGCTCACCCAGATGCTGGACTCTTTGATGCTGGGCTCGTGCGGGCGGCGGCCGATGATCAGCAGATCGACGGCGAGCACCGCGCCGAGAACGACGAGGGTGACAACCCACACCGCAGCGGACACGTCCAAGGAAACCTCCGGCAGACATACGACATCGCCCCGTCAGTGGACGAAGCGATGTGAACTCTGTCGGAGGTCTCTTCCGCCGCCCCCGGATCCCCCGATGGACTGGCGACCGACGATGCCGGGCCCTCAGCCGGGTGGACCGGTGACGACCGTGTTGACGACAAAGTCGCGGGGGAATACTCCCCTCCTACGGCCTCCATCATCCACCATGGGACCGCGTTTTGGCACACCCACCCCCTGTGTAATGCGCCTCCTAGCACACGCGCTCCACCTTCCTAGGAGGCTAGGCACGGTAAGCTCCGATCATGGTTCTCGAAGTCGCATTGATCAGCGTCAACCCAGGTCAGGAGGACGACTTCGCGGCCGCGTACGCGAAGGGCCACAGCGTCCTGTCCAGTACGCCGGGCTGCCAGTCGGTCCGGATGACCCGCGGCGTCGAGTCGCCGTCCCGCTTCGTACTCCTGGTGGAGTGGGACTCGATCGAGGCGCACGTGGAGAACTTCCGGGAGAGCGAGCGCTTCACGACGTGGCGCTCGCTGATCGGGCCGTACTTCGCGGCGCCCCCGGTGGTCGAGCACTTCACCGACGTACCGGCCTGATCCTCACTCGCCCGCGCCGGCGGGCGCACCACCCCGGGCGGCGGGATCTTTCGCGGCCGCCTCGGCCAGGCCACTCGCGCAACCCTTGATGAACGAGCCGAGGAAGCCCCGGTAGAAGCCGCCCATCCACGGGCGCTTCGCCGTGAAGGTGGAATGCCACCGGATGAGCGTCCCGTCGCCGTCCGGGGTGAGGTCGACGTCGGCGCGGTAGTTGACGAGCGCCATGCCCGACAGCAGCCGGTAACTGAACCGGCGGCCCGGGACCGCCTCGACGACCTCCTCGCGGTTGGTGAACGGCCATGTCCGGAAGACCCGGATTGCCCCCACGCCCTCACCGCCCGCCGCGTCCGCGCGCTCGAGCGCGAACGAGCCCAGGCCCGACCACGTGGGCCAGGTCGCGCCGTCGACAAGCAGCCGGTACACCACATCGGCGTCCGCTCGCGAGCGCGCCGTCACATCGATGTCCTGCACACGCATGTACCATATGGTACATGCCCGATCCGCGGCAGCGCCTCCTCGACGCCGCCATCGACCACCTCGCCGCGCACGGCCTCAGCGACCTGAGCCTGCGCCAGCTCGCGGCCGCCCTCGGCACCAGCCACCGCATGCTCATCTACCACTTCGGCTCCAAGGAGGGCCTGCTCGTCGAGGTCATCCGGGCGGTCGAGCGGCGCCAGCGGGAGGCCTTCGCCGACCTGGGGCTGGACGAGGCGGTCACCCCGGGCGACGCGATCCGGCGGATGTGGCGGCGCTTCGCCGACCCGGCACTGGCGCCGCACGAGCGGCTGTTCTTCGAGGTGTACGGGCAGGCGCTCCAGGGCCGCACCCACGCGCTACCGCTGCTCGACGGGATCGTGGAGTCGTGGCTGGAGCCGGCGGTGGAGTTCGCCAAAGCCCGGGGCGTGCCCGAGGCGGTGGCCCGGGCCGACGCGCGGCTGGGCGTGGCGGTGATGCGCGGCCTGCTGCTCGACCTGCTGGCCACCGGCGACCGGGCCGGGGTGGACGCGGCGGCCGAGCGCTACGCCGAGGCGTACGAGGCGCTCACCGCGAGGCCTGAAACTTCGCCCGGCGGCCCAGCGTCGTAAACCCGAGCCGGGTGTAGAGGCGGCCGGCGGGGTTGTCCACGTTGACGTCGAGGAGCACCTGGCGGGCGCCGCCGGCTCGCATCCGCCGCAGCGCCTCGGCCACCAGCGCGCCGCCGACGCCCCGGCCACGCCACGACGGCACCACGCCGACCTGGACGATCCAGCCCTCGGCGCAGGTGACGAAGCCAGCGTCGCCGTCCGGGCCCGTGGCCAGCAACGACCACTGTGGACGAAACTCCTCGTCGCCGGCGGTCCACGCGACCCACCGCTCGGCCGGCCAGCCGGGAAAGCCGGGCCGGTCGCGGAAGGCGGCGTCGTACGTGACGAAGAAGCGGCCGGCGAGGTCGGGCGTCCACTCGTGCGGCGCCAGCTCCGGCGGGAGCGGCGCGGCCGGCGGCTCGGCCGTGGCGAGGTCGAAGCGCATCACGTCCTCGGCGAAGACCTGCCGCAATCCCCGGCTTGCGAACAACCGCTCGGCCGCCTCGGTCAGCGCCTCGGTCTCCACCGTCACACCGCTCGCGCCGGTATCGACGGCGGCCGCCGCGTCGAGGCCCCAGTCGAGCAGCGTGCCGCCGATGCCGTGGCCCCGGTGGGCGGGGTCGACGAGGCCGATGTGCGCCGCGCCGGGCGAGAGTGGGCGGACGGCGGCGGCCGCGACCAGCACCCCCGTTGCCGTGCGGCCGCCGGTCGTGACAACGCCGTCGGCCGCGAACCGGCTGATGGTGACCTCAGACATGCCGCCGTCCACCGCGTGGCACCGCCCGGCCAACCCGGCCACCGCCTCCCGGTCACCGTCACCGCCCAGCGGGCCCCAGGTCAGCTCACCGTCGCGCACCCCATGACCCTACGGGGCATCGAGCCCGGTGCGCGCCTGCATTTCCGGCCGCCTACTTCACCCCGGCCGCGTCCATCCCGCGCAGCTCCTTCTTCAGCTCGGCGACCTCGTCGCGGATCCTGGCGGCCAGCTCGAACTGAAGCTCGCGCGCGGCGGCCAGCATCTGGTCGTTGAGGTCCTGGATGAGCTGCGCCAGGTCGGCGCGGGCCATGCCCTCGCGGGACGGGGTGGCCGCCTTGCCCCGCGAACGGGTCTGCGGCACCGGCGCCTTGCCTCGCGTCATCTGCCGCCCCGAGCCGCCGATCACGCCTTCGGTGTCGTCGGCCTCGCGGTAGATGTCGTCGAGGATGTCGTGGATCTTCTTGCGGAGCGGCTCGGGCGAGATGCCGTGCGCCTCGTTGTACGCCACCTGCTTGGCCCGCCGCCGGTTTGTCTCGTCGATCGCGGTGGCCATCGACGGCGTGATCTTGTCGGCGTACATGTGCACCTGGCCGGAGACGTTTCGCGCGGCGCGGCCGATGGTCTGGATCAGCGAAGTACCGCTGCGCAGGAAGCCCTCCTTGTCCGCGTCGAGGATCGCGACGAGCGACACCTCGGGCAGGTCAAGGCCCTCGCGCAGCAGGTTGATGCCGACGAGCACGTCGTAGTCGCCCTTGCGCAGCTCGCGCAACAGCTCGACCCGGCGCAGCGTGTCCACTTCGGAGTGCAGGTACCGCACGCGGATGCCGTGCTCGAGCAGGTAGTCGGTGAGGTCCTCGGACATTTTCTTGGTCAGCGTCGTGACCAGCACACGCTCGTCGCGCTCGGTGCGCAGCTGGATCTCGTGCATGAGGTCGTCGATCTGGCCCTTGGTCGGCTTGATCATGATCTCGGGGTCGACGAGGCCGGTCGGGCGGATCACCTGCTCCACGAACTCGCCGCCGGAGTGCTGAAGCTCCCATGGGCCCGGCGTCGCGGACAGGAACACCATCTGCCCCACCCGCTCCAGGAACTCGTCGAACCGCAGCGGCCGGTTGTCAGCCGCGCTGGGCAGCCGGAAGCCGTGCTCGACCAGCAGGCGCTTGCGCGAGGCGTCCCCCTCGTACATCGCGCCGATCTGCGGGATCGTCTGGTGCGACTCGTCGATCACGGTCATGAAGTCGTCCGGGAAGTAGTCGATGAGGCAGTGCGGCGGATCCCCGTGCGACCGGCCGTCGATGTGCATCGAGTAGTTTTCGATGCCGTTGCAGAAGCCGACCTGGCGCATCATCTCCACGTCATACGTGGTGCGCATGCGCAGCCGCTGCGCCTCCAGCAGCTTGCCCTGCCCCTCCAGCTCGGCCAGCCGCTCGGCGAGCTCGGCCTCGATCCCGCGCAGCGCCCGCTCCATCCGCTCCGGCCCGGCCGTGTAGTGGGTGGCCGGGAAGATGAGCAGCTGGTCGACCTCCTTGACCACGTCACCGGTGAGCGGATGCAGGTAGTAGAGCTTCTCCACCTCGTCGCCGAAGAGCTCGACCCGGACGGCCAGCTCCTCATACGCCGGGATGATCTCGAGCGTGTCGCCGCGCACCCGGAACGTGCCGCGGCTGAACGACATGTCGTTGCGCGTGTACTGGATGTCGACGAGGCGGCGCAGCAGCTTGTCGCGGTCGATCTCCTCGCCGACGCGGACCCGGACGGACCGGTCCAGGTACTCCGACGGGGTGCCCAGGCCGTAGATCGCCGAGACGGTGGCCACCACGATCACATCGCGGCGGGTGAGCAGCGACATCGTCGCCGAGTGGCGCAGCCGCTCCACCTCCTCGTTGACCGAGGAGTCCTTCTCGATGTACGTGTCTGTCTGCGGGATATACGCCTCGGGCTGGTAGTAGTCGTAGTACGAGACGAAGTACTCCACCGCGTTGTTGGGCATCAGCTCCCGGAACTCCTTGGCGAGCTGCGCACACAGCGTCTTGTTGTGGGCGAGCACCAGCGTGGGCCGCTGCATCCGCTCGACCAGCCAGGCGGTGGTCGCGCTCTTGCCCGTGCCGGTGGCGCCCATCAGCACCGTGTGGCGGTCGCCACGGCGCACCCGACGCTCAAGATCGTCGATGGCCGTCGGCTGGTCGCCGGAAGGCGTGTAGTCGCTGACGACCTGGAAGCGGCCGTCGAGTCGCGGGATGTCGAGACCCATGCGCTAAACCGTACGCCGCGGGTCCGACAACGTCCGGTCCGAGGAGCGCAGCATCAGAACCCTGGGTGTGACAACCCGCCGCTTGTGCCTTTCGCACATGCGATCAACTTCGATATTGGCGTTGTGTGGAAAAGATCACCACGCTACCGTCTTATGAGTAGGCCGCTCGCGGCGGCCGACCGGGACACACGATCGGGCCTCCACACCGGCCGATCAGCCCGGCGCAGGGTCGCAGCCCCGGCAGCTCGCCGGTGAGCGCACCCGACGCGGTCGCGCATGACGCGCTGACCGGCCGCCGCGAGCGCCCCAACTCATTACGGCAACAGCCCGCGGCGTACACGTCACCCATCCGGCGGCAGCGCGTTCAACCACGCGTGAATGCAAGCTTCGAACGGCGACGGATCATCGCGCTCGCCGCCCTGGTCTGCGTCGCCGCCGGCTCGGCCGCGGGGCTCACCACCGGCCTCGTCTCCTGCACCCCGGTCGACAAGTCGGTGGCGGCCCGTCCACTGTCGGCGACCGAGGCGCAGCGGCTGGCCGGCATGCGCGCCCGCAACTTCGAGGACGGGCGGGTCGGCGTGCGCGCCTCGCTGGGCAAGCCGGGCGCCGAGATCAAGCTGGCGGGCTGGATCGACTGGCGGCGGCCGCTCACTTACCTCGCCGCCACAGCGCCCGCGCCGGGCCCGGACGACGGGCTGCTCCAGGCCGTACCCGGGATCATCGCGACAAGGCCGGGCCGCGCGGACGCCGGCCTTCCGCCGGAGCGGCCGCCGGCAAAAGATTGGCGGGTACGGCCCTCGACCGCGACCGCCACCCACCCGGCGCCGATCGACTCGTTCGTCGCGCTGCTCTTCGCGATCGCAAGCGACAAGCCCGCTGATCAGTCAGGAGCCGTGGCCGACCTCCTGGCGCGGAGCGATTCGCGCTGGCTCGGCACCGACCGCATCGCCGACAAGACGGTGGACGTGCTGCTCGGCCCGGCCGTCCCGCCACAGCTCGCGCCGACGCTCAGCCCGAGCACCTCGCCGACGACCAGCGCGACCGGGCCTGCCTCCCCCACGCCCGGGCCCAACTCGCTGGCCGCGATGGGCGGCGCGGTGCGGTACTGGCTGGACGGCGACGGGCGGCTGCACAGGTTCGAGGCGTTGCTGAGCAAGGACTTTCCGGTCAAGGTGGACCTCACCCGCGAGGAGCGGCCGGAGATCCCCGCGATCGACGCGCTCGGCGGGCGTACCACCAAGCCCCGCCCGCTCACCGACGACGAGGCCGAGGCGCTCGCGCTCATGCCACAGCGCAACCGGGCCGCGGGCGGCGGCCGGATCACGCTCACCGTGCCGATGCTGCCCGCCGGCATGCTGCTCGCGAACGGGTGGCTGGACTGGCGCTACGCCGTGGCCTACATCGGCGCGTACGACATGGACAAGAGGGACGAGCGCGTCCTCATGCGGGCCACCGCCACCGGCGTGACCGTGCGGCACGACGGCTTCACCGCCGGGAAGCTGCCCCCACTCCCTCCGCCGGAGGGCGACTGGGAGACGATTCCGTGGGCCGCGCGGGGCGACGCGATCGGCGGGCTCGACCTCGACCTGCTGGTCAACGAGGCGCTCGCGGTCAGCGGCACCGGCGAGGACGACCCGGAGGCGCTCCGCGAGTCGGCGGTGTGGCTGCGCAGGGACACGCTGGCCGGCGGGCCGGTCAACGTGTACGAGATCGCGAAGGGCGCCGAGGTCGGCGGTGCCCGCGGCGCGGCCCTGATGCGCTACTGGATGGACCGCACCGGGGTGCTGCGGAGGCTGGAGCTGCGTACGCGGACCGGGGCGTTGGCCCAGCTCGACATCACGCCGGAGGACGTACCGATGCTCAGCCGGCCATGATCCGGGTCGGGCGCCCCGGGTCGGCGCTCCCCCACCCACGGCCGTCGTCCAGCGGCGGGAAGCCGGCCGGGCCCAGCGCGTCCACCCGGTCGCTCTCGACACGCACCACGCCGCCGTCGAGGGTCACCTTGTCGGTGCCGAGCACGTGGCGCAGGCGGGCGGCGACGCGCGGGTAGTCCTCCGGCGACGTCGACGCGCCCGGGCAGGAGACCCGCTGGTGCCGGACGTTCTGCTCGTAGGGCGCCAGCCGCTCGTGCCACAGCGCGTCCACCCGCGTCTGAAGGTCGGCCAGCGTCGAGTCGTTGCGCAGCAGCGAGTCGGCGGCCGCGCGCCGCTCGGCGTCGCCGGCCTGGGCGCGGATCCGCGCGTCCGCCTGCTCGGGCGTCATCCCCCGGGTCCGCACCAGGCGCTCCACGCGGGTGGCCTCGGCCGCGTCGACCACGATCACGAGGTGGTACGTCGGCGCGAGCCCCACCTCCACCAGCAGCGGCACGTCGTTGACGACGACCGTGTCGGGCGCCGCGGCGGCGACCAGCTCAGCGGTGCGCTGGCGTACCCGGGGGTGGATGATCGCCTCCAGCCGCCGGCGGGCCGCGTCGTCGCCGAACACGCGCGCGCCGAGCGCCGGCCGGTCCAGAGCGCCGTCCGCCCCGAGCACCCCCGAGCCGAACTCCGCGACAACCTCGGCCAGCCCGTCGGTACCCGGTGCGACGACCTCCCGCGCCAGCCGGTCCGAGTCGACGACGGTCGCACCCCGCGCGGCGAGGCGGGTGGCGACGGCGCTCTTGCCCGCCCCGATCCCCCCGGTAAGCCCGATCAGCAGCACAGCCTCAGTCTTCCATCCCGGCCGCCCCGCGCGGCGCACGCGACCGCTGCTGAGTACGCAAAAACCGGCCCCGCCGCGCGTGAGCGCGACGGGGCCGGTCCTCCGGTCGTTCCTTACTTGCCGCCGGCCAGCTTCTCGCGCAGAGCGGCGAGCGCCTCGTCCGTGGCCAGGGTGCCCGCGGGCTCCTCGGCCTGGCGGGACGGCGCGGCCGTGGCCTGCGCGGCACCGCCGCCGCCCGGGCCACCCGTGGGAGCGGGCGCCGCGGCGGCGTCGAGGTCGGCGGCACGCGCCGTCTGCACCTGCTTGGTGTGGGCCTCCCAGCGCTGGCGGGCCTCGGCGTACTGCCGCTCCCACTCCTCACGCTGCTTGTCGAAGCCCTCGAGCCACTCGCCCGTCTCCGGGTCGAAGCCCTCCGGGTAGATGTAGTTGCCCTCGGTGTCGTAGGTCGCGGCCATACCGTACTGCGTCGGGTCGAAGTGCTCCTCGCCCTCGACGAAGCCCTCGTTGGCCTGCTTGAGCGACAGCGAGATCCGCCGGCGCTCCAGGTCGATGTCGATGACCTTGACCATCACGTCGGAGCCGACCTGCACCACCTGCTCCGGGATCTCCACGTGGCGCTCGGCCAGCTCGGAGATGTGGACCAAGCCCTCGATGCCGTCGTCGACCCGGACGAACGCGCCGAACGGCACAAGCTTGGTCACCTTGCCCGGCACGATCTGCTGGATCGCGTGGGTGCGGGCGAACTGCCGCCACGGGTCCTCCTGCGTCGCCTTCAGCGACAGCGAGACCCGCTCGCGGTCGAGGTCGACGTCGAGGACCTCGACCTCCACCTCCTGGCCCACCTCGACGACCTCGGACGGGTGGTCGATGTGCTTCCAGGACAGCTCGGAGACGTGCACCAGGCCGTCCACACCGCCAAGGTCGACGAACGCGCCGAAGTTGACGATCGAGGACACGACGCCCTTGCGGACCTGGCCCTTCTGGAGCTTGTTGAGGAACTCGGTGCGCACCTCGGACTGCGTCTGCTCCAGCCACGCCCGGCGGGACAGGACGACGTTGTTGCGGTTTTTGTCCAGCTCGATGATCTTCGCCTCGAGCTCACGGCCCACATACGGCTGCAGGTCGCGCACGCGCCGCATCTCCACCAGCGAAGCCGGCAGGAAGCCGCGCAGCCCGATGTCGAGGATCAGGCCGCCCTTGACCACCTCGATGACGGAGCCGCGCACGACACCGTCCTCGTCCTTGATCTTCTCGATGGTGCCCCAGGCGCGCTCGTACTGCGCCCGCTTCTTCGAGAGGATCAGGCGGCCCTCTTTGTCCTCCTTCTGGAGAACCAGGGCCTCGATGTGGTCACCGACCGACACCACCTCAGCGGGGTCCACGTCATGCTTAATCGACAACTCGCGCGAGGGGATGACGCCCTCGGTCTTGTAGCCGATGTCGAGCAGGACCTCGTCCCGATCGACCTTGACGACGGTGCCTTCGACAATGTCGCCGTCGTTGAAGTACTTGATGGTCTCGTCGATCGCGGCGAGGAACGCTTCCTCAGAACCGAGGTCGTCGACGGTGACCTTGTTGGCGCTCGAGGTGGCCTCGATGCTGCTCGTCATGTGGACTGTTGCTCCGAACGGATGGTGTCGCGGGAACCTGCTGCACCCACGGACCCGCCGCCAGGCACAAGCTCACTCTTCTCGATACCCAGCCAATATCGATGCATGCAAGATGTGCCCGTCGACCGCGGACCTGCTCCCTGCCGAGGTCACAATCCGCGAGTGCATCGACTAGCTTACCGTGCGCATTACCACAGCGTGCAAGCCCTGGCGGGGCCAGATGTACTCGTGTCGCCAATCGCCCACAATGTCCCACTCGCGAGTAGTTCCGGCGTTCCGGACCAACCCGCCGGGGCGACCGCTGGGGTGTACGCCGCTGGGGCCAGAATGACGGGGTGATCGAGAGTACCGTCATCGAGGCCGCCAGAAGGTCGGCGGGCGCTGATGAGACCACGCACGCCAACCGGCGCTGGTGGGACGGCGAGGCCGACTCCTACCAGGCCGAGCACGGGGAGTTTCTCGGTGACGCCAGTTTCGTCTGGGGTCCCGAAGGCCTCAACGAGGCGGATGTCCACCTTCTCGGCCCCGTCGCCGGCCGGCGGATCCTGGAGATCGGCTGCGGCGCCGGCCAGTGCGGGCGGTGGCTCACATCACAGGGCGCCCAGGTCGTCGGGTTGGACCTGTCCTGGGGCCAGCTGGTCCACTCCCATCGCCTCGACGCCAGGGTCGGCACCGCCCTGCCGGTGGTACAGGCGGACGCCCAGCGGCTCCCGTTCCGCACCGGGGAGTTCGACCTCGCGTGCTCGGCGTACGGGGCACTCCCGTTCGTCGAAGACGCGACCGTCGTCCTTCGCGAGGTAGCCCGGGTACTCCGCCCGGGCGGTCGCTTCGTCTTCTCCGCCACCCACCCGCTGCGCTGGTCATTTCTGGATGACCCGGGCGAGCGCGGCCTCGTCGCCGTGGACTCGTACTTCGACCGCCGCGCCTACGTCGAGCAGAACGACAAGGGCGTGGCCACCTACGTGGAGCACCACCGCACCGTCGGCGACTGGGTCCGCTCCATCGTCGCAGCCGGCCTGCGGCTGGTCGACCTCGTGGAGCCGGAGTGGCCCGCGGAGAACGAGGGCACGTGGGGCGGCTGGAGCCCGCTGCGCGGCCGCGTCATCCCGGGTACCGCGATCTTCAGCTGCGAACGGCCGTAATACCTGCGCTAGCGGCCCGTCGGCGGGCGCTGGCCGACCTGCTCGGCGTCGCTCGCCGGCATCCCGTCGGTGGACGCCGGCTGGTCGCTGCGGTGCTGGCCGGCCTGCGCACGGTTGCTGGGCCACCGGTCCGGCGCCGGGCGGGGTTCGCCACGGACTTCGCTGTAGTAGCCGCCCCGCTCGCTGGTGCCCGAGCCGCGGTACCGGTCGACCCGCGCGGTGGCCATCGCCCAGACGACGAACACGGCGAGCGCGATCATCACCAGCGACCAGAGCGGGTAGTACGGCAGGAAGATGAAGTTGTTGATCGCCACGAGCGCGGCCAGGGTGATGCCGACCGCCCTGGCCCAGGTGGCCCCGGTGAAGAGGGAAAACCCCGCCAGGACGACGAGTGCGCCCAGGACGAGATGGGCCCAGCCCCAGGCCGTGGTGTTGAGGTTGTAGGTGTAGTTGGGGCCGACGACGAAGAAGTTGTCGTTGACGATCGCGGCGATGCCGACGAAGATCTCCCAGATCCCCAACAGGATCATCATGGTGGCGGCGAAGACGAGCCCGCCGACCGCCCACGTGCCGCGGGCCGCGCTTGTTGTGGCCATGACTTCCTCGCTTCCTCCTTTAGATCTCCTCACCATAGATACGCAGACCGGAGAAATTAGGGCGAAGCGGAAACATGCCACTTACACCGTGATGCCCGTGGGTCAGTGGTCGGCGCTATTCCAGTCGCTGCCGACGCCGACCGAGACCTCCAGCGGCACCGACAGCGGGTGGGCGTTGCCCATCTCGCGGCGGACCAGCGTCTCCATCGTCTCGCGCTCGCCCTGGGCCACCTCGAAGACAAGCTCGTCGTGGACCTGGAGGAGCATCCGCGACCGCAGCCCCTCCTCGCGGATCGCACGGTCGACGTGGAGCATGGCGACCTTGATGATGTCGGCGGCCGAGCCCTGGATCGGGGCGTTGAGGGCCATCCGCTCGGCCATCTCGCGGCGCTGGCGGTTGTCGTGGATCAGGTCGGGCAGGTAGCGCCGCCGGCCCAGGATCGTCTGCGTGTACCCGTCCTGCCGGGCCTGCCCCACGACCGCCTGGAGGTAGTCGCGGACGCCGCCGAAGCGCTCGAAGTACTCGTCCATCAGCGCCCGGGCCTCGTCGGTCGGGATCGTGAGCTGCTGGGAGAGGCCGTAGACCGACAGCCCGTACGCCAGGCCGTAGTTCATCGCCTTGATCTTGCGGCGGTGGTCGGCGGTGACGTCCTCGATCGGGAGGCTGAAGACCGACGAGGCCGTGGCGGCGTGGAAGTCGGCGCCGGAGTTGAACGCCTGGATCAGCGCCTCGTCCTTGGACAGGTCGGCCATGATGCGCATCTCGATCTGGCTGTAGTCGGCGCTCATCAGGCACTCGTATCCCGAGCCCACCACGAACGCCCGCCGGATGCGGCGGCCCTCCTCTGTGCGGATCGGGATGTTCTGCAGGTTGGGGTCGGTGGACGAGAGGCGCCCGGTGGCGGCGACCGTCTGGAAGTACGTCGTGTGGATGCGCCCGTCGTCGGAGACCGACTTGAGCAGACCGTCCACGGTGGACTTGAGCTTGGCCACGTCGCGGTGCCGCAACAGGTGCTCCAGCAGCGGGTGCCCGGTCTGCGCGAAGAGGCCTTGCAGCGCGTCGGCGTCCGTCGTGTACCCACTCTTGATGCGCTTGGTCTTGGGCAGGTCGAGCTCGCCGAAGAGGATCTCCTGTAGCTGCTTGGGCGACCCGAGGTTGAACTCGCGGCCCACCACCCCATACGCCGCCTGGGCCGCCGCCTTCACCTCGGCGGCGAACCCGCTCTCCAGGTCGGACAGGTAGTCGGTGTCGGCGGTGATGCCGGTGCGCTCCATCTCGGCGAGCACCTCGACGAGCGGCAGCTCCACGTCGGCCATCAGCCGCGCGGACAGCTCGCCGTCCCGGGACAGCTCGGCGTCGACCGCGTCGGCGAGGTCGAGCGTGGCGCGGGCGCGGAGCATGAGGTTTTGCTCGACCGCCTCGCCGCCGTCGCCGAGCCCTTCGAGCGTGAGCTGGCCGTTGTCCGGCGCGTCGACCCTGAGCTCGCGGTGCAGGTAGCGCAGGGCCAGGTCGGTCAGGTCATACGTCCGCTGGTCGGGGCGGGCGAGGTAGGCGGCGATCGCGGTGTCGCGAGTGACGCCGCGCAGCTCCCAGCCACGCGCGCGGAACGCGAGCAGCGCCGGCTTGCTGTCGTGGACGACCTTGGGGCGCTTGGTGTCGGCGAGCCAGGCGCCCACCGCGGCCTCGTCGCCCTCGTCCAGCTCGGCCGGGTCGAACCAGGCGGCCTGGCCCTCCGCATTGGCCAGCGCTACGCCGGTCAGCTCGCCGGTGCCGCGGCCGAACCGCCCGGCGACCGCGACGCCGAGCGGGGTACCCACCGGCGCATACGACTCCAGCCAGCCGGACACCTCGCCGCCGGACAGGACCGAGCCGTCGAGCTCGAACCCCGCCTCGGCCTCCGGCTCGACGGCCTCCAGGTACTGGTACAGCCGCTCGCGCAGCACCCGGAACTCCAGCGCGTCGAAGACCTGGTGCACCGCCTCACGGTCCCATCCGGGCCAGCGGGCGTCCTCGGGGCGGAGCGGCAGCTCGAGGTCGCAGACGAGCTGGTTGATCTCGTAGTTGCGCATGACGTCGGCCAGGTGGGCACGCAGGTTGTCGCCGGCCTTGCCCTTGATCTTGTCGGCGCTGGCGATGACGCCCTCAAGACCGCCGTACTCCTTGATCCACTTGGCGGCCGTCTTGTCCCCCACGCCCGGCACGCCCGGCAGGTTGTCGCTGGTCTCGCCGACCAGCGCGGCCTTGTCCCGGTACTGCGTGGGAGGCACGAAATACTTCGCCTCGACCGCGGCCGGGTCCATCCGCCAGACCTCGGACACGCCGCGCACCGGGTAGAGCACCGTCACGTGCTCGTCGACAAGCTGGAACGCGTCGCGGTCGCCGGTGCTGATCACCACCTCCATGCCGGCCGCGCGGGCCTGCTTGGTGAGCGTGCCGATCACGTCGTCGGCCTCGTAGCCCGGCTTTTCCACGATCGGGATGCGCAGCGCGTCGAGCACCTCCTTGACCAGGCTCACCTGGCCCTGGAACGGCGCCGGGGTCTCCGAGCGGCCGGCCTTGTACTCCGCGTACTTCTCGGTCCGGAAGGACTGCCGTGACACGTCGAACGACACGATGATGTGCGTGGGCCGCTCGTCGCGCAGCATGTTGATCAGCATCGACGTGAAGCCGAAGACCGCGTTGGTCGGCTGCCCCGTGGCCGTCGAGAAGTTTTCCACGGGCAGGGCGTAGAACGCCCGATATGCGAGCGAATGCCCGTCGAGCAGCAGCAGGCGCGGCGTTGACTCTGTCACAGAAAGCGACTCTAGTCCGGACCTCCGACACTCCTATAGCGGGCACGCGTAGGGATGCGCCAACCCCGTAAGGTGAGGCGCCGATGGGTACCGAACAAAATCTGGAGGCGGCGATGGACCGGCCGGCTTGGGCGCCACCCGAGGTCGACCTGGAGCGGCCGAGCACCGCTCGGATCTACGACTACATGCTCGGCGGCCTGCACAACTTCGCCATCGACCGGCAGATGGCCGAGCAGGTCCTCGCGGTCGGCCCGCAGATCCGTCTGACCGCCCACGCCAACCGGGGCTTCCTGCGCCGCGCGGTGGAGTTCCTCGCCGCCGCGGGCATCCGGCAGTTCCTCGACCTGGGCTCCGGCATCCCCACCGTGGGTAACGTGCACGAGGCCGCGCACCGCGTCGCGCCGGACGCCAAGGTGGTCTACGTCGACGTGGACCCGGTGGCGGTGGCGCACAGCCTCGCCATCGTCGAGGGCGACGAGCGGGTGACCGTCGTGCAGGCGGACATCCGCGACACCGACGCGATCCTCTCCGACCCCCGGGTCACCGGCGCGCTCGACTTCACCCAGCCGGTCGCCGTGCTGATCGTGGCGGTCCTGCACTTCGTGCCCGACGCGGACGACCCGGCCCGCATCGTGGCCCGGCTGCGCGACGCGATCGTGCCGGGCAGCTACCTCGGGATCTCGCAGGTCGCGACGTTCCCGTTCGAGCTGACCGCCGAGCAGCGGGCCGTCGCCGACCGCTACACCAAGGCGAACGCGGTGGCCCTGCGCAGCCGGGAGCAGATCGGCGCGTTCTTCGACGGGCTGGAGCTTGTCGAGCCGGGGCTCGTCGACCCCGCCGAGTGGCGGGCCGACGGCGACGTCACCGACATGTTCCCGTCGTACGCGGGGGTGGCCCGCAAGCCCTGACCGGGCCCGCGGACCACCCTGGACGTCAGGCGACGCCCAGGTACGCCTCCTTGACCGCCGGGTCGTGGAGGAGGTCCTGGCCGCTGCCCTCCTTCACGATCGAGCCGGTCTCCAGCACGTAGCCGCGGTGCGCCCGGGAGAGCGCCTGCTGCGCGTTCTGCTCGACCAGCAGCACGGTCGTGCCCTGCTCGTTGATCCGCGTGATGATCTCGAAGATCTGCTGGATCAGCATCGGCGCCAGCCCCATCGAGGGCTCGTCGAGCAGCAGCAGCTTGGGCCGGGTCATCATCGCCCGCCCCACCGCCAGCATCTGCTGCTCACCGCCGGAGAGCGTGCCGCCGGCCTGCCGCTGCCGCTCCTTGAGCCGGGGGAACAGGTCGTACACCATCGCCAGGTCCTGCGTGATGCCGGGCTTGTCGCGCCGGGTGTACGCACCCATCTCCAGGTTGTCCTGCACCGTCATGCCCGGGAACACGCCCCGGCCCTCGGGCGCCTGCCCGATGCCCAGGGCCACTCGCAGGTCGGCGCGCATCTTCGTGACGTCCCGGCCACCGAAGATGATCTTTCCGCTCGCCACCGGGCGGAGGCCGGAGATGGCCCGCATGGTGGTGGTCTTTCCCGCCCCGTTCGCCCCGATGAGCGCGACCACCTCGCCCTCGTTGACGTGCAGGCTGATCCCGTGCAGGGCCTGGATGCGCCCGTACAGCAGGGTCAGGTCTTCGATCTCAAGCAGCATCGGTCGGCACTCCCAGGTACGCGGCGACGACGGCCGGGTTGTCCCGGACCTCGGCGGGCAGCCCTTCGGCGATCTTCTTGCCGAACTCCAGCACCACGATCCGGTCGGTGACGCCCATGACCAGCCGCATGTCGTGCTCGATCAGCAGCACCGTGATGCCGGTGTCGCGGATCTTGCGGATAAGCTGGAGAAGCGAGTCCTTCTCGGCCGGGTTGAAGCCGGCGGCCGGCTCGTCGAGGCAGAGCAGCGTCGGGCTGGTCGCCAGCGCCCGGGCGATCTCCAGCCGCCGCTGCTCTCCGTACGACAGGTTGCGGGCCAGCTCGCCCGGACGCGCGATGCCCACGAAGCGGAGCAGGTCGTGCGCCCGGTCGCGCCCGCTCCGCTCCTCCTTCCAGAACCGCGGCAGCCGGAAGAGCGCCGAGACCACGCTGGTCTTGTGGTGCGCGTCGGCACCGACCATGACGTTTTCCAGGGCGGTCATCTCGGGGAAGAGCCGGATGTTCTGGAACGTGCGGGCGATGCCCATCTGGGTGATCTTGTGGCGGGCCCGGCCGCTGATCCGCTGGCCGTTGAACCGGATCTCCCCCTGCGTCGGCGTGTACACACCGGTCATCGCGTTGAAGCAGGTGGTCTTGCCGGCACCGTTGGGCCCGATCAGACCCAGGATCTCGCCCTTGTACAGCGTGAAGTCGACGTCGTTGAGCGCGACCACGCCGCCGAAGCGGAGCGTGACGTGATCGACCTCGAGCAGCGCCTCCCGCGGTGGCGCCTTCGCCGGAGCGGTCGTGTCGGGAACCGTGTCGGTCATGTGCTCGCCTCCGTCGGTGCGGCCTCCTGGCGCCGGTCAGCGAACTCCGCCGCTCGTCGTCTGTTCGGCAGGATGCCTTGCGGTCGGAAGATCATCATGACGATCAGCACCGCCCCGAAGATCAGGATGCGGTACTCGGCCACGTTGATCTCCAAGCCGAGCGCGCCGCCGATACCGCGCACCCACTCCGGCAGGTACCAGGTGATGAACGCCCCGATGACCGCGCCGTAGATGTTGCCCGCACCGCCGAGGATGACCGCGGCCAGCACCAGAATGGAGTTCGTGAGCTGGAAGCTGTCGGAGTTGATGAAGCTCTGCTTGCCGGCGAAGAGCGCACCCGACAGGCCGCCGACCGCCGCGCCGATCGCGAACGCCCACAGCTTGTACTTGAACGTCGGCACGCCCATGATCTGCGCCGCGTCCTCGTCTTCGCGGATCGCCACCCAGGCCCGGCCGACCCGGCTGCGGGTGAGGTTTCGGACGCCCAGGATCACGAAAATGATGATCGTCAACGTGAGCCAGTAGTACGGCCGCGCGTCGACCACGCCGAACAGCGACTGGCCGTCGCTCCCCTTCACGTCCGGCACCGGGTGCGGGATCTGGGGGATGCCCCGCTGCCCGTTCGCGATGCCCTCGTTGCGTGACGCGTAAAGGCGGATCATCTCGGCGAAGCCGAGCGTCACGATGGCGAGATAGTCCCCGCGCAATCGCAGTGTCGGACCGCCCAGGATCACACCGGAGATCATCGTGACCGCGACCGCCGCCGGGACCGCCGCCAGCCACGGCCAGCCGATGTCGAACCGGCTCTCCGGGGAGGTGAGCAGCGCGACGGTATACGCGCCGACCGCGAAGAAGCCGAAATAGCCGAGGTCGAGCAGGCCGGCGAAGCCGACCACGACGTTCAGGCCGACGGCTAGCAGCACGAAGAACGCGGTCTCGAACAGGACCGTAGCCATGTCCGATTCCATCGTCCGGAAGTACCAGAGGTTGATGTAGAACCAGCGGTTCGGCAGCAGGTAGAGGAAGACGATCAGGGCGAGGAGCGCGACCCAGCGCACCTGGCGCGGCATGCTGTCCCAGCGGGCGCGCATCGAGGCGCCGCGAGACCTGACCTTTTCGATGTGCGCGTTCATGCCCGAGCCCTCCCAAGCGACTCGCCCAGCAGGCCGGTAGGTCGGAACATCAGCAGCACGATCAGCACGACGAAGCCGGTGAAGTCCTTCCAGTCGCCGCCGAACAGTCCAGCAGCGTAGTTTTCCACCACGCCGAGGAGCAGGCCACCGAGGAGCGCGCCACGCAGGTTGCCGATACCGCCGAGGACCGCCGCGGAGAATGCCTTCAGGCCGATGAGGAAGCCGACGTCGAAGCGGCTGAAGGTGTAGGCGACGTTCCAGAGCAGGGCGGCGGCGCCCGCCATGATGCCGCCGATCACGAACACGAGCAGGATGACCCGGTCCTTGTTGACACCCATGAGGGCCGCGGTGTCCGGATCCTGGGCCACCGCGCGGATACCCCGGCCGAGGCGGCTGCGGTTGACGAACGTGTCGAGGGCGATAAGCATGCCGATGGCCGACAGGATCACCAGGATCTGGGTGTTGGTGATGTCCCAGCCGCCGACGCTGATCACGTTTTCCGGCTTGATCACGGTGACCATGCCGAACGGCGCCCGCTCGCCGCCGATGTGCAGGTTGTCGCTGAAGAGCCCGACCGCCTCGAAGAGGACGAACGACGCGCCGATCGCGGTAATCAGGAACGCCAGTGGTGGGGCGTTGCGGCGGCGCAGCGGCCGGTAGGCCACCCGTTCCACCGCGACCGCGGTCAGCGTGGAGGCCACCACCGCGGCGGCCAGGCCGGCAAGGAGGAGGAGCAGGATGAGCCCGATCCCGCCTACCGACGAGTTTTGGTTGTAGCCCAGCGCCTGCCAGGTCCCCAGAGCGGCAACCGTGCCGATCATGAAGACCTCGGAGTGGGCGAAGTTGATGAGGCGCAGGACACCGTACACCAGGGTGTAGCCGAGAGCGACGAGCGCGTAGATGGCGCCCTGCGCGAGGCCGGTGGTGGTCAGGTCGGGGAAGTCCCGCAGCAAGCCGTCGAAGTCCAAGTAGTGCTCCAGGGGAAAGTGTCTGCATAGTCAGGTGCGGCCGGGAGCGCCTGCTCCCGGCCGCACCCACGTGACTCGGTGACCCGAAATGGCCGTTAGGCCTTCGGGATCTCCACGTCCGGAACAACCTTCCCGGCCTCGACCTTGAACGCCCAGACGAGGACCTGGGTGGGGTCAAGCTCGCCGTTGCTCTCGAACTTGTAGGTCACACCCGTGGCCTGGCCCGCCTTGTTGTAGGCCTTGATCCAGGCGAGCATGTCGGCGCGGGTCGACTTGCCGTCCTTCAGGCCCTCAAGAACGATCTTGGTGATGTCGTACGACACGTCCGCGTAGGTACCGGGCTCGGCGTTGTCGAACGCGGCCTTGTAGTCGGTCACGAACGTGCCCTTGGCCTCCGTCGCCGGCGCGCACGGGCAGGTCAGGATCGTGCCCTCGGCGGCCTGCTGGCCGGCGACCGTGATGAAGTTGGCGTCGTTGACACCGTCACCAGCGATCATCGTGCCGGTCCAGCCCGCGCCCTTGAGCTGCTTGAGCAGCAGGCCGGCCTCGGTGTAGTAGCCACCGAAGAACAGCGCCGTGGCGCCCGAGTTCTTGATCTTGGTGACGACCGCCGAGAAGTTGGTCTGCTTGACCGCGACCTTGTCCTCGCCGGCCGGGGCGCCGATGACCTTCTTGACCTCGTCGGCCAGGCCCGCGCCGTACGCCGACTGGTCGTCGACGACGTAGACCTTCTCGGCCTTCAGAACGTTCTTGATGTACCGACCGGCGGCCGGGCCCTGCGACTCGTCGTTGCCCACACCCCGGTGGAAGACGCTCCAGCCCTTGGTGCTCAGGCTCGGGCGGGTCGCCGACGGGGTGATGGTGGGCAGGGTGCCCGACTGGAAGATCGGGTCCGCGACCTCGGACTCACCCGAGAACGCCGGGCCGATGATGGCGATCACCTTCTGGTCGCCGACCGCCTGCGTGGCCAGGGCCGGGGCCTTGGCCGGGTCGCCCTGGGAGTCGTACTCCACGATCTCAGCGGTGCAGTCGGCGTTGTCCTTGTTGTACTGGTCAATGGCCAGCTTCGTGCCATTGCGCATGTGAATACCCAAGCCGGCCGCGTCACCGGTGAGCGCACCGAAGAAGCCGATCTTCAAGCCGCAGGCGGCGTTGGCGCCGCTGCCGCTGTCGCTGTCACTGTCTTCTCCGGCCTGACACGCGGCACCACCGAATACGAGCGCGGCGACGACGATGCCACCGAACGCCCGCGCGAGCTTCTGCCTCAAGGCTCGAACCCTCCTCCATCAAATGGCCCGAACCACCCACTGCCGATTGGCTCTTGCGGGACAGACGAGCCCGACCGCTATCTCGGTCTGCGCCGGGACGTTATCCCACCAGGCGGGCGGCCCGTAAGGGCTTGACGGAGCAGTTGACGAAACCGTTACGTAGCGTGCTCGGCCAGACGGTAACGGTGTCATAAACAGCTACTGTTTGGGCTGCTCGGAGCCTTCGGTCGGCGTCTCTGTCAAGATCCGCTCGGCCACCTCTCGCATGGTCATACGGTGGTCCATCGCGGTGCGCTGGATCCACTTGAAGGCCTGCGGCTCGGTCATCCCATATGTGGTCATGAGGGTGCCTTTGGCCCGCTCCACGGCCTTGCGGGTCTCCAGCCGGTCGGTCAGCCCGGCCACCTCGGCCTCCAGCGCGGCGACCTCCTGGTAGCGGGAGAGAGCGATCTCGATGGCCGGCACCAGGTCGCTCTTCTGGAACGGCTTGACCAGGTAGGCCATCGCGCCGGCCGCACGGGCCCGCTCCACCAGGTCGCGCTGGCTGAACGCGGTGAGGATGACGACCGGCGCCACCCGCTCCGCCGCGATCCGCTCGGCGGCGGCGAGCCCATCCATGATCGGCATCTTGATGTCGAGGATGACCAGGTCGGGCTTGAGGTCCAGGGCGAGCCGAACGGCGGTCTCGCCGTCGCCGGCCTCGCCGACCACGTCGTAGCCCTCCTCGACCAGCATCTCGGCCAGGTCCAGGCGGATGAGCGCCTCGTCCTCGGCGATCAGCACCCGCCTGCGCTCGGCACCCACCTGCGTGTCGGCCACGAACCCCTACCCCTCACGGTGCTCCCCGGCATCTGCTTTCGACACACCGACCCGTCGGGTGTCGCCGCCCTCAGCGTAGTGGGTAGTCTGGTCGCGGTCAGGGCCCGACCCGACCGGCCGTCCCCGTATCCCAACCGGCAGAGGAACGGAGCTCAAACCTCCGACAGTGTGGGTTCGAATCCCACCGGGGGCACCACCTGCCCATTCCTTTCGGGACACCGGGCAAGCAACCGGGCAAGGCAATCCGGAGGATGACACCGGTTGCGCGGGATCGCACGCTGTCAACGTGCGTGTTCTGGTGACCGGAGGTACCGGCTTTCTCGGCTCCCACTCGGTGGCGCGGATCCTTGCGGCCGGCCATGAGGTGCGCCTGCTGGTCCGCGCCCCGACCCGGGTCGTTCCCGCGCTCGGCCCGCTCGGCGTGGACCCGGCGGCGGTGGACGTGGCGCGCGGCGACGTCACCGACGCGGCGGCCGTGGCCCTGGCGATGCGCGGATGCGACGCGGTGCTGCATGCCGCGTCGGTGTACAGCTTCGACACCCGGGAGCACACCCGGATGCGCGCGGTCAACGTTCGCGGTACCGAGGTGGTGCTCGACGCCGCCCGGGATGCCGGCGCCGACCCGATCGTGTACGTCTCCAGCTTCGCCGCTCTGCTGCCGAGCGCGGAGGACCCGATCACCACGGACAGCCCGGTGGGCGCTCCCCGAGAGACCTACATGGCGACCAAGGCCGCGGCGGAGCTTGTCGCCCGGCGGCGGCAGGACGCCGGCGAGCCGGTGGTGATCACCTATCCGCTGGCCACCCTCGGCCCGCACGATCCGCATCTCGGCGACCAGACCAGCAGGATCCGCAACGCGTTGCGGGGTCTGATGCCGATGTGGCCTTCGGGCGGGTTTCCGATCGGGGACGTACGCGACGTCGCCGGGTTGCACGCCGCCGTCCTGCGGCCCGGGCAGGGGCCGCGCCGGTACTTCGCCCCCGGTTCGTATGTCAGCACCCGCGAGCTCGTCCAGACGCTGCGGCGGGTCACCGGTCGCGCGCTGCCCGCCATCCACCTCCCCGCTCGCGCGATGCTGCCGGTAGGTGCCCTGACCGGGCTGACGCAGCGGATCGTCCCCGCGCACATCCCGGCGGAGTACGGCGCGATCTACACCTGCTTGGTAGGCCGCGCCGTCGACACCAGCGCCACCGCCGCGCTGCTCGGGCCGCACCACCATCCACTTGAGACGACCATGTTGGACACCGTGCGTTGGTTGCACCGTGCGGGCCACATCACCGATCGCCTCGCCGGCTCCGCGGCGACCCAGGAGCAGCCCGAACGCCGTCACGGGTAGCGCCAGCGCCGGTGTGGCGCTCAGGCGTGCAGGCCGCACTCGGTCTTGTCGAACATCGGCCAGCGGCCTGCCCGCGGGTCGGCACCGGGCGGCGTCCGGCGGGTGCACGGCCAGCAGCCGACGGACGCGTACCCCTGGCGCAGCAGCGCGTTGACCGGCACGTCGTACCGGTCGATGTACTCCCGCACGTCCGCCTCGGTCCACGCGGCGAGCGGCGCTACTTTGATCTTGCCGCGGCTGGCGTCGTACCCGACAACAGGCGTGTCCGCCCGGGTCGGGGACTCGTCGCGGCGTAGTCCGGCGGCCCACGCGTCGTAGCCCTCCAGCGTGCGCCGCAACGGCTGCACCTTGCGCATGTCGCAGCAGTGGTCCGGGTCGCGTTCGTAGAGGCGCGGGCCGTACCTGGCGTCCTGCTGGGCCACGGTCAGCTCGGGTCGCACAGACTTGACGGTCACCGGCATCGCGAGCTGCACGAGCTCGCGGACGTGCCGGGTCTCCGCGAAATGCAATCCGGTGTCGAGAAATACCACGTCGATGCCGGGCACCACCCGAGACGCCAGATGCACGAGCACGGCGTCGGCGAACGAGCTCGTCACACAGAACCGCTCGCCGAACTGGGTCGCGGCCCATTCCACGATCTCCTCGGCGGGCCTGCCCTCCAGGGTGGTCGACGCCTGGTCGGCCAGGTCGCGCAGCGCGGTCGTCATCTCGACCTCACGAAAGGCTGGTCTTGTCGGCACGGAGCACCCACTCGGCGAATGTCTCGCCTTCTGTTCGCTGCGTGGCGTAGTTTCGGGCCACCCGTTCCACGTAGTCGGGCAGCTCGCTGGCAGAGGTCTTCAGGCCGCGCAGCTTCAGGCCGAAGTCGCTGCGCTGGCCCCGACCCAGCGCGAGCCCGCCGCCGAGGTGGATCTGGAACCCCTCCACCGTCGTGCCATCCGGCCCGGGCACCAGCTGGCCTTTCAGCCCGATGTCGGCGACCTGGGTGCGGGCACAGGCGTTCGGGCATCCGTTCACGTTGACGGAGATGTCCACGTCAAGGTCGGCCAGGCGGCGCTCGATCTCGCCGACGAGCGAGACCGCCCGTGCCTTGGTCTCGACGATCGCGAGCTTGCAGAACTCGATGCCGGTACAAGCCATCGTGTTGCGCCTCCAGGTCGTTGGGCGGGCCGACAGGCCGGCCTCACGCAGCGCCGCGATCAGCGGCTCGGTCCGCTCCGGCGCCACGTCGAGGACCAGCAGCTTCTGGTACGGGGTGAGCCGCACCCGGTGGCTGCCATGCGCCTCGACGGCGTCCGCCGCCCGATCCAGCGACGTGCCGGAGGTACGGCCGGCGATCGGCGCGACACCCACGTACCGGTTGCCGTCCCACTGGCGGTGAACGCCGACGTGGTCGATCGGGCGGTCGGGCAGCTCCGGTGCCGGGCCGTCGACGAGCGGCCGGCCGAGGAACTCGTCCTCCAGCGTCTCGCGTACCCGCGCCGCACCCCAGTCCGCGAAGAGGAACTTGAGCCGGGCCCGGCTGCGCAGGCGGCGGTACCCGTACTCGCGGAAGAGCCGGACGACCGCCGCCCACACCTCGGGTATCTCGTGCATCGGCACCCAGGCGCCGAGGCGCTCGGCGAGGCGCGGGTTGGTGGAGAGGCCGCCGCCACCCCACAGGTCGAACCCCGGCCCGAGGTCGGGATGGATCGTGCCGACGAAGGCGAGGTCGTTCGTCTGGTACGGGGTGTCCGGCAGCCAGGCGACCGAGCTCTTGAACTTGCGCGGCAGGTTGGCGTAGTCGGGGTCGCCGAGGTAGGTGTCGACGATCTCCCGGATGGCCGGTGTCGGGTCGACGATCTCCGCCTCGGCCACACCGGCGACCGGGCTGCCGCAGATCACCCGCGGGCAGTCTCCGCAGGCCTCCATCGTGGAGAGTCCGACCGCCTCGATCTGCTCCCAAATGGCTGGGACGTCCTCGATCCGCACCCAGTGCAGCTGGATATTCTGCCGATCGGTGATATCGGCCGTGTCCCGCGCGTAGGTCCGCGAGATCCGCGCCACCGTACGCAGCTGTGCCAGGTCGAGTTGCCCGCCGTCGGCGCGGATACGCATCATGAAGTATTCGTCGTCCAGCTCGTGCGGCTCCAGCACCGCAGTGCGTCCGCCGTCGATGCCAGGCCTGCGCTGCGTGTAGAGCCCCATCCAGCGAAAGCGCCCGTGCAGGTCGTCCGGGTCGATCGAGGCGAAACCACGGCGGGAGTACGTCGTCTCGATGCGTTCCCGCACGTTAAGCGGGTCGTCGTCCCTCTTGATCCGCTCGTTGTCGTTGAGCGGTTCGCGATGCCCGAGCGCCCACTGGCCTTCACCCTGCGGCTGCCAGGCTGCGGCTCGGCCGGGAGGAGCCGAACCCACATTTAGATCCGCCACGGCCCACTCCTTTCGACCACTGTCGAGACCAGCTTGCTCCCGGGAATCGACGGCGTCCTTCTTCGTGCGTGCTGACGCGAGATGCTCATGGCGTTTATTGCATTAAGCTGCGTCTATGACGCGCTGGCGCTCAACCGCCATCGAAATCGCCATGTCGGCTCTGCTGTTCGTCGCAGCCCTCGGGGTCGTGGCCGTCGTGCCGGGCACACCGGAGCCCACCGGCGACCTCGTGCACCGGGTCACAGTGGACGGACACGCGATGTCGGTCCTGGTCGCCCCCGAGCGTCCTGGGTGGAATCTCGTCCTGCTGTCCGGCGCGGGCGCCGCAGCCGGTACGCGACGAGATCACATGTCGCCCGCAAACAGCCGGCCCGGTGCCGAAGGTGCGTGGGCGCTGGTGAAGCTGCCCGAGGGGTCGAGCCGCCTGTGGGTACGCCAGGACGGTCACACGGCGATGCTCACTGTGGACACCGGCCGGGAGCCGGCGGCGGTCGACCTGCGCGGGCCCGACGGGCCGGAGTGTGCCAGCGCGGTCCTCGGCGCCCATCTCGCGGGCACGGCGACCCCGGCGGCGTGTCCCGCCGACCAGCTGTCGCCTGTGGACGGTGCCGCGTTGCGCGCGACGGTCGGCTTTGTCGCCGCCCGGAAGGACCGCGCCATCACGCTGGTGACAGACGCGTCACCGCGCTCGGCGGCGGCCGCCGAGGTGGTCCGCGCCGCCGCGGCCCGCGAAGGCGTCACGGTGCTGCCGGAGGGGGCGCCGGCGAAGGGGCCGGCGGTCGTGGTGGCCGGCTGGGAGGCGGCGGCCGCGGCGCTCGACGGTGTCCTGACCGGCGGCGCGCGGGCCGAGGCCACGTACCTGGCACCCTGGCTCTTCAGCCCGCCGCTGCTGGCGGTACCGGCGGGGCAGCTCGTGGCCGCGCCGTTCGCGCCGGACGGCGAGCGCGCCCGCCACTACCTCGGCTCGCTCGGCGCCGCGCTCCCGGGCGCGGCACCCACCGGCGCCGGTTTCGCCGCGTGGCTCGGCACCGGCCACGAAGCCGGCGCGGAGAGCACCCGGCTGTACGCGCCCGTGTCGCTGAACCCGCGCCTCCTCGGCGGAATGGCACACCACGACCACGGCGGGGCGTCGGGTGCGCATTGGCTGGCCGGTGGCCGGCTCACGGCCGTCAGCGGCCCGCTGGCGGCGCGGGCGGGATGATGGTGCGCACGGGTGAAGATGCGTGTCGATCCCCCCGGCTGTGACCCTACACTTATGTCCAGTCTCAGTGCTTTTCATACCAGATTGCGGCGAGTTCTGGCAGGAGCCACGATCGCCGTGGTGGCAATGACCACCGGTGGGCTCGCAACGAGGGCCGACGCCCACACGCGGGGCGTCGTCGAGGTCCCGTCCAGCGTGGTGGCATCCGACGGGCAGAGCTACCACATCACCAACCACCTCACCAAGGCCGCGACGGGCGAGCGCGGACGGCACGACCAGCGCCGTGAGTACCTGCTGGCCTGGGCCGGGGACGAGAGCAACAACGCGCCCAACCCGACGACCGCCACGGAGCCCGACTTCCTGGCGATCATCGACGTGACAAAGGGGTCGCGCCACTACGGCAAGGTGGTCAACACCGTCACCATGGACACGGTGTTCGGTAACGAGCCGCACCACCTCCAGTACCAGTGGCACAAGGGCGACAAGGTGTTCGCCGGAGGCCTGCTCTCCGACATCACCTACGTCTTCGACATCAAGCACCTGCCGGTCGTCCGGATCAGCGGTGTCGTGCCGGGCGCGGCGACCCCGTGCGGTTCGGTGCCCGACGCGTACCAGGTGCTCTCCGACGGCACCGCCTACGGCACCTACCTGGGCGGGCCCGACGTCGCCGGTCCCTGCACGTACTCGGACGGGCAGACCCGGGTCGGCAACGGGTTCGGCGGCAGCCCCGGCGAGATCGTCCGGATCAGCCCGAAGGGCGAGCTGCTCGCCGAGATCCCGGCGGCATCCACTGTGGACGAGGGCGACGTCTGCAACAACATCCCGGCGCTGCCGCTGTCCAGCTGCGCCAACCCGCACGGCGTCGCGGTACGCGAGGACCTCAACCGGATGGTGACCGGTGACTTCCTCGAGGCGCGCAACTTCCTCGGTGGGCCCCCGCCGGCGGAGATCCTGATCCGCAACACCGTCCGGATCTTCGACATCAGCAACCGCGCGCGGCCGAAGCTGGTCTCGGTCTCGAAGCTGCCGCCGGGGCCGCGGCAGGTGCCGGACGTCGCGCTGACCGAGCCGTTCGGTCCGATGGAGACGGCGATGCCGCACAAGGCGAAGAACCGCGGCGCCTTCACCACCAACCTGAGCGGCGTCCTGTACTACGCGCCGGACATCACCGTCACTAATCCACAGTGGAGAGTGGTGTACGACGACCTCAACGCCTTCCAGCGCCTGTTCCCCGAGCAGACGCCGACCAGCATCGTCGACGGCGCCTCGTGGAGCCAGGTCAGCCCCGACGACCGGTACCTGTACCGGTTGATCCCGGGCGGCGGGGTCGGCTCACCCGGTGACACTGACACCGGCATGCTCCTCACCCTGGACATCCGGAAGCTGCTCGACGCCGGCCGAGGCGTCAAGTGCCGGATCGACACCGTCGAGGAGATCGGCGCCGGCGGCGCGGAACGCGACTGCCCGTCGCTGGTGAGCGCGGTGCCGATCGAGGACCTCACGCCGGGCGGCGCGCACTGGGCCGCCATGGACAACTTCCAGATCGGGCCGGGCGGCTTCTACAAGGAGGCCGAGCAGACCCGCCGGATCGCGGTGTCGAACTACTTCCTCGCCGCCACCGGTCGCGGTGGTAACCACGAGCTGTGCCTGTTCAACGTGAGCCTCGGCGGCCAACTGTCGCCGGACGAGGGGTTCCGCGACGAGCACCGGCACACCCCGTGCGTCAACTTCAACCGGGCCACCTGGCCCCACGGCGCGACCGGCAACGCCCGGCCGCACGGCATCCTCTTCGCCGTCGCGGACGCGGACATCCGCTAGGCGACACCCATCAGGGGTGGCCGGCACCGCCGGCCACCCCATCGTCCTGTGTGGACCGGCCGTCGAGGATCTCTTACCCGTCCTCCATCATGGACATTTGAGCTACCGCGATGTCCGCCGTGGTCCAGACCGCTGCTCCCGCGGCCTCACCCTCCGCGATTCACAACCCAACCCCCGGCCCGCGGGCGGCAGCGCGAGCAGATCGCCGCAAGAACGCTGGATCTAGCCGAGCAAGCCCTACCCCTTCTTTGCCTCCGGCGGCGATCTCCGGCGCCCGGGATGGGGGAAGTGCCGTCCCGGCGTCCCTCGACCCGTCAAGAGCAGAGCAGACCAACGCCCGGGGCGCCAGCGTCAGTGCTACCTGTTGATGTCCGTGGGTGGTGGCGCCCCGGGCGTTGGCCCGCTCCAAGGAGCAAGCGGGTCGAGGGCCGACGGGACGGCACTGCGGGTGGGGGCGCGCCTGGCGCCGCGCGCCGTTGGTGATCTCCCTGGTGATCGTTCGCCCGATACCTACACGACACGCCGACGGGGCCGCAGATTCTGGGCGAACGATCACCAGAGCTCTCCGCGCAAGTGGCTCGTCAGGCTTTGTGAAGACTTGTTGCTGCCAGGGCAACCACAAGTCCTCACAAAGCCACCCCTCGCCACACGGCGGCGGACATCGCGCCGGCTCAAATCCCGACGCGAAGCAGATCCGCAAAGGGACTGCGGACAGACTCAATGACCCCGACTCCGAAGGCTCATAGATCCAGGTCTCGGGCTTGGTTCCCCTTGATCGGCGCCATTGGTCGGAGCGCGCCAGCGAAAGTCCCCGAGACACCAACCTATGCGGCGGATTTCCCTTGATCGACGCAGGCAGCGTCGTGTCGCGCTGCGTCCGTGGCGAGGAATTGCCCCTGGAGGGTCAATTTTTCGCCACGGACGACCAGAGCGCCAACCGATCAAGGCCCGCCCCTCCGACAGCGCCAGCTGCCCACCGCCATCGCCCTCGTCGGCGCGATGGGATTGGAGCACGCAGCGATCAAGGGAAACAAGCGGTCAAAGATGCGCCAGCTC
The DNA here is from genome assembly GCF_011764545.1 of Phytohabitans flavus. Lineage (GTDB taxonomy): Bacteria > Actinomycetota > Actinomycetes > Mycobacteriales > Micromonosporaceae > Phytohabitans > Phytohabitans flavus. The sequence continues at coordinate 528,350 of NZ_AP022870.1, read as the reverse complement.
CGCGTCGCGCGCGCCAGACGGGACGCGGCCTCGCCGCCGGCCGTGCCGGCCCAGGGCCGGTCGTGGACCCCAGCCTCGCCGCCGGCCGTGCCGGCGCCGAGTCCGCGCCCTCCCGACGGAAACTCTGGATCTAGTCGACTTTCTGCCGTCAGGACGACAGGAAGTCGACTAGATCTCGCGGGCTTGGCCACAGCGGCACCTCGGGTTGGGTGCTTTAGCTGGTTTGTCCGCATGCCAGTCCGAGCACGCCAGCGATCGTGGTATTTAGCTGTCGCTATAACCACAGCTGAATACCACGATCTGCTGGATAGCGTCCGGGTGCGGCGCCGGACGAGCGTTCACGATTCGACCGGCTCTGATCGGTGCCCGGATGGGTCGCGGCCTCACGCCGGCGATGCCAGCCGAGGAGTCTCGGGTTGTGGAACCGCGGAGGGCGGGGCCGCGGGCGGCGGTCTTGACCCAATGCCACCAGCCTAGAGTGATCAAGGCGATGACCTGGGCATTCTCCGAGGCCGCGCGGAGTGCCGGGTACGGCCGGGTCCTTGGGGCGGGTCAAGGCGGCCCAGGATGGGACTGGCTTCACGATCGACTTAAGCTGAGTGACATTGGGTCCGGACCACCGCGGACATCGCGGTAGCTCGAATCTTTGTCAGGGCAACGAGTCCCACGGCCGCCATTGTGGACGGAGCGATGTGGCCGACTTCCCGAAGTCGTTGGTACGGCGCCGGTTGAAGCCAGCGCCGTACCGTCCGTCGACGCTCCTTCAGGCCGTGCGCACTGTCATCGGTAGGCCACCGCGGGCTCGCAGGGAGAGCATCGGCTCGGCGACGACGCGGTAGCCGGGCACCTTGGTGAGACGCAGCTCGCGGGCGACCATCGCCACGACGAACGCGGCCTCCATCATCCCGAGGTTGTTGCCGACGCAGAACCGCGGACCGGCACCGAACGGGATGTACGCGTACCGCGGCCGGTCCACGGCCCGCCCGGGCTCGAACCGCTCGGGGTCGAAGCGTTCCGGCTGGTCCCAGAAGGCCGGATGCCGGTGCAGCGTGTACGGGCAGATGAGCACGTCGGAGCCGGCCGGTACGTCGTACCCGCCCACGACGTCGGCCTCCTGGGCCAGCCGGGAGAGCATCCACACCGGCGGGAACAGCCGGATGACCTCGTCGATGACCATCGTGGTGTAGCGCAACCGGTGCAGGTCCTCGAAGGTCGGCAGCCGGTCACCGAGCACCTCGACCGCCTCGGCCCGCAGCCGCTCCCACACCTCCGGGTGCTGGTCGGCCAGGTAGAAGGTCCAGCTCAGCGTGCTCGCCGTGGTCTCGTGACCGGCCAGCAGCAGCGTGACCATCTCGTCGCGCATCCGCTGCCGCCCGACCAGCGGGTCCGCCTCGCGGGTCGTCGACTCGATCAGCCGGGACAGCGCGTCGTCCCCCGGCGGGCGCTCGCCGCGCCGCCGGACCAGGTCGTCGACGATCCGCTGGAGGTCCTTGCGAGCGCGGCGGAAGCGCAGCTGGTGGGGCAGCGGCACCCACATCGGCACCATGCTCATCGAGACCATCTCGAACATGGCCTGGTCCTGCATCGCCTCGAACGACTGCCCGACCGTGCTGAAGCCGCCCAGGTCGCTGTCGAGCAGCGTGCGGCCGAGCACGCCGAGGGTGAGCCCGGTCATCTCGGGTACCACGTCGATGGGCTCACCCCCGGCGTGCGCGCGCAGCCGGGCGACAAGCCCGGCCGCCTCCTCCGCGACGACGTTGGCCTGCTGCGCGATCCGCTTGGCCTGGAACACCGGCTGGATCACCTTGCGCTGCTTGCGCCACAGCTCGCCCTCGCTGGTGAGCAGCCCGTCGCCGAGCGCCCGCTTGGCCTGCGCCAGCCCCACGCCCTTGTGGTAGTTGGTCGGGTTGTCCGCCAGGACGTACTTGGCGTGGTCGGGGTGGTTGAAGAAGTAGAGAACCTTGGGACCGATGGCGATCCGCACCGCGTCGCCGTAGGCGGCGGCCGACGACATCAGCCCGAGCCGGTCCCGGACCAGCTTCCACAGCAGCGCGGGCGCCATCCGGGCCGGGGGTCCGGGCGGCACGCGTCGAGCAGGGGCGAGCGTCATGTGGACACCTCGTTCGACACGGCGGCCGCGCGGAACCGGCCGTTGATGAACACCAGCACGTCGTCGTCGGAGCACCGGTACAGGGAGACCACCTTGCCGAGGAAGATGGTGTGGTCGCCGCCGCCGTACGAGCGCCACAGCTCGCACTCGAAGTGCGTGACGGCACCGGCGATCAGCGGCGCGCCGGTGAGCCGGCCGGGTTCCCACGACACCTGCTCGAACTGCGCCATCCCCAGCGGCCGCCACCGGTTGGCGAAGTGCCGCGCCACGTCCTCCTGGTCGGCGGCGAGGATGGACACGCCGAAGCTGCCCGCCGCCGTCAGGTTGGTGTGCATGATCGCGTCCTGGTCCACGCACACCGACGCCAGCGGCGGGTCCAGTGACACCGACGTGAAGGAGTTGGCGGTCATCCCGTGCGCGACGCTGCCGCCCACGGTGACGACCGTGACGCCGGTCGCGAAGGTGCCGAACGCACGCCGGAGCACCTTCGTGTCGGTGACCTCGCCGGACGGCCCGGATCCGTTGACGCTCACCTCTCCCATGGCTACACCCGGGCAGGCGCGTACGGCTCGAGGGCCTGGGCCAGCGACTCCGGCACCCGGGTCGGCACGGTGGCGGTGTTCGGCCCGCGCATGCAGGCCACCCGCTGCCGGCCCCGGGCGACGAGGGTCTCCCCGCCGCCCGGCTCGAGCCGCACGTAGTCGAAGCTGAACTCGACCTGGGTCTGGGCCAGGTCGACCAGGCGCATCCGGATGGAGAGCTCGTCGAACGCGGTGATCTCGGCGTAGAACTCGCAGTCCACCTTCAGCGTGAAGAGCTTGAGGTCGTCCTGGAGGTCGGCGAGGACCGCCGGCGCCCGCTCCTTGAGGAACATCTCCCGGCAACGCCCCTGCCACCGCAGGTAGTTGACGTAGTAGACGTTGCCGACGATGTTGGTTTCCTCGAAGCCGACCGTGTGCGGGTACTCGAAGTACTTGTCCATCTGCTACTTCCATCCCTCGGTGAGGATCGCGATCGCGACCGGTTCGGCGGCGTCCCGCAGGCTCGTGACCAGCGTGGCGATCCGGAGCGTGCCGGAGGCGAGCACCAGCCAGGCGTCCTGCCGCCGTGGGGTCACGGTGAGCGGCGCGTGTGCCGGGAGGCCCGCCTTCTGTAGGCACTCCATGGCCGCCCACACCCGAGTTGCCGCCGCGTCCGCCGACTCGCCCAGCTCGGCGCGGACCAGCTCGGCCAGGCCGGCGTGCCCGCCGAGCAGCGCGCGCCACGCCGCCGGGTCCCGCTCGGCGACCGGTTCCACGTCGCAGCCGACCGTGCCGGGGGCCGCCACGACGAGCGTGACGCCGCCGCCGTGCGAGGCCGAGATGGCCCGGTCGCCGTCGATCTCGGGGCGCCCGTCCGGCCGGTACCCGACCGAGGTCGGGCCGCCGAGTGCGCGGCCTGCCGTCAGCGCCGTCTGGTCGCGGTGTTGCGCCTCCCGGCCACCGGGGTACGGCTCGACCGCCACCGCCATCCGCGCGCCGAGCAGGTCCTCCAGCGCCCTTTCCAGGTACGGCCCGAGCAGCGGGGCGACCCACGGACCCCGGCCGTCCTTCTTGCGTACGGCCTGGAGGCGCAGCCCGTCCCACCGCTCGACGACCTCGCCGTCCCTGGTGCGTACGGCGATGTCGTAGACGTACGTGTCCCCGTCGCGGCTGCGCTCGGTGGCGCAGAAGCGCAGCTCGCCGGCGGCGGCGAGCTTGTCGCCCCCGGGGTGCACCCGCTCGATGCCGGCCGGCAGCAGCGTGGCGTGCGGTACGCAGACCTGGTTGCCGTGCATCAGCGCGTCCCGCATGCCCGGGTCGCCGAGCAGCAGCTCGCCGGGGAGGAAGCTGGCGAACCAGTTTCCCGCCTCGACCGCGGCCACGTCGACGTCGACGTGCCGGGCGGCCGCCCGGTGGTAGCGGACCAGCCGGTGGAACCGTCCACCTTGGAACAGCGTGTCCCCGTACAGGTCGCGGGCGGGGTCCAGCGGCACCGCCGGCAGCCCTTCGGCGACCTGGTACGGCGCCCCGTCCGGCACGCCCGCGCCGATGAAGCGCAGCCGGGCGTGGAAGTGGTCGGCCGCGAACCTGGTCTCCGAGCTGCGGATCGCGACATCCACGGTGTCGTCGTCGGTGACGACCGCCGCGATCCGGATGGTGGTGCTCCCCTCCGGCGGCACGACGATCGGCCGTTCGAACTCGACCCGCTCGAGCACGGGTACGGTGCCCCGGCCGGTTGCCGCGGTGGCCACCTGGGCCATCGCCTCCATGCCGAACACCGCCGGGAAGAGCAGGTTGCCGTCGAGGCGGTGGTCGGCCAGGTACAGGTCGGTGCCCGCGTTCAGCTCCACCTCGGTGACCAGCTCGACCCCGTGGTACCGGACCAGGGGCTTCTCGACGAAGCGCAGCAGCGGCAGGCCGGGCAGCTCGCGGCGTACCGTGTCGATGCCCTCGGTCCGCCCGCTGACCACGACCACGCCGGGCGCGTCGGGGTCGTCGAGCAGCCGCCGCATGATCTCCACGCCCTGGTCGGGCGAGATCGGCGTGATGCCCTCGCGGTAGAGGCCCTCGACGACCGATAGCCGCTCGCCCATGCCCACGCCGGACCAGACCGACCACTCCAGGCAGAGGGCGCGGCAATGCGGGTGCTCCCGCGCGTACTCGGTGGTGAGGTCGGCCAGCCAGTCGTTGGCGGTGGCGTAGTGCGCCTCGCCACGCAGCCCCGCCCGGCCAATGATGCTGCCGAACGTGACGAGCAGCCGCAGCCGGTCGCCGTCGACCGCGTCCAGCACCGCGCGCAGCCCGTCGATCTTCGGGGCGAAGGTACGGCGGAACGCGGCCTGGTCGAGGCTGGTCAGCGCGGCCGGCTCGTTGCGACCCGCGCCGTGCAGCACAGCGGTGACCGGGCCCAGCTCGGCCGTCACGCTCGCGACCGCCTGCCGCACCTGCTCCGGGTCGGTGACGTCCGCCCGGGCGTAGTGCACGCGCACGCGGGCGTCCGCCATGCGGCGCAGGTTGTCCGCGAGCTCCGGGTCCGCGTCCGGGTCGGAGCGGCCCAGCACCGCCAGGGCGGCGCCGGTGTCGGCGGCCACCGCGAGCGCGCACTCGGCGGTGATGCCCTTGCCGCCGCCGGTCACGAGCAGCACGTCGGTGTCGTCCAGCGGCTGCTGCGTGCGGGCCGGCCGGACCGGCATCGGGCGCAGCGTCGGCACCCGCCGCACGCCGGCCGCGTCGTAGTACACCTCGCTGAAGGTCGCGGTCGCGGCCACCTCCGCGAGCACCCGGTCGGGCGCGTCGGGCGTCGGCGGCAGGTGCACGATCGTGGTGCGCACGTGCGGCGCCTCCAGCCGGAGCGTCTTGGCCAGGCCAGCCGCGCCTCGGCCGTGCTGCACGAGCACGAACCGGTTGGCGGCGGCGCCGGTCGCGACCGCCTTGGCACCCCACAGCGCCACCTCCAGGTGCTGCTCGGTGCAGTCCTCGGGCAGGCAGACGAGCACGCCGCCGCCGACCTTGCCGTGCTCGAGCACCCCGCGCAGGGACTCGGCGAGCTGGCTGTCCCCGGCCGCGTACACCCGCCACGGGCCGTTGTGCTCGGTCGCGGCGCGGGCCGGCAGCGGTACCTCGTCGAGGTCGACCGTGAACGGCCGGGCCCACACGGCGGCGCCCGCGACGAGCTTCGGCCCGGCCGCGTCCGCCTCCTGGGCGGTCTCGGCCAGCTCGGCGAGGGCCTTGGCCAGCTCCCCCACCGTCGCGGTGGCGAAGTTGGTCGGTGCCTGGGCCGGTGACAGGCCGAGGTGCTGGGCGGCCTGGTTCATCACCTGGCCGACCGTGATCGAGCTCAGGTGCAGGTCGTCCAGGAGCCGGCTGTCCTCGCGGACCATGTCCATCGGCAGCTCGGCCCGCTCGGCCGCCAGCCGTCGCAGCACGTCCACACTGGACTCGGTCGGGTCGGCGGGCAGCGCGGGCGCGCTCGTGGCCGCGACCGCGGCCTGCCCTACGCCGCCCCGCACGTCCACCACCGGGGCGGCCTCGCACGGGCTGGCGAAGAACTTGAACTCGGCGCCCACCTGGAGCGGCCGGGTCAACCGGCCGTGGAACAGCGTGGCGTGCACGCCCGCGGCGCCGACGACGTACGCGGCGGCGACCACGCGAAGCAGCCCGGCCAGCGACTCGTCGTCGGTGTCCAGGGCGACCGCCGGCACGTCCGTGGTGCCGCTGGCGAGCCCGCTGAGCACCCGCCCCGGCCCGACCTCGACGAGCAGGTCGATGTCCTTCGCGGCGAGCGCGACCGCCTGGGCGAAGAGCACCGGGTCGGTGATCTGCCGGTGCAGCAGGGCCGGTACGTCGGTCTCCGGCGCCAGCGCCTCACCCGTGACGGTGGAGACGATGCGCCGCCCGACCCGGCCGAACCGCTCGGCGGCGAGCCGGTCGCCGAACGCGGCCGCCGCCGGTGCCACCAGCGGCGAGTGGAACGCGTGCGACACCGACAGCCGGGTGCACTGGAGGCCGGCCTCGGCGGCCTTGCCGGCGGCCGCCTCGATCGCCTCGACCGTGCCGGCGATGACCGTCTGGGTCGGCCCGTTGTAGCCGGCGATCACGACCGGCAGGCCGGCGATGAGCGCGCTGACCGTCTCCGGCGACGCACCGATGCCGGCCATGGTGCCGGAGGCGCTGTGCTCGGTCATCGTCCGGCCCCGGACGGCGGCGACGCGCAGCAGCGTCTCCTCGTCCATCGCGCCGGCCCACTGAAGCGCCGAGATCTCGCCCAGGCTGTGGCCGACCGCGACGGTCGCCTCCAGGCCGAGGGTGGAGAGGGCGCGCAGGCCGGCCAGCGAACCGGTGACGATCCGCGGCTGGGCCACCGCGGTGGCCACCATGTCGCCGCCGGTGGGCAGCGCCGCCCCGGCGTACACCTCGTCCACCTCGGGGAACCGGCGGCGCAGCGCACCGCCGCTCGTGCCCCTTCCCGAGCCCTGGCCCGGGAAGAGGTACCCGATCCGGCCGGGCCCGCTGGCGTGGCCGAGGAAGCTGCGCCCGTCGGCGGCGAAGAGCGTGGTCTCACCGGCGTCGAGCGCGTCGCAGACCCGGCGCAGCCGGGCCTCCGCGTCGTCCGGCGAGGAGACCACGACGGCCGCGCGGTACGGCAGGTCGCGCAGCTCCCGGTGGAGCGTGGCGGCCAGGTCGGCGAGCTGGGCGAACGCCAGCGCGGGCACGAAGTCGACCAGCCGGCCCAGCCGCTCGCGCAGCTCCTGCGGCGTCGCGCCGTCGACGACCAGCAGCTCGACGTCCTGCGCCGACGAGGCCAGCGCGCGGGTACGGGTGTCGAACGAGGTACGCCGCGGCAGGTCCGACTTGTCCAGTACCACGTGGGTGTTGATGCCGCCGAACCCCATGGCCGTGATACCGGCGCGCACCGGCATGCCGGAAGGCCACGCCTCGGCCTTGCGCAGCACCCGCAGCGCCGCCGAGTCCTCCGTCAGCAACGGGTGCGGGTCGACGCAGCCGATCGCCGGCGGCAGGACCTCCTGGTGTACCGCCATCGCGGCCTTGATGAGGCCGGCCACGCCGGCGGCGGCCTTGGTGTGGCCGATCATCGCCTTCACCGAGCTGATCGCGGCGGGTGCCGCGTCGGGGTCGGCGCCCCGCCGGGCCAGCGACAGCGCCTGGAGCTCGGTCGCGTCGCCGACCGCGGTGCCGGTGCCGTGTCCCTCGAAGAGGCTCACCGTGCCGATGCCGAAGCCGGCCCGCTCGTACGCGCGGCGCAGTGCGAGCTGGTACCCGCTCACCTCGGGCCGGGTGATGCCGCCCTTGCCGTCCGAGGAGATCCCCCAGCCGGCGATCGTGGCGTAGACGCGGTGCCCGGCGGCGACCGCCTCCTGCTCCCGCATCAGCACGACCATCCCGCAGCCCTCGCCCGGCCAGAAGCCGTTGGAACCGCGGTCGTACACCTTCATGTCGCCCTTGGCGAGCGCACCGGTCTTGGCGAACCCGATGATCTCGAACGGGTCGATCGAGAGGTCCACCCCGCCGGCGACCGCGACGTCCACCTCACCGTCGATGAGGTTCTTGCTCGCGGTCGCGACCGACAGCAGCGAGGAGGAGCAGGCGCCGTCGACCGTGAAGCCGCCGCCCTTGAGGTCGAAGTGGTTGCAGATCCGGCCGGCGATCGTGTTGGAGAGGCCACCGGCCAGGGTGTCCTCGTCGACCGCCGGGAAGGGGCTCTTGAACGTCGACTCGAAGCCGTCCAGGAACGAGGTCAGCTGGTCGTCGTCCCACTCCTGCTCCTTGAGCGCGGCGGCGACCATGCGGCGCACGTACGGCCAGCGCAGCCGCAGCTGGTTGGCCCGGGAGAACTCGCCGGTGAGCGTGTTGCCCACCACCACGGCGGTGCGTTCGCGGGGCAGCCCCTCGGCCATCGGGAAGCCCGCGTCGGCCAGGGCGAGCGCCGCAGTGTCGAGCGCGAGCCAGTGGGTGAGGTCCGTGGAGCGGTACGTGCTGCCGGCGACCTTGTAGGCGATCCGGTCGAACTCGTACCCCTCGATGACCGCGGCGTTGCGCGCGTAGAAGCGGTCCGGTGTGGCCGGGTCCGGGTCCCAGTAGTCCTCGAGCCGCATCCGCACGTCCGGCAGCCGGCGGAAGGCGCGGCGGCCGGCGAGCGCGTTCTCCCACAGCTCGCGGGGCGAAGTGGCGTCCGGGTAGCGGCAGGCCATGCCGACGATTGCGATCCGCGTCATGCGTTCACGACCTCTTTCTCGGTGTGGTCTTTGCCGTTGGGCGAGACCACCGCGACCGCCGGCTCGGGCGGTGCTGCCGCCAGGGCGGCGGCACGCTCGGCCGCCTCGCGCTCCTCGCGGGCCTTGTTGACGAAGTAGAGCGCCCAGTGGAAGCCGCCGCGGGTCAGGCAGACGAGTGCGGTGGCGAAGAAGATCCCGTACGCGATGCCGGCGCCGGTGATGATGCCGTACACGATCGCGACGCCGGCGCCGAAGGCGATCTGGGCGGCGGGACGCGACGGGCTCGTACCGGGGTCGGTGACCATGTAGTTGGTGAAGAGCACGAACGCGACGCCGGTCATCATGATCAGAGCACCCGGTATCGACGTGTCCAGCACGATGCCGCGGAAGATGCCCTGGAGCGCGAACGCGACAAGCCAACCCATGATCAGCCACATCCGGCCGGTGAGCATGCCGTTGATCATGGTGCCGCCGAGGACGATGACCGCCGGGATGATCCAGTCGACGGGACCGCTGACGTGCTCGGTGAAGTGGTACGGCGGCGCGACGCTGGCCCACGGGAACACCAGCAGGATCACCGCGATGCCGAAGTTCGACGGGTTCATGTAGTGGCGCAGCCGGCCGCGCACCGGCGCCCGCAGCACCCACTTGGCGCCGATCGCGACCGCCACCCCGAACATCATCGCCCAGACCTGGTCGTTGACGTAGATCAGCATGTTGAGCGCGAGGCTGGTGATGTGGGCCGGGTAGAGGAACTCCACCATGCCGCGTACCCCGTTGCCCATGAACCGCGGCGAGCGGCCCTCCGCGCGGGCTCCGATGATCTCCAGCGCGATCTCGATCGTGTAGCCGGTCAGGATGGCGATGAACGGCCAGGTCCACGGCTGCTCGAAGCCGAAGATGGTGAAGCCGAGGATGTTGAAAACGGTGATCGAGATGGCGAAGTTGCGGAGTGCCTTGATCACTTTGGGATCGTGCCGTGGTGCCTTCTGAGTCTCGGCCATGTCCGTCACCTCTCCAGGGCCAGGGCGCCGAGCTCGAGCGAGTGCCAGCCCGGGGTCAGTCGTAGGTCTTGCTCGTGCACCTCTCCGGCGCGGTCCCGCCACCGCAGGTGCACCTGCACCGTCCCGGTGACGTTCTCGCCGAGGCCGATGTGCACCTCGTGGCTGCGCTTGCCGGAGTGGCCGCTGCCGCCGTCGACCCGGCCGAGCAGCTTGCGCCCGTCCTCGGTCGTCACCGTCACCTGGGCGCCGACAACCGGGGAGCCGGTCGCCGCACCAGTGGTCGCCGTCGCGGCATCGGCCGCGGGCTTCTCCGCCTCGTCCGTGGCGCCGGCCGGCGCGGCCGGGTGGGTCAGCCGCAGGCCGAGGAACGCACCCGAGGACTCGCTGTCGTTCTGGTAGTAGACCGGCGCGTCCCACTGGCGGGCGACCGCGAAGTCGAGGAGGCCGTCGCCGTCCGCGTCGCCGGTGGCGATGCCGCGGGTCGGTACCGGGATGTCCAGGCCGAGCTCACCGGCCAGGTTCACGTAGCGCCCGTCCTCGCCCTTGACGAAAAAGTGCATGCGCTGGCTGCCGCCGACGTCGTCGCCGGCGACCACGTGCGGCCACCAGTGCGGGTTGTCCAGCGCGAGGTCGTTGGCCATGGCGAGCTCCTGGAGCTGCGGCCAGCGGTTGACCTCGCCCTTCACGAACCCGGTGGTCTGCGCGACGGCGAGCGAGCCGCTGTTGTTGAAGTCGGCGAGCTTGACGTCCCAGCCCCACCCGGACCAGGCCAGACCGAGCGGCGCGCTGCGGTCCACGTACGGCGCCTTGCCGTTGCCGAGCTGGGCCCGCAGGTCGTCCACGTCCTTGGCGGTGCTCATGAACGCGAAGTGGCTCTCCTCCAGGCCGAACGAGGTGGTGATGTTGCTGACGTACATGTCGTAGAGGCCGTCACCGTCGAGGTCGCCGAAGTCGACGCCCATACCCTTGAACGAGTCCGCGCCGATCCGCTTCGACTTGGGCACCAACGGCTTGCGTACGGCCTTGACCGGGGAGAACTTGATGCGGCCCGGGGTCGACTGGTTGTAGAGCAGGCGGTCGGGGCCGAAGTCGTGCGCGAGGTACAGCTCCGGCAGCTGGTCGCCGTCGAGGTCGTTGGCGCCGGAGGCGAGCACCCAGCCCTTGGAGACGTTGCGGGGCAGCACGTCGGCGACCATCTCGAACGTTGCCGTGGGCTGCGCGCCCGCGGTGGCCTCGGTCCAGCGGAAGAAGTAGTCCTCGCCGCCGTTGAACGCGTTGGACATGGAGTGGTTCATCGCCACGCCGGTGCTCTTGGTGTCGTCCAGCACCGGGCCGTGCGGGAAGTAGTTGCCGATGTAGATGTCGAGGTGGCCGTCACCGTCGAAGTCGTCCGCGGCGGCGGAGTTCGAGTTCCACAGTGGACCCGTGTAGTCCGGGCCGCGTCCGCCGGGGACGAGCTCGGTGGCCTGGAACGACGCCGCGGTGAGGTCGGTCGTGCCGGTGGTGGCCGACTCCTCGGCTGCCCGCGCCAGGTAGACGATCGGCGTGCGGCCCCACAGGTAGACGAGCACGTCCATCCGCCCGTCCTCGTTGAAGTCGCCGGGCAGGCAGCCCATCGGCGCCATGGCGACGCCCATCGGCAGCGCACCGGGGTTGAGCGCGAACGGCGCGTACCGGCCGGCGCTCGCACCCGGCACCGGCGTCACCACGACCTGGTCGATGCGCGGGTCGGTGATGCAGAGGTCGTTCGCGAGCCCGTCGCCGTCCAGGTCGTTCATCGCCACGCCGGCGCCCACGGAGGAGATCCAGGCGTCGATGTTCTTGTAGTCCTTGTTCACCTTGCGGATCGTCTGCTGCGGGTACCCGCCCGGCATCGCGATCGACATCGGCGTGAACGCGTACCTGCTCGCCATGCTCTCCAGCTCGGCGGCGGTCGCGGTGGGCAGCCGGGACACCTGGAACAGCGTCGCGACCAGCGCCAAGGCGACGATTCCGGGCAGCTGCCTGCGCAGCCAGCCAACTCTCTGGGCCATGTGCTAGCACCTTCCGATCGACACGAACTCGTTGGCGATGCGCTGGCGCCACACCTCGAACGCGGGGATCTCGCCCCGGACCGGTCCGTCGGGACGCGTCCGGGTGCTCACCTCCGCCGCCTCGGCGACCGCCATGCCGCAGAACACTTCGGTCGCGACCTCGTTGTGCGGCACCACCAGGCCGGCGAGGACGCGGGCCGACGCGGCGAACGAGGCGCCCTGCGCGACCTGTGGCCGGTACTCGCCGGCGCGGTCCCAGAACGACCGCAGCTCCGCCTCGTCGGCCCCACCCGCGTAGGTGGCGGCCAGCCCGGCGCCGGCGAAGAGGTCCGCCCGCCGCTGCTCGGGAAACTTCTCGATCATCGACGCGACGAGGTCGGCGTCGGTGCCGCCGACGAACCACATCGCCCGGCCGATGCCCTGGTCGATGACGCGGTCGGCGTGCCACCTCGGCCCATCCGAGGGCCACGGGAACCGCTCCTCGCGGTACTGCTCGTGCACGTACCGCTGGGTGCGGAAGTACGCCTGGTGGAAGCCGTACCCGTCCAGCGCGAGCCACCGCAGCAGCGGGTCGGTCGGCGCGATCTTCGACCACGAAGCGCGGGGCACCCGGGCCATGGCCCAACCCACCCCGACGATGACCATGTAGATGTGCGCCGCGCCGCGACCGGCGATGAATCGGGAGAGAAGCCCACCGCTGCCGAATGGCAGTGCGTCCCGGACGGCGAATCCCATTGCCGCGCCCTCGTAAGCGAATCCGCGAAAGCGCGTCGGGATTTCTTCGAGGCGTTCCTCCGCATCCAATGGCGTCCGCGCCTCGGCGGCATAGGCGTAACCGGTGAGAAACGTCCGGCCGACCCGCTCCAGCAGCTCTTTGGCGGCTGGGCTTTTCTCGTTGAATCCTCGGACGTCCAATCTTGTCGCCGACATGTTAGGTGTCAGAATGCGGCGCCTCAGCGCTGGCCATACACCGGTCAACTCTCCCCCAAACATCGAATTACCCATCGTGGAGAGTGGGCTGGATTGAGCCTCGCAAAGGGTGCAACGCACGTCATCTCCGGACGTGCTCTGGGCCTTCTTCAGACGTGCTCGCCGATGCCAGAAATTCGATTCTGGTGAGTGCCACTATTCATTTTCTGCACGGCCGGCGCAATCGATCGTTGATAATGCGGTAGCTCTGCGCACGCTCCGGATGAAGACCCGGTGTCTCAGGCCGGCAGGTGCCAGCCGCCCACGCGGCGCGCTGCGGTGAAGCTGGCCCACGCGGCGGCGTCGATCAGGTCGGCGGCGGAGTGCCCACGCAGCCGGAACTCCCGGACGGTCTCTTCGTCCACCTGGTACGAGGCCAGGGCGGTCAGCAAGGCCAGTCGGGCCGCGGCACGGTCGGGCTCGGGCAGCGCGGCGATGAGGTCCTCGCACCACTCCCGGCTGAGCCCGGTCTCCTCGCCGCGCCAGCCGTCCAGCCGCTGGCGCACCAGCGCCCGTACCGCCGGTGACAGGGCACGCTCACCGGCGGCCTCGAACGCCGCGTACGACCGGGCCACCGCCGAGGCGACGGTGGGGTTGCCGACGGCCCAGCCCGCGTCGGGCGGCAGCGGCGCGTCCGGCAGCAGGGGCAGCGACCGCCCGGGCTCGCGGATCTCCCGCAGCGACGCGCTGAGCACCCGGCTGATGCCGTGCTTGAAGCGGCGCCGGGCCCGGGGCTGAGCCTCGGCGGCAGCAGGAAGTTGGCGAGGAAGACGTTCACCATCCGGCTCAGGTAGTGGAAGCTCACCACCACACCCACGAGCTCGGCCCGCTCGTCCTCCTGGAACGGTGGGCGCACCGCCGCGGGCGCGTCCGGCTGGTGCGCGACCCGGGCCCAACTGGCGAGGGCACGTACCCGGACGTCGGCGACGTCGTCCAACCGGTCCGCGGCGATGGCCTCCGCGTCGTGCTCGGTGGACAGGTCGTACATCCCCGTGCTGTGCATGTCGACGCAGTACGGGCAGATGTTGGCGACCGACACCGCGGCGGCGACCGCCTCCTTGCCCAGGCGGTCGACCGCTCCCCCGGTCATCAGCGGCTCGCGCATCAGCGCCCAGTACGCGGCCAACGCCGGCGGTGAGGGCGAGTGCAGCAGGACCGGCGGCACCACCAGCCGCATCTCCTCCGCCGCCTGCTGGTACACGGCCGCCACCACGTCGCGCGCGGCGGCCGGCGGCACCGGCACCACGTACTTGACCTGTCGCTGGACAACGGATGAGATGACCCGCCCGGCAACCATCGCCTTCTCCGTCACTCCCCCGCGCTGGCGGGGGCTGGGGTCACGCCCACGGCGCGGTCGGGTACCACGGGAGGATCTCGCGCCGGGCCAGCAGCCGCACGTCCCAGTACAGGAATGTGAAGGCGCCGGCCACCAGCAACGCCACGGCCGTCAGCACCGCGATCCGGGCCGGCCGCGCGGCCAGCCACCGGCGCACCCCGCTGCCGGCGACGGCACTCAAGATCAGGAAGAGCACGGCCATCACGACGATGTTGCCGAGCGACTGAAGCGTGAACGCCGCCGCGCCGTAGAGCGGGTTGCCGCTCTCCGCGGCGTCCCGGAACATCTGCCGGAACAGCGCGAACGGCCGTCCTACCAGGAACCCGCCGATCAGGACGCCCATGAACACCATCGGTGCGTTCGGGAAGCGGCGCGCTATGCGGGCGAACGGGTCGGGTACCAGCCCCAAGGCCGCCAGCCCGATGTAGCACATCGCCAGCCCGATCAGCCCGAACACCACCATGGACTGGATGCTCCGGGGGAGAGGGTGCCGGGCGTGTTCGCCGCGGTGGAGAACTGCGGCATGGAGGTGCCCACGAACCCGACGATCGCGCCGTAGACGGCGGACACCGCGATCATGCCCACCGACAGCCACGCCAGCGGCTTGAGGATCTGTGCCAGCCGGCTCCACCGCCCACCCTCGCCCAGCATCGGGGCCACCGCGCCGAACGCCGCGATGTTGCAGGCGGTGAACGTGCCGGCCAGGCCGGAGACGAAGGCGAACGCGATGCCGGCGAGCACACCGGCGATGGGGTCTCCTTGGCGTCGTGCCCCAACAGCGTGTTCGCCACGTTGTCGCCGATCGTGCTGTCGACGAACTCCGCCGACCAGACCACCGTGAGCAGGAAGCCGGCGAGCACGCTCAGCACCACGATCAACCCGCGCCGCCGCGGGAACTGCCCGTTGACGAACGTCGAGGTGGCGCGCGGCTCGACCTGGACGAGGTCGGGTCCGGTCGACCGCACGCGAGTGGTACGGGGTTGCGCCATCGGGGTCCTCCCTCGGGGACGGCGTCCGGCGCGCGGCTGTCCGGCGCGCGCCTTGGTCAGCATGCGCGCGTCGGGCCACGACGTTAATATCTGAACGTGCTCAATTGATAACTGTCGGTGTTTCCGTCGGTGGTTCGTGCGCGACGGACGGCAGGGCGTCCGGCTGGTCGCCGCGCTGCCAGGTGCCGACTCTCCGGGCCGCGGCGAGGCTCGCCCACGAGGCGAGCTCCACCAGCGACCGGTCGTCCGGCCGGGCGGTCCGGAAGTCCGCCACGTCCGCCTCGGTCACCCGGTACGAGGCCTCGACGATCAGCAGCGCCAGCCGACCGGCGGGACGGTCCGCGGCGGGCAGGCCGGACACCGCGCCGTCGAGCCAGCCTCGGGTCAGTCCCGGCGCTTCACCGTCCCAACTGGACAGCCGCGCCGCGACGAGGTCCCGTACGGTGTCCGGCACCGACCGCTCGCCCGCCGCGTCGACGGCCGCCGCCGCCCGCGCGAACGCCTGCGCCACCTTCGGGCTCCCGGCCGCCCACGACAGGTCCACCGGCAGCGGCGCGGCCGGCAGGAGCTCCAGCGAGCGGCCGGGCGTCTTGTCACCGCGGGCCATCGGCGCCAGGAGCCGCCCGAACACCCGCCGGACCACGCCCCGAGCCCCATCGGGCAGGCTGGGCGGGAACGGCGACTCGGCGAGGAACACGTTCACCATGCGGTTGAGGTAGTGGAAGGCGACGGCCACGCCCACGACGTCGGGCGCGACCTCGGCGGGAAACGGCATGGGCCGCCCGGCGGCGACCCGCCGCAGGCCGGTGGTCCGCGCCCACGCGGCGAGGTCCCGCACGCCCGGGTCGGGGATCGCCTCGGGGCGGCCGGCGATGAGCGCCACCGCGTACGGGCCCTGGGCGAGCCCGTGCAGTGTCGCGCCGTGCACGTCGACGCAGTACGGGCAGGCGTTGCCGGACGACACCGCCGTCGCCACGACCTCCCGGGTGACCCGGTCGACGGCACCGGCGGCGAGCAGTGTCTCCCGTACGAGCAGCCAGCTGGCGGCCAGCGGCTCCGGGGCGGGAGCGTGCAGGCTGATGGGTGGCGCGAGCATGCCGAAGTCCCGTTCGACCTGCTCGTACACCCGGGCCACCAGCCCGCGCGCCGCCTCCAGGCGTACCGGGGCGACGTGGCGTAGCTGGATAGGCAGCGCCCGGCGGGTGCCTCGAATCATGATCAAGCCCATGTTCGCCCCTCGATCCTGCGGACGTGCGGCACGACCACAGGATGCGGGCAGCGGACCGCCGCGCCGTTCTCCGAGCGTGCTGACCGCCACATGTAACCGAGAGCAAGCGGTTGGACGACAGAGAGCAATCCAGAAGAACTACGGGCCGGAACGCGCCGTTAGCCTCGGCACGGCGGGTCTGACCAGCGGATTGGAGAACCACGTGGCGACCTCTCGGGCCAGCTCCGCGCCAGGTTTCCTGGCGGCTATCAACGGGCGCTACCACCGCGCCGCACTCACCGGCTACCTGGTGGTGGTCATCGCTCACTGGGCCGAGCACCTGGTCCAGGCGTACCAGATCTGGGCGATGGGCATGGCGCGCCCGAAAGCCCGCGGCGTCCTCGGCCAGTACTTCCCTTGGCTCGTCACGTCGGAGTGGCTGCACTACGGCTACGCGATCCTGATGCTGGTCGGCCTCTTCCTGCTCCGCCCTGGCTTCACCGGTCGGGCGAAGTTCTGGTGGACCGTGGCGCTCGCGATCCAGTTCTGGCACCACATCGAGCACCTGCTGCTGCTCATCCAGGTGCAGGCCGGCACGAACTTCTTCGGCCAGGCCGTACCGACCAGCATCCTCCAGCTCGTCATCACGCGGGTGGAGCTGCACCTGTTCTACAACTCCGTGGTCTTCATCCCGATGATGATCGCGATGTACTTCCACCTGCGGCCGAACCGGGCGGAGATGCAGGCCATGTCGTGCAACTGCGCACCGAGGTACGAATCCCGTCCGGCCGGGTCGCCGGCGACGTCCCCCGCGTGACGTGCGACGGCTCGGTAGGGCCTCGCTGATCCTCACCCTCGCCGGCGCGTGCCTGTGGACCCCCACGGCCGCGCCGGCGCTCGGTGGGCTCACGGCGAGCACACCCCCGGCGCAGGCCGCCCTGCCCGCGACGCCCGCGGCGGTGGAGCTGACGTTCTCGGCTACGCCCCTCGACGGCGAGTCCCACGTGTCCGTCCTGGACGGTGCGGGGCGGACGGTGAACTCGGGGCCGGCCTCACTCAGGGACCGCACCCTGCGCCAGCCGGTCACGGACGGCGGGCGCGGCGACTACACGATCGCGTACCACGTGGAGTTCACCGAGGGCGGCCAGGCCACGGGCAGCCTCCGCTTCAGCGTGGCCACGGGCGTGCCGCCCGGCCCCCGGACGAGGCGATCCGGTTGGCCACCGCCGACGCCATCGACGCCCACCAGCATCAGATCGACGCGCTCAGCGCGATCCTTCTCGTCGTCGACGGTGTCGTGGTCGCCGTCGTCATCGCGCTGCTTTGGCTGCGGAGACCGCCGCGCCGAGCCGGGCTGGACACCGATCTGCCGCCGGATAAAAAATCAAATCTGCGTTGGCGGCTTGACGAGAATTAGTCGTAGCCGCTCGGCGCATCATCGTTTAACATCAATTTCACGGGCTAGCGCGGCTAGACGGGGGACTAGCCCATGCGAGGCGCTGGCCTCGGCTTTTTTTGTAGCGGTCAAGAAACGATGACGGCGATGCAGCCGTAGCTTCGCCGTACCCACAATCGACCCCCGGAGCCGCGGGCTGGAGTAGGCCGTGACCGCTGTTAACACGCACGAAATCCATGCCAACCCGGGGGGGAGCCGCGAATGAGCGACGTCATCGAGAAGGCGGTCCACAGAGCCATCGAGCGAATGCACGAGAATCTGGCCGCGCCGCTCACGGTCGAGGAAATGGCCCGCACGGCCATGTTCAGCAAGTTTCACTTCACCCGGATTTTCCAGCGGGTCACCGGGTGTCACCTGGACGCTTCCTGTCCGCGCTGCGCATCCAGCGGGCCAAGGAGCTTCTCGTCTCCACCTCGCTGAATGTCGCGGACATCAGCCACGAGGTGGGCTACGCCAGCGTCGGCACCTTCAGCACCCGCTTCAGCAACTCCGTGGGCGTCTCCCCCATCCGCTTCCGGCGGCTGGGCGGGAAGGTCTCGCACATCCCGACCGGGCGGCGCCGGCACACCCCGGTCGAGGCCATGGCGACGATCCGCGGCGACGTCTGGGCACCGCATACCGACGACCCCGGGCTCGTCTTCGTGGGCCTGTTCCCCGGGCGGATCCCCGAGAGCCTCCCGGTCACCTGCACGGTGCTGACCGGGCCAGGCCCCTTCGTGCTGGAGAACGCCCCGCCCGGCACCTGGTACCTGCTCGCGCACTCGGTCGCCGCCGAGCACAAGAACACCACCCACGTGCTGGACGCCGGCGAACGGGAGCTCTGCGTCGGCAGTCACGGGCCGATCGTCATCCGGCCGCGGACCGGGGTCCGCCCGGCCGACCTGCGGCTGGCCCCGATCCGGCCGGTCGATCCGCCGGTGCTGCTCGCGATGCTCGACGGGTCGGCCTGAGCGGTCGGCTCCCGCGCCGGTGCCCGGCCGGTCAGGCGCGGGCGTCCAGCTGGTCAGCGCAGCGGGCCCGTACCCTCTCGCGCCAGACCTCGTAGTCCGGGACGGTCGCCGAGACCAGTCCGGCGACCGCGACGTCGTCGGCGAGCGTGGACGCCACCGCGACCGGCATCCGGGCCAGTACCCCCACCGCCACCTCGGTGTGCTCCGGCGTGCAGCCGGAGAAGGCCCGGGCCTTGGCCGCGAAGACCGCGCCCTGTGCCAGGTGCGCGCGGTGTTCACCCGCGGCCCGGCGCAGCAGGTCGAGGCCGGCGGCGTCACACCCGCCCGCGAACGTGGCGGCGAGGCCGACACCGCTCCACAGATCCGCGCGCCGTTCCGCCGCGAAGCGGTCGACGGCCGCGGCGGCGGCGGCCGGCTGTCCACCGTGGATGAACCACAGCGCCCGGCCGATGCCCTGGTCGACGGCGCGCCCGAAGTACTCGGGACGGCCCTCCCACGGATAGTCCGCGGGCCGCTCCTGCCGGGTGACCCATTTGTCGGTCTGGAAGTACGCGCGGTCGAAGCCGTACCCGTCCACGGCCAGCCAGCTCATCGTGGGGTAGTACGGCGTGCCGGTCAGGTCCGGCAGCACGTTCTTCCACAGTGGACGGGGCAGCCGGGCCATGGCGAAGCCGATGCCGATGTACGTGAGGAACGTGTGCGGCACGGCCGGCCCACGCAGCAGGTCGCGGGTCCGGTGGCCGCGGCCGGCCGCCATCGCGTCGCGGACCGTGAAGGCCATCGTGGCCCCCTCGTACGCGAATCCGCGCATCTCCGCCTCGACCAGCTCCAGGCGGCGCTCGACCTCCCATGGGTCGCGCACCTCGATACCCCATTCGAATCCGCAGATCACCGACTGCGGAATGGCCTCCAGACGACGGGTGGCGTCCGTCTCTTCGACCGGAAACCCCGGCGGGCGAATGTCACATCGGCGAACGACGGCGTCAACGCTAGCCGGCGGAGCGAGCCCAGTACGGTCGGCATTTTGTGAACTCCCTGCGGGTTGGCGAAGGGCGCCCCGCGACCTGTCCGGCCGCGCGCACCTCTACCTTGACCGCCCGTGCGCGATATTAGCAACGGGGTCGTCGATACTTCGCACGCAGCGAGAACGTGTACCCGGCGGCAGTGTCCGATGATGCTCGAAAGTCCTTTTACGCCCACACGCCGGCCGGCAATGCAGGAGATGCGCCATGGCGATTATCCCGGGACGATGAATCCGCATCGGATGGAATGGCCCGACATCGTGAACGGCGCAACAAAGGAAACGGACGGGAATCGTGTTACCGGCCATTTCCGGATCGCCGCGCATCACGCTGAGGTCCGCTCCGGTCGTGGCGCGAACCCATGGACAGGAGGCATGAAATTGGGATCCGACTCCCCAGAGGCCGACCCGGCCCGGACGATCACCATCGAAGCGTTCGCCGATACCATCATCCCCGGCGAGAAACGCTGGCCGGGTGACCGCGCGGTGGCGGGCGCGGCCCCGGGGCCGGGCGCGGCGGCGGCGGGCGCGGTGGAGCTGCTGGAGCAGCCGGGCGGCGGGCTGGCCGGCGCGCTGGACTCGCTCACCTGGGCGCTCAACGACCACGCCAGGGAGTACGCCGCCGAGCGCGGCCTGGCGCTCGACGACGAAGTGCCCGAGTTCGTCGCGCTGCCGTTCGAGCACCGCACCGCACTTGTGCAGATCCTCACCGCACCCGACCACCCGGAAAAGGCGATGTGGGTAGGGCTGGCGCTATTCAGCAACATGGCCTTCGACAGCGCGGCGCACATGAGCACCGCCGACGCATTCGCCACCGGCCACCCGGGATTGCGGCTGATGGGTTATTTCCCGCCCGACAGCGACGGTTACTACCGCTTCTCGCATTTCTCCTACGGCCGACAACTGGCCCCCATTCACCCAAACACGACAGCGACGGGAAGCCCGGCATGACGACCACAGAGTCGACCGACGTCCTCGTAATAGGCAGCGGCTTCGGCGGCGCGATCGCGGCTTATCACCTCGCCGCCGGCGGCGCCCGGGTCGTCGTATTGGAGCGCGGTCCGTGGCTCAACGCGGAGGAGTTCGACCACGACTTCCTCCTCGGCTCCTCCTACACGCGCATCTTCGACTTCGTCGTGGGTGACGGCATGAGCGTGCTCAGCGGCAACTGCGTCGGCGGCGGCAGCATGGTGTACTTCGCCACCATGCCGCGGGCGCCACGGTTCGCGTTCGAGCGGCACGGGAGCATCGGCCGCCGGATGTGGCCGGCGTCGATCAACCGGGACACCCTCGACCCGTGGTACGACCGGGTCGCCGAGGCGCTGCCGGTCACCCAGCAGACCTGGGACAAGGTGCCGTACGCCGGCGGCCTGTTCGCGGCGGCCTGCGCGCACGCGGGCCGCACGGCCAACCCGGCGCCGTCGGCGGTAGACGTGGACATGTGCACGAACTGCAACTGGATGATGGCCGGCTGCCGGTTCGACGCCAAGCGGTCCCTGCTGCTGAACTACCTGCCCGCGGCGCTGGCGCACGGTGCCGAGATCCGGCCCATGCACGAGGTCCAGCGCCTGTCGCGGAACGACGACGGCGGCTACCGGGTGCACTACCGGGTCGTCGACGACGAGGACTACCGGATCCTGCACGACGCGGACGCGATCGACGCCAAGATCGTCATCCTCGCGGCCGGCGCCGGGGCGACACCGGTGATCCTGCGCCGCTCCGAGCCGGAGCTCGGGACCATGCCGCACGCGGTGGGCAGGTACTTCTCCGGCAACGGGGAGCGCCTCAACACCGCGGTCTTCGACGAGGACCGGGTGCGTGACGTGCTCGGCCTGTCCCGGGAGGGCGGGCTCGCCTACGGGGCGTACCAGATCGGCCGCGGCCCCACCGTCGCCAGCTGGGACCGCCTCGACGGCAGCCTCCCCGAGCACGAGCGCTTCTCGCTCGAGCAGCTGTACTTCCCGCCGGGGCTCGGGACCATCCTCGCCCAGGTGCCGGACGCGACCGGACCCACCTGGTTCGGCGTGGAGAAGAAGGAGATGCTGAGCCGCTGGCAGTCGTGGCTGACCATCTTCACCATGTCGGAGGACGACAACGAGGGAGTCTTCGGCCCGCCTCCGGAGACCGGCAACGCCAACCGCCTGTCCCAGCAGATGCTCGGCAACGGGCCGCTGCGGTACGAGCCGACCGCCAACACCTGGCGCGGCTGGTCGCTGTCCGACGCGGCGGTCAAGGACATCCTCGAGCGGGACGGGCTGGCCCGCGTGCGGCCGTGGACCAATGACCTGGTCGGCGCGTACACGGTGCATCCACTGGCGTCGTGCCGCATCGGCGACGACCCGGCCACGTCCGCCCTCGACGACCGGCACGAGCTGCGCGACCACCCGGGCATCTTCGTCACCGACGGGTCGGCGGTACCGGGGGCGCTGACGGTCAACCCGGCCCTCACCATCGCCGCGCTCGCCGAACGCGCCATGCCGGGCATCGTCGAGGCCGCCCGGCTCCGCGGCGTCGACGTGACGTACGGCGCGCCGGCGCCGGACGGTGCTGTCACGGCGCGCGACGCGATGCCAAGCAGCGCCTGACCCCTGGGCTCCGGCCCGACCAGAATCGTACGACTCGCTACGTTGATTGCTCGCCCACTGAAATGCGCCGGCATCTGCCGGCGCATTCCTTGTGCCACGAATGGGGCAATATGTAGCGACTGATGGCTACCACCACTATCCAGAGTAGCGTGTACCACTACCCGCTCCACCGCAGGTCGCAGGCCCTGTCCGGGGCCGTCACCATCTCTTCACGATTGCTATCCGTGATCCCACGATCATCCTCCGCATTGCCTCTCGCGGCCCCCTCGACTAATCTCGACACCGTGGCGGGCACGGGGGATTTCAGTGCCAAAGGGTGGCCTCGAGGTTGATAAAATCTCAGCGACGAGGATCCATGGCGCTGAAGTTAACAATCAATTCATCCGCCACCCGGATTCGACGGGGAGGCATGGTGGAGGAATCGATCGAAAGGGCCGCCGCTCGCGCTATTGTCGCGATGCGCGAGGGCCTGGGCGAACAGCTCACGGTTGACGACATGGCTCGTGCGGCGATGTTCAGTAAATTTCATTTTAGTCGGATCTTTCAGCGGGCCACCGGCCTTTCACCCGGCCGGTTTCTGTCGGCTTTGCGACTCCAGTATGCGAAACACCTATTGGTGTCGACATCCTTGAATGTCGCGGACATTTGCCTGCGCGTGGGATACAACAGCGTCGGCACATTCAGCTCCCGCTTCAGCAAGAGCGTCGGCATGTCGCCGACGACGTACCGGCGCTGTTCGGGATTCGCCGAGCAGATCCCGACCGTCCCCGCGCACCGGGTCGCCTCCACCGCGCGCCTGTACGGCAACGCCCGGCTGTCGCAGCTCGGGGCGAGCGGACCGGTCTTCATCGGGCTGTTCCCCGACCGCATCCCGGAGGGCCGGCCGGCTCGCTGCACGATCCTCCCCGCCCCGGGGCCGTACTCGTTCGACACCGTGCCGCCCGGCACGTGGTACCTGCTGGCCCAGTCGGTCTCCGGCGACTGGCAGACGCCACCGCTCGACCCGGCCGACGCCGAAGGCAGGGTGTCCGTCGCCACGTACGGCCCGATCACGGTCCGGCGGGACACGGTCCGGGCCGACCTGACCCTCAAGCCGGCACGTGACCTGGACCCACCGGTGTTGCTGGCGCTGACGGACGCGCGGGAGCTGGCGCTGGCCACGGCGGCGGAGCGTACCGAGGGCGCGGCACCGTCCATGCTGGTCAGCAGTGCGCGGAGCCCTCACGAGAGGGCGCTTCAGCGCCCAGCCGCCTGACGCCCGGCAACTTACAATGACATGAGTCGACGTCTGCGGGGGCGGCCGCGTTGGGCAGCACCACGGTTCTGGCCTGGACGGGGTCGTTGATCGACCACCTGACATTTCGGCGGGGCTACGGGGTGCTCGATGCGAATATCCGACCTGAGCAGACGGACCGGCGTGCCGGTGGCCACGATCAAGTTCTACCTCCGGGACCGGCTCCTACCACCCGGCAAGCCCATCGGTCGCAACCAGGCGGAGTACGGCGAGGCACACCTGCGGCGCCTCCGGCTGATCCGGGCGTTCACCAACATCGCCCGCCTCGACCTGTCCACGGTGCGCGAGTTGCTCACGAGCATCGAAGACGACCGGATACCGATCGGCGACCTGTACGGCGTGGTCAACCACGCCATGCTGCCGGACGAGCCGGCCATGCCCGAGACAGAGGGCGTCGCGCAGGCCCATGCCGACGTGGACGCTTTCCTGGTGTCGCTCGGCTGGCGGCTGCCCCCGACGCCGCGGGCCGAAAGCAGCTGGCCGACGTCCTCGCCGCGCTCCAGCGGTTGGAGTGCGAGTGTGGCGTCGAGTACTTCGTGCCGTACGCGGAGGCGGCCGAGCGCCTCACGCTTCTCGAGCTCGACCTGCTGCCCGACGGCGGCAGCGACCACGCCGACCGGGCACCCGCGGTCGTGCGCGCGGTCCTGCTCGAGGTGGCGTTCACGGCTCTGCGCCGGTTGGCCCACGAGCACCTCGTCGCGCAGCGGTTCGGCGCCGGGCAGGAGCCGGCCTGACGGATCCGGGCCGCGGCCCGGCTCACGTCCTCGTGCGGAGGCCGTACGGCATCACCGCCTCGCACGCCGGAGGCACGGCGCAACCTCGGAGAAGGCCGCCGATCGCCGCGCCGCCCACAATGGACTCACCTGGACCGACGCGGGCCTCCGCGGTATCTCACCGCCCACGACGAGGCGTCGCGAGACCCCTCGGAGGATTTCGATGCCTGCCGACGACGCCAACCCGGCCACGATGGAGCCGCGCGAGTTCGCCCTGCTCGTCAAGAACACCCCGACCAGCGAGCTGCGGCGGATGATGCGCGGCGAGAAGCGCACGGCCGTGCTCGACGAACTGTTCGCCCGGATGCCGTCCGTGTTCCGGGCCGAGCGGGCACGAGGGCTCGAAGCGGTGGTCCACTGGAACGTCGGTGACCGGCCGGACGGCGGGACGGACGTCTACGAGCTCGTCATCAGCGGCGGCCGCTGCGCGATCTCCGCCCGGCCCGACCGCGAGCCAGGGCTGACGCTGACGCTCGGCGCGGTCGACTTCCTCCAGCTCGTCACGGGCAACGCGCACGCGCTGGCGCTGGTCATGCGCGGCAAGATGCGGACGAAGGGCGACCTCGCACTGACCGCGAAGTTTCCCAGCCTGTTCGACATTCCGAGGGCTGGCCGCCCGGCGGCCGGGAGCGCGTGACCTGACCGCGTCGGCAGCACACGCGGAGATGACAGCCCGATCACGCCGCACCGACGCTGGACATGGCGATGTCGCCGCGACGTTCGCGGCCCGCCAGGCCCGGCACCGCGCCGAGCAGCCCTAACGAAAGGACAGACGCGTGACCGAGCAGCAGGACGTGCATGCCGCCCTGGCGGCGGAAGGCGACGACATCGACGGCCTGGTGGCCGGCATCGACGCGTCCCAGTGGCAGCTTTCCACCCCCGCCGAGGGCTGGACGATCGCGCACCAGGTCGCCCACCTCGCGGCGACGTTCAAGCTCGCTTCCCTGGCTGCGGCGCAGCCGGAGGCGTTCAAGTCGCTGCTGTCAAAGCTCAGCGACGACTTCTCCGCGAACGTGGAGCGCGGGCTCGGCGAGTACCTGGCCGACCCGCCGGAGACACTGCTCAGCCGCTGGCGCGCCGAGCGCGCGGCCGCCGAGAAGGCGATCGCCGCCGTGCCCGCCGGCCAGCTGGTGCCCTGGCTGGTCCGCCCGCTTCCCGCGCCGGTGCTCGCGGCGGCCGGCTACATGGAGCTGTTCGCGCACGGGCAGGACATCGCCGACGCGCTGCGGGTACGCCGGGAGCGCACCGACCGGATCCGGCACCTGGTGGAGTTCGCCGTCCGGGTCTGGGACTTCGGGTACCTCGCGCGCGGCCTGACGGCGCCGGACGTGACGTTCCGGTACGAGCTCACCGCTCCCTCCGGCGAGATGTGGGAGTTCGGCCCGGCCGACTCCCCGCAGCGGGTCACCGGGCCGGCGGTCGACTTCTGCCTGCTGGTGACCCGGCGGCGGCACCACGCCGACCTGGACCTCGTGGCCACCGGCGACGAGGCCACCAGCTGGCTCGACATCGCCCAGGCGTACCGAGGCCCGGCGGGACCGGGCCGCTCCCCTGGCCAGTTCGCCATGCTGCCGCGATAGCGGGCGGCGTTGATGGTCGTCCGCGCGGTGCGCGGCGCGACCCAGGTCGAGCGCGACGATCCCGACGCCATCCTCGGCGGCACCCGCGAGCTGCTGTCGGAGATCATCCACCGCAACGGCCTGGCGGTCGAGGACATCATCAGCGTCCTGTTCACCATGACACCCGACCTCAGCAGCGGCTTCCCCGCCCCGGCGGCGCGGGAGCTCGGGCTCGTCACGGTCCCGCTGCTGTGCGCGACCGAGATCGACGTACCGGACGCGATGCCGATGGTGATCAGGGTGCTCGCCCACATCCACACCGAACGGTCGCCGGCGGCGGTCGCCCACGTGTACCTGCGTGGCGCCGCCCGCCTGCGGCCCGACCTCGACGCAGGACAGTGACCCGCGACCGGCTCGCGGGACGGGACATGAACGAAGGGCACCCGAAACATGGTCATCGTAATGTCGGCGGAAGCCACGCCGGCGGACATCCAGGCGATCGTCACGCTGGTGGAGTCCGCCGGCGGTGAGGCGTTCGTCAGCCGCGGCGTCAGTCGCGTGGTCATCGGGCTGGTCGGCGACATCGAGCAGTTCGCCACGCTCAACCTCGAGGGCATGGCCGGGGTCCGGGAGGTGACCCGGATCTCGGCGCGGTACAAGCTGGTCAGCCGCGAGCACCGGCGGGAGCGCTCGGTCGTCGAGGTGCGCGGGGTGCCGATCGGCCCGCAGACGGTCACGCTGATCGCCGGCCCCTGCGCGGTGGAGACCCCCGAACAGACGCTCCAGGCCGCCCAGATGGCACGGGCGGCCGGAGCGGCCCTCATGCGCGGCGGCGCCTACAAGCCACGCACCTCGCCCTACGCCTTCCAGGGGCTGGGCGAACGCGGCCTGCGGATCCTCGCCGAGGTACGGGACGAGATCGGCATGCCGGTGGTGACCGAGGTGGTCAGCACGGAGCACGTCGACGCCGTCGCCGCCTGCGCCGACATGCTCCAGATCGGCACCCGGAACATGCAGAACTTCCCCCTTCTACAGGCGGTGGGCGCCGCCGGCAAGCCGGTGCTGCTCAAGCGCGGCATGAACGCCACGATCGAAGAGTGGCTGATGGCCGCCGAGTACATCGCCCAACGCGGCAACCTCGACATCGTGCTGTGCGAGCGCGGCATCCGGACGTTCGAGACGGCCACGCGGAACACGCTGGACATCTCCGCGGTACCGGTGGCGCAGCGCCTCTCGCACCTTCCCGTGATCGTCGACCCGTCGCACTCCGGCGGCCGGCGGGAGCTCGTCCTGCCGCTGAGCCGGGCGGCGATCGTGGCCGGCGCCGACGGTGTCATCGTCGACGTCCACCCGCGGCCGGAGATCGCGCTCTGCGACGGGCCACAGGCGCTGGTCGACGAGGACCTGCACGAGCTGGCCGGGGCGGTGGCCGATCTCGCCCGGTACATGTCCCGGGATATTGCGGTGCGCCCCGAGCTGGTGGCCGGCTAAACCGCGCATGGAAAAGCTCCTCCCAGGCCGCCTTCCCACGGCCTGAGAGGAGCTTTGTCTATGGGTGCCTCAGGCGTCGCGGGGGCTGTTCTGGTACGCCGCCAGCCGCCAGCCGTCCTCCTCCTTGACGACGATCCAGGAGGCGCGGATGGCGCGCGCGTCGGACACCTCGGTCTCGCCGGGAGCGAGCACGCCGCCCTGCGTGATCAGTACGGCGGCGCCCGCGTCAAGGAACTTGATCTTGATGGGCTGCCCGGTCACCCGGGTGCCCTTGTACGGGCCGTCGAACCCGGCCGCCATGTACGAGCGGATGGCGTCCCGGCCGTCCAGGAACAGGCCGGGCAGGATCAACGTCCCGTCGGGGGTGAACACGTCGGCGAACGCGTCGGCGTCCTGGTTGGCCCAGGCCGCCACGACACGCTGCGAGACGGCGGCGATGGCGGCCTGCTCGGCCGCGGGAGACTCGGAGACGGTGGGAGAGGGACTGTTGGCGGTCACGGTTGAGGTTCCTCTCGCTGGGAGGCGCTGGGCCGGAGGTCAGATGTAGAGCGTGTCGGGCTCGAGTCCACAAAGGACCCGCCCGTACAGCTCGGCGTTGGTGTTGGGGTGCATCAGGGCGTGCATGGTGGCCGCCTGGACGTCCCGGGCGATCCGCTGCGTCGGTACGTCGAGGTAGATGGAGGAGCCACCGCTCGCCGTGGCGAGGATGTCCACCGCCTGCCGGGCCAGCCCGCACACGGCGCCGAGGTCACCGCGCGCCCGCACCCGCTCCTCGAGCGTCCACGGCGCGCCGCTGGCGCACTTGTCGTCGAGGAGGGTGGCGAGGCGCGTGGCGTGGAACTCGGCCTCGTCGATCTTGTTGGTGGCGTCGGCGACCTGGAGGTGGGTCAGCGCCGCCTCGTTCTGGTGGGCGTAGCCGGTGTAGGTGATCTTCCGGTCGGGCAGCCGCTCGAAGAACACCTCGCGGGCCGCCTTCGCCATGCCGAGCACGGTGCCGACGGACGACGCGGAAGCCACCGGCAGCAGCGGCGCGCGGTAGATCGGCGAGTTGGCGTTGGCCGCCGACGCGCCCTGGCCCTGAAGGATCGCGGGCAGCGGCAGCACGCGCTCGCTGGGGACGAAGACCCCGTCCGCGACGGTACTGACACTGCCGGTGCCCTTGAGCCCGGAGGTGTGCCAGTCGTCGATAATCGTCATGTCGGAAATCGGGACCAGCGCCACGATCGGCATCGGCTCGCCCGGACCCATCTGGATCGCCACGATCTCCTGCCAGTGGCTGTGCAGGGCGCCGCTCTGGAAACCCCACTTTCCATTGAGGACGACGCCACCGTCGGCGGGCGTGGCCGTCCCCGTAGGACTGAGCGTGCCGCAGACCCGTACGTCAGCGGTGGCGAAGACCTCGTCCTGCACCGCGTCCGGGAAGAGCCCGACCATCCACGTTGGAATCCAATACACCGAGGCGATCCAGGCGGTGGACCCGTCTCCCCGGCCCAGCGCCGCGCCCACCTCCACAAGCGTGCGGGCGTCCGCCTCGTAGCCGCCGTACCTGGTCGGGACGCGCATCTTGAAGACTCCGGCATCCGCCATCGCCTCGATGGACTCTTCGTGGATGCGGCGGTTCTCCTCGGCCCAGGCCGCGTTCTTCCGCAGGAGCGGCACGAGATCGGCGGCGCGCCGAACGAGTTGTTCCCGCGTCTGAACATCGGTAGTCAGCACCACATTCTCCTTGCCTGGTCGAGGCAGGCGACCAGATCGCACCCACCGTCCACACCGGTCACCCGACAATCGCACGGGTGGCCGGAGCAGGCATCTTCCCTCGTGCGTTCTCGCCGGCCCCGCCGCACGCGTACGGGCGGCATGCGGCCACAGCTATGTGGACGGAGAGTCGGGTGCCCTCAGCGGGCTAGCGCGGTCAGAGGCTCGGCGGCAGACCGAAGGCCGGGAACCGCTCAGGGCCGAAGGTGGTGATCTCGACGATCCGGCCCTCGACGACACGCAGCACGTCGAGGATCTGGGCCTGGTGCTCCGTGCCGCCCGGCCGGCGCACGTAGTGCGCGACAGCCGGCTGCCGGTTGGCCCGCGTCGGTAGGCTGCGCCACTGCCCGATGTACTCGGACGTGGACGGGTCGAACACCCGCCCCAGGGCGGTCACGAACGGATCCCGCCCGAGCCACAGCGGATCCGGCGCGCCGGGCGTGCAGGCGATCAGCATCGGCATCGTCACCCGGACGTCCTCGTGCAGCAGCTCGGCCATCGCCCGGGCGTCGGCCCGCTCGAAGACCCCCATGTACCGCTGCAACAGCGTCCGCTCGGCCTTGGTCGGATCCTGGGACGGCGCCCACTCGAGCCGGTGCGGCGGCAGGTGCTCCTTGAGCGTCGCGCGGGCCCGCTGCAACGCGCTGTTGACCGAGGCGACGGTCAGCCCGAGCACGGCCGACGCCTCGCTGGCCGGCCAGCCGAGCACGTCTCGCATGATCAGCACGGCCCGCTGCTTGGCCGGCAGGTGCTGGATGGCGACCAGGAACGCCAGCTCGATCGTCTCCTTGGCGACGACCGCGGCGTCCGGCTCGGCCTCGCTCGGCACCGCCGGCTCGATCATCCGGTCGGGAAACGGCTGGAGCCAGGCGACATTGTCGGGCGAGGTCGGCGCGGCGGCGTCGGGCGTGCCGGGACGCGGGCGCGGCTGGCGGGGGTTGCGCTCGAGGAAGTCGAGGCACGCGTTCGTCGCGATGCGGTAGAGCCAGGCGCGGAAGGTGGACCTGCCCTGGAACGTGTCACGCTTGCGCCACGCCCGCAGGAAGGTCTCCTGCACCAGGTCCTCGGCGTCGTCCAGCGACCCGAGCATCCGGTAGCAGTGCACCTGGAGCTCGTGGCGGTGCCCCTCCACCAGGCCCGCGAACGTCGCCTCGTCGAAGGTCCGCGCCGGTGCGGCCACGCTCCCGGACCCCGCCGCGTAACGCTCGGGCTCGACATTGACACGGATCACGAAACGCGCCCCGCTCTCGTACGCCCATTTGTCGACGTCGGTCGTCCCAAACTACCACGAGCGGGACCCCGGGCGGCCCAGGTCGCGCGGGTGATCGGGACGTCGCGGAGAGATCAGCAATCCGGAAGGTGCGGCGGGACGCGACCGACACGACCCTGACTGTGTGGCCGGCGGGCCCGGCGGCGGCTGCGCGGCGGGCGGGCCCCGAGGTAAGGGAGGTGGCGGAATGAACGAAATCGGGGATCGTGCCGTCGTGCTGGGCGGAAGCATGGCGGGCGTCCTGGCCGCCCGCGTGCTCGCCGAGTTCTACCGGCAGGTGACGGTGGTCGACCGGGATACCGTGCTCGGCGTACGTGAGCCGCGCCGCGGGGCTCCACACACAGTCCACGCGCACGGGTTGCACGCGCGCGGCCATCTGATCATGGAAGAACTCTTCCCGGGTATCACCGCGGAGCTGAGTGCGGCCGGCATCCCGACCGGAGACCTGGGCGAGATGCGGTGGTACTTCAACGGCCGCCGGCTCCAGCCGGCCCGCACCGGGCTGATCTCCGTCACCGCTCCCCGCCCCGTGCTGGAGTACCACGTCCGCGAGCGCGTGGCCGCCCTGCCCAACGTGACCTTCCTGGAGGGCTGGGACATCCTCGGCCCGGTCACCACGGCGGACCGCACGCGGGTCGTCGGCGTACGGGTCGAGCGCCGGTCCGGGGACGCCGAGCCGGAGGTGCTGGAGGCGGACCTGGTGGTCGACGCCACCGGGCGCGGCTCGCGTACGCCGGCGTGGCTGGAGGAGCTCGGCTACGAGCGCCCCGAGGAGGAGCGGGTCAAGGTCGGCCTGGCGTACACGACGTGCCACTACCAGAGCCGTCCGGAGTGGTTCGACGGCGTGCAGTCGATCAACCCGGTGGCCTCCCCCGCGCACCCGCGCGGCGCGTTCTTCGGCCAGGTCGGCCCCGGCCTGTGCATCCTGTCGCTCACCGGCGTCCTCGGCGACCATCCGCCGACGGAGCCGGAGGCGTTCCTGGATTTCGTGCGCACGCTGCCGGTGCCGGACGTGTACGAGGCGGTCCGCGACGCCGAACCGCTGGACAGCCCGGTCTCCTTCCGCTTCCCGGCGAGCGTGCGGCGCCGCTACGAACGGCTCACCCGCTTTCCCGACCGGCTGCTCGTGATGGGCGACGCCGCGTGCAGCTTCAACCCCGTCTACGGCCAAGGCATGAGCGTGGCCTCGATCGAGGCACTCACGCTGCGCCAGCGCCTGCGGGAGGGCTCTGCGCCCCGCCGCGCCAGTTCCTCGCCGACATCGCCAAGATCATCGACACTCCCTGGGAGATCTCCGCCGGCGGCGACCTCGACTTCCCCGGCGTGGTGGGTGAGCGCACATTCAAGGTGCGCATGGGCAACGCCTACATGGCCCGGTTGCAATACGCCGCGACCAAGGACGCCCGGGTCACCGACGGCTTCATGCGAGTGGCCGGGCTCATGGACCCGCCGCAGGCGCTCATGCGTCCGGCGATGCTGCTGCGGGTGCTCCGGCACGCCGTACGCCGGCCGGCGGCCGGCGAGTCGTGGCTCGCGGGCAAGGACACCACGGGCGCGGCGGAACGGCCCACCGTCTGAGCGCCCGCACCGAAAACGTACGCCCGGCGAGGACGGGGGAACCTCGCCGGGCGTACGGGTGTTACGGGTTAGTGGTCTCTTTGAGCAGTGTCGCCTGTGGACGGTGGGTCGCCGGTCAGCTGGCCGCCCGCACGCCCGCCTCCGGCGCCTGCTCCTCTTCGCTGGGCGGCGGCCCACCCGGCATCGGCATTCCGCTGGTCGGCGGCACCTGCCGCAACCCCAGCACCGCCACCACGGCCAGCACCGCGAACAACACCGCCGCCACAAGCGCCACGACGTTCATCCCTTGGGTGAACGCCGCACGCGCCGACTCCAGCAGCTCGACTCCCACCGGACTGCCGAGCTGTGCGGCCACCGGCAGCGCGCCGGCGATGCTCTCCCGCGCCGCGTCGGCCGCCTCGGCGGGCACGCTCCCGGGTATGTCGACCTCCGACCGGTACACCGAGGTGCCCACCACGCCCAGCACGGCCACGCCCAGGGCGGTGCCGAACTCGCCGAGCATGCCCGAGAGGGCACCCGCCGAGCCGGCCTTCTCCGGCGGCGCCGACGACATGATGAGCGTGGCGCTCAGGATGCCGACCGCGCCGCCGCCGACGAACGCCATGGTGAGGCCGACGAGCAGCATGCCGATCCCGGAGTCGACCTGCGAGATCAGCAGCATGCCCACCGCGGCGAGCACCCCGCCGCCGGCCAGCACGAAGGCCGGCAGGATCTTGCGCGAGGCGCCGGCTGCGGCGTTGCCGACCACGATCATGGCGATCGAGGGCACCAGCATCCAGAGCGCGACCCTGAACGGCGTGAGCCCTTCCACCGTCTGGAAGTACAGAGTGGACATCAGCGAGGCGCCACCGGAGAACATCGGCGCGCACAGCGCCAGCACCACGGCCACGGAGAGGGCCTTTTGGTTGAACAGGGTCAGGTCGAGCAGCGGGTTGCTGATCCGCCCCTGCCGGTACACGAAGAGCACGCCCGACAGCAGGCCGATCAGGATGATCGCGATCGGGACCACGCCCCACCCGTTTCGGGAAGCGTCCTTGAGGCCGTAGATGACCGGCAGGATCGCCGCCAGCGACAGGACCACGCTCACCAGGTCGATCCGGCCGGCGTCGGGGTTGCGCGACTCAGGGAGCAGCAGCGGGCCGGCGATCAGCAGCACCGCCATGATCGGCACTGCCATCAAGAAGATCGAGCCCCACCAGAACGCGCCCAGCAGGAGGCCACCGACCACCGGGCCGAGCACGATGCCGCTCATGAGCGAGGTGCCCCACAGGCCCATCGCGGCGCCCATCTGCTTGGGGTCGCGGAACATGGTGCGGATCAGCGCCAGCACCGACGGGGTCACCGCGGCACCCGCGATACCGAGCACGGCGCGGGAGGCGATCAGCATCTCCGTCGAGGTCGAGTAGGCGGCCAGCAGCGACGCGACGATGAACGCGGCACCGCCCATGAGCAGCACCCGGCGCCGCCCGATCCGGTCGCCCAGCGTCCCCATCGTGATCAGGAAACCGCTGATCAGGAAGCCGTAGATGTCAGTGATCCACAGCTGCTCCGTACTGTTAGCGCCCAGGTCCTCGCTCACATGCGGCAACGCCAGGAACATCACGTTGATGTCCACGGCCGCCAGCATGGTGGGCAGGCAGAGCACCGCCAGCGCGAGCCACTCCCGCCGGCCCGCCTTGGCGGGAGCGTCGACATTCGTCATCCCTAGGTCCTCCTCATCGGGCCGCACGATGGCAGCGGCCTACCATGTGTGACGGCGACGCCGCGGAAAACTCATCGGCCACCCAGCCAGCCGCGCTCGACGGGCGTGCCGGGGCCGCCACGACTTGCGGATTGCGCTGTGCGGCGGGCGGCCTTGTCCCGCCCCGCGCGGGGCCGACATGCTGAAGTTTCGACCTGGCCGATCGCCCTTTCTCAGGAGCCTGTGCCGGCCAGGCTGGACCGATTCAGCGGCCCGGAGAAAGGCACCCCGATGACCGACCATCCGGATCCCGGAGCCAACCCTGCCCCGCCCGGCGGATCACCCGCCCAATGACGGGCGACGAGTACCTCGAGTCGCTGGGCGACGAACGCGAGATCTACCTGTACGGCGACCGGGTGAAGGACGTCGCCCGGCACCCGGCGTTCCGCAACCCGGCCAGGATGATCGCCAGGCTGTACGACGCGTTGCACGACCCGAAGACCCGCGACGTCCTCACCCGGCCGACCGACACCGGCAGCGACGGCTACACGCACCCCTTCTTCACCACGCCGCGCAGCGCCGACGACCTTGTCGCGGACCAGCGCGCCATCGCCGCGTGGGCGCGCATGAGCTACGGCTGGATGGGGCGCAGCCCGGACTACAAGGCGTCCCTGCTGGGCACGCTCGGCGCGAACGCGGACTTCTACGCGCCGTTCGCCGACAACGCCCGGCGCTGGTACCGGGAGTCGCAGGAGAAGGTCCTGTACTGGAACCACGCCATCGTGCACCCGCCGGTAGACCGGTCCCGCCCGGCGGACGAGGTGGCCGACGTCTTCGTCCATGTGGAGAAGGAGACCGACGGCGGGCTCGTGGTCAGTGGCGCCAAGGTGGTCGCCACCGCGTCCGCGCTGACCCACTACAACTTCCTCGCGCACTACGGGCTGCCGATCCGCAAGCGGGAGTTCGCCCTCGTCGCAACCGTCCCGATGGGCACGCCGGGGATGAAGCTGATCTGCCGCCCCTCCTACACCGCGGCGGCCGCCGTCATGGGCAGCCCGTTCGACTACCCGCTGTCGTCCCGGCTGGACGAGAACGACACGATCCTCGTGCTCGACAAGGTCTTCATCCCGTGGGAGAACGTGTTCGTCTACGGCGACCTGGCCAAGACGCAGACGTTCGCCGGGCAGTCGGGTTTCACCGAGCGCTTCACGTTCCACGGCTGTACCCGGCTCGCGGTCAAGCTCGAGTTCCTGGCCGGGCTGCTGGCCAAGGCGGTGGAGATGACCGGCACGGCCGACTTCCGGGGCGTGCAGACCCGCCTCGGCGAGGTGCTCGCGTGGCGCAACCTCTTCTGGGGCCTGTCCGACGCCAGCGCGCGCAACCCGGTGCCCTGGAAGGACGGCGCCGTGCTGCCCAACCCCCAGTACGGGATGGCGTACCGGTGGTTCATGCAGATCGGCTACCCGCGGATCCGCGAGATCGTGCTCCAGGACGTGGCCAGCGGGCTCATCTACGTCAACTCCAGCGCGGACGACTTCGCCAACCCGGACGTCCGGCCGTACCTGGACAAGTACCTGCGCGGCTCGCAGGGTGTCGAGTCGGTCGAGCGGGTCAAGCTGATGAAGCTGCTGTGGGACGCGGTCGGCTCGGAGTTCGGCGGGCGGCACGAGCTGTACGAGCGCAACTACGCCGGCAACCACGAGAACACCCGCGTCGAGCTGCTGTCCGCGCAGATCCTCGGCGGGGAGCTGGACAGCTACAAGGCTTTCGTCGACGAGTGCCTGCGCGAGTACGACCTGGACGGCTGGCGGGTGCCGGACCTGTCCTCGTTCGACGAGCTGCGCCGCGCCCGCAACGACCTTCTCATGGAGTGACGCCGAGGGCGCGGCCAACGACGAGCGCCGCGCCCGCTACGGCCTCCCCACGGGGGTGAGGAGGCCGGCGGGCGCGGCGCTTTTCGTCGCTCAGCCGCGCGACGAGGTGGCCGGCACCGGCCGCGAGTTACGCAGCACGCGCCGGATCATGCTGGGCCGCATGAGCGCGGTGGGCGGGTCGACCAGGCCGGCCGACCGCATGAACGCCTCGGTGATGCTGGCGTCCCGGGTCGCCGCCACCTGAAGCCGCTTCATGTAAGCCAGGAACAGCTTCAGCTTCAGGGTGCGCCGCCCCTCGACGCCGGGGAAGCTCAGGTTGACCCCCTCGGTCATCTCCCACGCCGGGTCGACGATGCGGCCCACGGCGCGGTTGAACTCCAGCGGGTCCGGTGCGATGCCCCGGCGCAACATGTCGCGCAGAGCCACCGCCTCGAGCGCGGCGAGGGTCTGCGCCTGGGCGAACACCGGGTTGGGCGTGCAGACCGCGTCTCCCATCACGAGCAGCCGCTCGGGAAACCTGGTCAGCGACTCGTACCGGCGCCGCAGGGTGGTCGGGAAGCGGAACAGCACCGGGTCGTTCAGCGCCTCCGCCTCGATGATCGCCTCGTAGATCTCCGGGGCCGCGAGCGTCTTGATGAACGCGGTGAAGCCCTCGGGGTCGGTCGGCGGGTGATCGCCGAGGATGCCGTACGTGGTGAGCTCGACGGTGCCGCCGTCGGTCTTGGTGAAGATGCAGCCACGCGGCAGGTCGGGGTTGGCCACACACACGATCGAGTGGTCCTTGCCGAACGGGTCGACCCGGCCCAAGCGGAAGTGCCGCGTCGCGTAGCCCAGCCCCATCTTCGTCCCCTCCTCGGGGACCCGCTCGTAACCCATCTCCACCAGCCACACCGGCGTACGCGAGCCCCGGCCGGTGGCGTCGATGACGAGGTCGGCCGAGATCACCTCTTCCTCGCCGCCTTCGCCGTGCCGCTGCACCTTGACCCCGGTCACCCGCGAGCGGTCGGGAAGCGTGGTCAGCCCGGTGATGTCGTGCTCCTCCACGAACCGCACGTTGCCCAGGGCCTGCACCCGCTCGCGGAGGTGCGCCTCCATGATCGGGCGACGGGCCGCGACGTTCGTCAGCCCGGCGCGGGTCTGCCGGAGCCGCTGGCCATTGAAGTACCAGCGCACGGTGCCCGCCAGATCCGTCATCGGGCAGCCGGCGGAGATCATCTGAGACGTGATCTCCGGGAAGAGGTCTTCCTGCGCCCGTGCCCCGGCGGCCAGCAGGCCGTTGATGTGACGTGCCTGGGGTGCGCCCCGTCGCGCCTCCCGGACGCCGACCAGCTTGTCGCGGTCCACGATGACTACCTCGCGGTAGCTCGAGGCCAGCGCGCTGGTGGCGTACATTCCGGTGACGCTCCCGCCGAGCACCACGACACGATCTCCGACTAAGGTACCCACGGCGATCTCCCTGCCTAATACGAGAAATGCACAGCGTCAGCTATGACTAAGCCAGTCCCTTTTGGCTGGCTCGCTTGCCGAAATTGTCGGCCATCTTGGTGACATACTGCGGCTCACCGACGATTCCGAAATACAGCACATCACCGAAGGCGACCATTGTGATGTACTTCTGCCGCATCATGCCGCCGTTCGGGTCGAGCTTTCCGTAGTACTTCTTCAGGATTTCCCCGTCCGCCGGGGTCTTCGCCGGAGCGAACTGAAGCCGCTGCTTGATGGCGAACGTGGCGGTGGCACCGGGGACCACCGGCGCGTCGAGCGTGGTGTTCACCAGCTCACCGGTCAGCTTGCCGTCCAGCGTCACGGTGCCGTCCGAGCACGTCGAGATGGCTTCGTCGCCCATCTTCTTGACGTCCAACCCGGACAGCTCCACCACGTAGTGGGCGAAGAAGTTGTCGTGCCCCAGGTTGTGGTCCTTGCCGACCGGGCTGGCCGCGTTGAACTGCATCCACCCGTTGAGCTTGCCCATCTGCTCGGCCGGGGCGGTCTGGAGCGGCGTACCGGCCGCGTCGCCCAGCCGGACGTAGTTGACGCAGGTGTCAGGCGCGAAGGTCATGCCCTTCGGCACGCCCAGCAGGCCCTTCGCCGCCACCTGCGTGAAGTCGGCGTCCATGACCTCGTCCTGCGACGGGTCGTCGTGCGGGTTGGCCAGCAGCCCGCTCAGGTCCTTCGGCCCGGCGGTGGTGGCTTCGGGCTTGGGATCCGCCTGGGCCGGCGCGGGCTCGTCCGACCCGCAGGCCGTGCTCGCCATCGCCAATGCCGCCACCGCTGCCGCGGCGACCATCCGTGCCATCCTTGCGCCGTTCTTCGACATCTATTCCTCCGCCTCGCGTACGGACATCGTCCAATGGCGTACGCTAACCAACTCGGCCCGCGCCGGTCGTCTCTGACGGTGCTCTCTTTACGCCGATACGGGCTGGCCGACGGTGTCGTGCAGCACTCGTTCGAAATCGGAAATCATCCGAACGATGCCACTTTCCACGAAAAGGTTGGTTGTGTATCCGACGCTGCCGATAATTCCGCCGGCCGGATCGACCTCCAGCCCGAAGAGCACACCGTCGGGTATCTGCGAGCCCACCGGGGCGGACAGCACACGCCGGCGCATCGCGGCGATGCGGAGCCCGCCCGCCTGCCCGCCGTACATCATGTCGGGCGACTGCGTGACCTGGAAGACGCACGCGGCGAAGTTGCCGGAGACCGCGGCGTCCATCACGGTGGGCGCCTCCTGGAGCAGGGACGCGAACGGGATCTCGTGCTGGTACGCGGCCAGGCACGTGGCCCGTACCCGCCGCACCACCTCCGGCAGGGTCGCGCAGCCGGTGATGTCGGTGCGCAGCGGCAGGAAGTTGTAGAACGAGCCGACCGTGTCCTGGATCCACGCGAGTTGCCGTCCGGGCGTGAACGTCGGCACCACCAGCTCGGATTCGCCGGTCTGTTCGCGCAGGTACATCAGGTACGCGCCGAGCAGCACCATGAACGGCGAACTGGCCGTCCGCGCGGCCCACGCCGCCGTCCCCGACCGCAACCCGTCGTCGAACAGGAAGCGGTGCCACGCGGTGAAGAACGTCTCCTCGGTGCGCGGCTTGTCGGTCGGGATCGGCACCACCTGCGCGCCGGCCAGGTTCTCGCGCCAGTACGCCCGCGCCGCGACCACCGCCGGACTGTCCACGTTCGCCCGCTGCCAGGCGACGTACTCCCGGTACTGCCGGATCTCGGGCAGGTCGGGCGCGCGCCGCTCGCGCCGGGCGGCGTAGTAGGCGGCGATGTCGCGCATGAGGCAGTGCACCGACCAGCCGTCGATCGCGGTGTGGTGCCCGCCGAGGACCAGCACGGCGTCGCGTTCGTCGAACCGGCCGAGGAAGGCGCGCAGGATCGGCACCTCCTCGATGGCGAACTTGCCGGCCTCCAGGTCGTTGAGGAACTCCTCGGCGACCCGGTCGCGGTCGGCGGGGCTCGCGGCCTCGAGCCGCCGCACCTCGAGCCGCACCGGCGCGGGCGGCAGCACCATCTGGTACGGGGTGTCGCCACTTCGCACGATCGAGGTGCGCAGCGTCTCGTGCCGGACCACCACGTCGTCGAGAGCGCCTTGGAGGGCGCCGAGGTCCAGCTCCCCCGTCAGCCGCCAGCCGCCGACGATGGTGTACCGGGGGCCGAACGGGCCGGCCTCGTCGCCGTGGTCGATCATGTGCAGGAACTCCTGCTGAAGCGACAGCGGGCTGGTACCCACCGGGATGCCGGTCGACACCGACGTGCTGGTCATTTCGGGGTGCTCCCTCACTCAGCCGGCGCTCCGGTGAGGTCCAGTGCATACCGTCCGCGGACGGCACCAGGCCGCCCGGACGCACCGGCGTCTGCTCGTCGTTCTGCCCGAGGGCCGCCTGGATCTGGATCCGGGTGCCCTCCCGGGAGACCGCCCGGGCCAGCGACGTCTGGAGCAGGTCGCGGTCCTCGCCGGCCTCCTGGATCGGCCCCTCCACGACCTCGGTCAGCTCGCGGAACGCCGCCCCACGACGGTCCAGATAGGACTCCGGATCGACGAGCGCGTCCTCGTGCGAGGCGCCGCCTCCCACAAGCTCCACAAAGGACTCCAGCTCGGGCAGGACGTTCTGGGTGACCTTCTTCGCCTTCCAGAAGTACGAGTTCTCGTCCTGGTGCATGTCGTAGAAGGCGACCAGGAAGTCGTGGAAGCGCGCGTACTCCTTGCGGTACCGCGCCTCGAACTCCTCGAAGCAGGTCGTCTCGTCGATGTCGCCGCGCAGGCTCGTGTTGATGGAACGGGCGGCCAGCAGCGCGCTGTACGTCGCCAGGTGCACGCCGGAGGAGAAGACCGGGTCGATGAAGCAGGCCGCGTCGCCCACGAGCACCATGCCCGGCGCCCAGAACCCCTCCTTGATGTACGAGTAGTCCTTGCGCACACGGATTTCCCCGTACGGCCCGGACGTGACCCGCCGTGCGTCCGACAGGTAGTCGGCGATCAGCGGGCAGTCCTGGATGAGGTCGAGCAGCGCCTGCTCCCGGTCGCCGGCCTGCACCCGCTCCAGGTGCTCGGGGAGCACCACGGCGCCGACGCTGGTCAGCTCCGGGGTCAGCGGGATGTACCAGAACCAGCCGGCGTCGAACGCGGCGGCGAGGATGTTGCCCTGGTTCGGCGCGGGCAGCCGCTTGCCGCCCTCGAAGTAGCCGAACAGCGCCAGGTTGCGGAAGAACTCCGAGTAGCGCCGGGCGCCACCGACCCGGGTGTGG
Organism: Phytohabitans flavus; assembly: GCF_011764545.1. Lineage (GTDB taxonomy): Bacteria > Actinomycetota > Actinomycetes > Mycobacteriales > Micromonosporaceae > Phytohabitans > Phytohabitans flavus. The sequence goes on along the minus strand of NZ_AP022870.1, from coordinate 487,915 downwards.
ATGCGGCTCTTGTTGCCGGAGGCGTCGACCACGTAGCGGGCGCGGACCTCGCGGCGCGCGCCGGCCACGTCCGTGTACACCACGCCGACGGCCCGGCCGTCCTCGAAGACCACGTCCAGGACCGACGACTCCTCCCGGACGTCCACCCCCTTTTCGCGGGCGTTGTCGAGCAGGACCTTGTCGAACCGCATCCGCTCGACCTGGTACGCCGTCGAGGCGTCGCCGGCGAAGCGGGACGAGATGGCGAACGAGAACGTCCACGGCTCGGGGTTCTTCCCCCACCGGAACGAGCCGCCCCGTTTGATCATGAAGTTGGCCTTCTCCAGCTCCTCGGTCACGCCGAGGAGCCGGCAGATGCCGTGCACGGTCGACGGGAGCAGCGACTCCCCGATCTGGTACCGCGGAAACCGCTCCTTCTCCAGCAGCAGCACGCGGTGGCCCTGCATCGCCAGGAGCGTCGAGATGGTCGAGCCGCACGGTCCGCCGCCGACCACCACGACGTCGACCTCATGGTTGGTTCCGGTCATCAGTTTGGTCCTCCCTCGTCCTCGCCTCGCTCGCCGACCCGGCGCTCAGCTCAGCTCGACACCGGTCGCCGCGACGGCCTTCACGAACTCGCCACGGGAGATCGCGCCGGCTACCAGCTCGATCTCGTCGGCCATGTAGCGATCCCGTTCCAGGGTCGGGGCGAGCGACCGCACCACCTGGTACGCGGCCTTCGCCGCCGGGCTGAGCCCGTCGTACCGGCCGGCGATGTCCACCGCCTGGGCCCCGACGAGGAACTCGACAGCCAGGATCTTCTCGTTGTTGACGAGCACCCGGCGGGCGTTGCGGGCGGAGATGAGGCCCATGCTGACGACGTCCTGGTTGTCCCCGTTGGACGGCACGCTCTGCGTGCTCGCCGGGCCGATGGTCCGGTTCTCGGCGACCAGCGCGGTCGCCGGGTACTGCGCACCCGCGAAGCCGCTGTTGAGCCCCGGGTCGCCCTTCACGAGAAACTCCGGCAGGCCGTAGCTGAGGTGCCGGTTGAGCACCCGGTTGGTCTGCCGCTCGGAGAGCACGCCGAGCTGGGTGAGCGCGATCGTCACGAAGTCCATCGCGAAGGCGATGGGCTGGCCGTGGAAGTTCGCCCCGTGGAAGACCTCTTGGCCTTCGAAGAACAGCGGGTTGTCGTTGGCGGAGTTGAGCTCGATGTCGAGCTTGGTGTTGGCGTGGTACAGGGTGTCCCGCACCGAGCCGAGCACCTGGGGGATGGCGCGCAGGGAGTACGCCTTCTGCATGTACACGTCCGTGCGGTGCACGCTGCCGCTCGCCCCGCGCGAGTCCTTGAGCTGTTGCCGCAGCTGCGAGTGCTCGACAGTCAGCTCGCTGCCCCGCATCAGCGCCCGCATGTTCGCCGCGGTGTCGATCTGCCCCCGGTGCGGCCGGGCGATGTCGTGCCCCTCCGCCAGGAACGGGCTACGCGAGCCCTTGAGCGCCTCGATGACCAGGGCGGTGCAGATCTCCGCCTGCCGTACCTGATCCATCGCCCGGCCGACGACGAGCGCGCCGAGCCCGGTCATCGCGGAGGTGCCGTTGATCAGCGCGAGCCCCTCCTTGAAACGCAGCTCCATCGGCTCGATGCCGAGCTCCCGAAGCGCCGGGCCGGTGGCGACGCGCGCACCGTCCTGGAGCAGGTACCCCTCGCCGATAATCGTGCTCGCGATGTGCGACAGCGGGGCCAGGTCACCACTCGCGCCCAGCGACCCGAGCTCCGGGATGGCCGGCGTGATGCCGAGGTTGAGGTAGAGCGCGAGCCGCTCCAGCAGCTCGGGACGCACCGCGGAGTGCCCCTTGGCCAGTGCGTTCAGCCGGGCGAGGACGATGGCCCGCGCCTCGTCCTCGGCGAACAGAGGGCCGACGCCCGCGCTGTGGCTGCGGACCAGGTTGGTCTGTAGCTCCACCTCGTTGGTGGGATCGACAAGCATGTAGATCATTTCGCCGTAACCGGTGGTTACGCCGTAGACGGGGATGTCCTGCCGGACGATGTCCTCGAACAGGATTCGGCTCTTCGCCGCCTTCGCCAGCGCAGACGGGTCCACCCGGCACTGCGCCCGCTCTTCGGCCACGCGCCGAACGTCGGGGATATCCAGGGTCTCGCCGTTGAGGACAACCGGCTGCGCACTCTCGACCAGGGTCAACTCTCTCACTCCATCATCGGCTCGGTGACAGCTCCATGTCTGCCGGGTACGGTGATGCGGCCGTGTCGCCACGCGTGCTCGCGGCCTCGATCAAGGCGGCCATGCCGGCCAACGTGCTGTGGGTGAAGCACTCCCAGAGGGAGATCTCGACGCCGAACCGCCGCTGGATCCGGTCGACCAGTTGTGGGACCAGCAGCGAGTGCCCGCCGGCCGCGAAGAACCCCTCCTCGGCCCCGACCGGGCGGACACCCAGCTGGGACCAGATCTCGGCCAGTTCCCGCTCCACCCGGGTCCGCGGCGCCCGGGCGACGCTCGCCAGCGCATGTGGCGCCGGCAGGCGGCGGCGATCGACCTTGCCCCCGGCGTTGCGGGGCAGGCGGCCATCCATAACCTCGAACGTCACGAGCGTCACCGAGACGCCGAAGCGGCGTCGCAGGTGCGCCCGCCACACGTCGGCGCCGGCTGTGGCGCCGCCCGCCGGGGTGGGCCGCGGCACGACGTACGCCACCAGCCGGGTCACCAGGCCCGCCGAGTCGGTGACCGGGACGACCGCGCACTCGGCGACGGAAGCGTGCTCGGCCAACACGGCCTCGACCTCGCCCAGTTCGATCCGGTTGCCGTAGAGCTTGACCTGCTGGTCCCGCCGGCCCCGGAACTCCAAGGCCCCGTCCCACCGCTTCCGGGCCAGATCGCCGGTCCGGTAGGACCGGACGCCGTCCGCGGCGACGCCGCGGATCGGCTCGAACGCCCGGCCGCCGGCCGGATCGCCGACGTAGCCCCGCGCGACGTAACGGCTCCGGATGACGATCTCCCCGGTCACGCCGGTGGGGCACGGTCGGTCGGCGCCGTCCAGCACCAGGACCTCCCGGCCCGGGATGGCCCAGCCGATCGGCACCGAGCCGGCCACCGGACCGGACACCTCGTACCAGGTGGCCGCGATCGTTTCGGTGGGGCCGTAGACGTTGAGCAACCGCACCCCGGGCAGGGCTTCGCGGAACCCGTCGACCACGGCCCCCGGCAGCGCCTCACCCATCAGGACCAGGCTCTGGAGTGCGGGCGGGCGGCCGGCGGGGCCGCGGTCCACGAGGACCTTCAGGACCTCCCGCGCGAAGCTGGGCACCGTCTGAAGGAACGTGACGCGCTCCGCGACGAGCCAGTCGACGAACTTCTCGGGGTGCGCCCGGATCCGATCGGGTACCGGGCACAGCGTTCCGCCGGCGACCACCGTCGCGAACGCCTCGCACAGGCTCGGGTCGTGTTCCGGCGCCACCCATTGCGCCACGCGGCTGCCCGCTCCTATGTGGAGCGCCTCGGCCATCCACGTGACGAACTGCGCGAACGCGCCGTGTGACTGGACGATCCCCTTCGGCTTTCCGGTGGAGCCCGAGGTGTAGGCGACGTACACCGGGTCGTCGTGCCCCACCTCGCCGGGCGGCGGCACGGCGTCGTGGCCGTCCAGAGCGGCGACGTCCAGTACGGTGCCGCCGAGCTCGTCGCGGTACCAGCTCGCGAGCTTGTCGCCCGCCGCGCTTCCCACCCGCAGCAGGCAGGCGGGGCGGAGCTCGGCGAGTACGGTCCGGCCGCGCTCGCCCACGTCCGAGGTGCCGAACCAGACGATGTGCCCGCCGGACCGGAGCACCGCGAGCGACGCGGCCAGCTGCCACGCGCCGGGGGCCATCCGCACCGCCACGGCCGAGCCGGCGGCGCCGATCCGGGTCAGGTGCCCGGCGATCCGGGCCACCCGCAGCTCAAGCTCGCCGTAGTCGACTGTGCTGCCGGCCGAGGCCACGGCGACGGCGGTAGGCGTATGGACCGCGTGCCGACGTGCGGTCTGGTGCACCGGTTCGGCGGGGAGTACCCGGTGCGCCGACTGGCGCCCGAGGACCAGCCGCTCGGGGCGGTCCAACGGCAGCTCGGCCACCGGAGCGTCGGGGGTGGTCAGACCGGCGGTCAGCAGCGTGCGCAGTTGGTCGAGCAGGACCGCCGCCCACGCCCGCTCGGCGTCGCCGCCCCGGTACGCGAGATGACCGGCGATCGACGGCGTGACCCGGTCCACCGTGAGGGCCAGGTCCGCGTCGGCTACGCCGGTGTCCACCTCGTGCCGCCGGACATCCGCCCCCAGCAGCCGCAGTGGCGTCTCCGGCTCGTCCCGCACGACGAGCACGGCGTCGAACAGCGGGGTGCGGCGGGCGTCTCGGTCGACGTCGAGCGCCCGGACCACGAGGTCGAACGGCACGTCGCGGCGTACGTACGCGTCCCGCGCCGTCCGGCCGGCCTGGGCGACAAGCTCGCGGAACGTGGGTGAGCCGCCGAATTCACCACACAGCACCAGCGGGTTGTCCGCGGGGCCGACCATGCCGGCGAACTCCGGCGGCAGCACCTCGGCAGGCACGCCCACCGGCACGCGGTCCTCGCCGCCGTACCGGTGCAGCACCGCCTGGTACGCCGCGAGCAGAACGGCGGATGGCGTCACGCCGTCCACTTGGGACAGATTGCCGAGCCGCTCGCCGATCTCGCCATCCCAGTCGAAGCGAAGCACGCCACCGCTGACCGAAGGCGGCCGCGCGCCACGGTCCGCCGGCAGCGTGACCGGAGGCGGCGCCGGCGTCAGCGTCGAGGCCCACCAGTCCAGGCGCCGCTGGGACAGCGGGGCCTCCTCCTGGGCGCGCTGCCAGCGGGCGTAGTCGGCGTACCGGACCGGTGCGGTGGTCGCGGCCGGTGTGCCCCCGACCTCGGTCAGCGCCCAGGTGTACTGGAGGGACAGCTCGCCGAGGACGACGGACAGCGACCGCTCGTCCGCGATCGCGCGGTGCAGCACGAGGACCACGCGGTGGACGGCGCTGCCCAGCCGCGCGACGGCCAAGTGCGTGAGCGGGCCTTCGGTGATGTCGATCGGCTCGGCGGCGACCTCGGCGCACCAGCGGTCGGCCTCGGCGCACCGGTCGGCGGCGGGAACGTGGCTCAGATCCACCAACCTGAACGACGCACCGGGCTCGGTGGCTACCCGCTGCACCGGACCGCCGCCGGTCGCCACGAGCGTGGTCCGCAGCGCCTCATGCCGCGCCACGGTCGCCTGCCACGCGGCCCGCAGCGCCTCCACCTCAAACCAGCCGGAGACCTCGTAGCCGCGGCAGATCCGGTACCCCGCACCGCCCGGCGTCAGCCGGTCGAGAAACCACATCCGTTCCTGCGCACGAGAAGTCACCGCCTGGGCCTCGCCGAATCGCGGGTCACCAGGCAGCTCCAAGTCCGTTCGCCCTGCCACGGCCACATCGTCACACGCACACGACGCGTGGTGCTTCTCGTCACGTGCGCCGGATCGACAGTGGTCAGAAGCCGTTCGTACGAACCGCAATCGCGAGGATGCGGCCGCCGCGCGGTGTGCCGAAAATGAGCCGTGGGCGCACGGAACGCCCAGGCCGCCGTGTGTACCCGTCGGTCGACCGGGTGACCACGGGTCCACAGTGGAAGGAGCACATCCTATGGCGGAAAGCCACCCGTCCGCGCTCAGCTCGTCGGCGGTCGAGAAGTCGGTGGAGGAGATCTGGCGCAGTGTCCTCAGGATGCCGGAAGGCCGCCAGGACGCCACATTTCTCGAGCTGCAAGGCCAGTCCATCTCGGCGGTGCGCATCATCGCCCGGATCGAGGACGAACTCGGCATCCAGGTGGACGTCGGCATTCTCTTCGACGATCCCGACCTGGCGACGTTCACGCGAGCGGTCGTCGCGGCCCAGCAGGCGGACGAGAGGGCCGGCAAGGCCTAGCCCACCGCCGTTACGGTTTGACGGAAAGCACCAACCGGTACGGCTCCGGGCCCGTGACCCGGAGCCGTACCGGCCCGCCAGCCTCCCGCCCGCTCACCTCTTCCGGGCGATCGTGAGGCCGTCGGCGATAGGAAGCATCACCGCGTCCAGCCGGTCGTCGGCCGCGAGCATGGCGTTGAACGCCCGCAGTGTCTCGGCGCACCGGCGCGGCAGCCCCGGCGCGGCCAGCTCCGGATCCAGGACGTACCCGTCGAGCAACACGTTGTCCACCAACAGCAGGCCGCCGGGCCGCAGCAGCGGCACCGCGAGCCGGTGGTACTTGGGGTAGTTCATCTTGTCGGCGTCGACGAAGACGAGATCGACCGTGCCCGGCGCCAGCTCGGCGAGCGTGTGGTGGGCCGCTCCCCGGCGAAACTCGATACGGTCCGCGACGCCGGCGCTCTCCCAGTGCTCCCGCGCCAGGTCCAGCCACGCGTCGGACACGTCGCAGCTGATGACCCGTCCCCCCGGAGCCAGACCGCCGGCGATCGCCAACGCGGACAGCCCGGTGAACGTGCCGACGTCGACCGCCGTCCTGACGCCCAGCAGCCTGGTCAACAGCGTCAGCAACGCCGCCTGCTCGAGCGGGACCATCATGCCGGCCGCCTCGCCGATCGACGCGGTGCGCTCGGCCAGCTTGCTCAGCACCGGGTCGGGCGGGGTGCTGGAGCGGACCAGGTAGTCCCGCATGGCCTGATTCACCGGAACGTGCTTCACCTCGGCCATCATCGGATACCCCATGTCCCCTCCCCTGCGCACGGTGGCTGCCCCCTACCGCGGCCGCGGTACGGCGACCGGCCACCAGTCACGTCCATCGTGGATCCATCGTCCGGCCGGCGCTTTCCTCCAGGATGCCGTCTTCCCAAAGGTGCTGTTCCGGACGCCGCCAGAGGTGGGCGTGCGGCGGCAGAGCGCACCTCAGGAGAGGGCACCGCGGCACGCCTGGCCGGACGATGGCGTGGCGTGGTAACCGCCTAGGAGGTCTAGCGATGGACGGTTCGGCTCCGCTGGCGCAGCTGGCACCCGGGACGCTGCTCGCCTTCCTCGTGGCGGTGGTGCTCCTGCTGCTGGTCGCCCGCGTGTTGGGGCGGCTCGCCGAGCGCCTCGGACTGCCGGCGATCGTCGGCGAGCTCCTCGCCGGCGTGCTACTGGGGCCATCGCTGCTCGGGCAGGTCGCACCCGGCTTCTGGAGCTGGCTGCTGAAGGGCCCCGAGCAGATTCACCTGCTGGACGCGGTCGCCCAGCTCGGCGTGCTGCTGCTGGTCGGGATCACCGGCACCCACCTGGACATCCCGGGTTTGCGCCGCCGCGGCCTCGCCGCGGCCACGATCAGCGGGACCGGTCTGGTGATACCCCTTGTGTCCGGCGTCGCCCTCGGCCTCGTCCTGCCCGCCACGGTCGTCGGCGGAGACTCCGACCGCGGGGTCTTCGCGCTGTACCTCGGCGTGGCGATGTGCGTCTCGGCCATCCCGGTCATCGCCAAGACGCTGTCCGACATGCGCCTGCTGCACCGGAACATCGGCCAGCTCACGCTCGCGGCCGGCATGGTCGACGACGCCGTGGGCTGGCTGCTGCTCTCCGTCGTATCCGCGGCCGCGACGGTCGGTGTCAGCGCCAGCGGGGTCACGCTCTCGGTGGTGTACCTGATCGCCTTCGTGCTGCTGTCCGCCACGGTCGGGCGGGTCCTGGTGCGACGCACCATGGTGCTGACGACCCGGTCCGACGAGTCCGGCCCGACAGTCGCGGCAGCCGTCATCATCATCCTGCTCGGCGCGGTCATCACCCATTCGCTCCGCCTGGAACCGATCTTCGGCGCGTTCGTCGCCGGCATCCTCCTCACCTCCTCGCGCGCGGCGCAGGTACGCCTGGCGCCATTGCGGACCATCGTCATGTCGGTGCTCGCCCCGCTGTTCATCGCCACGGCCGGGCTGCGCATGGATCTGACCGCGCTGGCGCGGCCGGCGGTCGCGCTGACCGCGGTGGCCGTCGTGCTGGTGGCCATCGCCGGCAAGTTCGCCGGGGCGTACCTGGGCGCACGACTCAGCCGCCTCACCCGGTGGGAGGCTCTCGCGCTCGGCGCCGGTATGAATGCCCGTGGCGTCGTCGAGGTGGTCGTGGCCCTGACCGGCCTACGACTCGGTGTCCTGAACACCGCCGCGTACACGATCATCGTCCTGGTCGCCATCGTGACGTCGGTGATGGCGCCGCCCCTGCTGCGGCTGTCGATGGCCCGGGTGGAGTACGGCGAGGACGAACGGTTGCGCCGGATCGACCACGAAACGTGGCACGCGACAGTACCCGAAAGGCCGGCGCCGGACCGTGCGGAGCCGCCCGCCCAAGGGCGCCCCGACGCGTGAAACACCCGAGCTGAGGTGCGCACATTCGGAGGTGTGCCCGCCGCCACCCGGTGTCATTGTTTCGGAGAAACCGCCACTGCGGCGGATGCGCGACGGATCGCCGGAACCACCTCTCGCTCGCGGTGTCCTCATAGGACATAGCTGTGAGACTCCGCGCCCGATCGCCGGTCCCGCGCCGACTCCGCCCCGCACCGAACACTTAGGAGTGGACACGTGACGATCTCAACCACCAGACCGACGCACAACCTCTCCGCGGCCGAGCTGGAGACTCTGGACCGGCGCCATCTCATTCACCCCCACCAGCGCAGCCAGCGCACCTTCCGGCGCGTCATGGTCCGTGGCGAGCGTTCCACGGTGTGGGATGCCACGGGCAGGGAGCTCCTCGACCTCCTCGGCGGCGGGATCTGGGTGGCTCAGGTCGGCCACGGGCGCCGGGAGCTGGCCGAGGCGGCCAGCCGGCAGATGTCGGAGCTGGCGCACTACACCGGCTTCTTCGAGTTCGCGAACGACAAGACGGTCCTGCTCGCCGACCGGCTGGCGAGCCTGGCGCCGGACGACTTCAACCGGGTGTTCTTCACCTGTGGCGGCTCCGAGGGCGTCGACACGGCCATCAAGGTGGCCCGGTTGTTCCACCACCACCGCGGCCAGCCGGACCGCAACTGGATCCTCGCCCGCCACTACGGCTACCACGGCGCGACGTACGGCAGCGGCACCGCCACGGGCATCCCGGACATGCAGCACGCGGTGGGCCCGAACCTGCCGCACATCGAGAAGCTCATGCCGCCGTACCCGTACCGGAAGGAGTTCTACGGCGGGCAGGACCCGACCGACTTCCTGCTGGCGGAGCTGGAGCAGACCATCACCCGGATCGGCCCGGAAAACATCGCCGCGATGATCGGTGAGCCCATCCTCGGCGGTGGCGGCGTGGTGATCCCGCCGGAGGACTACTGGCCGCGCGTGCGCCAGTTGCTGAGCACGCACGGCATCCTGCTGATCGCCGACGAGGTCATCACCGCGTTCGGCCGGACCGGTGCGTGGTTCGACTCGGCCCGCGCGGCATGCGGCCGGACATCATGGTCACGGCCAAGGGAATCACCAGCGGGTACGTGCCGCTCGGTGCCGTGCTCCTGCGGGAGGAGATCGCGTCGGTCCTGACCGACGGCGAGGGCAGCTTCTTCCACGGCTACACGTACTCCGGTCACCCGGTCGGCTGTGCGGTGGGATTGGCCAACCTCGACCTGATGGAGCAGGAAGGCCTGCTGAGCCAGTCACTGGCGATCGGCGACTGGTTCCGCGCCGGGCTGGCGCCGGCGTCGAGCCTGCCGGCCGTGGGCGACATCCGCGTCGCGGGCGCCACGGTGGGCATCGAGCTGGTCACCGACCAGGAGACGCGCGAGCCGCTCTCGCCCGACCTGGCTCTCGCGGTGGCCGACGAGCTGTACGACACGCACGGGGTGATCACCCGTAACTACGCTCATGTCCTGGTGCTTTCGCCGCCGCTGGTGCTGACCGAGCAGGAGACGGATCGGGCGACCTCGGCGATCGTGGATGTGCTGGGACGGCTGGACGCCAAGGCGGGCAAGATCAATCCGCGCTGAGAAATCCACCATTGGTGACGGGTCGAGCGACGGGCTGATACACGGCCGGTCGCTCACCTATACTCGGGCGCATGGCTGAGGTCGCCGATCGCTATCGACGTTTGTCCGACGTGTTCGCCAGCAGGATTGAGGCCGTCGCGCCCGATGGCTGGGACGCGATTACTCCCTGTCCAGATTGGAATGTGCGAGATCTGATCGGCCATGTCGTCGAGATGAACCAAATTCACCTCGGCCTGGTTGGCCGCAAGCCCCGACGCGGGCCCACCGTCGACGAGGATCCGCTGGGTGCCTTCCTGACCACCCGTGACCAGGCGCAGGAGGACCTCGAGGATCCGGCCAAAGCGGCGGTCGAGTTCGACAGCCGCTTCGGCCGGTGGAGCTTCGCACAGGCTATCGACCGCGGCATGTGCGTCGATCTCGCCGTCCACGGCTGGGACCTGTCGCAGGCGACCGGGCAGGACGACAGCATCGATCCTGACGTCCTGCCGTATCTCTGGCGCTCGATCGAGTCGATCGGCGAGGAGGGGATCCGGTTCGGCTTCGGCCCTGCGCTCGATCCGCCAGCTGACGCGGACGAGCAGACCCGTCTGCTCGCTTACCTCGGGCGCAGGGCCTAGGCGGTTTCACACTCACCGTCCACTGTGGCGGGCGGAGGGACAGCAAGCAGAGAGGTGTGCCGCCGGCGGCGCCACGCGACGATACATGTGCGGAAATCGCCGTCGTCGGTGTGTGCGATACGCCAGCACCAAGGCGACCACCGACCTGCGGGCCCGCTGACCGTTCCCGTCGCAGTGAGGTGATGAATCGTGAAGGCAGCCGTCATCCCCGAGGTAAATGGAGTATGGGAGCTGCGCGAGGTGCCGACCCCGCGGCCGGGCCCCGGCGAGGTGTTGGTGCGGGTGCGCGCGTCCGGAGTCTGTTACAACGACATTCTCGCCACGATGGGCGCCATCCCGTTCCCCGCTTTCGAGCCCGCGATCACCGGGCACGAGCCGGTCGGTGAGGTCGTCGAGGTGGGCGCCGGCGTCACCGCCCGGCAGGTGGGCGACCTCGTCGGCGCCACCTGGGTCCGTGCTGGATGCGGGCGGTGCGACTACTGCCGGCTGGGGCTACCGGTCGGGGGCAGACCGCGATGAACTGCCCGGCGCCGACCGCCACCGGCTTCTCCGTGCAGGGTGGGCACGCCGAGTACCTTGTCGCGGCGGCCGCCGAGACGGTCCTGATTCCCGATGGGCTGGCGCCTGAGCTCGCCGCGCCGGTGCTCTGCTCCGGTTACACCGCCTGGTCGGCGCTGCGCGCCGCGGAGCCGCAGCCGGCCGAGCGGGTGGCCGTGCTGGGCATCGGCGGCCTGGGCCACTTCGCCCTCCAGTTCTCCCGTGCCTGCGGGTTCGAGACGATCGCCGTCACCCGCAGCGCCGACAAGCACGCCCCCGCGAAGGAGCTCGGCGCCGACGTCGTGGTCGCCGATGGCGCCCAGCTGCGCGAGGCCGGCGGCGCCGACGTCATCCTGGTGACCGGGCCGTCCTACCGGGCCGCGTCCGACCTGTTGCAGGGCCTGCGGGTCAACGGGCGCGTGGTGCTGGCCGGCCTCGATCCGGCCGAGCCGTTCACCATCCCGCCCGTCATGGCGTACCCGTTCTTCGCCCAAGGGCAGAAGGTGCTCGGCGCGACGCACGGCGGCCCGCGATACCTGCGGGAGGCGCTGGAGCTCGTCGCCAGCGGAAAGGTCACCCCGCGGGTCGAGGCGTACCCCGCGGAGCGGGTGGCCGAGGCCGTGGAGAAGGTCGCCAAGGGCGACGTGCGATTCCGCGCGGTCATCACCTACTGAGTCCAGGGCGCACCCCGGGCGGCCGGTCAGCCGGCCGCCCGGACGCCGGACTCCGGCGCCTGCTCCTCCACCGGCGAGGGCCCATCCGGCATCGCCATGGCGGCCGTTGGCGGCACGTGCCGCAGACCCAGCAGCGCCAACACCGCCAACAGCGCGAACAGCACCGCGGTCACCACCGCCACCACGTTCAGCCCTTCGGTGAACGCCGCACGCGCTGACGACAGCAACTCCGCGCCCGCCGGACCACCCAGCTGCGACGCCGCCGGAACCGCGCCGGCGATGCTCTCCCGCGCCGCGTCCGCCGCCGCCGCGGGGACACCCGCCGGCACGTCGACCTCCGAGCGGTACACCGACGTGCCCACCACGCCCAGCACCGCCACGCCAAGGGCGACCCCGAACTCCCCCACCGCGCCGGGCAGCGACCCCGCCGAGCCGGCCTTCTCCGGTGGCGCCGACGACATGACGAGGAACGGGATCAGGGCGCCGATCGGCGCACCGCCGATGTAGACGACGACGAGACCGGCCACGAGCGTCGCCAGCCCGGTCTCCGCGTCCACCTGCGTGATCATCACCATGCCCACTCCGCCGAGCACCGCGCCGCTGGCCAGGATGTACGCGGGGCGGACCTTCCGGGCGACCATCGGCGCGATGTTGCCGACGATGATCATGGCGATGGCTGGCAACAGCATCCACAGCCCCGCCCGGAACGGGCTCAACCCCTCCACCATCTGCATGAACAGCGTCGCCACAAGGCCGAGTCCACCCGACACGAACGCGAAGAACATCGCGAACGTCAGGCCGGCGCCGAGCGTGCGGTTGCCGAGCAGCGTCAGGTCGAGCAACGGGCTGCTGATCCTGCGCTGCCGCCGCACGAACGCCAGCAGGAAGACCAGCCCGACGAGGATCCACCCGGCGGGGACCGGCTCCCAGCCGCCGGAGGCCAGCTCCTTGAGGCCGTAGATGACCGGCAGGATCCCGCCCAGCGAGAGCACCATGCTGAGCACGTCCAGCCGGCCGGCGTCCGGGTTGCGCGACTCCGGCAGCAGCAACGGCCCGGCGATCAACAGCAGCGCCATGATCGGCACCGCCATCAAGAAGATCGAACCCCACCAGAACGCGCCCAACAGCAGGCCGCCGACCACCGGGCCCAGCACCACACCGACGGTGAGCGCGGTCCCCCACAGGCCCATCGCGGCGCCCATCTGCTTCGGATCGCGGAAGAGGGTACGGATCAGCGCCAGCACCGACGGCATGACGGTGGCACCCGCGATGCCGAGCAGCGCCCGGGAGGCGATCAGCATCTCGGTCGAAGTCGAGTAGGCGGCCAGCAGCGACGCGACGATGAACCCCACGCCGCCGAGATACAGCAGCCGGCGCCGCCCGATCCGGTCGCCCAGCGTCCCCATCGTGATCAGGAAACCGCTGATCAGGAAGCCGTAGATGTCAGTGATCCACAGCTGCTCCGTACTGTTAGCGCCCAGGTCCTCGCTCACCTGCGGCAACGCCAAGAACATGACGTTGATGTCGATGGTCGTCAGCATGGTCGGCAGGCACAGCAGGGCCAGCGCCAGCCACTCCCGCCGGCCCGCCTTGGCGGGCACGTCGACAGTCGTCATCCCCGGGTCCTCCTCGTCGGGCGGCACCGGTCGTGACGCCTCTACTTGTTGAGACGGCAGATCGGCCGGAAACTGCTCGGCCGGGGTGGCATGTGGAGCCACCCCGGCCGGAAGCTTCGGGCGATGATCAGCGGACTACGGAGCCGGCGTGAAGGTCACCGGCAGCTTCTCCAGCCGGTGCAGGACGAAGCTCGGCTTCCAGTTCAACGACTCCGTGGGTATGGCCAGGCGCAGGCTGTCGAGCCGCCGGAGCACGGTGCCGAAGGCGATCTCCCCCTCCAGCCGCGCGAGCGGCGCGCCCAGGCAGAAGTGGATGCCGTGGCTGAAGCTGAGGACCTGCCCCGCGGTGTCCCGCCGCAGGTCCAGGCGCGCGGGGTCGTCGAAGATCGTCGGGTCGTGGTTGGCGGCCGCGGACGCGATGACCACGTGCTCCCCGGCTGGATCTGGAAGCCGGCGATCTCCACCGGCTCCCGCGCGAAGTGGTACGTAATGCAGGACACCGGGCTGTCGTACCGGAGCAGCTCCTCGACGGCGTTCGGCATGAGCTCGGGCTCGGCGCGCAGCACGGCCATCGCGTCCGGGTGCCGCAGGAGCGCGAGGATGCCGTTGGCGACGAGGTTGACGGTGGTCTCGAAACCGGCGCTCAGCAGCAGCAACACGTTCGACCGCAGCTCGAGGTCGGTGAGCTTGTCGTCCTGCACCTGCGCCGCCAGCATCGCCGAGACGAGGTCGTCGCCCGGCTTGGTCCGCCGGCCCTCGACCAGGTCCGTGAGGTACTTGTCGAACCAGCGCCCGGCCGCGATGATGTCGTCGAAGCTGGACGAGGCGTTGATCCCGGTGAGGGTCTCCGCGTGCTGCTCGAATTCGGCCCGGTCCTCGAAGGGGATGCCGAGCATCTCGCTGATCACCGCGATCGGCAGCGGCAGGGCCAGCGCCTGGATCAGGTCGGCCGACCCGGCGGGTGCGATGGCGTCGACCAGCCGGTCGGTGATCTGCTGGATCCTCGGCCGCATCTCCTCCACCCGCCGTCGGGTGAACGCCTTCGACACAAGCCGGCGCATCCGGGCGTGGTTGGGCGGGTCCGCGAAGAGCATGTGCTGCGACAGTGCGTAGTCGTCGCTGGCCATCGGATGGTACTTGTGCAGCTCCGGCGCGGCGGCCTGGACGCTCCGGACCAGCCGCGGGTCGGACAGCGCCTCGCGCGCCTCGCGGTTGCCCGTGACCAGCACCGTCGGCATACCGTCCGGCAGTGTCACCCGCTTGATCGGGTGCGGCGCCCCCAGCTTGGCCAGGAGTTCCCGCGGGTTGGCGAACACCTCGGTGGCCAGCGCCACCCTGCCGTCTTGATTCGTCATGTGGATCCTCGCAGCTCGTCTACCAGATGACCGGGAAGCACAACAGGCGCGTGACGTCACCGGCCAGAGTCGTGGGAATCTGGTCGGTGGGCATGACCGACCGCAGCACGGGCGCCCGCTCGACCAGGGCGCGGAAAACGATCTCCAGCTCGAGGCGGGCGAGGTTGTGGCCCAGGCAGTGGTGGATGCCGAAGCTGAAGGCGAGGTGGTTGGTGGGCGGGCGCGTGACGTCGAGCTCGCCGGGGTGGTCCGTCACGCTCGGGTCGAGATTGGCGGCGGCGAAGCTGACCAGGAGGCCGTCGCCGGCCTTGATGACCTCACCGGCGATCTCGATGTCCTCGGTGGCGACCCGGGCCAGCTGCTCGACCAGCGAGATGTGCCGCAGGAGCTCCTCGACGGCGCCCGGCACCAGATCCGGGTTGTCGCGCAGCGCGGCGTACTGGGCCGGGTTTTCCAGCAAGGCCAGCGTCCCCAGCCCGATGATGCTGGAGGTGGTGACCGTGCCGGCGACCAGGATCGCCTGGGCGAATTGGGCCAGCTCGGAGACGGTGAGTTCGCCCGTGCGCAGCTGGCCGGCGACGAGGTCGTCGATCAGGCCCTTGCCCGGGGCGGCCGCCTTGGCCTCGACGAGGCGCTCGATGTAGGCGGTGAGCGCCGCGGCGGAATCGTCGGCACCCTCCGGCTCGAACAGCCCCCAGGCCGGGCCCTCGAACTGCTGGCGATCCTCGAACGGAATCCCCAGGAACTCGCAGACCACCATCATCGGCACCGGCGTGGCGAACGCGGACACGAAGTCGGCCGGCGCCGGCTCGCGCAGCATCGCGGCCAGCCTCTCGTCCACGATGCGCTGGATCGCCGGCCGGTGCTCCGCGACGCGCCGGACGGTGAACTTGGGGATGAGCATCTGCCGCTGGCGGGTGTGCTCCGGTGGGTCCACACCGAACAGTGCGCCGGCGAAGCCGCCCTCTTCCTCGGCCGCCATCTCGCGCGTGGCGCGCATGTGCTTGTGGCTCTCGTCCATCACCGGGTAGTCCGGGAAGTCGGCGCGGTTGGACAGGCGCTTGTCGGCCAGCAGGGCGCGGCCCTCGGCGGGCCCGGTCACCAGCCAGGTCGTCCGCCCGTCGTAGAGCCGCACCCGGCGCATCGGCCCTACCTCGCGGAGCTCCGCGTGCCCCGCCGCCGGGTGGTACGGGCACACCCGCCGGACGGGGTAGGCCGGCAAGTCCGTGGATCTCGTAGCTGACGCGGTCATGACCACCTCTTGCGCTAGGTGTCGGAAGCTTTTGAGCCGGTACTCAGCCGTAGCCGCCCCATCATCATGGGCGCGGCCGGACCGGCCGGGCATCTTCTGGACTGCGGTTGCCGGGCCTCCGGTGCGGCCCGGGGCGGACCCGATCCAACTCAGCAACAGGAGATAAGCCATTCACCGCTGACGTTGCTAACTTCACTCCTCAGCACAGGTCCATCTGACCGTCGCGAGGCACGGGTCGACACATCATGGCGCCACGAAAGGACGACCGCTCATGACGACCACGAAAGAGGCGGTGACAGGTGCGCGAGAGGCGGCCCGGACAAGGCTTCCATCTCTGACGTCTTTGCGCATCATCGCCGCGAGCCTGGTGTTCATCAACCATGGACTAATCTACCCACTATTCACCAACGCCGATCTGAACGACGCCTACAAGCTCATTGGCCACAACACGGGCACCGTGGGCGTGTCGTTCTTCTTCATCCTCAGTGGTTTCGTGCTGACCTGGTCGGCGAAGCCCAACGACACCACGCTGGGCTTCTGGCGGCGGCGGTTCCTCAAGATCTTCCCGAACCACGTCGTGGTGTGGCTCGCCGTCCTCGCCATGATGGGCGTCGCCGGCCTACCGATCATGTGGGGCCCGACACTGTGGAGCCTCCCGCTGCTCCAGGGGTGGTTCCCCGAAGCGACGTACCACCTCTTCGCGGTGAACGGCCCGACGTGGTCGCTCTCGGTGGAGCTGCTGTTCTACGCGGCCTTCCCGTTGCTGCTCCCGCTGATCCTGAAGATCCCGGCGCAGCGGCTGTGGCTCTGGGCCGGCGTGGTGACCGTGGGCGGTCTGCTCATGCCGGTGGTCGCCCGACTGTTCCTGCCGGAACAGCCGCCGAGCATGCTCTCCACCACGCTGTCCTGGCCGCAGCAGTGGTTCGTGTACTTCTTCCCGCCCATCCGGATATTCGAGTTCGTGGTCGGCATGATCATGGCGAGGATCGTCCTGTCTGGACGCTGGATCGGACTGCGCCCGATTCTGGCCACCCTGCTGCTGCTCGCCGTGTACGCGGCCACGATGGGCATCGACCTGATCGACGGCTGGCACGGGCTGCTGCTCGCGCCGATGGCACTGCTGATCGCGGCCGTCGCGTCCTCGGACGTCGCCGGTCGCACCGGTGTGCTGACCCGCCCGGCCATGGTCTGGCTGGGGCAGATTTCGTACGCGTTCTTCCTGGTGCACGTACACGTCCTGTTCCTCATCCACGCCGCGTTCGGTGGCCAGTTCGGCGTCCGCGGCGCCTACAAGCCGGAGCAGTTCGGGGTGCTCGGCGGCATCGCGCTCCTGGTCGGCGTCTACCTCGCCAGCGTCGTCGTGGCCTGGCTGCTGTACGCGCTCGTGGAGCAGCCCATCATGCGTAACTGGTCCCGGTCCCGGCAGCGCCGGACGGCGGCCGACGCGCAGCCGGCACCGTAACGGCTGCGGCACGAACAGAGGGCCAGGCATCTGCCTGGCCCTCTGTCGTATGTAGACACGACACCGACGGCTACCGCATCGCCGCCTGGAAGCCGACGTGCGCGTAGTAGTCGGCGATAGCGTGGAACGACTCCTTCGGCTCCCACCGGTAGGTCGAGGCGGGGTCGGAGAAGTCGTCCCGGATGGTCTTCACGATCGCCATGCTCGCCATGTCCAGGTCGAGGTGGGGGTCGTCCGAGTGCGGGTGGGTCGGGTGGATCAGCTCGGACACGCCGACGCCGCTGACGCCCGCCTCCTCGAACACGGAGAACATGTCGAGGTGGTAGGCCGCCTGGGCGCTCTCGTCCCGGACGTAGCCATCCAGGATCGTCGGCACCGCACCGCTGCGGTCCACGATGTCCCAGAAGAAGAACGCCTTCTGCGCAGCGCCCTGGTATGTCGCGGTCCCGAACTCGGCGACGACCACCGGCTTGTCCCAGTGGCGGTACCGCGCGAGGTCCGCGAGGTGCTCCGCACGGGTCCGGTACTTCGGCACGTACTGGTACATGATTCCGATGGAGTCGAACAGTCGCCAGTCGACGTCCTCGAACGGCGCCGCGGAGTAGCCGAGGTCGCCGCTGAAGTTGCTCCTGGCCACCTTGCTGGCCTGGCCGAGGAACTCGTTGAGTCGGGGCGCGGCGGCCGCCACGTCGACGGCCTCGGTCGGCTTGAGCAGGAAGTGGTCGGCGTCGGCGTACACGTTCGCCATCCGCTCGTGGTACTGGTCGCCGCCGATGATGCCGGGCGTGAAGACGAGGTGTACCGCGCCGACGGTCAGGGTGACCCGGGCGTCCTGCTCGCGCAGCGACTCCGCGAGGCGCGCCGCCTCCGCGAGGTGATCGAGGATCTCCTGCTGCGGGCGGTCGACCAGCCGCGGCTGGAGCCACACGTGCAGGTCGCGGTCGGCGGCCGCGTTGGCCGTCTCGGCGAGCCGGTCCAGGTCGCTGCCGTAGATGGTGACGGAGTTGCAGTTGAGCTGGTCGCTGATCAGGCTGATCTCCGACAGCATCTGCGGCGTGCTCCACGCCATCCGGGACAACGAGCCCTGACCGGTCGCGAAGTTCGTCCCGGTGTCGTAGGCGACACCGCGGTACGCGATGCCGGGCCCTTCTCCGCCCGCGGCCGTGCCGTTCGATCCGATGTGGTCGGTGCTGTCCTGTGTCATCTGCCTCCGCTCTCCTTCCCTGGTCGGGTAAATCCGGGGTCAGCACGGTGGCCGGCGCCTCGGACGCCGGCCACCGCCATCTGTCGCACCGACGGCCGCTACCACACCACCGGAAACTCGTAGAGCCGCTGAAGGGTGCCGTCGTTGTTGTTGCTCCCCATCTCCTCGACCGGGATGGCCGGGCGTAGGTTGGGGAACCGCTGGACCAGCGTCCGGAAGGCGATCTCCAGCTCCAGCCGCGCCAGGTTGTCACCGGGGCACCGGTGGATGCCGTGGCTGAAGGAGAAGCTCGGCTTGGCGGGCCGGCGGATGTCGAACTTGTCGGGGTCGGGCGTGGTCGCCGGGTCGAAGTTGACCCCGGCGCAGCTGATGAGGATGCCCTCACCCTCCTTGATCTGGTGCCCGCCGAGGTCGATGTCGCCCACCGCCACGCGGGCGAACGCTTCGACCAGGGACACGTACCGCAGGATCTCCTCGACCGCTGCCGGCACCAGGCTCAGGTCGTCGCGCAGCGCCTCCCACTGCTCCGGGTTGTCCAGCAGCGCCAGCGTGCCGAGTGAGATCACGTTGGTGGTGGTGTCCGTGCCCGCGACAAGCATCGCCATCGCGATGTGCACGAGCTCGGACCGGGTGAGCGCGTCCTTGTGGAGGTAGTCGACGATCAGGTCGTCCAGGAGCCCGGTGATGCCGGTGCCGGGGCTGTTCTCCTTCTTCTGGATCAGGCGATCCAGGTACTCCCCCAGCTCGACCGTGGCCTGCTCGGCTAGCTCCGGCACGAACAGCTTGTGCGCCGGCGTCTCGAACTCCTCGTGGTCCTCGTACGGCACGCCCAGCAGCAGGCTCATCACCATGGACGGCACCGGCTGGGCGAACAGCTTGACGAGGTCGGCCGGCTGCCCGTTGCGCTCGACGTCGTCCAGCTTCTCGTCGACGATCCGCTGGATGTCAGCGCGCAGCTTGGCGGTCCGCCGGAGCGTGAAGCTAGGCATGATCATTTGCCGTTGGCGGGTGTGCTCCGGCGGATCCACGCCGAACAGCACATCGGCGTAGCCGCTGTCGACGACCTTCTCGAACTCCTCGTTCAGCAGCGGATAGTTGCCGTGGTACGGACGGATGGAGACCCTGCGATAGTCGGAGAGCACATTCCGCGCCTGCGCCCCACCCGTCACCAACCAGGCGGTCCGGCCGTTGTAGAGCCGGACTTTCGTCATCGGCCCGGGCTCCCGCATCTGGACGTGCTCGGCCGCCGGCCGGTATGGACACTTCGACGGTCGCGCGACGGGGTAGACCGGCAGGTCCGTTTGTTCGGGTGACGTGGTCATTGAACCGCCCTTACTACTCGGTGAGGTTCATCGTCATACCGCTGCTTCCCCACTCACATCTCCTCGATTGCGGGCCCGCCGGCTACGCCGGTTCCGGCCGCTCGCCGAGCGGCTGGCGGAGATCGCCGGCGCGGTGCCGGGCAGCCACAGGGCGACGGGCCGCTCCGCCGGGTGGAACGTGGCCGCGCGGCTGCTCCCCGCCCGGGTGTTCGGACCGGCGGGCGCCTTCGGCTCCTCGAGCGCCGGGCCGCGGTGGTCCCCGGCGCGGTGGTGGTCGTCGCCGGCGAGGAACACGTTGCGGGCCATGTCGCGCCGCGGGATGTCCGTGTTCAGGGCGATGATGTCGCCGAGGTTCTTGCGGTAGTCGATCCCGAAGGCCTTGCGGACGAACGGCAGCAGCGGGTCGTTGGCGTAGAAGAACCGGTCGCCGTCCCGCATCGCCTGGAACTGCTTCTGCCAGATGGCCAGCTGGAGCTCGCCGAAGTCCCGGCCGGGCAGGTGCGGCTCGGACATCATGCCGATAAACGCGTCGACGTTGTTCACGTTGCCGTACACGCCCTTGAGCCGGGCGGCCACGGGCGTACGGCGCACGCCCCGGGTGGCATTGTCCGCCTCGGGCGTCGTCCGCTTCCCGTTGATGTCGTACAGCTTGGTGAAGTCGAGGCTGTCCGGGTCGTTGATCTCGTCGCCCCGGGTCAGCTGCGGGTCGGCCGGGAAGGCCTCGGACGACTCGCCGGTGAGCGCCTTGAACGACTTCTTCGCCGGCAGCCCGTACGTGCGGCGCAGCTCGTTGTAGGTGGGCATGCCGTGGTCGCGACCGCGGGCGATGTCGATCGCGCCGAGGTCGTTCACGCCGGGGATGCAGCTGGGCAGCGCGGGGTCGTCGCTACAGGTCGGGTTGCCCTCCACCGGCACCACGAAGGGGAAGCTGCGCAGCATGTTGCTGATCTGCTCGTCGTTCCTGTTCTGCGGGCGCTCGCCGATGCCCTGCAGCAGCGGCCCCAGCTCGACAAGCTCGAGCAGGTCAGGGTTGAAAAACGCGTCCTCGCCCAGCGGGATCATCAGGTGGACCTTGTTGCCGGTGGTCGTCACCTCGATGCCCATGTCCGCCAGCCGGTCCAGCGTCTCCTGGCTGTACCGGCCGACCTCGGCCTCCAGCCGGAAGTCGCCACGGATCTGGCTGTGCGCGCGGAAACCCACGGTGGCGAACTCGTTGGAGACGGAAACGTCCACATTGGGCTTGTAGCCGCGGTAGGTCGGGAGGTTCACACCGAGCGCGGGCAGGAAGTCGTTGTACGTGATGTACTGCTGCTCCGCGATGACGACCGCGCGGGCGATCTGGAACTTGTCCTGCTGCGACATCCAGCGCGGCAGCTGCGACACGATCCGGTTGTGTTCGCGGGCGAAAAGCGTGTGCGTGCCCAGCAGCGAGGGGTTCTCGTTCGCCCGGGGGTCACCGGCCACCGCGGCCTTGTGCGGGGTCATGGCGAGGTGACCGCCGGCGACCATGTTCGGCGCGGTCGCCGCGTCGCCCCGGCTGTCCCGCCTCGGCAGGTAGCCGTCGGCCAGGAGCAGCGCGGCCTGGTTGTTGTCCGGGTTGCCGTCCACTGTGCCCGCGCGGATCCAGTCGAGGCGGTCGTCGGTGTTGCCGTACACGGTTTCCGCGTCGAGGTACGAGTTGAGCGTGTTCACCTGCTCGCGTGGGTTGGTCACACCGGTGTCCGGTGCCGGTCGCGAGCGGTCGAACGGGATGATGCCGAAGGCGCTGGGGAACGACTCCAGGGGATCGGAGTTGTCCATCACGATGTTGGCCGTCTCACCCGGGTCGGTGACCATCCGCCGGCCCAGGCGCTGGGCGATCGTGTGGTCGGTGAATTGACCCCACACGAAAGCCCATTGGCTGACGTTCCGCTGCGAGTACAGGTTCTGGTTGCTGTCGTTGAAGATGCGGTTGCTGATGTACCGCGGTTGAGGCCCCTCGAACGGCACGCTGCGACCGTCCACATAGCGCGCCGGGCCCACCCGTGGGTAGATGGTGTCGACCATCCCCCAGGTCGGGTTGCTCCGGTTGTTGTTCGCCCCGTTGAGGCTCTGCACCTCCCAGATGCCGAGAATGGGACGGTCGGAAGTGCCGCCGTCCTGGGCGCCGGCTGGGCTCGCCGTCCCGAGCCCGCTCGCGACTACGACCATCACGAGCGCGGCACGCAGCGCTCTGCCCCGCCGGGTCCGGTGGCGACCGGGGCGCCCCGATGCGCGCATGGTGAACTCCTTCTGTCGTGGTGTCATTGACGAACGGGAGACTCCGGTGCCGCCGCAGCCGTCGCGCGTACAGGCGGTCGAGGGCGGCTCGCACACGAGCGCCGAACAGTGGAACGCGGCCAGGCCCCGCCACCCTCGTCCCGGAACACCCCGGCTGCACGGAAGTCTGGCACCTCGGTCCGGGCCGTACTTCTCACTGCGTGCGGAGATCCGCACGTAGTGGCCCACAGCGCGGACGCGGTTCGATAGATTGCCGGCATGAGCGATGCCTCCGAGCGCTACCGGCGGCTGTCGTCCGCTTTCACTGCCAAGATCGAGGCTGTTCCACCCAATATGTGGGCGGCGCAGACGCCGTGCACCGACTGGTCCGTGCGTGATCTGGTGCGGCACGTCGTGGAGATGAACGGCGTCCACTCCCGACGGATCGGCCGCCCGCCGCCCACCGGGCCGGGGGTCGACGACGACCCGTCCGGCGCCTTCAGCAGCGTCCGCGACCACGTGCAGGCGGACCTCGACGACCCGGCCCAAGCCGAGGTCGAGTTCGACGGTCCGCTGGGCTGGTGCACGTACGCGTACGCCATCGACCGCTTCATCTGCTTCGAGCTGGCGATCCACGGCTGGGACCTGGCCCGCGCCACGGGCCAGGACGAGCGGATCGAGCCTTCCGAGGTGGCGCGGCTGTGGGAGGCGGTCGAGCTGGCCGGAGAGAAGAACCTTCGCTACGGTGACGCCTTCCGCGGCACCGTCACCCCGGCCGACGGCGCCGACGAGCAGGCCCGGCTGCTGGCGTACCTGGGACGGCGGGTGTAGAGATGCGACTGGTGCTCACGACGTTTATGACCTTGGACGGCGTCATGCAGTCGCCCGGTACGCCGGACGAGGACCGCGGCGGCGGCTTCGACAAGGGCGGCTGGCTTTTCCCGCACGCCGACGAGGACATGGTGCGCTACATCGGCGACGGCTACGCCATGGCGGACAGCGTCCTGCTCGGGCGCCGCACCTACGAGATGTTCGCCGGCTACTGGCCGTTGGTGACCGATCCGGACGACCTGGTCGCCACCCAGCTCAACCGGTTGCCCAAGTACGTCGTCTCGACAACGATGGCCGCGGCGGACTGGGTCAACACCACGATCATCCGGGGAGACGTGGCCGCGGCGGTCGAGAAGCTGAAGCTCCAGCCGGGGCGCGAGCTCCAGGTCCACGGCAGCGGCGCGCTGGCACGCTTTCTCATGCGACACGATCTGATCGACGAGTACCGGCTGTGGACCTACCCGGTGGTGCTGGGTGAGGGGCAACGCCTGTTCGAGGACGGCGTACCGCCCCAGACGCTGGAGCTGCTGGACGTCCGGACGACCAGCACGGGAGCCACGGTGGCCACCTACCGCCCGGCGGGCCGGCCGGCGTACGGCTCGTTCGTCGACGGCACCGCGGAAGCAGCGCCTTAAACGGCTAGTTGGAAGCGCTCGGCGAAGGCGTCCATCTGGGCGCGCTGCTCCGCCGGGTCCTCGGCCGACGCGCCGACGACGATCCGGGTCACGCCCTCGGCGGCGAGCGCCTCGACCCGTTCCGCGGTGACCTCGATCGAGGCCCAGCGGGTGTGCTCGAGCGCCGCCGGGTCGCGGCCGGCCTCGACCGCGGTCGCGTGGGCCAGGTCGAGCTGGGCGCGGCGCTCGTCCGGGGAGAGCAGGCCGCCGGGAAACCAGCCGTCGCCGCGCCGACCGGCCCGGCGGGCGGCCGCGCGGCTCGACCCTCCGATGTGGATCGGGAGGTGGGTGACTCCGTACGGCTTGGGGTAGCAGGTCAGGTCCTCGAAGTCGAAGAACTCGCCGTGGAAGCTGACCCCCTCCTCGCCGCCGCCCCACAGCAGGCGCAGCACGTCGATCGCCTCGTCGGCGCGGCGGCCGCGGGTGGCGAAGTCGACGCCGGTCGCGCTCGCCTCGCGGGGCAGCGTGCCGAGGCCCACGGTGAGCAGCCGCATCCGGCCGCGCGAGAGCACGTCGATGGTGGCCAGGCGCTTGGCGAGCACGACCGGGTGGTGGTACGGCAGCAGCAGCACGCCGGTGCCGAGCAGGATCCGCGAGGTCGCCGCCGCCACAAAAGCGAGTGTGTCGAGCGGGTCGGGGTAGTCGAGCGTGGGCGGGATCGGCACCTGGCCGAGCGCCGCGCCGGGGTACAGCACGATGTGTTCGGGCAGGTAGATGGCCTCGAAGCCGCACTGCTCCGCGTGCCGCGCGTACCCCACCACGATCTCCGGGTCGACGCCGTGGAACGGCGGACTGTAGCTGATCGCGAACCTCAACGCGCCCGACCCTCGCCCGTTCTCATGCGCCCAACGCTAAACCTTGCCGCCGACGTGAGGGCAAGGCGCGGAAGATGTGACCTGGATCCGTCAAAGCTCGGCCGCGAGCAGCCGTTCGAGGCCGTCCAGGATCAGGTCGAGGCCGAACGTGAAGCCGACCACCCCGTCGTACCCGCCCTCCATCACCGTCACCGCCATCTCGGCGAGGTGGGGTAGGCACCGTCCGGCAGCCGCGGCAGGTACGTGCCGGCCGCCTCCGCGTACTGGCCGGGGTCGAACGGGAAGTTGAGCTTCTGGAGCGTGTACCCGTAGATGTGGCTGTCCATCGCGTTCCACGCGTGGTCGGCGAGGCGCACCGAGAAGCCGGCCCCGCGGAGGGTGCCGAGCGTGGAGTTGGCGTAGCGGAGCATCGCGGGTCCCACATTCGGGCGGGACATCAGCAGCGCGCAGGCCCACGGGTGGCGGAGCAGCACCTCGTGCGCGGAGATGCCGCGCTCGCGCATCGCGGCCTTCCAGCCGTCGCCGGGCTCGGGCAGGGCGATCTCCGACACGACGAGGTCGGCGATGCCGTCCAGGATCGCGTCCTTGTTGGCCACGTGCTTGTACAGCGACATCGCCTCGACGCCGAGATCCTGGCCGAGCCGTCGCATGGAGAGCGCGTCGGTGCCGCCGGCGTCGGCGAGCGCGAGGGCGGCCCGGAGCACGCGCTCGGTGCTCAGCGGCTCGCGGGTACGCGGCATCTCGTGACCGTACAAGAGGGCTCCTTGACAGGTCTGGCTTACGCCGTAAGCTTACATCGTAAGCCAAGCCCGCGGACGGAGACCGCCATGCAGCGCTATGCCCGGATCGCCGGATTCCTGTACCTGACGATCATCGTCACGTCCCTGCTCTCGCTGCTCGCGGTCGAGTCCCGCCTCGTCGTGGCCGGTGACCGGGCCGAGACCGCCCGCCGGATCGCGGACAGTGACCTGCTCTACCGCGCGGGCCTCGTCTACGACCTGGCGATGTTCGCGAGCGTGGTGGCGCTGGCCTGGTCGCTCTTCGTCATCCTGCGCACGGTCCACCGCGACCTCGCGCTACTGGCCCTGCTGTGGCGGATGGCCGAGGCGGTCGTCGGCGCGGTGACCATCCTCTTCGGCGTACTGGCCGCGCTCCTGGCCGCCGAGCCGGACGCCGACCCCGCCCTCGTGGATGCCATGCTGACCGCCCGCGACACCGGCTTCGACGTGACGATCGTCTTCCTCTGCCTCGGCACGATCCTCAACTGCGCGCTGCTGTACCGCGCGCGGCTCATCCCGCGGGCCCTCTCCGGGCTCGGCGTCGGGGCGTTCGCGCTGATGCTGGTGGGCGCCGCCGCCGGCCTGCTGCTCCCGGAGCACAAGGACGCGCTGATGGCCGCTTGGGCGCCGGGCATCGTCTTCGAGGTGGCGATCGGCGCGTGGCTGCTCGCCAAGGGCGTCCGCACGCCCCGGCCGCCCGCCACCGCACCCGCGCCAGCCCTGGCCGCTACCACCCGGTGAGCGGGCCACCGAATCCCGCGGTCGGACGATGCAAGCGATCGATCGACATCTCTACCATCCATTGACATGAGACTCTCCACCGCTTCCCTACCCCGGACCGCCCGGCTCGCCGCGGCGGTCCTCGTGGGCCTGGGAGCGATCACCGTCCTGCCCGCTCCGGCGCACGCGGCGACCGCGACTTTCGCCAAGGAAAGCCAGTGGTCCACCGGCTACGTCGGCAAGATGACCGTCCGCAACGACACCACCACCGCGATCACCTCGTGGCGGGTCGAGTTCGACCTGCCGGCCGGTACCACGCTCGGCTCGTACTGGAGCGCGTCGATGACCCGCGTCGGCAGCCGGTTCGTCTTCACCAACATGCCGTGGAACGGCACGATCGCGGCCGGCGCCTCGACAAGCTTCGGATGGGTGGCGAGCGGGAGCGGTGAGCCGCAGGGCTGCACGGTCAACGGGTCGCCCTGCACCGGCACCCCGCCCGGCGCCGACGTGACCCCGCCCTCCGCGCCGGCCAACGCCCGCTACACCGCCGGCACCACCACGACCCTCAGCTGGGACGCGGCCACCGACGACACCGGTGTGGTCGAGTACCAGATCTTCCACCGCACGACACAGATCGCCACCACGACGGCCACGAGCCTGTCGATCCCCACGCCGCCGCCGATGATCACGACCTACGGAGTCCGCGCGGTGGACGCGGCCGGCAACCTCTCCCCGTTCGCGCCGATCCACTTCGGACAGCTACCGGACTCGACCCCGCCGACCACCCCGGCGAACGTGCGGGTCAGCGGCATGTTCCAGAACCACCTCATCGCGCGCTGGGACCCCGCGACGGACGAGACGTTCCTGGTCGGGTACGAGGTCTACGTGAACGGCGTGCTGACCAGCAAGACCAGCGGCACCACCGCGTACGTGCCGTACCGCGGTTACGGGGTGTACATGGTGCGGGTGCGTGCCTGGGACAGCTCGGGCAACTTCGGCCCGTACGCCCAAGGGGGCCTCGCGGTCGACCCGCCGCCCCCGCCACCCCCGACGACGCCGCCGGCGCGCTGAGCCTGCCTGGGAGAGCACTCCGGCGGCGTCGCGGCCGGTCAGGCCTGCGGCTGGACGATGTTGACCATCCAGGAGATGCCGAACTTGTCGACAACCTGGCCGAACTCGTCGCCCCACATCTGCTTCTCCAGCGGGATGACGACCGTACCGCCGTCGGAGAGCTTGTCCCAGTAGCCGTGCAGTTCGTCGCCGTCCACGCCGCTCAGGCTGATGGCGATGTTGTTGCCGGGCTTGATCCCCAGCTCCGGCGGCGGGTCGGAGGCCATCAGGGTGAACCCGTTCGGGGTCTCCAGCTGGCCGTGCATGATCTTGTCTACGCTGGCCGGGTCGGCGTCCGGAAACTGCCCGAACGTGTTCAGGACCAGGTCACCGCCGAAGACGTCCTTGTAGAACTCCATCGCCTGCCGCGCCGTGCCGTCGAAGTTGATGTACGGGTTGAGTCGAGAGGCCATCGTTCGCTCCCATGCGAAAGGACTGGACGAGAGCAGGCTAGCCCTCTTCACCCGCCGCGGGTGGGGAACCAGCAGCGTGCGGCCCGGATCGTCATCCGTGACGGAAATGTGCGTCGGACTGGCAGGATATCTTGTGTACCAGTATATTGTGGCGGTGACTGAGCCAGCCTTCTTCATCCTCACCGCGCTGGTCGGGGGGCCTCGCCACGGCTACGGGATCGTGGGCGAGGTGGCCGAGCTGTCGCGCGGCCGGGTCCAGCTCAAGATCGGGACGCTCTACGGCGTGCTCGACCGCCTGGTCGGCGACGGGCTTGTCGAGCTCGACCGTGAGGAGGCCGAGCGCGGCCGGCTGCGGCGCTACTACCGGCTGACCGGGGCGGGCCGACACGAGCTGTCCGCCGAGGCGGAGCGGCAGGCGGCCAACTCCCGGATCGCCACCGACCGCCTGCGGATGTTCCAGCCCGCGAAGGCCGAAACGGCGTGAGCAGACTGGAGGAGCGCTACCGCACGGTGCTGCGGCTGCTTCCCGCCGGGTATCGGGCACGGTGGGAGAACGAGATGGTCGCCGTGTTGCTGGAGAGCATGGAGCGCGACGACCCGGAGGAGGCCGAGTTCGTCCGCGACTACGGCCGTCCCAGCTGGTCCGAGGTGGGCAGCGTGGCCGCCCTCGCGCTGCGGCTGCGGCTCGGCGGCGCCGGCACGCCCCGCTCGCTGACCTGGGGCGCGGCCGTCCGGCTGGCGGTGCTGATGGCGCTGCTCGCCCACGCGGTGGCCGGCACGGTGGGCGCCGGCCTGCGGCTCTGGCTGGCCGGCGCGCTCCCCTGGCTGCCCGAGCCGCCGGGCGCCTGGACGGCCCCGACGCCGTCCGGCTTCTGGTCCGTCGCGGCCGACCTAAGTGGACTCGTGTGGCTCGCCGCGTACCTGTCATTCCTCTTCGGACACCGGGCGGCCGGGCGTGCGCTCATCGGTCTCGCGATGGTGCCCGGCGCCATTGCCGCCGTGCTATCCACAGTAGACATTGTCGGTGGGCCACCCGAAGCCGCCATCGCGTCCTGGGTGTTCCTGCTCGCCGACGGGGTGCTGCTGCTCGCGACCACCGCGTTCCAGCCGGGCGGCACCGGGCCGGAGCGGATCCGGCCGTGGCTCTGGGCCCTGCCGGTCGGCACCGCCGCGATGGCCGCCTTCGCGTTCGCCGGCAGCGTCACCGCCATGCTGCTCGACCTCGCCGGGCTGTACGCGGTGCTTGTCGTGGCCGCCGCGCTCGCGTACCTCGGCGGGGCCGCCCTCCGCCTGGCCGGCCCGACGCCGGAGTGGTCCCTCGCGCTGCTGGTGCTCGCCGCGTCCACGCTCGGGCTGCGGCTCGTCACACTGGTCGACTACGCCCTGCTCGACCCCGCGTCCGGCCACGCCTGGCTCGCCGCCGGCGCCGCCGAGGCGGTCGCGCTGCTCGCCGTGGGCGCGCCACTGGCCGTCCTCGCCGCCCGCGGCCTCCCCAGGGGCGTGCCCGCGTGAAGCACCCCAAGAAGACGCACCGCTTCGCTCCACATTTCCCAGGGGCCCCGCATGACAGCCTTGACCGCCGCCGCGCCCACCCGGCCGGCTACGACATACCGCACCGATCTGGTCACCGCCCTGCTGAGCGGGTGGTTCACGATCGGGTTGCTGCTCGACGCCTGGGCGCACAACAACGTGCCCGAGCTGGAGACCTTCTTCACCCCGTGGCACGCGGTCTTCTACTGGGGCTTCATCGCCACCGCCGCGTGGATCGGGTGGACCTGCCGGCACGCGCTCCGCTCCGGCCGCCCGGACCTCTCCGCGCTCCCGGCCGGGTACACGCCGGCGGTCTTCGCGGTGGCCGGCTTCGCCCTGGCCGGTATCGCCGACTTCAGCTGGCACACCGCGTTCGGCATCGAGCAGGACATCGACATCCTCTTCAGCCCCAGCCACCTCGCCCTGGCCGCCGCGATGCTGGTCATCATCACCACGCCGCTGCGCACCGCGTGGGCGGCGCCGGACCAGCCCGCCGCGCCCGGCCTGCGCCGGCTACTGCCCGCCGTGCTCTCGGTCGCCTTCGCCGGCACGCTCGTGCTGCTCTTCCTCCAGTACGCCAACGCATTCTCGTACGTCACGACGGATGTCGTGTTCGGACTGTCCAATTTGGACGAAGACCTCACCGCCGAGCTGTCCTCCGCGATCCTGGTGACCAACCTCGTCCTCGTGGTGCCACTGCTCGCGCTCGCCCGGCGCTGGGTCGTCCCGCCCGGCGCCGCCACGATCCTGTACCTCTGTGCCGGCGTCCTCTCCGCGGCGGTGACCGGCTTCGAGAATGTCGCGCTGGTCCTCGGCCTCGTCGGCGCCGGCGTGGGCATCGATCTGCTCGCCGCCTGGCTCCGCCCCGGCCCGGAGCGGCCGGTACGGGTCCGTGTGTTCGCCGCGCTCGCCCCGCTTCTCATCTGGACCGTCTACGTCGTGACCGCGTACGTGGCCAGCGGCCAGCCCCGCTTCCTCGGCCCGGACGGCACGGTCACCGAGATGACCGGGGTGGTCGAGCTGTACACCGGGCTGCCCGTCGTCCAGTCGCTGCTCGCGCTGCTCGTGGCCCTGCTGCTGACCGCCGGGCATCGACCGCACGCCACCGCCACGGCACAGCCGGATGGGGTTGCCCGGATCACATGATCTTGGGTGGGCCCGGCCG
The DNA here is from genome assembly GCF_011764545.1 of Phytohabitans flavus. Lineage (GTDB taxonomy): Bacteria > Actinomycetota > Actinomycetes > Mycobacteriales > Micromonosporaceae > Phytohabitans > Phytohabitans flavus. The sequence continues at coordinate 457,663 of NZ_AP022870.1, read as the reverse complement.
GGCTGGCAGAATCGTGAAGGTGCTGCCCGCCGACAACCATGTGCATTCAGAGTGGTCGTTCGACACGGGTCCACAGGCGTCGATGGTCGGGGCGTGTGCGCGGGCCGTCGAGGTGGGCGTGCCGGCGATCGCCTTCACCGAGCATCTGGAGTTCACCGACTGGGTCGAGGGTGACGCGATCGCGGTCGACGGCCTCGCGATCGGCTGGTGGGCGCTGATCCGGCCGATCGACCTCACCGGCTACCTGGCGTGCGTCGCGGAGTGCCGCGAGCGCTTCCCCGGGCTGCGCATCCGCACCGGCGTCGAGGCGGGCGAGCCGCACATGTTCGGGGCGAGCGTGGCGGGAGTGCTGGCGAGCGGGCCGATCGAGCGGGTGCTGGGCTCGCTGCACGCGATCCCGCACGAGGGTCGGCTCATCGCGCCGGACAAGCTCTTCCACACGCTGGGCACCAGCGAGGTGATGCGGCGGTACTTCACCGAGATGGTCCGCATGATCAAGGAGAGCGACGTCTTCGAGGTGCTGGCGCACCTGGACTACCCACGGCGGTACTGGCCCGCGGACGCGCCGCCCTACCGGGAGGCGGACTACGAGGAGGGGTACCGGGCCGTGCTGCGCGCACTGGCCGGCTCCGACCGGGTCCTGGAGATCAACACTCGCAGCCCGCTGGCCTCCGTCGACCTGCTGCGCTGGTGGCGGGAGGAGGGCGGCCGCGCCGTCTCGTTCGGCAGCGACGCCCACGTGCCCTGGATCGTCGGCGACAAGTTCGACCTGGCGGTCGACGTGGCCGCCTCGGCCGGCTTCACCCACGGCCGCGACCCATACGACTTCTGGCGCCGCTAGGACTCTAGAGATCTTTGGGCTCAGCGCGGCCTCGGCGCCTCGTCGCGGATGAAGATCCAAAACCAAGGAAATCGAGCTACCGCGACGTTCGTCGTGGTCCAGACCGTCGCTCCCGCGGCCTCACCCTTCGCTGTTGGCCAAGCTCACCCCGGGGTCGTGGTCGGCCGACCGCAACCTTCGCTGCCGGGTCCGCGCTCCGGCTCAACCTTGACCCAGCTCGGCGGTTGGGCGGGCGGTCCGTCCAAAGGGCGGGCAGCGCCCAAAAGGGCGCTCGGTTTGCCTTGATCGACGCTACGGCGGGCCGCCGGGCTGGCAGATCGTGGTATCGAACTGCCCTCTGGAGCCTGTCGCAAAATTGCCCGACTACAGCGTGTGTCGAGAAAAACACGGCTGTGTCCGCCGCTGGCCGCCGAACGGCGGCCAGCGAGGGTCAACGAGACCCTCATTTCAAGCGAATCTGGCGATTCTGCGACAGGCTCTCTGGGGGCAATTGGGTACCACGATCTCTCGCGCACCAACCCGCCCCGCCGATCAAGGAAGCGGGTCCGCGCGGTCGCTGCGGGATCAGCATCACCAGGACCACAGGACCCGCCTGGCGGCAAGGTCGCCTTTGATCGCCGGCGCGGCCACCTAGACAAGCAGAGCGAATGCGCGCGCACCCACCTCCTTGCTCCTCGTCCGACGACGATCCCGGGCCGGATCGGGGTTGGGGGCTGGGCTTGGGCCGCGGACGTGGCAGCGGAGGTCGGGGATTTCGGCGAGCGCAGCGAGCCGCCGACCGCAGCGGTGCCCGCGGGAGCATACGGTCAGCGACTGACGCGGACCGGGGCAAATACCCGAGCCCGGAGAATCTCCTAGTCCTGCGGGATCTCGACGGAGATCTCGGTGCCGAGCGTGAAGCCGCCGGAGAGCGCCAGGTCGTCGCCGCTCCAGAAGCGGCCGGGGTCGTACCAGTTCGGGTCGCGGCCGGCCGGCAGCAGCCCCATCGCCTCGTACGTGACCGCCACGACCTCGGCGCAGTAGGCGCTCTCCAGCCCTTCCTGCCGCAGCCGCCGCGACCGCAGCGGCACCCGCCCGCGCGCCCAGCGCATGGCGAGCTGGGCGCTCGACGGGAACGGGGTGCCGTCCAGCCGCGCGACGGTCCGCAGCACCGCGTCCTCCTGCGCCTTGGTCGGCGGCGGCTCAAGCTGGCGCAGCCAGGCCCGCTGCCCGTACCGCCGGGCCCACACCAGCACCGCGGCCCGCAGGTCGTGCAGCTGGACGCCCCGGTGATGGCCGCCGGCCCACAGGTCCGGCAGCGACCGGCCCAGCTCGGCGTGCCACATCATCGGCGGCATGTCCTCGATGCCACGGCCATGCCGACATGGTTGACCGGGCTGTTGGTGGTCACCTGGATCGCCCGGTCGGCCTTCGAGCGCCCGCGGAAGAGCCACAGGTCACCGGTGCGCGTCAGGTCCACCGCTTCGTCGAGGCCAAGGCTGGGCACGGCCAACACCTTAGCCGCAGACGGTTACGCTGTGCGGATGCGTTGGTGGAAGGTCCTGGGTCTGGCCGCGTTCGTCGGCGTCGCCGCGACCGGCGCCGTGGTCGTCCGCGCGGAGCGCCGCCGCCGCGCCTACACGCCCGAGGAGATCCGCACCCGCCTGCGCGACCGCGTGGCATCGTCCACCGAGGACCCTGAGCGCGCCTGAGCCCCCGGTACGCACCCAGGGGTGCGCCTGAGGCGGCGCGCTGCTCGCAAACGCTTTCCCCACCGAGTCGATCATGACTGCCCGCTGCGGCGTCTCGTAGGGCGGCTCTACGCCCGATACACCTCCGATGTTTGCGGCATCCTTACGCTTTCGAGAATGCGGAACGGGGTCTTGACGCACGAAGACATCCAATGTTAACTGCACATCACAACGTGGATCGATATCGATCCACGTTCGAAACACTCTCGTCACGGTGCCCATTTTCGGCGGATGGGTGCCGCTCAACCCGATCCAGAGGGGATCGTGCCCATGAGACCCATCCGCCGAAGCCTGCGCGGCGTCGCAGGCGCCGCAGCCGTCCTGCTCTCCACCTCGCTGCTCGCCGTCGTGGGGCCCTCCGCCCCCGCCTCGGCCGCACCGACGGACGCCGCGTTCAACAACGGCACCGGTGCGCTCAACGTCAACTACGCCGGCTACATGTCGAAGCACGACATCGTCTACAACCGGCCGAACACGAACCCGCTGCACGGGCTGACCGTCGGCAACGGCCGCACCGGCGCCATGGTGTGGCAGCAGAACGGGCTGTCGATGCAGGTGTCCGGTGTGGACCTCGCGCAGCAGTCCACGTACGCGGCGGGCATCGTCAACCTCTTCAGCAACCCGCAGATGGACACCGGCTACACCACGTACCAGCAGCGCCTGTCCCTCTACGACGGCACGCTGACCACCAAGTACGACAACAACCGCACGGTGACCGTCATGGGCTCGCCCAACTCCGAGGTGATGGGCATCCACGTCGAGGACACGCGCCCGGGCGTGAGCAGCGTCGGCCTGGACCTGAGCCTGTGGGACCCCAACACCGTGCAGAACATCGCCGACGTGCCCAACCTCCAGACCTGGCGCACGGTCAGCACGTTCGCCGACTCGGCGGGCGTCGGGCTCAGCCGCGGGCAGGCCGACCCCAACAACTTCGGGTACACGTTGGCGGCCACTGTGGAGGGTGCCAGCTACACCTCGCAGGTCGTCAACGGCACCCGCGTGCGGCTGAACATCACGCCCACGTCGAGCTACACGATCTGGTTCACCGCGGCCAGCCGGATCAACTCCCCCGGCCTCAACTCGGTGACCCAGGCCCGCAACCAGCTCGCCGCGGTCAAGAGCACCGGGTACAACACGACGTTCAACAACTACCGCAACTGGTGGCACGACTTCTGGGCGAAGTCCTTCGTGCAGTACTCCAACTCGGCCGGTGACGCCGACTACCTGGAGAACGCCTATTACCTGGCGACGTACATGATCGCGGCGGGTGGCTACGGCAACTACCCGGTGCACTTCATCAACGGCGTCTTCCGGGCCACGCAGGACAACTCCAAGTGGAGCAACGGGTACTGGTACTGGAACCAACGGGACGTGTACAACTCCTTCCTGGCCTCCAACCACGTCGACCTCATATCCACGTTCAACCGCCTCTACAGCCGCAACTACAACGCGATCAAGGCGTACACGCAGACGAGATACGGCATCGACGGGCTGTGGGTGCCGGAGACGATGGGCTGGGACGGCAACGCCCGCGGCACCATCAACAGCGACTACGTCAACGACACGATGTCGACCGGCACCGAGGCCGCGTACAACATGTACCTCCAGTACCGCTACACGAACGACACCACCTACCTGCGTGACGTGGCGTACCCGTACATGCGCGAGGCGGTGAAGTTCTACCAGCGCAAGCTCTCCGTCGCCGCGAACGGCCAGTACTACATGGCCAGCTCCAACGCGCACGAGACGTACTGGGACGTGCGCAACGCGATCACCGACCTCGCCGCGGTGCGGCTGCTCTTCCCGCTGACCATCCAGGTGAGCACCCAGCTCGGGCTCGACAGTGGACTGCGGGCCGGCTGGCAGAACGTGGTGAACAACCTCGCCCCGTACCAGATCTCCAACGGCGCGTACCTGCCGCACGACCCGCCCACCTCGCCCACCCGAAACGGTGAGAACGTGGCGCTGGAGCTCGTGTGGCCGTACGACCAGACCGGCATCGGCTACCCCGACTACCAGACCGCGGTGAACACCTGGAACGTGCGGCCGCACCCGTACGGCAACGTGTGGGCCAACGACCACGTGCACGCCGCCCGGCTGGGCATGGGCCAGCAGGCGTTCGCGGGCATGAAGACGATGCTCCAGAAGTACCAGAACTACCCCAACGGCATGACCAACAACACCAACGGGGTCTTCGAGTACCTGGGCATCCACCTCGCCGCGATGAACGAGTCGCTGATGCAGTCGTACAACGACAAGATCCGGGTCTTCCCCGCGATCCCGAGCGACTCCTCGTTCAACGGCAAGTTCACGCTCCTGGCCAAGGACGGCTTCGTCGTCAGCTCGGAGCGGGAGGCCAGCGAGACCAAGTACGTCGGTCTGCGCAGCCTGCACGGCAAGCAGGCCCGGGTGGTCAACCCGTGGGGTACCCAGCAGATCCGGGTGCGCCGCACGTCGGACAACGCGATCCTGGCCACCACCACGGCTGCCGAGGTCACGTTCGCGACGGCCGCCGGCAGCGTGTACGTGGTCGAGCGCACGGCCAAGCCGCTGACCAACTACTCGGCCACCACGCTCACCGGCTCGGCCAACCAGGGCGTCAAGTCGCTCAGCGGTACCGCGTCCACTTTGGGCATCGGCACCCCGGGCGGCGGCGGCCCCGGACCGTCCACTCAGGTCAGCCTCCGGTCGCGGGCCAACAACATGTACGTGCAGGCGTCCAACGGCGGCGCCGGCCCGCTCCAGGCCAGCGTGACCGGGATCGGACTCTGGGAGCAGTTCGACATGATGGACCTCGGCGGCGGCAACATCGCGCTCCGGGCCCGGGTCAACAGCCTGCTCGTCTCCGCCGACCAGGCGGGCGCCGCTCCGCTCATCGCCAACCGCACGTCCGTCGGGCCGTGGGAGACGTTCGCCCTGATCCGTAACTCGGACGGCACCGTGAGCCTGCGAGCCCAGGTCAACGGCATGTACGTGGTCGCCGAGAACGCCGGCGCGGCGCCGCTCATCGCCAACCGCGCGTCCATCGGTCCGTGGGAGAAGTTCGACCTCATCACGAGCTAGCCACCGCACCCCACACGTCCGGCCGGCCGGTCCACTGTGTCCGGCCGGCCGGACGGCCACCCCTCCATGCCCCTGGAGTGAGCTATGCCTCGTACCCGTCGATGGCGCGCCCTCGTGGTCGCCGCCGTCACCGCACTCACGACCCTGGCCGTGGCACCGGCCCAGCCCGCGCAGGCGGCGCCACCGCCCACGAGCGGCTTCGAAAAGGTACGTCTCGACGGCGGCCTCTCGATGGGCGAGCCGATCGAGCTCGCCGTCCTGCCCGACCACAAGGTCCTCTACATCAACCGCGGTACCAGCGCCGGCGGCGGCCAGGTGCGCCTCTACAACCCGGCCACCCGCACCACGAGCGTCGCGCTCACGCTCCAGCTGGACGCCCGCTTCGAGGACGGCCTGATCGGCATCACGATCCACCCGCAGTTCGCCACGAACCGCTTCGTCTACATCTTCTACTCCCCCGTGGCGACGCCGCTGGTCAACCGGATCTCCCGGTTCACCTTCAACCCGAGCACGAACACGCTCGGCGCCGAGGACATGATCATCGAGTGGCCGACCGAGCGGCGGCTGTGCTGCCACTCAGCCGGCTCGATGAGCTGGGACAGCAGCAACAACCTGTACTTCGCGGTCGGTGACAACACCAACTCCGGCGGCGACTCGGCCGGCATGGCGCCGATCGACGAGCGCACGAGCCGGGACGCGCAGTACGACGCGCAGCGCACCTCGGGCAACACCAACGACCTGCGCGGGAAGATCAACCGGATCCACCCGGAGGCGAACGGCACGTACACGATCCCGGCCGGCAACCTCTTCCCGCAGGGCACCGCCAACACCCGCCCCGAGATCTACGTGATGGGCGTGCGCAACCCGTACCGCATCTTCGTGGACCGCAAGGCCGGCAACACCCTCTACTGGGGCGAGGTCGGCCCCGACGCCGGCGCGACGATCGCCAACCGGGGGCCGGCGGCCTACGACGAGTTCAACCGCGCGACCGCACCGGGCAACTACGGCTGGCCGTACTGCGGCGGGCCGAACGTGGCGTACAACGACTGGGACTTCGCGGCCAACGCGCCGCGCGGCTGGTTCCCCTGTGGAGGGACGACCGGCCCGGTCAACAACTCGCCCCGCAACACCGGCCTCCAGCAGCTGCCGCCCACGAGGCCGGCGCTGGTGTGGGAGCAGCACGGCGGCAGCCGCGAGTGGCCCCAGCTGGACAACCCGGGCGGCTGCGGCTCGCCCAACCACGTCGAGGTGTACCACTACGACCCCAACCTCGTCTCCGACGTGAAGTGGCCGCAGTACTACGACAACAAGTGGCTGATCTCCGAGTACTGCCGCAACTGGGTCAAGGAGGTCCAGTTCAACAACGGCAACCCGGCCACCGGTACGCCCACGGTGATCGAGCCGGTGCTCGCCGGGATGAACTTCGTGCACCCGATCGACTGGGAGTTCGGCCCGGACGGCTCGCTCTACATGCTGGAGTACGGCAGCGGCTACTTCTCCGGCGCGGCGGACGCGGGGCTGTACAAAATCAACTACATCTCCGGCGGCCGCTCCCCGGTCGCGAAGATAACCGCGAACCGGGACAACGGCACCGCACCGCTCCAGGTGAGCTTCGGAAGCGCCGGCAGCAGCGACCCGGACGGCAACCCGCTCACGTACGCGTGGGACTTCACCGACAACGGCAGCGTCGACTCCACCGCGGCCAACCCCACGTTCACGTACCCGTCGAACGGCTCCTTCCTGGCCCGGCTGACGGTGAGCGACGGCACCGGCCGCTCCGGTACGGCCACGCTGCCGATCGTCGTCGGCAACACCCGGCCCACGGTGACGATCGGCGGTCTGCCCAACGGCGGCCTCTTCTCCTGGGAGGACAACCTGGCCGTCACGGCGTCGGCGACCGACCCGCAGGACGGCACGATCCCCTGCGGCAGCGTCGTCGTCCGGGCCGCGCTCGGCCACCAGGAGCACGCGCACGAGGAGGGTGAGGGCACCGGCTGCGGGGCCACGTTCAACACCGGCCCCGTGCACGCCGGCCCGGACTCGGTGCTCTTCTTCGTGATCCGGGGCAGCTACACCGACCGGGGCGCGACCGGATCCACACCGCTCACCGGCGAGCGGGAGATCACGCTGTGGCCCAAGCAGTGGCAGGCCGAGCACTACGTCACGCTGAACGGCCCGCAGGTGATCGCGGCCGGCGGCGCCGAGGGCGGCTTCCGGCTCGGTGACATCCAGAACGGCGAGTACGTGCGGCACCACGGCGTCAGCCTCAAGGGCATCAACCAGGTGCGGGCGCGCGTGTCATCGGGTGACACGGGCGGCACGATCTCGTTCCGCCTCGACTCGCCGACCGGTACCGAGGTGGCCCGGGTGACCGTGCCGAACACCGGCGGCTGGGACACCTACCGGGACATCACCGCCAACGTCACCAAGCCGGACGACAACACGCACGACCTGTACATCGTCTTCAACGGGCCGGCCGGCGCCGCGTTCCTGGACCTGGACAGCTACACGTTCGTCGGGCCCGGCGTCGGCACGCCCGGCACGCCGAGCGGCCCGCGCACCGGCCCGATCCGGGCGCTCGGCAAGTGCGCGGACGTCAACGGCGCGGCGACCGCGGACGGTACCCGCGTCCAGATCTGGGACTGCAACGGCAGTACGCAGCAGAACTGGACGGTCGGCACCGACGGCACGATCCGCGCGCTCGGCAAGTGCATGGACGTACAGGCGAGCGGCACGGCCAACGGCACCAAGATCCACCTGTGGACCTGCAACGGCACCGGCGCTCAACAGTGGACGGTCCAGCCGAACGGCGCGCTCCGCAACCCGGCATCCGGGCGTTGCCTGGACATCCCCGCCTCGAACGTCGCCAACGGAAACCAGCTGCAGATCTACGACTGCAACGGGACCGGGGCGCAGACCTGGACGCTGCCCTGACCCGTCCGGATGACCCGTGGGGCCCGTCCAATGGCACGGCGGGCCCCACGCCTCCGCTTCTCTCGCAAGGAGCTACTCCCATGCGTATAAGAGCGCTCACCGCGCTGTTCGCACTCGTCGCCGGCGCTGCGGTCGTCGCACCCGCGCCGGCGGAGGCCGCACCGCTGAACCGCGTGCTGGTCTTCTCCAAGACCGCCGGCTTCCGGCACTCCTCCATCCCGTACGGCATCGCCGCGATCCAGCAGCTCGGTACCGCGAACGGCTTCGCCGTCACCGCCACCGAGGACGCGGCCCAGTTCACCACCGCCAACCTCGCCCAGTACCAGGCCGTCGTCTGGCTTTCCACGACCGGCGACGTACTCAACGCCGCCCAGCAGACCGCGTTCCAGTCGTACATCTCGGGCGGCGGCGGGTACGTCGGTGTGCACGCGGCCGCCGACACCGAGTACGACTGGGCCTGGTACGGCGACCTGGTCGGCGCGTACTTCGCCTCGCACCCGGCCAACCAGACCGCCACCATCAAGGTCGAGGACCGGGGCAACGCCTCCACGGCGCACCTGCCGCCGACCTGGAGCCGCCTCGACGAGTGGTACAACTACCGCACCAACCCACGCTCCACGGCCAAGGTGCTGGCCAGCCTCGACGAGTCGACGTACAGCGGCGGCTCGATGGGCGGCGACCACCCGATCACCTGGTGCAAGACCGTCGGCAATGGACGGTCCTGGTACACCGGGCTGGGTCACACCGACGAGTCCTACTCGGACTCAAACTTCACCCGCATGCTGCTCGGCGGCATCCAGATCGCGGCCGGCAACCGGCCCGCCGACTGCCGTGCGGAGACCGGCTACACGCCGCTCTTCGACGGTACCCAGGCCAGCCTCAACCAGTGGCGGCAGGCCGGTCCGGGCGGGTTCACGCTCGCGAACGGCACGCTCACCTCGTTCGGCGGGATGGGCCTGCTCTGGTACCCGGTCCGCACCTTCTCGAACTACTCGCTGAAGCTCGACTGGATGATGCCGGGCGACGACAACGGCGGCGTCTTCATCGGCTTCCCCGACCCGCAGGGCGACCCGTGGCGGCCGGTGGACACCGGGCACGAGATCCAGATCGACGCCACGGACGCCGACCCAACCCGGACCACCGGCAGCGTGTACAGCTTCAAGGGGCCGGACACCGCGCTGCGCGACGCCGCGCTCAACCCGCCCGGTTCGTGGAACGCGTACGAGATCAAGGTGACCGGCCAGCGGGTCGAGATCTGGCTCAACGGCGTGAAGATCAACGACTACACGAGCACCCGAGCCATCGCGAACGGCTACATCGGCGTGCAGAACGACGGTGCCGGCCTCGACATCAACTACCGCAACATCCGGATCAAGGCGGAGGGTGGCCCGCCGCCGGCCACGGACCTCGCCCGCGGCCGGCCGGTGACGGCATCCAGTGTGGAGGCCGGCAGCCCGCACGTCGCGGCGAACGCGGTCGACGGCAACGCGGCCACCCGCTGGGCCAGCGCGTCCTCCGATCCACAGTGGATTTCCGTGGACCTCGGCGCCACCTACGCGCTGAACCGGGTGCGGCTGGTGTGGGAGACCGCGTACGCGCGGGCGTACCAGATCCAGACCTCGCCGAACGGCAGCACCTGGACGAACGTCTACTCCACCACCACCGGCGACGGCGGCACCGACGACGTCACGCTCTCCGGCACCGGGCGGTACGTACGGGTCCTCGGCACGCAGCGCGCCACCCAGTGGAGCTACTCACTGTGGGACCTGAACGTGTTCGGCACCCCGTCGGGCACGACGCCGACGCTGCTGTCCCGTGGCCGCCCGGTCACGGTGTCCAGTGTGGAGACGGGCAGCCCGCACGTCGGGGCCAACGCCGTCGACGGCAACACCGCGACGCGCTGGGGCAGCGCCTACGCCGATCCACAGTGGATAACCGTCGACCTGGGCGCGAGCCGGGCGGTGACCCGGGTACGGCTGGTGTGGGAGGCCGCCTACGCGCGGGCGTACCAGATCCAGACCTCGCCGGACGGCAACGCCTGGACCAACGTCTACTCCACCACCACCGGCGACGGCGGCACCGACGACGTCGCGGTGACCGGCACCGGCCGGTACGTGCGGGTGCTCGGCACCCAGCGCGCCCTCACCCCCTATGGCTACTCCCTCTGGGAGTTGGACATATACGGCACCTGACCCCCTGACCTGGCCCCGGCGCGCACCCGCGCCGGGGCCTTTCCACCTCCTGGAAGGACCCCACGATGCGACGAAGAGTGCGAAGAGGAGCCGGGCTGCTCGCCGCGGCCCTCGTCGGCGCCACCCTCCCGGTGCTCGCCGGCGCCCCCGCCGAGGCGATCATCATCCCCGCCTCGGACTACCAGACGGTGGTACTCGCCACCGGCGGCGCCGAACTCGGCGAGGCGATGTCCCTGGCGGTCATGCCCAACCGCTCGGTCATCCACACCGCCCGCGACGGAACAGTCCGGGTCACCGACGTGGCCGGCAACACCACGAACGCCGGCAAGCTCTCGGTGTACACACACGACGAGGAGGGTTTGCAGGGCGTCGCGGTCGACCCGAGCTTCGCCAGCAACCGCTTCGTCTACCTCTACTACTCGCCGGCGCTGAGCACGCCGGGCGGGGACGCGCCGGCGACCGGCACGGCCGCGACGTGGACGACCTGGCAGGGGCACCTGCGGCTGTCCCGGTTCACGCTCAACACCAACAACACGCTCAACCTGGCCAGCGAGCGGATCGTGCTCCAGGTCAACAACGACCGGGGTATGTGCTGCCACGTCGGTGGCGACATCGACTTCGACGCGGCCGGCAACCTCTACCTGTCCACAGGAGACGACACCAACCCGTTCGAGTCGGCCGGTTACTCCCCGATCGACGAGCGCACCAACCGCAACCCCTCGTACGACGCGCAGCGCTCCTCCGGCAACACCAACGACCTGCGCGGCAAGATCCTGCGCATCAAGGTGAACGCGGACGGGTCGTACTCGATCCCGTCCGGCAACCTCTTCGCACCCGGTACCGCGAACACGCGGCCGGAGATCTACGCGATGGGCTTCCGCAACCCGTTCCGGATGAGCGTGGACAAGGCGACCGGCGTGGTCTACGTCGGCGACTACGGTCCGGACGCGGGCGTCACCGACGCCAACCGCGGGCCGGGCGGGCAGGTCGAGTTCGACCGGGTCACGTCGGCGGGCAACTACGGCTGGCCGTACTGCACGGGCTCGAACACCACGAGCGAGACGTACAACGAGTGGAACTTCGCCACCGGGGCGACCGGGCCTAAGTACAACTGCGCGGGCGGGCCGACGAACAACTCGTTCCGCAACACCGGCCAGGGCACGCTGCCGGCGGCGCGGACCGCCTGGATCAAGTACGGCGACGCCGGCTCCCCACCGGAGTTCGGCGGCGGCTCCGAGTCGCCGATGGGCGGCCCGGTGTACCGGTACGACGCGGCGAACACGTCGCCCGTCAAGTTCCCGGCGGTGCTCAACGGGCAGTTCTTCGCCGGCGAGTACGGCCGCCGCTGGATCAAGGCGATCGCGGTGAACGGGGACGGCTCCCGCGGTGAGATCTCGAACTTCCCGTGGACCGGCACGCAGGTGATGGACATGGCGTTCGGGCCGGACGGCGCGCTGTACGTGCTCGACTACGGCACCAACGCGAACAACCAGGCCCTGGTCCGGGTGGAGTACATCGGCGGCGGCAACCGCAACCCGGTGGCCCAGGCGTCCGCCAACCGCACCTCCGGCCCGGCGCCACTGACCATCAACTTCTCCTCGGCCGGCTCAGCCGACCCCGAGGGCGGGGCGCTGAGCTACCTGTGGACGTTCGGCGACGGCACCACGTCGACGGCGGCGAACCCGACGAAGACCTACACGACGAACGGCACGTACACGCCGACGCTGCGGGTCACCGACCCGACCGGGCTCACCGGTACGGCCAGCCTGGTGGTCAACGTGGGCAACAGCGCGCCGACGGTCACGCTCACCACGCCCGGCGACGGGCGGCTGTTCAACTTCGGCGACACCGTTCCCTTCCAGGTGACGGTCAGCGACCCGGAGGACGGCACGATCGACTGCTCGCGGGTCAGCGTCACGTACCTGCTGGGCCACGACAGCCACTCGCACCAGATCACCTCCTCGACCGGCTGCACCGGGCAGATCACGATCCCGGTCGACGGTGAGCACGACGCGGCGGCGAACATCTACGGGGTCTTCGACGCGGCGTACACCGACCGTGGCGGCCTGACCTCGCACAGCCTCCGCACGCTCCAGCCGCGGCACCGGCAGGGTGAGCACTTCGGTGCCCAGTCCGGGGGCGTCGAGATCGCCACCCACGCGGGGGCAGAGGGCGGGCGCACCGCCGGATTCATCGACAACAATGACTGGATCTCGTACACGCCGTACAACCTGTCGAACGTCAACGGGATCACCGCCCGGGTCGCCTCCGGGACCACCGGCGGCACGATCGAGGTGCGCACCGGTTCGGCCACCGGCACGCTGCTGGGCAGCGTCGCCGTACCCGCGACCGGTGGCTGGGAGACGTACACCAACGTCACGGCGACCCTGACCGCGGGCCCGGCGGCGGCGACCTCGCTGTACCTGGTCTTCAAGGGCGGCGCGGGCAACCTCTTCGACCTCGACTCGTTCACGCTCAACACCGGCACCGGTGGCGGCGGCACGCTGGTGAGCCTGCGCGCGCTGGCCAACAACCAGTACGTCAGCGCCGCCAACGCGGGCGCCCAGCCGCTCATCGCCAACCGGACGACGATCGGCACGTCGGAGCAGTTCGACCTGGTCAACCTCGGCGGCAGCAGCGTGGCACTACGGTCCCGGGCGAACGGGCTCTACGTCTGCGCGGACAACGCCGGCGCCAACCCGCTCATCGCCAACCGCACCTCGGTCGGGCCGTGGGAGACGTTCACGCTGGTCCGCAACGCGGACGGCACCGAGAGCCTGCGGGCCACGGTCAACAACATGTACGTGGTCGCCGAGAACGCCGGCGCCGCACCGCTGATCGCGAACCGCGCGGCGATCGGCGCCTGGGAAAGGTTCGAGCTGATAGGAGCTTGATCATCTTGTTGAGGAAAATACAGTTTATCCGTTCCGCCGTCGCCGCCATGCTCATGGTGGCGGCGGCGTGGGCGGCGACCCCGCCGCCCGCGCAGGCCGCACAAGTCGCGCAGGCCGCGCTCCCGCCCGGCGCGCTCGCCAGCAATGTCCACATCTTCTACTACCCCTGGTACGGCAGCCCCGCCGTCAACGGCAGCTACCGGCACTGGCAGCAGGGCGGGCACACCCCACCCCAAGCCGTCGGCGCCGACCTCTACCCCGTCCTCGGCGCGTACGACTCCGGCGACACCCGGGTGATCGACCAGCACATGGCCTGGATCGCCCGGGCCGGGGTGGGCGTACTCGTGTACAGCTGGTGGGGCCAGGGCTCGTACGAGGACACGCTCGTCACCCGGGTCATGGACGCCGCCGCCAGGTACGGCATCAGGGTGGCCTGGCACCTGGAGCCGTACGGCACCCGCACCGCGGCCTCCACGGTCTCCGACATCAACTACATCAACAGCCGGTACGGCGGCCACCCGGCCTACTACCGGGACGCGGCGCACGGCAACCGGGCGGCGTTCTACGTCTTCGAGAGCCTGCGCGTCACCGACTGGAGCGCCCTGGAGCAGGTGCGGGCCGGCAATATCGTGCTCGCGCAGACCACCGACACGACAAAGGTGGCCAACTTCGGCGGCATGTACACGTACGACGGCATCGCCGGGGCCACCGCGCCGGGGTGGGCCAACGCGAGCGCGTTCTGCAAGGCGAACGGCCTCGTGTGGGCGCCCTCGATCGCGCCCGGGTACATCGACGACCGGGCGGTGCCGGGCAACACCACGCCGACGGTGACCCGGGACAACGGTGCCGCGTACGACCGGCAGTGGAACAACGCCCTCGGCACGGCCACCGGCGGCCCGCCGACCTGGGTGTCGATCACGTCGTTCAACGAGTGGCACGAAGGCTCGGTGATCGAGCCGGCGAGCTCCACCCCGCCGGGCGGGCACGGGTACCAGACCTTCAACGGCGCGTACGGGCTCACCGGCGCGGCGGCGGAGACCGCGTACCTGGACCGCACCCGCTACTGGGCCGACCGCTTCAACCCGACCCAGGCCGACCCGGGTACGAGCCTGCGGGCGACCGTCAACAGCCGCTACGTCACGGCCTCGGACACCGCGCCGCTGATCGCCAACTCGACCGCGATCGGGGCGGGGCAGCGGTTCGACGTGGTGGACGCGGGCGGTGGCCAGGTGGCGCTGCGGGCCAAGCTGAACGGCCGGTACGTCGCCGCCGAGAACGCCGGTGCCGCACCGCTCGTCGCCAACCGCACCTCGATCGGGGCATGGGAGCGCTTCACGATGGTCCGTAACTCGGACGGCACCGTGAGCTTCCGGGCCGCGGTCAACAACCGATATGTGGTGGCGGACAACGCGGGCGCCGCGCCGCTGATCGCCAACCGGACCGCGATCGGCCCGTGGGAGAGGTTCAACCTGGTCACGAGCTAGTCGCACCCCCATGATCGAGGGGCCTCCCACAGCGATGTGGGGGGTCCCTTGTTCATGGGAGACGGGCTAAAATACCTCCGATCTTTGCGGCACTTGTTCCCTTTCGGCGGAAAGGCTTCGGACCGGACCATAACGAGACAGTCACGAGAGCATCACGAGAAACCGAAACATCCGATGTTCTTGGGGTTGACGGGCCGGGATGGTCTTGTTTCCGGGCAGCGTCGGCCGTAACCTCACGACAAACATCGGATGCGTGACGTCTCTCCGGCGACGCCCGGGTCCAACCGTCAACGCCCGCGACACCCCACCTGAATCGAGGGCATCGATGAGACATATCAGCAGACCAGCCACGGCCATCCTGATGGCCGCCGCGCTCGCGGCCGGCATGACCGCGTGCGGCGACGACGCCGGCAGCGGTACCGGCACGGACAGCGGGTCGGGCAGCGCCCAGATCGGCATCGACCTGCCCCGCGCCGACTCGGACTTCTGGAATTCGTACTCCAAGTACGTGCCCCAGTACGCCACCGAGCTCGGCATCAACCTGATGACCCCCACGAACTCGCAGAACGACGTGGCCAAGCTCGTCGCCAACGCGCAGGCGCTCCAGAGCCAGGGCGCCAAGGCGATCGTGATGGCCCCGCAGGACACCGGCGCCATCGCCTCCACGCTCACGACGCTGGAGTCGAAGAAGATCCCGGTGATCACCGTGGACACCCGGCCCGACAAGGGCAAGGTCTTCATGGTGGTGCGCGCGGACAACCGGGCGTACGGGACGAAGGCCTGCGAGTTCCTCGGCGAGAAGCTGGGCGGCAAGGGCAAGGTGATCGAGTTCCAGGGCTCGCTCTCCTCGGTCAACGGTCGTGACCGGTCCGAGGCCTTCATCGAGTGCATGAAGAGCAAGTTCCCCGGGATCACGGTCTTCGAGGAGCCCACCGAGTGGGAGGGCACCAAGGCCGCTGCCGCGCTCCAGACCCGGCTCGCCCAGCACCCGGACATCAAGGGTGTCTACATGCAGGCCGGCGGCGTCTTCCTCGCCCCGACCCTGCAGGTACTGAAGTCGAAGAACCTGCTCGTGCCGCCGGAGGACCCGAAGCACATCTTCATCGTCTCCAACGACGGCATCCCGCAGGAGTTCGAGGCCATCCGCAAGGGCGAGATCGACGCCACGGTCTCCCAGCCCGCCGACCTGTACGCCAAGTACGCGCTCTTCTACGCCAAGGCGGCCGTCGAGGGCAAGACGTTCCAGCCCGGCCCGACCGACCACGGCAGCAACATCCTCGACGTCGGTGGCGGCACGCTGGAGGACCAGCTGCCCGCGCCGCTCGTCACCAAGGAGAACGTGGACGATCAGGCCCTCTGGGGCAACCAGATCGGCAAGTGATGACCTCACCCGCACCAACCGCCGCCACGGCCGGAGCCCCCCTCCCGGCCGTGGCGGCGCGTGACATCACCAAGCGGTACGGCGCGACCACCGCGCTGCTGGACGCCGGCATCACCATCGCGCAGGGCGAGACGCACGCGCTCGTCGGCCGCAACGGCGCCGGCAAGTCCACACTCGTCTCGATCCTGACCGGGCTCCAGCGGGCCGACTCGGGCGAGGTCCGCTTCGCCGGCGAGCCGGCACCGGCGCTCTCCGAGCGGGACGCGTGGCGGCGGCACGTCGCGTGCGTGTACCAGAAGTCGACCATCATCCCCACGCTGACCGTCGCGGAAAACCTCTACCTGAACCGGCAGGGTGGCGGCCTGATCAACTGGCGGTCGCTGCGGCGCCGCGCATCCGACCTCCTCGACGAGTACGGCGTGGACGTCGACCCGGCCCGGGTGGCCGGCGACCTGACGGTGGAGCAGCGGCAGCTCGTGGAGATCGCGCGGGCGCTCTCGTTCGGCGCGCGGTTCATCATCCTCGACGAGCCCACCGCGCAGCTCGACGCGGCGGCGATCGAGCGGCTCTTCGACCGGATGCGGCAGCTGCGCGACGGTGGCGTGACGTTCATGTTCATCTCGCACCACCTCCAGGAGGTGTACGAGGTGTGCCAGACCGTCACGGTCTTCCGGGACGCGCGACACGTGCTCACCGCGCCGGTCGCCGACCTGCCGCATGACGAGCTGGTCGGCGCGATGACCGGCGACGCCGGTGCGCTGCTCTCCTCCGGGGCCTCCCGGGCGTCCGTCTCGTCGGAGGCGCCGACCGTACTGGCGGTGGACGACCTGCGGCTGGCCGGCTTCTACGAGGGCGTCGACCTCTCGGTGCGGGCCGGTGAGATGGTCGGACTCATCGGGTCGGGCAGCAGCGGCAAGGTGGCACTCGCCGAGACGATCGCCGGGCTGCGCAAGGCGGACGGCGGCACGGTCACCGTGGCCGGCAGCCGCCCCAAGCCCGGCAGCGTCCCGTCCGCACTCGCCGCCGGCCTCGGCTACCTGCCGCAGGACCGGCACCGCGAGGGCCTTGTACCCCTGCTGTCGGTGGCGGAAAATGCGACCTTGCCGATCGCCGGAAAGCTTGGTCCAGCGGGCGTGATCGCGCCCGCGCGCCGCCGAGCGGCGGCGCAACGCATGATCGAGGCGTACGACATCAAGACGTCCGGGCCGGACCAGCCGGTGAACGCGCTGTCCGGCGGCAACGCCCAGAAGGTCGTGCTGGCCAGGGCGCTCAGCAACGACCCGAAGGCGCTGGTCATGGTCAGCCCGACCGCGGGTGTCGACGTACGTTCCAAGGAATCCCTGCTTGGTGCGGTGGCGTCCGCCGCGTCCGGGGGCACCGGCGTGCTGGTGGTCTCCGACGAGCTCGACGACCTGCGCTCGTGTGATCGGGTGCTGGTCATGTTTCACGGACGGGTGGTCCGCGAGGTGTCGCGCGGCTGGGCCGACGCGGACCTGATCGCGGCGGTGGAGGGTGTAAACGCGCCTGTGGAAGGAGCACAAGTACAGTGACAGGCTCACAGACCGTGGCGAAGCCGCCGGCGGTCGTCCCACCGGCGCCGGGCGCGCGCCGCCTGCAACTGGCCAGGTTCCGGGACCTCGCGCTGGTACCGGCGATCATCCTGCTCGTGATCGTCGGGGCCATCATCGACCCGGTCTTCCTCACCCAGGCCAATATCACCAACGTCCTCCAGCAGCAGACCGAGCTCTCCCTGCTGGTGCTCGCCGAGGCGATCATCCTGATCGCGGGCAAGTTCGACCTGTCGCTGGAGTCGACGATCGGCCTCGCCCCGGCGCTCGCGGTCGCCCTGGTCATCCCGGCCGCCAGCAACGGCCTCGGCACCGAGGTGCCGGTCGCCCTGGCGATCCCGCTCTGCCTGCTCACCGGCCTCGCGATCGGCGCGTTCAACGGGCTGCTGATCCTGCGCTTCAAGCTGTCCGCGTTCATCGTGACGCTCGGCATGCTGATCGTCCTCCGCGGACTCCAGATCGGCATCACCGGCGGGCAAAACCTGTTCGACATCCCGCAGTCCGTGCTGTACCTGGGCAACGCGGTCTGGCTCGGCCTGCCCGCGTCGATCTGGATCTGCGGCGGCCTCTTCGCCGTCGGCATCCTGGCGCTGGGCTTCTTCAGGCACGGCCGCTCGGTGTACGCGATCGGCGGCAACGTCGACGCCGCCCGCGCCGCCGGTATCCGTACCGATCGCGTGGTGTGGATCGTCCTCATGATCGGCGGTCTGCTCGCCGCGCTGGCCGGCCTGCTGATGACCGGCCGGCTCGGCTCGGTGGCCTCGGCCCAGGGTGACGGAATGATCTTCACGGTCTTCGCGGCCGCGGTGATCGGCGGTATTTCCCTGGACGGCGGGAAGGGCACGCTCTTCGGTGCGCTGTGCGGCGTGCTCGTGCTCGGCCTGATCAACAACATCCTCACGCTGGGCGGCGTGTCCGCGCAGTGGATCCAGGCCATCTACGGCGGCATCATCCTGGTCGCCCTGATCCTGGCCCGCGTCACGTCCGGCAAGGCCCAGGATTAGCTGAGATCGTGGTACGGATCCGCCCTCACCGGGGCCGATCCGTACCACGATCCGCCGTTGTCCACAGCCACTTTCCGCGCCTTGGCAGCTTGGCAAGGATTGGCGGGTGGGTTCCGCCGATCTCGACTTCCTGCTCTTCCTTCAAGACGGTGTGATCAGCCGGCGCCAAGCGTTGCGGCATCTGACCGAGAAGGCCATCCGGCACCGCGTCACGTCGGGGCGCTGGCAGCCCATCCACCGAGGCATATATCTAACGCACAGCGGACCGGTGACGGTGCTCCAACGCCGGTGGGTGGCCGCATTGGCAGTGGGTGACGGTCGCGTGGCCTTGCTGGGCGGCCCTTCCGCCCTGGCTGTGCTGGGCATGCGGGGCGTGGAGACCCACCGAGTCCATGTGCTGATCGGTGCGAGCCGACAACATCGGCGGCCTCCGCCTGGCGTCGTCGTGCACCGCACCCAGCGCGTGCCGATCGAGGACCAGCACCGCATGGGCCGACCACCGTGCACGATGCCGGCACGATCCTTGGTCGACGCAGCCCAATGGGCTCGCTCGGACCGTGATGCCGCCGCGATAATCGCCGCCGGTTTCCAGCAGCGGCTCGTCGCCGCCGTTGACATGGCGCCGGTGCTCGAACGGATGACGCACGTCAAGCGGCGGCGGCTGATCGTCGAGGCGGTGGGGGACGCGGCCGGTGGTGCCGAGTCGATCGCCGAGATGGACTTCGCCCGCCTGTGTCGCCGCTACCGGTTGCCGGAGCCGTCGCGGCAGGTCGCACGGGTCGACTCGGCAGGGCGGCGGCGATATCGCGACGTCTACTTTGATCAGTGGCGCGTCCACGTGGAGATCGACGGCGCCCAGCATCTGGAGATCCCCTCGTGGTATGCCGACATGCGCCACCACAACGAGATCGCCATCGCTGGCGAGATCCTGTTGCGCTTCCCCGCATGGCTGATCAGACACAACCCGGACGAAGTAGCGACTCAGGTGGGTGCCGCGCTGCGTGCGGCCGGCTGGACCCGCTGATCGTGGTACGGATCCGCCCTCATAGAGCCTGTCGCAAAATTGCCCGACTACAGCGTGTGTCGAGAAAAACACGGCTGTGTCCGCCGCTGGCCGCCGAACGGCGGCCGGCGAGGGTCAACGAGACCCTCATTTCAAGCGAATCTGGCGATTCTGCGACAGGCTCCATACGGGCCGATCCGTACCATGATCTAGTTGCTGCGCGACGAGCCGCCTAGCGGGGGTGGTGCGGCGGGTGAGGGCGACCGCTAGCAGTACGACCGCCATGCCGGCCAGGACGCGTACGCCCAGGCGCTCGTCGAGTACCGCCGCGCCCAGGGCCACCGAGACCACCGGGAGCAGGTAGCCGACCGTCGCGGCGCTGGTCGGGCCCTCGTCGGCGATGAGGCGGTAGCTGAGGTAGAACGTCACGCCGGTACAGAAGACGCCGAGCACCACCACGGCCGCCATGCCTGTCGAGTCGACGCGGACCGGGCCGGCCGCGGGCAGGGCGACGAGGCTCCAGCCCGTCGCGGCGATGAGCTGGGCCGCGGAGAGCGCGATCGGTGCTGTACCGCGGCCGGTCAGCCACCGTCCCATGTAGACGAAGCCGGCACCGTAGCTGGCCGCCGCCCCCAGCAACGCGAAGGCACCCCAGGAGGCGTGGGCGTGCCACGGCGCGAAGATGAGCAGCACGCCGCAGAAGCCGAGCAGCAGTCCGGCGATCCGGGCGGCCGCGAAGCGTTCGACGCCGATCGCGAGCCCGATCAGGAGTGTCCACAAGGGAGTCGTGGCGTTCAGCACGCCGGCCAGGCCCGAGTCGACGGTACGCTCGCCGACCGCGAAGAGGGCGAACGGCAGCGCGTTGCACAGCAGTGCCGCCACCGCCAGGTGCCGCCAGACGGTGACCGAGCGCGGGAGTCGTTGCCGGGCCGCCAGGGCCAGTCCGATCAGCACGGCCGTGCCGAGCACGCACCGCGAGACGGTGATCTGTACCGGCGACAGCCCATGGTTGAGCGCCACCTTGATCCACAAGAAGCCCGAGCCCCAGAGGAGGGCGAGCACGCCGATCCGTACCACTCCCCCACCGTGCCGCCGCCGACCTGTCAGGACAAGTGAAAGTACCGGTACCCATCGTTAAGCTGGACTACATGCTCGACGTACGCCGCATGCAGGTGCTCCGCGCCGTGGTCACCAGTGGCTCGGTCACCGCCGCCGCGGCCAACCTCGGCTACACCCCCTCGGCGGTGAGCCAGCAGGTCGCGGCGCTGGAGCGGCAGGCCGGCACGCCGCTGCTGGAGCGGGTCGGGCGTGGCGTGCGCCCGACGGCGGCCGGGCGGCTGCTGACCGAGGCCGCGGGCACGATCAGCGAGCGGGTCGCCGAGGCCGAGACCGCCCTGGCCGACCTGCGGGCCGGGCGCACCGGGCGGCTCGTCGTGCGGTACTTCGCCACCGCCGGCGCCGCGCTCGTGCCGCCCGCGCTGGCCCGCTTCCGCCGCGAGCACCCGAGCGTGACCGTCGACCTGCGCCTCGCCGACCCCGACGACCCGCTACCCGAGGTGGAGCGCGCCGAGGCCGACCTCGCGATAGTGGTGCGCGCCGTGCCGCGCCCGGGCGTCCACCTCACGCACCTGCTCGATGACCCGTACCGCGCGGTGCTCCCCAAGGGTCACCCGCTCGCCGCCAAGCGCGTCCTCGACCTGGCCGACCTCGCCGCCGAGCCGTGGGTCGACTGCGAGGGCCCGGCCGGCCCGTGCCGCGAGATCGTGCGCGACGCGTGCGCGGCGGCCGGGTTCACGCCGAGCGTCGCGGTGGAGAGCGACGACTACGCCACCGCGCAGGGCTTCGTCGCGGCCGGGCTGGGGGTCGCGGTCATGCCGGAGACCGGGCTGGGCAACCGCCACCCGTCGGTGGTCGCCCGCCGCCTGCGCCGCCCGGAGCCGTCGCGCGCCATCTACGCCGCGGTGCGCGAGTCCGCCGCAGGCCAGCCCGCCCTGCGCGCCCTGGTGGAGGCGCTCAGACCTCGGCCAGACGGTCTGAAAAAGATCGCGGATGGTTGTCCAGAACCCGGCGGGGCTGTTCGTCCCTAGAGTGGAAGCCGGCGAGCAGTGCCGGCACAGAGCTGTAGGAGCGAGCAATGCCGAAATATGTCGCACTCATCTACTCCGCGGACGTCGACTGGAGCCAGCCCGAGTTCGCCGAGGCGACGAATGACTACGCCGAGTTCGGCGAGGCGGCCGCGGCGGTGCTGCGCGGCGGCCAGGTGCTGTACCCGACGTCCAGCGCTACCACCGTCCGGGTGACCGGCGGCAAGGGTGGCGACGTGGTCACCACCGACGGGCCGTACGCGGAGACGAAGGAGGCCCTGACCGGCTTCTACGTCATGGAGTGCGCCGACCTCGACGAGGCCGTGGCGGTAGCGGCGAAGATCCCGGCGGCCTGGGACGGCGCCGTCGAGGTGCGTCCGGTGCTCGAGTTCGGCGCCTAGGGAGCGCGGCGGGCGATGGTGGCGGACGACGCGCTCACGCGGCTGGTTCGTGAGGAGGGCACCCGCGTCCTCGCCACCCTCGCCCGCGTCACCGGCAGCATCGACCTCGCCGAGGACGCGGCACAGGACGCCGTCGTGCGGGCACTCGAGACGTGGCCGCGCGACGGCGTGCCGGAGAATCCGCGCGCCTGGCTGCTACTCACCGCCCGGCGCCGGGCGGTCGACATCATCCGGCGGGAGGCGCGGCGCGCTGGTAAGGAGGCCGAGGCGACAATGTTCGCTGGCGCCGAGCCCGAGCCGCCCGAGGTGGTGCGCGACGACCTGCTGCGGCTCGTGTTCACCTGCTGTCACCCGGCGCTCTCGCTGGAGGCTCAGGTCGCGCTCGCGCTCCGTACCCTCGGCGGGTTGTCCACCGCGGAGGTCGCGCGCGGCCTCCTCGTGCCCGAGGCGACGATGGCCAAGCGCCTCACCCGCGCCAAGCAAAAGATCGCGCAGGCTGGCATCCCCTACCGGGTGCCGCCGGCGGAGCAGCTCCCCGCGCGGCTGACCGGCGTCGCCGCCACGATCTACCTCATCTTCAACGAGGGGTACGCGGCCGGCGCCGGCGCCGACCTCGTGCGGGTCGCGCTCACCGCCGAGGCGGTCCGCCTGGCCCGCCTGCTGGCCGAGCTGATGCCCGACGAGCCGACCGCGCTGGGGCTGCTCGCGCTGCTGTTACTGCACGACGCTCGCCGCGGCGCCCGCCTCGACGGCGCGGGCGGCCAGGTGCTGCTCGCCGACCAGGACCGCACGCGGTGGGACCAGGGGGCGATCAAGGAGGGGGTCGAGCTCGTCGGCCGGGCGCTGCGCCGCACCCCTGACCGGCCCGACGGGTACGTGGTGCAGGCCGCCATCGCCGCCTGCCACGCGCTCGCGCCCAGCTACGCCGAGACCAACTGGGACGCCGTCATCTCCTGGTACGACGTGCTGCTCACCATGCGCGACAGCCCGGTCGTGCGGCTCAACCGCGCGGTGGCGGTGGCCGAGCGGGACGGCCCGGCGGCCGGGCTCGCGCTCGTCGACGGCATCGGCGGGCTCGACGGGTACCCGTGGTGGCACGCCACCCGCGCCGAGCTGCTGCGCCGCGACGGCCGGCCGGACGCGGCGAAGGCGGCGTACGAACGGGCGATCACGCTCGGCCTGAACGAGCCGCAGCTGGCCCACCTCCGCCGCCGGGTGGCCGAGCTGCCCGGGTGAGTCGGGACGGTTATTCGAACACGTGTGCGATAGGGTGAGTGGGTGCCCGATACCCGTACCCAGAATCGGCAGGCCACCGTCGACCGGCTGCACCGCATCGCCGACGATCACGCCGGCGGCTACCGGCCGGGCCTGACCCGCGCGGACGCCCTGGCCGAGCTGGCCACCGCCTCGTCCGATCCCGACCTGCTGGCGGAGGCCGCGGCCGCACACGCGATGGCCGACAACTGGTACGCGATAGTCGCCGTCGACCTGCTCATCGAGGCCGGCGCCGACCAGGAGCTGATCCAGCGGCACATCGCCGAGCTAGGGCCTAACTAGAGAGCTTTGGGAGTTGGGGTGGCCTTGGCGTCATGTCGCGGCTAAAGATCCAAATCAAAGGACATTGAGCTACCGCGACGCCCGTCGTGGTCCAGACCGCTGCTCCCGCGGCCTCACCCTCCGCGTCACACAACCCCACCCCGCCTGCGGGCGCCCGGTCGACCGGCGGCGGGCCGCCAGTCGGCGGGCTTCTGGAGCTGGGCGCACCGATGTGCCCGCCCCGACCGGGGGCGGGCGCCCCGCCGATGGTCCCGGCGGTGCCCACTCACCCGGCCCCTGGCCAGACCGGGCCGCTGCGTGGTCGCCCCGGCGTGTCAGCACCCGGCGATCCAGGCCCGATTTTCGGCCGCCCGCGTCGCGGGCATCCCCGCAGAGCTCTGGATCTAGTCGACTTTCTGCCGCCAGGACGACAAAAAGTCGACTAGATCCAGAAAGCCGCGCGGCCCCTCTGCCTTTGTGAACGGTTTCCGCTGCCCCAGCAGCAGGAAACGTTCACAAACCTTGGGGTTGTGCTGGGTTGTCAAGCGCGGAGGGGTGGGGGTTGCGGGAGCGACGGTCTGGACACCAACGCCACTCGGCTTAGGCCGATCATGAAGGTCGGGCCCACCCTGGGCCGCCCCACGGCGGCAGGAAATCCCTACGCCCTCAAGGACCCGGCCGGACCTGGCACTCTCCGCGGCCTCGGAGAATGCCCAGCTAGCGCGGCGGTTGGGCGGGGGTCCATCCATGACAGACCCGCGCCCAAAGGGGCGCTCGCGTTGCCTTGATCGGCGCTACGGCGGACGCCGTCTGCCGCGTGCACCAACCCGACCGCTGCGCACCCACCTCTTACCCTCGCCCGACAGCGATCCCGGGTCGACGCGGGGTTGGGCTTGGACAGCGGACCTGGCAGCGCAGATCGGGGGTCGGGGAGCGCTAGCGAGCCGCCGACCTGGGCGGTGCCCGCGGGAAAGCACCCCAAGAAAACGCTCCGCTGCGCTCCACGTTTCCCCGGGTACCCCGCGCATACGGTCTGCCGCTGACGCGGACCGGGGAAATACCCAACTCAAGAAATCGACTGTGACCCTGACTCTAATGGGTCTCTAGCTGACCGCCGGCGTCAGCTGTCCACGAAGGACGGATCGGCGAGCACGCGGAGCGCGTTGGGCAGCAGGCGGATGCGGACCGGGGTGCGGCCGTGCACCTCGCCGTCGACGTCCAGCGGCAGCGGCGGGTCCGTCTCCACGAGCAGGTCGTCCGTGGCCAGAAACGGTGGCGCGGTGGGGCGGCGGCGCCCCGCGAGCGCCTGCCGCAGGCTCGCCGAGAGCAGCTGCCGCCGCCGCTGGCCGCCGAGCGGGTAGACGTGCAGGAGGCGATCGTCCACAGTGGCGTCACGGGTGATCGGCTGCCCGGCCTGGAAGCGGCCGTTGACGACGTTCAGCTGGTGGGTGACCACCTCGAGCTCGCCGCCGGCCGAGGTGATCCGGGCTCGGAAGGGCCGGTGCCACGCCAGCCGCGCGACCGCCGTCAACGGGTACGCGGACTTGCCGATGTGCCGCTTCAGCCGGGCCGGCACGCGCAGGCCCACCTGGGCGGAGAGGCCGACGTTCGCGTGGTTCGCGAAGATCGTCTCGCCGGCCTGCCCCAGGTCGACGTCGGCCACCTTGCCGCCGGTGAGCACGCCGAGCGCGCCGACCGGGTTGGGCGGGACGGCGAGCGAGCGGGCGAAGTTGTTCGTGGTGCCGAGCGGCAGCACGCCGAGCGCGATGTCCCGGTGCGCCAGGTGCCGCGCCGCCTCGCTGACCGTGCCGTCGCCGCCGCCGGCCACGAGGAGGTCGGGCCCCAGCGCGATCGCCGCCTCGAGTACC
Source organism: Phytohabitans flavus (assembly GCF_011764545.1). Classification (GTDB taxonomy): domain Bacteria; phylum Actinomycetota; class Actinomycetes; order Mycobacteriales; family Micromonosporaceae; genus Phytohabitans; species Phytohabitans flavus. Next base: position 431,680 of record NZ_AP022870.1, on the reverse strand, counting down.
CCCGGCAGCTGGTCGGGGCGCTCGATCGGAAACGTCTCGAGGAGGTGGAATCCGTCCGCCGCCAGCCGGGCGCGCACCGTCTCGTAGAGCCGCCGACCGCGCCGCGAGTGCGTGTTGACGACGAGGACGGTACGCCGGTCGCGGCGGATCGCCTCCTGGAGCTCGGTCTTGCTGCGCATGCGCTTCCGCCGGTCGGGTGTCGGGTTGCGTTGCGCAACGGTACCGGGTGGGGTCGGGAGGTCTTCGGTCGACTGTCCAGAGAGCTTTTGGAGTCAGGGTGGCCTCGGTGTCACGTCGCGGATAAAGATCCAAATTCAAGGAAGTTGGGCTACCGCGATGTCCGCGGTGGTCCGGACCGTCGCTCCCGCGGCCTCGCCCTCCGCGGTTGGGCAAGCTCACCCCTCGTCCTACGAAAGTCGACTTGAAATCCGTCCGGGTTGGGTACAGCAGGGGGCATGACGAGCGAGCAGGACCGCCCCCTGATCGACGAGGAGCTGCGCGAGCAGTTCGCCGTGGACCACCTGAAGCAGGCCCTCACGAGCGACTTCGACGACCACCCGGCCACCGAAGTGGAGCAGGCCGTCGAGGATGCGCGCGAGCAGTACGCGGACGCCCCGGTGCGGGACTTCGTGCCGAACCTTGTCGAGCGCGACGCCCGCGACCGCCTCAAGGAGTCGGGGTAGCGGCGAGGTCCGTGTCGGCGGGCGCGCGCTCGGCCCGGGCGCGGGCCACGAAGGGCAGCGCCGCCACCTGCACGACCGACGAGATCGCGAACGAGGCCGGGTAGCCCCACACGTCCGCCGCCCGGCCCAGCAGCGGCTGCGTCACGATCCCGCCCGAGTTCGACATCAGCGAGTCGAACGACAGGATCGTGGCGCGCTGCTGTGACGGGATGAGCCCGTTCAGGTACGCCTGCCGGATCGGCATCGCCGCGGCGAAGAGCAGGCCCCAGATGGCGACCAGCACGAGCGCGACCCAGAAGCTCGCGAGCAGGCCGAGCAGCAGGATCACCGCCGTACCGGCCGCCTCGACCGCGATCAGGGCGGAGGTGCGGCGGTGGAAGAGGCGGCGGATGCTGGGCGTGATCAGGCCGCCGACGATCTGCGCGGCGGCCACGAGCGCCGCGGCGAGGCCGGCGACGCCGTACGCCCCCGGGTCGCCGTACAGGTCGAGCAGGTGCGGCTGGAGCGCGTAGAAGACGTAGACACCCACGCCGCCGCTGAACGGGGCCGCGAGCATCAGGTACTTCACCGCGGGGACGCGCCAGCCGTACTCGACGGAGCTGGACACGATCTCGCGGATCTCGGCGAGCGGCCGGGCGTCGCGTCGCGGGGTGAAGCCGATGTCCCGCATGAGCAGCGCCGCCACCACGAACATCAGCCCGAGGATCGCCGCCCGGAGCACGAACGGCGCGCCGAGGTCGACGAGCTGGGCGATGTAGCCGCCGGCGACCGAGCCGACGAGCATGCCGGCACCGCTGATCGCCTGGCCGCGGGCGAAGACCGACTCCAGCTGGCCCTCGTATCCGGTGGCGGTGAGCGCGTCGACAAGCCACGCCTCGACCGCGCCGGAGAAGAACGTGAAGCCGAGGCCGATCAGCAGCGACACCACCGCCCACTGCCAGAACGGCGCCTCGATCCGCCACAGCAGCACGTACAGCGCGGTGCTGACGGCCAGCGTCACCGTGCCGAGCAGGAACGAGGCGCGCCGCCCCCACAGGTCGGCGACGACACCCGTCGGCACCTCGAAGAGCACCATCCCAGCCGTGAAGAAGGCATTGGCGGCGAACGCCTCCAAGTTCGACAGACCAGCGTCAAGCAGGAAGATCGTGTTGATCCCCCAGATAAGCGACGCGGCGAGCGTATTGCCCAGCTCAAGGGCGTAGTAGGTGCGGCGGACACCCGTGGACGTCGTGATCACATCCCCTACCTCACCACGGGGGTCCGTCAAACTGGCTTCTCCCTATCTGCTCGATGAGCACACTCCGGGGGCCCGACCGGCGCGGCAGAACAGATATTTGATAGAACTACTCGGCGAACCCAGCCACCGGCCGAGCGTGCCCAGCGCCCAATGGAGGGAAGGACGTGACCGACCTCGTACCCGCCGAGGCGCTGTCCGCCCTGGTGGCGAGACTTTTCGAGGCCGCCGGCGTGCCCGCGGACGCCGCCGCCACCGTCGCCGAGGCCCTGGTCGAGGCCGACCTGCGCGGCCTCCCCTCACACGGCAGCCACCTCGTCCCGGTCTACGTCGAGCGCCTCCGCCAGGGCTCGGTGAGCACCCGCACCGAGCCGAAGGTGCTGGTCGACGCCGGCGGCATCGCGGTCCTCGACGCCGGCCACGCGCTCGGCGTGCTCACCGCCGACCAGGCCATGGCGGTCGCCATCGCCAAGGCCCGTGAGTACGGGGTCGGCGCGGTCGCCGTGCGGCACGCGTTCCACTTCGGCGCCGCCGGCCGGTACGCGCGGGCCGCCGCACGGGAAGGCTTCATCGGCATCGCCTCCGCCAACACCCGCCCGATGATGCCGGCGCCCGGCGGCGGCCACCCAGTGGTCGGCAACAACCCGATCGCCATCGGTGTCCCCGGCCCGCGCGCCGCCCAATCCGAGGAGCACACCGCGGACCCGGACGGGCCGGAGCCGCTGGTGCTCGACATCGCCCTCTCCGCCGTGAACATCGGCCGCATCCGCCTCGCCGCCGGCAACGGGAACGGCATCCCGGACGGCTGGGCCACCGACGCCGAGGGACTCCCCACCACCGACCCCGCCGCCGCGCTCGCCGGGATGCTGCTGCCGGCCGCCGGGCACAAGGGGTTCGGGCTGGCGCTCATGGTCGACGTGCTCGCCGGCGTGCTGGCCGGCGGCGGCTACGGCGAGCGGGTCAACGGGCTGTACGCGGACACGGCCGTACCCAACGAGTGCGGGCACTTCTTCCTCGCGCTGGACGTGGCGGCGTTCGGCGACCTGGACGGGTTTGCCAGCCGCCTGGCCGATCTGGAAGCCTCGGTGACCGCGCCGCCGTACGCGCCGGGCGTGGACCGGGTGCTCCTGCCCGGACAGCGCTCGGGCGAGCGGCTGCGCGACGCCGCCCGGCGGGGTGTAGAGGTGGACCAGGGTGTGCTGGCCCGGCTGCGCGCCCTCGCGGCGGACCTGGACGTTCCTTTACCGGAAGGACTGCCGAGGTGAACCTCTCCGAACCCGCCGCCTACTCGGGCGAGCTGCCGGACCGGGCCGTGGCCGGCGACGAGGGCGGGGCGCTGCGCCGGTTCCGCGAGATCATGGTGCAGACCGACGACCTGTCCTGGGTGGACAAGACGCTCGCGGGACTCTCGCACAAGATGCTGTGGCGCGACGACGAGAGCGGCGCCTCGATCGCGCTGGTCCGCTTCGAGAAGGGCGCGGGCATCCCGTCCGCCCACGCGCACGCCTCCAACCAGTTCATGTTCTGCCTGCGCGGCCGGTACACGTACGAGCCCACCGGCATCACGCTCACCCCCGGCTCGTTCTACTGGAACCCGAAGGGGAGCGTGCACGGGCCGACCCGGGCCGAGGAGGAGTCGGTGCTGCTCGAGGTCTACGACGGGCCGCACTACCCGACCCAGCCCGACTGGTACACGAGCGAAGAAGACGCTCGCTGACATGCCCAAGGAGCCGCTCGTCGCGCCCGGCCTGGCCGCGCCCAACGGCCACTTCTCGCAGGCCACGGTGGCCGAGCCGGGCCGGATGGTGTTCATCTCCGGCATGACCTCGCGCCGGGCGGACGGTACGGTCGCGGGCGTCGGCGACATCACCGAGCAGACCCACCAGGTGTGCCGCAACCTCGCCGCCGCGGTCGAGGCGGCGGGCGGCACGCTCGACGACATCGCCCGGGTCGATGTGTACGTGCGCGACATCCGCGATTTCGCCGCGATTCACGAGGTGCGACGGCAGTACTTCACGGGCGAGCCACCAGCATCCACAATGGTCGAGGTGTCGAGGTTCGTACACGACGACTACCTGATCGAGATCAATGCGATCGCCGTGCTCGGGGGTGGGGCTTGACCGGCAGTGGGGTGGACGTCCACACGCACCTGGCGCCGGCACTCGACCGTGTGTACACGGTGGACGGTCCGCCGGCCCTCGCCCATCCCGACCGCCTGGAGTCGCACCTGGACGCCGCCGGCCTGGCCGGCGCGATCGTCTCGATCCCCCGCCGTACTACCGCCAGGACCTGACGGGCGCCGACGGCGTGGAGTGGGCCGCCGCGGTCAACACCGGCCTCGCCTCCCGCATCAAGGGACACACCCGCCTGCGCGCCCTGGCCTACCTGCCACTGCACGACCCCGCGGCGGCGCTGCGCGTGTACCGGACGATCGGCGACGGCGAGTGGGTGGGCGTGGTGGCCGGCGCCGGCGGGCGCTGCCCGTCCCTCGCCGACCCGGGCTACGAGCCGCTGTGGCAGGCGCTCGACGCGGACGGCCGAGCGCTGATGCTGCACCCGGCCCAGTCGCCCGACTACCGCCTGGCCGACTTCTACCTGCACAACCTGCTGGGCAACCCGGTCGAGACCGCAGTGGCCGCCGCCCAGCTCGTCTTCGGCAACGTCCTGGCCCGCCACCCCGCCCTCAAGGTGGTCCTGGTGCACGGCGGCGGCGTCGTGCCCGCACTGGCCGGCCGGTGGGCCCGCGGCGTGGAGACCGCGCGGCCCGGCGTACCCGAGCAGGAGCTGGCCGTCCGCGACGCGCTGCGCCGCTTCTGGGTCGACGGCCTCACCCACGACGCCATGATGGCCCGGGCCCTGGTGGAGCTCTTCGGCGCCGACCGGATCCTGCTGGGCAGCGACTGGCCCTTCCCGATGGGCACCGACGACCCGGCCGGCGCCCTCAACGGCTGCCCGGCGCTCGCCGGCGCGAGCGTCGCCGCGAAGGCCGCCACCGCGAATGCGGCCGCGGCCTTCGGCTGGTCAGGCGAGTAGCTCCCCGACGCGGGCCAGCGTCTCGCGGAGGTTGTCCGGGCCGGCGAGCCGCTGGGCGTCCGGGATGGAGAGCCAGCGCAGGTCGGCGCCCGGCTTTTCCGGACGGGCCGCGTCCGGGGTGCCGGTGGCCAGCACGAAGCGCAGGTCGGCGTGCTCGTGCGCCGGCTCGGTCGCGGACGGGGTGACCGGCACGACCACGACGTGCACCAGCTGGCTGTCGGGCCACGGGACGAGGTCGTCCAGGCCGGTCTCCTCTTCACCCTCGCGGAGCGCGACCGCCAGCGGGTCGGTCTCGCCCGGGTCGCCGTGCCCGCCCACCTGGAGCCAAGCCTGCTGGCGGGCGTGCCAGCGCAGCAGCGCGCGGCGCGTGGGCGGGTGGACGATGACGGCGGACGCGGTGACGTGCAGCGGGGTCGCCCTGGACCAGGGGTCACCGGAGAGCAGGTCACGCACGCGGGCCACGTCGGCGGCCTCGGCGTCGGTGCGCGGCTTGTAGCGGTCGAGGACGTCCGCGAGAGACTCCAACACTCTCGCCACCTTAGTCAGGCGGCTAGCACCAGCCGCGTGCAGCGCCGGAAGAACGGCACCCCCGTCGGCACCGGGTCGCGGCGGGGCGGCTCGGCGGTGAAGAGGCCGCGCTCGCCGGCGGTCGTCGCGAGCTGGTCGAACGGGGCGAAGCGGAAGTCGTACACCCGGACGCGCCCCGACGGGCGGAGAACCCGCGCCAGCTCGGGCACCGCGGCCTCGGGGTGGTCCCAGTGGTGGGAGCTGAACGACGAGACCACCAGGTCGAACGAGTCGTCCGGGAACGGCAGCGCGGTCACGTCGCCGACCTGCGCGGTGGCGTTGTCGTGGGCGGCCAGGTTGCGGGTGGCGTTGGCGACCATGTCGGCGGAGAGGTCGACGCCGGTCAGGCGCAGGTCGGGGCGGAGGCGGGCCAGCTCCTGGAGCAGCACCCCCGGTCCGGTCCCCACGTCGAGCACCGCGGCGCCCTGGGGTGCGGCGGCGGCGATGTCCCTGGCCAGCCGCCGGTACATCCGGCGCAGCACGCGCCGGGAGACGAAGTTGTACAACCGGCTGCCCCGGCCCTCGAAGACGTGCGGCATGTTCCGATGCATGTGCCCGTGCGTGCTCATGGTTGGCCCCCGTTCCCCACAGTTGCAGCTTGCAACTATCAGCCCACGGTACGCTCGGACAGTTGTAGGGCGCAACCATTGGAGTGGTATGGACGAGGCGGAGCGGCTGCACGGGCTGTTCATGGATCTCGTCCGCACCGGTGGGCTGCTCCAGACCGACCAGACGATCCCCGGCCATCCGATCTCGATGTCCCAGGCGTTCGCCCTGCACGAGCTGGACACCGAGACACCCCTCTCCCAGCGCGACCTCGCCGAGCGCCTCCGCCTGGAGAAGAGCTCGGTCAGCCGGCTGGCGTCCGAGATGGAGCGCAAAGGGTGGCTGGTCCGCGAGCGCGACCCGACCAACCGGCGGCTCTACCGGCTCCGCCTCACCGACCGCGGGCGGGCGCTGCACGCCGGCATGCGCGGCGCGTTCCACGACCAGTACGTGCGGTGGGTCGGCGAGATGACCCCGGCGGAGCGGGAGGCGCTCGTCGTCGGCCTGACCGCGTTCATCCGGGTGCTGGGGGACGGTCCGCTGCCGTGGGACGGGGCGGGAACCCACGACCGGGGGCACGACTCAGACGGGACATGAGACGCATCGCGGCGCTCGCCGCCGCCCTCCTGCTGCTGGCGGCCTGCGAGTCCGGCAAGGCCGCCGCACCGGCCGAGCCCGCGGCGCCGGCCACCGCAGCCCCGGCCGCCGCCGCGCAGCCCGGGTGCGGGGCCGACGTGCCGAGCCGGGTGCTGCCGGAGTGGGCGCGGACCGGGTTCAGCGACCCGGAACCCTCGATTCCGCACGTGCTCGGCGACCAGGGCGACATCGTGGCGATCATCTTCGGCTACCCGCTGCACGCGCCGACCCTGCCCGACCGCAGCAACAAGATCCTGTGGGTCTCCCGGGTGCCGCAGCAGCCGGCCAGCCCGCTCGTCATCGAAGCGCGGCCCGACGGCAAGGGCGACCCCGTAACCCGCGAGATCTCCGGCGGCGCCGGCCCGTCGACCGTCGACCTGCCCACGGCTGGCTGCTGGCACCTCCAGCTCAAGTGGTCCGACCACACCGACACGATGCGGCTGACCTACAAGAGCTAGAGACCCCTTCAGACCAGGGCTACCGCGACGTCCGCGGTGGTCCGGACCCCCGCAGGCGGGTGTGGTTGTGCGAACGCGGAGGGTGAGGCCGCGGGAGCGGCGGTCTGGACCACCGCGGACGTCGCGGTAGCTCACATCTTTTCTTGGAAGAAACGCGGGGCGGGCGGGGTTACAGGATCTTGTGATCGACGTACCTCTGTCCGTCCTCGACGTCGCGCCGGTCGCCGCCGGCGCATCCTCCGGCGACGCGCTGCGGGCCACCACCGAGCTTGCCCGCGCGGTCGAGCGGATGGGCTACCAGCGGTTTTGGGTGGCCGAACACCACAACATGCCGGCGATCGCGAGTTCCGCGCCGGCCGTGCTGATCGCCCACCTCGCCGCCGCCACCTCGACGATGCGGATCGGTTCGGGCGGCGTGATGCTGCCCAACCACGCGCCGCTGGTGGTGGCCGAGCAGTTCGGCACGCTCTCCGCGCTCCACCCCGGCCGGATCGACCTCGGCATCGGGCGGGCGCCCGGTACCGACCAGGCGACCGCGCTGGCGCTGCGCCGTACGGTCGAGGGGCTTTCGGCGGAGCAGTTCCCGCAGGAGCTGGCCGAGCTGATGAACATGTTCACCGGCGAGCAGCCGCGGCGGATCGTGGCCACGCCGGGCCTGGGCGAGAGCCCGGTGGTGTGGCTGCTCGGGTCGAGCGGGTTCAGCGCGCAGCTGGCCGGGATGCTGGGGCTGCCCTTCTCGTTCGCGCACCACTTCAGCGCCGCGAACACGCTCCCCGCCCTCGCCCTGTACCGGCAGAGCTTCCGCCCCTCGCGCTGGCTGGACAAGCCGTACGCGATGGTCGCGGTCGCCACCGTCTGTGCAGACACCGACGAGCGGGCGCAGTGGCTGGCCCGGCCGAGCGCGCTCTCCTTCCTGCGGCTGCGGCAGGGGCGCCCGCAGGCACTCGCCACGCCGGAGGAAGCGGCCGCGTACCCGTACACCGAAATCGAGCGGGAATTCATGGCCGAGCGGTGGGAGGGGCAGGCGATCGGGTCGCCGGAGACCGTCCGCCGGGCGCTCGAGGACCTCCAGGAAAAGACGCACGCCGATGAGCTGATGCTGACCGCGCTGGTCTACGACGTGGAGGACCGCATCCGCTCGTTCGAGCTGGCGAAGAAGGCGATCACCGAGAGCTGACGGCCCTTGACAACGATGGTCGTCACCGAAACAACAACGTCATCGATACGTCACCGGCCCGCACCAGGGACGGCCCTACTCTTGAACACGTGGGCGCGGGGCCGCCGGAATCGTGGGGCCGGCGATACGCGAACACGGTGCGTAAAGCACCGCCAGTGCCGGCGGGGATAGGTGCCCATCCCCGCCGGCACTTTGTATGCCCGGTTTACCGCAGGTAGACGTTCGGCTGCGGTGGCGTGGCCATCCCGTTCCCGATGAAGAAGCTCGGGTGCGGCGGCTGGTTGTACGCGGTGTTCTGCCACGCGATCGCGACCCGGTACTGCGCGTCGTGCATCAGCGTGTGGATCCGCCGGTCGGTGACGGTCGGGGTGGCGTAGATCCGCAGCGCGGTGTTGTCGGAGGTACGCCAGATCACCTCCTCCCGCCAGTCGCCCAGGATGTCGCCGGAGAGCGCCGGGGTGGCCTTGGTGCCGTTGTTCGACGCCACGCCCGAGGCGGTGAGCAGCCGGGTGTCGGCCGACGTGCCGTACTTGTCGATCCGGGTCTGGTCGAGCAGCTCGCGGACCGGGTCGGCGTCCCACCAGATCAGGAAGTTCGCCGAGGACGGCTTGCGCCCGACGTTGGCGCCGCTGGTGCTGCGCAGCCCGTCCACGCCGGATGACCACACCTCCGCGCCCGCGTTGCCGGCGTAGACGTCGCCGGCCACCCCTCGGCCGTTGTCGCAGCCGCAGGAGGGCGCGGCCCAGACGATCTGCCCGTTGTTACCGGCGTGGATGTCCATCGCCGGCTGGCTGGTCGACTCGTGGACGGTGAAGACCTCGATACCAGCCCGGGACGGGACGAGGTCGCCGACGTGCAGCGCGTCGCCGTGCCCGTACCCGGTGCGGTACATGAACGCGCCGTTGTCGTCGATCGTCGCCGACCCGTACACGACCTCCTGGCGGCCGTCGTTGTCGACGTCCGCGATCGACAGGTTGTGGTTGCCCTGGCCGTAGGCGCCGCTGTTGCTGTTGCCGGAGTCGTACGTCCACCGCCGCACCAGGCTGCCGTTGCGGAAGTCCCACGCCACGACGACCGCGCGGGTGTAGTAGCCGCGGGCCATGACGAGCGAGGGACGCTGGCCGTCCAGGTACGCGGTGCCGGCGAGGAAGCGGTCCACGCGGTTGCCGTACGAGTCGCCCCACGACGAGACGGTCCCGCGCGGCGGCTCGTAGTTCACAGTGGACAGCGCGGCGCCGGTACGCCCGTCGAACATCGTGAGGAACTCGGGACCGCTCAGGATGTACCCGTCGGAGTTGCGGTGGCTGGCCGACCCGCTGCCGATCACCTGGCCGGTGCCGGAGCGGGTACCGTCGGCGGTCTTCATGGCCACCTCGGCGTCGCCGTCACCGTCGTAGTCGTACACCTGGAACTGCGTGTAGTGGGCGCCGGCGCGGATGTTGACGCCGAGGTCGATCCGCCACAGGCGGGAGCCGCCCAGCCGGTACGCGTCGACGTAGACGTTGCCGGTCACGCCCGCCTGCGAGTTGTCCTTGGCGTTGTCCGGGTCCCACTTGAGCACGATCTCGTACTGCCCGTCGCCGTCGAGGTCGCCGACGGACGCGTCGTTCGCCGAGTACCCGCTGGCCGGTGCCTGGATCGGCACGTCGAGGTACCCGTTCGCGAAGGAGAGGGACGCCTCGGAGGCGGCCTGCTCGGTGCCGTTCACGACCGCCCGCACGGTGTACGAGGCGTTCGCCGCCGCGCCGCTGTCCAGGTAGTTCGTCGAGTTGGTGATCGGGGTGGCGGTCACCTTTGTGCCGCCCCGGTACACGTTGAACCCGGTGCTCGCCGCCTCGGTGCCGAGCAGCCGCCACGACACGAGGTTGGCCGACCCCGAGCGCACGCTGACGAGGCCGCGGTTGAGGTCCTCCATCTGCTTGGCATTCCCCGCCGGAGGCGGCGGCGTGGTGGTCGGCGGCGGAGGCGCGGTGGTCGTGGGTGGCGGGGCGCCCGTCGTGGGCGTGCCCACCGCGCCGGTGCAGCTTGTTCCATTGAGGACAAACGACGCGGGTACCGGATTGGAGCTGTTGTTCCACGAGCCGTTGAAACCGAACGACGCGGTGCCATTTGTCGGGATCGCACCGTTGTAGCCGGCGTCGACGGCGGTGACCTGGGCGCCGCTCTGGGTGACCGTGGCGTTCCATGCCTGGGTGACGGCCTGGCCGGCGGTGTACGACCAGACCAGCGACCAGCGGTCGATCGGGTCGCCGAGGTTGGTGATGGTCACGCTGGCGCCGAAGCCGCCTTGCCACTGGTTGGTGACGGCGTAGTCGACCCGGCAGCCCGCGGCGGCGGACGCGGCGGTGGCGACCACGGCGGCGAGGACGCCGGCGCCGGCCACCGTGCCGGCGAGCGTGGAGGAGAGCAGCGCGAAGCGCCGCCTGGAAGTGAGCATGCGAGGACTCCAGTGAGAGCGGGCGGCGTGCCCAGCGCCACCTGGGGTAGGAGTCGGCTCCCCGCGTCACCGCCGATCGTAGGGCAAGGGCTTTCCCCAGACAATTAGGTCTCGCGTATCACCGCCCACCCGCCGGCCGATACCTCGACGGTGCCCTCGACAGGCGTCCCGGTCATCAGGTCGGTCCCCGCAACTTCGACCTCGCGGGCCGAGGTGCCGTGGTTGAACGCGAACAGCCACGACGCGTGCCGGTCCCGCCGCCGCACCAGCTCCAGCTCGGCCGCGCCCTCGCGCACCGGTATCCCGGCCGCCTCGGCCAGCAGCTTCCCGTAGACCCCGTCGCCGAGCGGGCTCGACACATACCAGGCCGTTCCCGCCCCGAACCGGTGCCGCGTGACGCCTGGACGGACTTCGACCGCCCCGGCCAGGTGCACGTCCTCGGCCCACCCGTCGGGCGTCGGCCGGAACTCCTCCACCCGTACCCCCAGCACCTCGCGCAGCGCGCCCGGGTAGCCGCCGAGCCGCACCCGCCCGTACTCGTCGGCCACCCCGGAGAGGTACGTCGCGACGAGTCGCCCACCACCGTCCACATAGGTCCGCACCGCCGCGGCCGCCGCGTCCGACATCAGGTAGTGGGCGGGGAGGACCAGCAGCTGGTACGGGAGCGGCCCGGCCCGGTCCAGCGACACGAAGTCGGCCGTGATGCCCACCCGCCACAGGGCCCGGTGCGCGGCCCGCACCTCGGCCAGGTAGTCGATCCCGTCCCACGGCAGTCCCGGCCCTTGCAGCGCCCACCACGAGGCGGCGCCCCAGGCGATGGCCACGCACGCCTCCACCGCACCGGTGTCCACTTCGGAGAGGCCGCCGAGCGCCTCACCCAGTTCGACGGCTTCCCGGTACACCCGGCTGTCCGGCCCGGCGTGCGGTACGAGGGCCGAGTGGAAGCGTTCGGCCCGCCGCGCGGCGCCCGCCACTGGAAGAACATCGCGCCGCGCGAGCCGCGCGCCACGTGCGACAGGCTGTGCCGGGCCATCCGGCCGGGCTCCTTGGCGTGCATGCGCCCGCCCGTGTAGACGAGGTTCGGCGCGCTCTCCATGAGCAGCCACGGGCGCCCGCCGGCCCACGACCGGGCCAGGTCGGCGGCGAACGCGGTCTCCTCCTCGGCCCCGGGCCCGGCGTCGGACGGGTAGTGGTCGATCGCCACGAGGTCCACCTCGCGGGCCCAGCGGGCGTGGTCGACGGGTACCCACGCGCCGAAGACGTAGTTGGTGGTCACCGGCACGTCCGGCCCGGCCGCGCGCAGCACGTCGCGTTGTTCGACGTACGCGGCCAGCAGCTCGTCCGACCAGAACCGCCGGAAGTCGAGCACCTGCCCCGGGTTGGGCAGGTACTGCGTGGCGCGGGGCGGGAAGACGTACGCCCAGTCGGCGTAGTGCTGGCTCCAGAACGCCGTGGTCCAGGCGTCGTTGAGCGCGTCGAGCGTACGGTAGCGGTCTCGCAGCCAGGCCCGGAAGGCGGCGGCCGCGTGGTCGCAGTGGCACACCGTCCCGTACTCGTTGTGCACGTGCCAGAGCGCGACGGCCGGGTGGTCCGCGTACCGGCGGGCCAGCTCCCGTGCGATCCGCCGGCACGCCTCGCGATAGGCCGGGGCGCTGGCGCAGTACGTGTCCCGGCTGCCGTGCAGGAGGCGGGTGCCGTCCGCGCGTACCGGGAGCGCGTCGGGGTGGGCCAGGCTGAACCACGGCGGCGGCGAGGCGGTCGGCGTGGCCAGCGCGACCTTGACCCCGCCGGCGTCGAGCAGGTCGAGCACCCGGTCCAGCCAGTCGAACGTGTACCGCCCCTCCTCCGGCTCCAGCCGCGACCAGGCGAAGACACCGACGCTGACCAGGTTGACGCCGGCCCGCCGCATCAGCGCGACATCCTCCCGCCAGACGTCCTCGGGCCACTGCTCCGGGTTGTAGTCCCCGCCGTAGCACAGCCCGTCGACCCCGCGCGGCCACTTCATCCGGTGCTCCTCGAGGCGTTGACAGTTTGTTGGGTTAGAAGAAAAACTAAATCACATGCCCTACCGACCGCCGCTCGTGCCGTACGAGACGTTCGTCGCCGACCCGCCGGACCTGCCCGTCCGCTCCCCCGGCGAGCGGGGGCTCTCGGCCGTGACCAGGGCCGAGCTGGTCACCACCGACGCCTCCGGCGTGTCGGTGAAGGCCACGACGTCCGACGGCGGGACGCTCGCGATCCAGATCGGCGCGGCGGGCGAGGGCATCCTGCGGGTACGGCTGAGCGAGGCACCCGACGCACGCGGCCGCGCGGCCCGCGCGCTCACGCTGGTACGGCCCGAGGCGCACCCGGCGACCGTCACCGTGGCCGGCCCGGTCGTGCGGGTCAGCGCCGGCGCGGTGACCGCCGAGCTCACGCTCGACCCGTGGCACCTGCGCTTCGTCGACCCCGCCGGCCGCGTGCTGCTGGAGGAAAACCCGGGCGAGCGGGACATCAGCGGCCGCATGCGCACGCTCCCCTTCGGACGCTCGCTGGCCGATGGCACCGTCGCGGCGTACCACGAGAGCTTCACCGCCCCCGCCGACGAGCGCTTCGTGGGCTTCGGGGAGAAGTTCACCCCGCTCGACAAGCGCGGCCAGCGCGCCCTGATGTGGAACTTCGACGCGTTCGGCACCGAGTCCGACCGCTCGCACAAGACCGTGCCCCTCTACATCTCCAGCCGCGGGTACGGGGTGCTCGTCGACAGCGGGATGCCGGTCGAGTTCGACATGTGCCAGTCCACACACAGCTGCGTGCAGATCCTGGTGCCGGACGACGTGCTCGACTACTACGTGCTCGCCGGGCCGGCGCCGGCGGACGTGCTCGATCGGTACAACCGGCTCACCTGCCGGCCGCTGCTGCCGCCGAAGTGGGCGTTCGGCGCGTGGATGTCGTCGGGGTTCTATGTGGACACCGAGGAACGGGTGCTGGAGCGGGCCCGGCGGCTGCGCGAGCGCGGCATCCCCGCCGACGTGCTGCACCTGGACTGCTACTGGCAGGTGGCCGGGCACTGGTCCGACCTGCGGTGGGACGCGGACAACTTCCCCGACCCGGCGCGGATGCTGCGGGTGCTGCGGGACCAGGGCTTCAAGGTGTGCCTCTGGACCAACCCGTACGTCAGCCAGCACTCCCCCGCCTTCGCCGAGGCGGCCGAGGCCGGCTACTTCCTGCGCCGGGCGGACGGCTCGACGTACGTGGCGGACGTGTGGCACGGTTCCCACCCCGCCTCCGGGATCGTCGACTTCACCAACCCGGCCGCGGTCGCCTGGTTCGTGGGGCTGCTGCGGCCGCTGCTGGAGCAGGGCGTGGCCGTGTTCAAGACGGACTTCGCCGAGGGCGTGCCGGCCGACGCGGTGGCACACAACGGGATGAGCGGAGCCGAGCTGCACAACGTGTACACGCTGCTCTTCAACGACACCGTCTCGGCGGTCACCCGGGAGGTCGCCGGGCACGGGCTGGTGTGGGCCCGCTCGTCGTACCTGGGCGGGCAGCGGCACTCGGCCCAGTGGGGCGGCGACGTCAACGCCACGTACCCGGCGATGGGCAGCACACTGCGCGGCGGCCTGTCGCACGGCCTCTCCGGCGTACCGTTCTGGAGCCACGACGCGGGCGGCTTTCACGGCACGCCGGCGCCCGACCTGTACGTGCGGTGGGCCCAGTTCGCCGCGCTCTCCCCGCTGGTCCGCTTCCACGGCACCACGAGCCGGCTGCCGTGGGACTTCCCGGCCGGCGCCGAGCGGCTCGTTGTCGAGGCGCTGCGGTTGCGCTACCGGCTGTTGCCGTACATCTACTCCGCCGCCGTCGAGTCCGCCCGCACCGGCATCCCGTTGATGCGCGCGCTGCTCGTCGACTCACCCGGCGACCCGGCCGCGTGGGGCGCCGAGCTTGAGTACCTGCTCGGCCCCGATCTGCTCGTCGCGCCCATGCACGACCCGTCCGGCGAGCGCGACGTCTACCTGCCCGCCGGGCGGTGGGTGGACCATTGGACCGGCGAGACCCACGAGGGCGGGCGGTACCTGCGGGTGGCGGCGCCGCTCTCACGCATCCCGCTCTTCGTGCGGCACGGCGCGCTGATCCCGGTACTGTCCGATCAGGACAGCGTCGGCGACGGCCCCTTCGACGGGGTGACGCTGGTCAGCTGGGGCGGCACGGACGCCCGCACCGTCGTGCGGGACGTGGATGGCGACACCGTCGTGGTCGCCGTCCGCGAGGGCGACACCCTCCGCGTGACCTGTGCGGGTCCTTTGCGGGTACGGGACGCGACCCTCGCGTTTGGACGTGGTCAGGGCGTTCCGCACATTGAACTGACGCCTTGATCGCTTGCGCAGGCGTGGTGCCATGGTGGGGGTGCCACGCCTGCGCTCCCATAGCCGCCCGGTATTAACAAATCGGGATTTGTGGATACGATGGCACCCGCCTAGCGTGATGCCTCACATCGTCGGCCCTCCCAAAAGGAGTCCCGCAGTGCGCATCCGTCTGCTTCTGGCCACCGCCGCGACCGCCCTCGTCGGCGCGCTCGTCGCCCCGGCCGCCGCCTCCGCCACCACGCCGCAGCCCTTCATCATCGGCGGCGGCACCGTCTCGTCCGCCCCGTGGGCCGCGGCCGTCTTCAGTGGCGGCTCGTTCACCTGCTCCGGCTCGATCATCGCGTCCCAGTGGGTGCTCACCGCCCGCCACTGCCTGGGCGGCACGATGTCCGTGCGCGTCGGCAGCGTCTACTACGCGTCCGGCGGCCAGACCCGTACCGTCAGCTCTACCTCGGCACAGAACGACCTGGCGCTGCTCCGGCTCAGCTCTGGCGTCTCGACCACGTACGTGACGCTGGCCAGCAGCAACCCGCCGGTCGGCTCGACCAACAGCATCTACGGCTGGGGCCGCACCTGCACCAACTGCCCCGCCTCCAGCCAGCTCAAGACCGCCACCGTGACGGTTTCGAGCCTCAGCGCCACGGACGCGTACGGCGGCCCGGCCATCCGCAGCACCCCCGGCAACGGCGTCGCCTGGCGCGGCGACTCCGGCGGCCCGCAGTTCTACAATGGACAGCAGGTCGGCGTCTGCTCGACCGGCAACGGCTCCACGTACCAGAACTACGGCAGCGTAGCCGCCAACCGCGCTTGGATCCGCTCGGTCGCAGGGGTCTAACGCCCGCAAGCACCTTGATGCCTCCCCCGCGGTGCCGCAACAACGCGAAGCGACATCACGGGGGAGGTCGTGGGCGCCCTGCTCTTCTCGACCACGGGCGTGGCCCGCGACCTGATCGGCCCGTACAGCTGGCGCAACCTCGTCCAGACCCGGAACGACAACGCCTCCTTCCGCTGGCTCTGACGCCCGCTCATGCGCCAGCACAGCGATCCGTCCGCAATGGTCACCCGCAGATTCATTGCCCAATGAAGATGTGAGCTACCGCGACGTCCGCGGTGGTCCGGACCGCTGCTCCCGCGGCCTCACCCTCCGCGATTCACAACCCCAGCCCTGGCCGGCCCGGCCGGCAGTTGGCCGGCCCGGCCCGCAGTGCGGCCACGGCCCGCCTGTCCCGCGACGCACCAAGCCGGGCGAATCGCGAACACCTGTATCCCTTGATCTAGCGCTGCGACCGGACGCAATCCGGCAGATCATGGTACTTACCGGCCCCTCTGGGGGCAGATCTGTACCACGATCGCTCCGCGCTCCGACCCATCCCGCCGATCAAGGCGATCACCGTGGATAGCCGGCGCTCGGAAAGGGGCGTGGCCTTGATCGGTGCGTGCTCTGGCCGTCCGTGGCGATTCATTGACCCCGGAGAGGCAACTTTTCGCCACGATCGCAGCGCGACACAACGCCGCTTGCGTCGATCGAGGAAAGTCCGCGCCGCCGGGCGCAAGGTCGGCAGTGGGGGTGTGAAGCACGGAGGGTGAGGCCGCGGGAGCGACGGTCCGGACCACCACGGACGTCGCGGTAGCTCGATTCTTTGTTTGTTTCGCGATCTGGGGCCGATCGGGCGCCCGCCGTCACCCCTTGATGGCGCCGACGATTACGCCCTTTACGAAGTGGCGCTGGATGAACGGGTAGACCAGCACGATCGGGGCTACCGTCACCATCACTACCGCCATCTTGATGGCCTGGGTGGGCGGGAGCGAGCCGACCGACTGGCCCGAAAAGCTGGGGGATTGGCCTTGTAGGATCATGCTTTGCAGGATGCGCTGGATCGGAAACTTGTCGTTGCTGTCGATGTACAGCAGGGCGTTGAACCAGACGTTCCAGTAGCCCACCGCGTAGAAGAGGCCGACCACCGCGATCACCGGGCGGCTCAGCGGCAGCACGATGCGCCACAGGATGCGAAACTCGCCCGCGCCGTCGATGCGCGCGCTGTCCAGCAGTTCGTGCGGCAGGCCCTGGAAGAAGCCGCGGACCACGACGAGGTTGAAGACGCTGATCGCGCTCGGCAGGATCAGCGCCCACAGGCTGTCCTTGAGGCCGACGCCGGTGACCACGAGGTAGCTGGGCACCAGGCCCGGATAGATCAGGAACGTCAGCAGGAAGAAGAACAGCAGCGTACGGTGGCCGACCGAGCCGGGGCGGGACAGGCCGTACGCGGCGAGCACGGTCAGCGTGAGGCTCACCACCGTGCCGGCGACGGTGACCATTGTGGACACCCACAGTGCACGGGTGACGATGCCGCCGGAGAAGATCGTCACGTACGCGGAGGCGTCGATGCCCTTTGGCACCATCACCATGCCGCCGGCCGCGTTGATGGTCTGGCGCGAGGAGAGGCTTGTGACCAGCACCGACCACAGTGGAATCAATACGACCAGCGCCATCGCGGTGAGGGCGGCGCCCTTGCCGGCCAGCCCTACGGCCGTCGGCTTCTCTTCCCAGACGGGACGTGCGCCGCTCATGGCCGTCCTCGCTCCGCTGCGGGTGGCCACGAGGCTCCACACGCGCTGCGCCCGATGATTCGCTCACTCATTGCCGCGAGATCAACCCCCGCTCGCCGATCAGGTGGGCGACCCGGTTGGCGGCCAGGATCAGGACCAGCCCGACGGCGGCCTTGAAGAGGCCGGCGGCCGCGCCGAAGCCGAAGTTGCCCGTGGTGATGGACTGGTAGTAGACGTACGTGTCGAGCACCTCCGCGGCGTCCCGGCCGACCGCGTCCCGCTGGAGCAGAAACTGCTCGAAGCCGACCGAGAGCGCGTCGCCGAGGCGGAGGATGAGCAGCAGCACGATGACCGGCCGCAGCCCGGGGAGCGTCACGTGCCACAGCCGGCGCCAGCGGCCGGCACCGTCGACCGCCGCCTGCTCGTACAGGTTGGGGTCGATCATCGCCAGTGCTGCCAGGAAGACGATCATCCCCCAGCCGGCGTCCTTCCACACCGCCTCGGCCGTGACCAGAACGATGAACGTGTCCGGGTTGGTCATGATGTTCGGCGGCTCGATGCCGGCCTGGCGCAGCTCCTGGGCGAGCAGCCCGGCCCCGCCCAGCATCTGCACGAAGAACGTGACCACCAGCACCCAGCTGAAGAAGTGCGGCAGGTACACGACTGTCTGGATGAACCCGCGCAGCTTCCCGGAGATCACGCTGTTGAGCAGGATGGCGAGCGCGATCGGCAGCGGGAAGAAGAAGATCAGCTGGAACGCGGTGATGCTGAGCGTGTTCCACAGCGCGTCCCAGAACGCCGGGTCGCCGAAGAGCGTCTCGAAGTTGCCGAAACCGATCCACTCGCTGGCCAGGAAGGCGGACAGCGGCCCGTCGCCGGCGTACGGGTTGTAGTCCTGGAACGCGACAACGTTGCCGAGCGTGGGCAGGTAGTGGAAGACCAGCAGCAGGAGTGCGGCCGGCGCGGTCATCAGCAGCAGCGGCCAGTCGCGCCGGAGCCGGGCCCGCAGCGGTACCCGCGGCCGGCGCCGCTTCCCCGGTGGCTGCTCCGGGGCCGGCGGCCGGGCGAGCTCTGCGCTCGGCCCGGCCGCCACAGGTACTTCAGTGCTCATTTCCCGGCGTCGCTGCGCGCCTTGGCGAGGAAGTCGCGGGCCTCGTTGCCGCCGCCGGCCGAGCGCCATTCGTTGACGAGCCCGTCGAACTCGGTCAGCGCCCGCCGCCCGCGCACGATGTCAGTGATCTTGTCCTCGAACGGGACCGTCTGCGACTTGTACGTCGCCGGGAACTCGAGCTTGATCCCGTCCCACGGGTTGGTCTCCATGAACTTGACCATCGCGTTCGAGTAGGTCAGCAGGTCACCCACGTAGTTCGGCGTCTCCGGCCAGGGCTGCACAACCGGGCTGCGGCCGCTGACGAAGAAGTACTGGTTGGCTATCTCCTTGAAGCCCAGGTCGGTCTTGACCGGGCCGTCCGCGGTCATCGTGTGGTGCTTGCCCTCGATGCCGTACTCGCGGAAGTGGTACTCCTTGGTGCCGAACGGCGCCGAGCACCAGTTGATCACGCGAAGCAGCTCCTCGACGCGCTCCTTGGCGACGCCCTTCTTGACGAACGTGTACGAGATCGGCTTGTCGTCGCCCCACACCAGCGGGTCGCCGCCAGTCGCCGAGAAGACCGGCACCGGCTGGAGGTTGAACCCGGGCGTGACCTTCTGCTGCTGCGCCTGCATGCCCTGCCACGCGCCGATGCCGTCCTGCATGAAGAGGATGCGGCCGCTCTCCATGAGCTTCTTCGCGTCGCCGCCCTTGCTGGCCGCGAGGTCGGGGTGGACCAGGCCCTCCTTGTAGATCCGAGCCATCACCTCGAGCGCCTGCTTGAACTCGGGCGTCTCGTACTTGTGCTCCGGCGTGCCGTCCGCCTTGAGCCGCCACCCGGTCTCCGAGGCGGGCGATTTGTGGAACATCTGGACCATCGCGAAGATGTCGCTGAACGCCCACACGCCGGCCCTGGTGTCGGTCACCTGCTTGCCGATCGCGAGCAGCTCGTCGATGGACTTGGGGTAGGTCAGCCCCTTCGCGTCGAGCAGGTCCTTGCGGTAGAAGAGCCCCCACGGAAACGGGCCGTCGGTCGGGTTGGGCACGGCCATGAGGCGCTGGTTCCACAGCGCGTTCTGCCAGGCGCCGGTGGGGAAGGTCGCGAGCATCGGGTACGCGTTGACCTTGTCGCCGGACAGGTGGTCGGTGAGATCCTCGAAGAGCACCTTGACCGCGTCTGCGAAGCGGGGCAGCTTCTCCACCTCCCACTGCGGGACGCAGAGCAGTTCGGGCACGTCGCGGGCGCCGAGCATCGCGTTGAGCTTGTCCGCGTAGGTGAGGCCGTCCTGGATGGAAAAGTTGAGCGGGACGCCCAACTCCTCGTTGATCGCCGCGAGGTACGCGTTCTGCCCCAGCCCGGGCGGGGCCGGGCCCCACGCCGGGGTCATCGCGCTGATCTCCTTGCCGCTGCTGCCCGGCTTGTCGGTGATCACGTCGACGAGGTTGGCGGGGTACTTCTTGTAGCCGTCCGGGATCGGCCGGGTGCTCGCGATGTCCGGCTGCGGGATGCCGTCCGGGAGCTTGCCCTGCGCCGGCAGCACTCCTGCGACCTTGTTGGTATCGGTCGCGGCGCCCTGGCTTCCGCCCCCTTCCCCGCAGGCGCTGAGCAGGCCACCGCTGGCGATGGCCATGGCACCGAGGCCCGTGAGGCCGAGAAACGTTCTGCGGTCGGCCACGGCACACTCCCTTCTACTGGCGGAAAGTGGTATGACTGTACTTAGTTAGTCTGCCGACTAAACAAAGGCGCGCGAGTGACAAACTAAACCAACGGTGACCGCCGCCACAAGGGCGGGCCCGGTACGGCATGATGGTCAGGCCAGCCCGGGGCACCACCTGACCGACGCCGGGAACGGGGCTGACTTTGATCACGATGCAGAGCGGGCCGCAGCCGGCCGACTTCGCCGACGTGCGAGCCACCAACCTCGCCGTCGTGCTGCGCCATGTGCGCACCCACGCGCCGTGCTCGCGTGCCGACATCGCGGCCGCGACAGGGCTCAACAAGGCCACCGTCTCGAGCCTTGTCGCCGACCTCATCGAGCGGCGGCTGCTGCGCGAGACCGGGCTCGCCGAGCACCGGATCGGGCGCCCGGCGACGATGCTGGTGCTGGACGGCCAGCCGTACGCGGCGATCGGCATGGAGGTGGCGGCGGACCACCTCACCGCCGTCGCGGTCGACCTCGCCGGGGAGCAGCTGCTCACCTGGCGGCGCGCCTTCACCGGTACGGAGACGGCGGCCGGCAAGGCGGTCAGCACGATCGCCGCGCTCGCCTCCCGCGCCGCGTCCCGCGTCGCCGCCCAGGGCCGGCAGGTGCTCGGCCTGACCGTGGGCATACCGGGACTTGTCGACGCCGACGGCGCCGTGCGGCTCTCCCCGGGCTCGGGTGGCGCGACGTCGAGCTTCGCGCCGACCTGGTGCGCGCGCTGCGCGACCCCAAGTACGACGTGGCGGTCGACAACGACGCCAACCTGTCCGCGCTGGCCGAGCACCGCTACGGGGCGTACGCCGGCACGGCCAACCTGGTCTACCTCACCGGCGAGCTGGGTATCGGCGCGGGCGTGGTGGTCGACGGGCGGCTGCTGCGGGGCGGGCGGGGGTTCAGCGGCGAGATCGGGCACCTCCAGCTCGACCCGGCCGGTCCACTGTGTCCCTGCGGCCGGGTCGGCTGCCTGGAGGCCCTGGCCGGCGTACGGGCGATCATCGCGCGGGTAATGCCGGACGCCGAGGCGGACGGCCCGGTGACCGACTTCGCGCCGGAGATCGACGAGGTCGTGCGCCGCGCCCGACGCGCCGACGCCGCCACGCTGGCCGCCCTCACCGCGGTCGGGCGGCACCTCGGGCACGGCGTGAGCATCCTGGCAAACCTGGTCAACCCGGACGTGGTCGTCCTGGGCGGCAACTTCGTCCCCCTGTCCCCCTGGCTCCTCCCGGCCGCCGAGTCCGAGCTGGCCGCCCGCGCCGTAGCCCCAGACGCCGGCGGCTGCAAGCTCGTGGCCTCCGCGCTAGGCCCGGGCGCCGCGGCGACCGGCGGCGCCGCGAGAGCCCTGGCCGCGGTAGACGCCGGCCACCTCCCACCCCTACCCGCCTAGCCCCTGTTGATCAGGGAGTTTGCGGGGCGTGTCGCCGGCGTGCCGCCCCACAAAGTCCCTGATCAACCCCGTATCTGGGATTGAGCTACCGCGATGTCCATTGTGGTCCAAGGGACCTTCGTGAGTGCGCGATTTGCCCTAGTTGCGTGATTCCGGGGTGGCAGCGGGAGCGGCGCCGCGCATCGGGGGCTGAGCTGCGGGTTAGCGCTTTCCTCAGATTTCGTGGGAGCGCTCCTATTGACCTGGGCCATTGTGTGGTGCGAGTCTCAGATGGCTCCGGGCGTAACACTCGTGAAACGCGTGCGGAGTTTTCTTCGACGGCTTGTCGAAGCGCTTCGAGCAGACAGACCTCCGCGGATCTCCCACCGCGACGTTGGCTCCTCGAAGCGCTTCGAAATCCATAGAGGACGGGTGATGGCGATGACAGAGGCGTTTCGCGACCCCGACCGGCCACTCGACGACCGGGTGGCCGACCTGCTGGGCCGCCTCAGCCTGGCCGAAAAGGTCGCACTGCTCCACCAGCACCAACCGCCGGTCCCCCGGCTGGGGGTCGGCCCCTTTCGTACCGGCACCGAGGCGCTGCACGGCCTGGCCTGGGTCGGCCCGGCCACCGTGTTTCCCCAGGCCCTGGGCTTAGCCAGCACGTGGGACCCGGACCTGGTCCGGTCCGTCGGCGCGGCCGTGGGCGACGAGGTCCGCGGGTTCCACCACAAGGACCCGGCGCGGGTCGGCCTCAACGTGTGGGCGCCCGTGGTCAACCCGCTGCGCGACCCCCGCTGGGGCCGCAACGAGGAGGGGTACGCCGAGGACCCCTGGCTCACCGGCGTGATGGGCACCGCCTACGCGTCCGGGTTGCGCGGCGACCACCCCACCTACCTGCGCACCGCGCCGACGCTCAAGCACTTCCTGGGGTACAACAACGAGACCGACCGGCACCTCACGTCCAGCAACCTGCCGCCGCGGGTGCTGCACGAGTACGAGCTGCCGGCGTTCCGGGCGCCGATCGAGGCGGGCGCGGCGGTGGCGGCGATGGCGTCGTACAACCTCGTGAACGGCCGGCCGGCCCACCTCAGCCCACTCATCAACGACGAGCTGCGCCGGTGGGACAGCGGCGAGGTGCTGGTGGTCAGCGACGCCGCCGCGGCCTCCAACATCGCCGGTGACCAGGGCTACCACGCCGACCACGCGGCCGGGTACGCGGCGGCGGTCCGGGCCGGCATCGACAGCTTCACCGAGGACGACGGCGACTCGGCACCCACCGTCGCGCGGCTCACCGAGGCGCTCGACCGCGGCCTGCTCGACGAGTCCGATGTGGACCGGGCCGTACGCCGGGTGCTCACCACGCGGTTCCGGCTCGGCGAGTTCGACCCGGCGGAGCGCAACCCGTACGCGGCGGTGACCGCGGACGTCGTCAACTGCGCCGCGCACCAGGAGCTGGCCCGGGAGGCGGCACAGCAGTCGATCGTCATGCTGAAGAACACGGACGGGCTGCTGCCCCTCGACGGAGAAGGCACGGTCGCGGTGATCGGGCCGCTCGCCGACACGCTGCACGAAGACTGGTACAGCGGCACGCTGCCCTACACCGTCACCGCGTACGGCGGGCTGGCCGCGCGGGTGCGTGCCACCTTCCACGAGGGCGTGGACCGGATCGCGCTGCGCGGCCCGGACGGGTACGCGTGGGCGGACGACGGGGCGGTGGTGCGGGCGGACGGCGCAGCGCCCGGCCGGCAGGCGTACTTCGACCTCTTCGACTGGGGCGAGGGCGTGGTCGCGCTGCGGGCCGTGGCCAACGCCATGCACGTGGGCGCGGACGACGACGGGGTACTCGTCGACGACCGCCCGCAGCCCGGCGGCTGGGTGGTGCGGGAGACGTTCCGCTTCGTGGAGCACGGCTCTGGGCAGGTCGTGCTCCACCACCTCGCCACCGGCCGGTACGTGGCCGCGGGCGCCGACGGTGTGCTCCGGGCCAGCGCGGAGGAGGTGGCGGGCGGCACCCCGTTCACGGTCGAGCTTGTCGCGGACGGCGCGCGGGAGGCCGCCGCGGCCGCCGCCGGCGCGGACGTGGCGGTCGTGGTGGTCGGCAACCACCCGATGATCAACGGACGGGAGACCGAGGACCGGGCCAGCCTCGCGCTGCCGCCCGCGCAGGAGGCACTGATCCGCGCGGTGCACGCCGCGAACCCGCGCACGGTACTTGTGGTGACCAGCGGCTACCCGTACGGGATCGGCTGGGCGGACGAGCACGTGCCGGCGGTGCTGTGGTCGGCGCACGGCGGCCAGGAGTACGGCAACGCGCTCGCCGACGTGCTCCTCGGCACGGCGGATCCGGGCGGGCGGCTCACCCAGACCTGGTACCGGGACGCGGCCGAGCTGCCCGACCTGCTCGACTACGACGTGATCGCCTGCGACGCCACGTACCAGTACTACCGCGGCACGCCGCTGTACCCCTTCGGGCACGGGCTGAGCTACACGACGTTCGAGTACGACGACCTACGGCTGTCCACTGTGGAGGTCGACGCGGACGGCACGGTCGAGGTGTCGGTGAGCGTCACCAACACCGGCGGTCGAGCCGGCGAGGAGGTGGTGCAGCTGTACACGCGCCAGCGCCGGTCCACGGTCAAGCAGCCGCTGCGCCGCCTTCGCGCGTACCGGAAAATCACGCTGGACCCCGGCGAGAGGGCGACCGTCACGTTCACCTTGCGCGCCGCGGACCTCTGGTTCTGGGATGTGACCCGCGGCGCGAGGGTGGTCGAGACCGCCCGCCACACCGTCCAGATCGGACGGTCCAGTTCGGACATCGCGCTGACCGCGACGCTGTCGGTGCGCGGCGAGGAGGTCGGCCCCCGCCGCCCACTGGACCGTCCCTTGTGGGCGATCGACCACGACGACTACGCCGGCACCGTCCTGGTGGACGGCGAGCCGGGCCGGGCGGACGCGGTGGGCGCGGCCGAGCAGGCCGGCTGGATAGGGTTTCGGCGGGTGGACTTCGGGGCGGGCGCGGCGGCGGTGGCGGCCCGGGTCACCAGCCGTACCCGGGAAGCGGCCGGCGCCCGCGTGACGCTGCGCCTCGACGACCCGCTGTCCGGGCCGGTGGCCGGAATCATCGTCGTGCCGACCGCCAACGCCCGGCAGGACTGGGCCGAGGTGCGCGCCCCGGTGACCGGCGCGGTCGGGGTTCGGGACCTTTACCTGTCGTTCGAGGCGCCAGGCGCTACGGTGAGCTGTCTGACGTTCAGTAGTGGCGGGATGGAGGCGTCGAGTGACTGAACACGGTGGCGCCAAGCGTGCCGACATGGTCACCATCACGGACGTGGCGCGGCACGCGGGCGTCGCGGTGAGCACGGTGTCGTATGTGTTGAGCGGCAAGCGGGCCATCTCCGCGACCACCCGCCAGCGCGTGCTGGCGAGCATCCGGGCGCTCGGCTACCACCCGAACGCGGGCGCGCGGGCGCTGGCGAGCAAGCGGGCCAACGTGATCGCGCTCGTGCTGCCGCTGCGGTCGGGCATGCACCTGCCGGTGCTGATGCAGTTCGCGACCGCGGTGGTGACAACGGCCAGACAGTTCGACCACGACGTGCTGCTGGTGACCGCCGACGAGGGCCCGGACGGGCTGCGCCGGATCGCGGCCAGCGCGATGGTCGACGGCATCGTGCTGATGGACGTGGAGATGTACGACCCGCGGGTGCCGCTGCTGCGCGACCTGGAGCGGCCCAGCGTGCTGATCGGCTTCCCGGCCGAGGCGGAAAACCTCACCTGCGTCGACCTCGATTTCTACCGCGCCGGCGCGGCCTGCGTCGACCACCTCGCCGCGCTCGGCCACCGCGAGATCGCGCTGCTCGGCGCGCCCGCGGTGGTGTACGAGCGGGACACCGGCTTCGCGCACCGCACCCGGGCGGGCTTCACCGAAACCGCCGAGCGGTACGGGATCGCGGCGACCGCCCAGCCGTGCGAGGAGAGCTTTGACGCGGTACGGCAGGAGCTCGCCGGCCTGCTCGACCGCCACCCCGGCCTCACCGGCCTGGTGGTGCACAACGAGGCGGCGGTGGCCCACCTGCTGGCCGCGCTCCCGCAGCTCGGCCGCCAGGTGCCGCACGACATCTCGGTGGTCGCGATCTGCCCGGACGAGGTGGCCGAGCGGGCCAGCCCCGCGCTGACCTCGGTGCTCATCCCCGCCGAGGACGTGGGACACCAGGCGGTCACGCTGCTGATGCGCAAGCTCGAGGGCAGCAGGTGCCGGCCGCCACGCTGCTCGACCCCCGCCTGACGGTGCGCGCCTCGACAGCTTCTGCCTCGGCCGGCGCGGCCGCTCCCGCCACGGCGTAGACACCCGCACCGGCAGGTGCGGCGATTCGGCTGCAATCAGGGCGAATACTGCTCTCTAATTGGGTGATGGCCGACGCCCGTTCGACGGCGGGCCACGCGGCCTCTGGCTGGAGAAGAGCCGTCAGGCGCGACCGGTAACGCACCTGCCCACCGCCGCGGCGGTCCGCGATTCGATCTCCGGACCGCCGCGGCCCTCGCGTCCGGGTTTCAGATGTCGCGGCGCCGTCCCACGGCGGCAGCCGCCACGGCCAGTGCCAGCGCGTACCCCGTCCAGAGCAGCGCCGCCAGCCACGCCGGAGGCAGCCCACCCGAAGCGGCACCCGCGCTCTCCGCCGCTCCCCCGCTGATCGCCACCCGAAGGCCGGTCAAGGAGTAGCGCTGGTACCCGTCGACAAGGCTCGTCACGAGCGGCTCGACGACGAAGAGGACGAGCAGCGCGGCCGACACCGCCACCACCTGGTTGCGGATCAGCCCCCCGAACGCCGCGCCCAGCGTGCCGGACAGCGCCGCGAAGCACACGCCGCCCACGAAGATGCCGGTCACCTGCGCGGCCGACAGCGCCACGGCGACGTCTCGGGAGGCGAGCAGCGGGAAGCTCACCGCGGCGGTGCCCACCACGCTCGCCAGACCCAGCACCGCGCCGGCGAGGGTGTTGGCGACGATCTGCGCGACCGTCACCCGGAGCCGGTCGGGGTTGGTGAGCAGGGTGGGGAGGATGGTGCCGTGCCGGTACTCCCCGGCGGTGGTGACGATGCCCAGCAGCAGCGCCAGGATCCCGGCGACGATTCCGCCCGACGACAGCACGAGGCGCCCGCCGGTCCCGCCGCCGATGTCCGATGTGGAGCTGAGCAGCACGATGAGGGCGGCCATCAGCACGCTGAGCGCCACCGACGCGACCAGCAGGCCCGGCACGACGCGGGTGGTGCGCAGCTTGAGCAGCTCCGCCGCGATCAGCCGGCTCATCGAGAGGTCTCCCTCGTCAGGTCCAGGAAGACGTCCTCCAACGTCTGCCGCGGGTGGGCCGTCAGCTCCTCCACCCGGCCCTGCGCCACCAGCCGCCCCCGGTGCAGCACGAGCACCTCGTCGACGACCTGAGCGACCTCGGAGAGGACGTGGCTGGAGACGAGCACCGTACGCCCCTCGTCGCGGCGGTCGCGCAGAAAGTCGCGCAGCCAGCGGATGCCCTGCGGGTCCAGACCGTTGGCCGGCTCGTCGAGGATCAGGATGCGCGGGTCGCCGAGCAGGGCGGTCGCCAGGCTGAGGCGCTGCCGCATGCCCAGCGAATACCCGCGCACGCGCCGGCCCGCAGCCTCGTCGAGCCCGACCAGGCGCAGCAGCACGTCGACGCGGCTCCGGGAGACGCCCGCCGCCTTCGCGAAGACCCGCAGGTGGTCGCGGCCGGTGCGGCCCGGGTGGAACTGTGCCGCGTCGAGCACCGCGCCGATCACGCGGGCCGGCTCGGGCAGTGCCGCGTACGGCCGGCCCTCCACCATCGCCCGCCCGGCGGTTGGCACTGTCAGCCCCAGCACGGTGCGGAGCGTGGTGGTCTTTCCGGACCCGTTGGGTCCTAGGAACCCCACGATGCTCCCTCGCGGCACCGCGAAGCTCAGCCCGTCGACCGCGACCGTCCGGCCGAACCGCTTTGTCAGCGAGTCGACCTCGATCACCGCGTCCACGGCTCCTCCACCTCCTTGAGCAGGCGCTCCAGCGCATCCGTACGCTCCCGGAGCGCGCTCAGCTCGCCCTGCACGGCGGCCAGCCGCTGCGCCACGTCCCGCTGGGCGGTGGCGGCGTCCTCGGCGAGGCGCCGGTATGCCTCCTCGCGCGACACCGACTGCCGCGCCCGCCAGGTGGCGCCCAGCTGAACGATCATTACCACGACGATGACCAGCGTGAACAGGATCGCCGTGGTCCCCATAACCACTTCCTGCCAGGTCATGACGACTCCTTCGGGTTGTCTGGGATGGTCAGCGTCCGCACCGCCGCGGCAATCGAGTCCGGCGTCAGCAGCAGCGCGAACGGGGTCGCCTCGACGTAGCGGATCGCGTGCCCCTCCTCGGCCAGCTCCATCTGGCTTGTCACCAGCCCGGCCGCGGACAGCTTGCCGAGGTGGGCGTGCACGAGAGGGCGGCTGAGGCCGACCTTCCGGGCCAGCTCGGTGACGTATCGCCGCCCACCGGCCAGCTCGGCGAGGATCCGCAGCCGCTGCGGACTGGCCAGTGCGGCCAGGAGCCGCACCAGCTCGTCGCCGGTCAAGTTCAACGTCTCGTTACCCATGTCAATGACAATTTACGTACCTCAGCGCGGCGTGTCCAGGGCCCCATTCAAAAGACCGAATTCTGAGCTACCGCGATGTCCGTCGTGGTCCAGACCGCTGCTCCCGCGGCCTCACCCTCCGCGTTCGCACAACCAAACAGCACCAGCCCGGTAGGCCTAGGGCGTGCTTTGCGCGGGGCTCTCAAGCTGGGCGCACCGATGCGCCCCGCCCCGAGCACCGCGGGTCGGCTCCGGACGGGCCCGCGTCGTCCGTGGCGACCCTAGCCCCTCCAGGGGCAATTTCTCGCCACGGACGCATCTCGAACCGCGCGCCGCCCCCTGATCAAGGGCTGGGCGGCCCGCCCAGCCCTCGCCATCGGCCAGGCTGACCGGGGTTGGACTGTGAACCGCGGAGGGTGAGGCCGCGGGAGCGACGGTCCGGTGCCCGGCGGACATCGCGGCAGCGCAAACCCATATCTTGAAACGGATCTACAGATCTTTCAGGATCGAGGTCCGATCCCGTGATCAGCGTCCGGGATCGGTGTCGGGCGCCTCGCGCTCGATTCGGGGACCTTGGCGCACAGGGGCACTCGCGCGGCCCCACTCTCCGCGATGCGCGCTCTACCCGCCCGCATGGCGGGCGGCGCGGTGGCGTCAGGCGGCGTCGAGCGCCGGCACCCGCTCTTCGGCTTCGACAGAAGCCGCGGCGGCGCGGCGGGTGCGGCGCAGCACGCGCACCGCCAGGTACAGCGCGGCGACCCAGGCGGCCACGATCGCCAGGTACACGACCGGGCGCAGGTCAGCCGGCGCGTCGAACGCCCGCATGATGGTGCGCGCGTTGGTCAGCACGATCAGCCCGCCAACCGCCGCGCCGAGCAGCTGGGCCGGCACGATGCGCACCAGCCAGGCGGCGAGCGGGGCGGCGATCAGGCCGCCCACGAGCAGCGCGGCCACGGTCGGCAGCAGGAAGCCCTCGGAGCCCAGCCCGATCAGGAAGCCGGCGCTGGCCGCGCCCGCCACCACGAACTCCGCCGTGTCCACCGACCCGATCACCTTGCGCGGCTCCATGCGACCGGAGACCAGCAGCGACGGCGTGGCCACCGGGCCCCAGCCGCCACCGCCGGTGGCGTCGACGAAGCCGGCCACCAGGCCCAGCGGGGCCAGGAAGCGGGTGCGCAGCGGGCGGCGGGAGCGGCGCTCGCCGAGTGGGCGGGTGAAGCGGATCAGCAGGTAGACGCCGAGGGCGAGCAGGATCCCGGCCATCCACGGCGCGGCCGCGTCGGTGGCGATCGAGCTCAGGAACGTGGCGCCGGCGAACGCGCCGATGCCGCCCGGGATGGCGATGCGGCGTACGACCCGCCAGTCGACGTTGCCGAAGCGCCAGTGTGCCGCGCCGGCGGCGAGGGTGGTGCCCAGCTCGGCGAGGTGCACCGAGGCCGAGGCGGACGCGGGGGCGATGCCGGCGACGAGGAGCAGCGAGGAGGAGGTGACCCCGTACGCCATACCGAGCGCACCGTCGACGAGCTGTGCGGCGAGCCCGACCAGGGCGAGGACGAGCAGCTTCCGCACTTGTCCACCTCCTCGGTAATTCCGGTCAACTTAGTCGAGAATCAGGGAGATGGCCGGCCGCGTCAAGCCGGTACCGCAAAATGAGACCTGGTCAGGCCCACGCGCTGGGATCGGCGACGAGGTCGCGGACCCGCTCGGGAAGCTTGCCGGTCGCCACGTCCGCCACCGTGACGGACTCGAGGATCTGCCGCTCACTGGCCCGCAGCGCGATCCACACCTCCTGGAGGGCGACGGCGGCGCCGTGATATCCGAGGTCCTCCGGACGCTGGCCGCGCACGTGCGCGAGCGGCCCGTCGATGATGCGGATGACGTCGGCGAGCGTGATCTCGCCGGCCGGGCGGGCCAGCCAGTAGCCGCCCTCCGGGCCACGCTGGGCGTGCACCACCCCGCCCCGGCGCATTTGGAGCAGGATGCTTTCGAGGAACTTCGGCGGGATCTCCTGCGCCTTCGCGATCCGCTCGGCGGTCAGCGGGCCCTCGACGGCGGTGGCGAGCTCGACGACGGCGCGCAGCGCGTAGTCGACGCGGGCAGACAATCGCATGATTCCCATTATCCCGGTCGAGAATGCGGACCGGGACGCAACCCGCGCGTCACGCACCGACGCGGCGGAGCAAACCCTCCTGCACGGCGGTCGCGACGTGCCGCCCGTCCTCGGTGAACATGCGACCGGTGGCCAACCCGCGCGCGCCGGAGGCGGACGGGCTCCAGCAGTCGTACAGGAACCACTCGTCGGCCCGGAACGGCCGGTGCAGCCAGAGCGCGTGGTCGAGGCTCGCCCCCACGACGCCGCCCGGCCCCCACACCTCGCCGTGTACCGAGAGCACGGAGTCGAGGAGCGTGAGGTCCGACGCGTACGTCAGCGCGCACGCGTGCAGCAGCGGGTCGTCGGGAAGCCGGCCGTCGATGCGCATCCACACCCGCTGGTACGGGTCGGCGGGGCGGTCGCCGGGCGGCACCCAGCCCGGCTCGCCGACGTAGCGCACGTCGATCGGGCGCGGGATGGACGCCCAGATGCCGGCGCGGTCGGGGTACCGGGCGAGGCGCTCGGCCATCGTCGGCACCTCGTCCGGGCCGGGCACGCCGGGCGGGGCCGGCGCGTGGTGGTCCAGCCCCTCCTCCTGCCGGTGGAACGAGGCCGACATGAAGAAGATCGTGCGGCCGCCCTGTAGCGCCACCGAGCGGCGGACGGAGAAGGAGCGACCGTCGCGGATGTTCTCCACGTGGTACTCGATCGGCTCGGTCGGGTCGCCCGGGCGCACGAAATAGCCGTGCAGCGAGTGGACCAGCCGGGTCGGGTCGACCGTGCGGCCGGCAGCGACGAGCGCCTGACCGGCCACCTGGCCACCGAAGACCCGCTGGGGGCCGACCCGCGGGCTGACCCCACGGAACCTGAACGGGTCCAGCTCCTTCAGGTCGAGCACCTCAAGGAGCTGGTCGACCGCCGCCTGACCGACGACGGGCTCCGTCACCGGCCGCTGCTTCGGGCCGCCGTCGCGGCGTCGACGAGGGAGCCGAGCTGGTGCACCCGCAGCGTGTTGGTCGAGCCGGGCGCGTTGGGCGGGCTGCCCGCGACGACCACCACGTAGTCGCCCGGGTTTGCCATGCCGATGCCCAGCAGGGCCAGGTCGACCTGCCGGAACATGTCGTCGGTGTGCTGCACGAACGGCACCAGGAACGTCTCCACGCCCCACGAGAGGGCAAGCTGGCTGCGCACCTCGGGCACCGGCGTGAAGGCCAGCAGCGGCAGCTCGCAGTGCAGCCGGGAGAGGCGGCGGACGGTGTCGCCGGTCTGCGAGAACGCGACGAGCGCCTTGGCCCCGATGTTGCGGGCGATCTGCGAGGCGGCCACGGTGAGCGCGCCGCCGTGGGTGCGGGGGTCGTGCTGGAGGCGCGGCACGGCGATCGAGCCGGACTCGGTGGTCGTCACGATCTTGGCCATCGTGCTGACCGTGAGCACCGGGTACTTACCCACGCTCGTCTCGCCGGAGAGCATGACCGCGTCGGCGCCGTCGAGCACCGCGTTGGCCACGTCCGAGGCCTCGGCGCGGGTGGGGCGCGAATTTTCGATCATCGAGTCGAGCATCTGGGTGGCGACGATGACCGGCTTCGCGTTTTCCCGGCAGAGCTGCACGGCCCGCTTCTGCACCAGCGGCACCTGGTCGAGCGGCAGCTCCACGCCGAGGTCGCCACGGGCCACCATCACGCCGTCGAACGCGTCGACGATCGCCTCCAGATGGGTCACCGCCTCCGGCTTTTCCACCTTGGCGAGCACCGGGCGACGCAGGCCCTCCTCATCCATGATCGAGTGGACCAGCTTGATGTCCTCGGGCGAGCGCACGAACGAGAGCGCCACCATGTCGACACCGAGGCCCAGCGCGAAGCGCAGGTCGGCCGCGTCCTTATCGGACAGTGCCGGCACGCTCACCGCCACATTCGGCAAGGAGACGCCCTTGTGGTTGGAGACCGGGCCACCCTCGACCACAAGGCAGCGGATGTCGTTGTCGTGGACGGCGGTGACCTCGACGGCGACCTTGCCGTCGTCGATCAGGAGGCGGTCACCGACCTTGACCTCGTGCGGAAGCTTGCGGTACGTGCACGAGACCCGGTCGGCGGTGCCCAGCACGTCGTCACCGGTAATCACCACGGTGTCGCCCGTGCGCCACTCGACGGGGCTCTCGGCGAACTTGCCGAGGCGGATCTTGGGGCCCTGGAGGTCGGCGAGGACGGCCACGGCGTGGCCGCCCGCTTCGGCCGCCTCCCGCACCCGCCGGTACACCAACTCGTGGTCCTCGTGGCTGCCGTGGCTGAAGTTGAGTCGGGCCACGTCCATACCAGCGTCTACGAGGCCACGGATGCGCTCCGGAGAGGAAGTGGCAGGGCCCAGAGTGCAGACAATTTTCGCGCGGCGATTCACGGACAACAAGGCTAGTCCCTCCGCCGGGTCGGCTGTGCGACCGGCCCCTGTCGGACGATTGATGGCGGCGGGCGTCGGCGACCGTCACCGCGCAGCTTAGTCCGGCGGATCCCACGGCGGCGTCCCCCACATGAGGTGCACATGAAGTACTCCTGAAGGTGCCTCAAAGTCCCTACTGCGCCGCGCTCAGCACGGCTACCACCGCGTCCAGGGCTTCGGCCGCGTCCGGCCCGGTGGCACGCAGCGTCACGGTGGTACCCGCGGTGGCGCCGAGCGCCATCACGGCGAGCACACCGCGGGCGTTGGCGACCTTCCCGGCGTACTCGATCTCGACGTCGGCCTGGAACCGCGCCGCCGCCTGGACCACCTGGCCGGCCGGGCGCGCGTGCAGGTGGGCCGGGAGCACGACGGCGGTCTCAGAGTTTACGGACATCGCGTGCCTCCTCCGCGGCCGCGACCGCGGCCGCCAGGTCGGCGCCGGTGCCCGCGATGACCGCGGCGGCCATCGCCCCCTCCACGAAGGGCGCGTCGACGATCACGACGTCCGGGGCGGGGCGGTCGTCCAGTACCACCCGCGCGGTCAGCACTGAGCTGCCCAGGTCGGGGATCACGAGCACGCCCGCTCCCCCGTCCGCCTTCTCGATCGCGGCGCGCACCAGGTCGTAGCTGGTGCCGATGCCACCCTCGTCGGTGCCGCCCGCCGCCTCGACCGCGAGCGACTGACCACCCACCTGCAACAGCAGCTCCCGCAGGCCAGCGGCCAGCTCGGCGCTGTGCGAGACGAGTACGATGCCCACGGATCCCGTCATGACCGAAAATGGTATGTTCCCAAACACCGTTCGGCAATACTGAACGGTCTCGTGGGTTGAAGGGCGGCGGCCATGGTCCAGTCGGTAGCGCGCGCGATCCAGATACTGCGCGTGCTCGGCACCGCCGCCCGGGGCGCTGGCGTGACCGAGGTGGCCGAGCGCATCGGCGTCGCCAAGCCCACCGCCCACGCGCTGCTGCGCACGCTCGAGGCCGGCCAGCTCGTCGCGCAGGACCACGAGACCGGCAAGTACCGGCTGGGGCCCGCGCTCCTCGAGCTCGGCAACGCCTACCTGGAGACCCACGAGCTGCGCGTCCGCTCCGTCGCCTGGGCCGACGGCCTGGCCCACCGGGCCAACGAGGCGGTGTGGGTGGGCGTGCTCTCCGCCGACCACGTGCTCGTCGTGCACCACGCGTTCCGGCCCGAGGGCGCGGTGCAGATCCTGGAGGTGGGCGCGGTCATCCCGTGGCACACCTGCGCGCTGGGCAAGGCCATCGTCGCGCACCTGCCCGAGACCGACCGCGCGGCGTTGCTGCGTGGACCGCTGGCCGCGCTCACCGGCGCCACGCGGACGGAGCCGTCCGCGCTGGTCCAGGACCTGGATGGGGTACGGACGACCGGGTACGCGGTCGAGGACGGCGAGGCGGCCATCGGCGACGCCGGCATCGCGGCCCCGGTCTTCGACCACACGGGCGACGTGGTCGGCGCGATCGGGGTGATCGGTCCGGTGGAGCGGCTGCTCGCCGAGGAGGCCCGGGGCGGGCTTGCCGTCGCCGTGCGGGAGACCGCCCGCCACCTCTCCCGCGACCTCGGCGCCGGACGCCCGGCGACCCGGCGCTGGGTGGCCGCGGCGTCGTGACATCCTACGCTTGACACACGGTCGTAACCGGGCCTAGTTTCCGAACACACTTCAGCATTGCTGAACGACGTCCCAGCCCTCCGGAAGGAACGCGGCCGTGAAGAAGTTCATCAATGACCCCGCGGCGGTCGTCCGCGAAGCGCTTGCCGGCGTCGCCGCCGCCCATCCCGACCTCCGCGTCGACATCGAGCAGCAGATCGTGGTACGTGCGGACGCGCCCCGCGCCGGCAAGGTCGGCGTGCTCTCCGGCGGCGGGTCGGGGCACGAGCCGCTGCACGGCGGCTTCGTGGGGCTGGGCATGCTCGACGCCGCCTGCCCCGGCGAGGTGTTCACGTCGCCGGTACCCGACCAGATCCTGGCCGCCACCCAGGCGGTCGACGGCGGCGCGGGCGTCGTGCACATCGTGAAGAACTACACCGGCGACGTCATGAACTTCCAGATGGCCGCCGAACTCGCCAGCGACGAGGGCATCGAGGTCCAGACCGTGCTCGTCGACGACGACGTCGCGGTCGAGGACTCGACCTGGACCGCCGGCCGCCGCGGCACCGGCGCCACGCTGATCGTCGAGAAGGTCACCGGCGCGCTCGCCGAGGCCGGCGCCTCGGCCGCCGCGGTGGCCGCCGCCGGTTCGCGGGTCAACGAGCAGTCGGCGTCGTTCGCGATCGCGCTCACCGCCTGTACGACGCCGGCCGCCGGCAAGCCCGGCTTCGAGCTGCCGGACGACGAGATGGAGGTCGGCGTCGGCATCCACGGCGAGCCGGGGCGGCGGCGGGAGAAGCTGCGTCCGGCCCGTGAGATCGCCGCGATGACCGTCGAAGCGATCCTCGGCGCCAAGCCGCTCGCCGCCGGTACCGAGGCGATCGTGCTGGTCAACGGCCTCGGCGGCACCCCGCTCATCGAGCTGTACCTGCTGTACGGGGAGGTCGCCGCCCTACTCGACAAGGCCGGCGTCCAGGTCGCACGCAACCTCGTCGGCAACTACGTCACCAGCCTGGACATGGCCGGCATGTCGGTTACCGTGTGTCGGGCGGACGCCGAGATCCTGCGGCTGTGGGACGCGCCGGTCCGCACCCCGGCGCTGCGCTGGGGCGTGTAGTTCTGGCCCGCTCCCCCAGGGAGGTCACCGTGGACGTCGCGCTCGCCCGCTCGTGGATCGCCGCCATCGCCGCGGCGGTCGCCGAGCAGGCTGACTACCTGACCCAGCTCGACTCGGCGATCGGCGACGCCGACCACGGGGTCAACCTCAACCGCGGCTTCACCGCCGTCGTGACCGCGCTCGACACGGCCGACCCGAGGACCGTCGCCGAGGTCTTGGTGAAGACCGGCACCACCCTGGTGTCCAAGGTGGGCGGTGCGGCCGGACCGCTGTACGGCACGGCGTTCCGCGCCATCGGCAAGGCGCTCCCCGCCGACAGCTCCACTGTGGACGCCGCTGAGCTGGGCGTGGCGCTGCGAGCCGGGCTGGCCGCGGTACAGAAGCTCGGCGCGGCGGTGCCCGGCGACAAGACGATCGTGGACGCGTACGGGCCGGCGGTCGCCGCGTTCGAAGAGGCGGCCGACGACGGGCTTCCGGCGGCCGCGCGGGCCGCGGCGGAGGCCGCTGCCGAGGGCATGCGGGCGACGACCGAGCTGCACGCCCGCAAGGGCCGCGCGTCGTACCTCGGGCCGCGCAGCGTCGGCCACCAGGACCCGGGCGCCACCTCGACCTGGCTCATCTTCCAGGCGCTGGCGGACGTCGCGGCATGAGGTACACCGGGGTGCTGGGCGCGCCCGGGGTCGGCCTGGGACGGATCCGGTGGGTGCACACCGCCGGACTGTCCGAAATGGACGTTTCCCTGTCCCCCGCGGACCTCGGGGTGGCCTTCGACGCGGTGGCCGCGCGGCTGCGCAAGCGGGCGGACGCGCTGCGAGCAGACGGCCACATCGAGCCGGCCGACATCGTGGCGACGATGGCGCTTATCGCCGACGATCCCGACCTGCGCGCCGCCGCCACCGCCGGGCTGGACGCCGGCCGCGAGCCCGCCGAGGCGGTGACCGCGGCCGCCGCGACCTACGCCGACCTGCTGGCCGCCCTCCCCGACCCGACGCTGGCCGGGCGCGCGGCCGACGTACGGCAGGTGGGCCGCCGCGTCGTCGCCATGCTGCGCGGCGACGCCGCCGCCACGTTCGATGGCCCGGTCATCCTGGTCGGGCCCGAGCTAGGCGCGGACGACCTGCTGGAGGTGGCGGACGACCTGGCCGGCGCGGTGTCCGGGCTGGGCGGGCCGAACGCGCACGTCGCCATCGTCGCCCGCGCGCTGGGCGTGCCGCTGGCCTTCGGCATCACCCCGGACGCCGCTGAAGGTCTGCCCGCGGTGCTGGACGGGGCGACGCTTGTCGTGGAGCCCAGTGGCGAGCAGGAGCACGCCGCCCGCGAGGCGATGCGCGCGGCCGAGCGGCGCCGCGCCGACCTCGCCGCCGGCCGTACGCTGCCCGCCGTCACCCGTGACGGCCAGACCATCACGCTGCTCGCCAACGTGGCCACGGCCGAGGAGTCCCGGGCAGCTGTCGCGGCGGGCGCCGACGGCGCTGGTCTGGTCCGTACCGAGCTGACATTTCTTACCGCGCTGGGCTGGCCGGACGAGGCCGCGCACGCCGCCGCGCTCCGCCCGGTGCTGGGCCCGCTGGCCGGCCTTGTCGCGACGGTACGCACGCTGGACTTCGCGCCGGACAAGCTGCCCCCGTTCCTCATTGGACGGTCGTACCCGGGCCAGCCGCCCCCAGAGGCGCTCGGCGCTCAGCTGCGCGCGATCACGGCGGCCGGCGCGGCGACCCGGCTGCGCGTGATGCTCCCGATGGTCCAGTCGGCGGCGCAGGTACGCGAGGCTCGCGCGCTGCTGCCCGAGGCCGTGCCGTTCGGGGCGATGGTGGAGACCGGCGCCGCCGTCGAGGCCATCGACGAGATAGCCGCCGCGGCCGACTTCCTCTCCATCGGCACCAACGACCTGACCGCGTCCCTGCTCGGCCTTGGCCGCCTGGATCCCGCCCTCACCCCGGCCCGCGCGGCCGAGCCGCCGGTGCTGCGCGCCATCGCCGCCACGGTCGCGGCCCGCGAGCGCCACGGCCGCCCGGTGTCGGTCTGCGGCGACGCGGCCGCCGACCCGTACGCCATCCCGCTGCTCGTCGGTGTGGGCTGCCGCATCCTGTCGGTGGCACCGTCCGCTTTGGACGCGGTCCGCGCCCAGGTCCGTTCGCTCGACACGGCGGAGTGCGCCGCGGCGGCCGCCGCGGTGCTGGCCTGAGCCGTCCGCCAGTCTTTGGCCCCTCCGCGGGACGGCGCCGAGCCCTGCCCCGCGCGGGCAGCGGGCCGCGCGCCACGGTCGTTCGGCGGATGCGGGGGACGGCGGCGGGCCCGGCGCCGCACAACGCCGGGCCCGTCTCTCCACCGCAAAGCTTTACTGCATCTGGGCTGCCACGTCCTCGGCGGTCAGGCGACCGCGGTCCTCGGCCGGGGCGGCCGAGCGCAGCGCCGACGCGCCGGCGGCCACGGGCGGGTTCGGCGGGCGGCGCCAGTGCCAGTCGGTCACGGCCTGGTAGGCGGCCACGACCGAGAGCAGGCGGTCCTCGGCATAGGGTTCGCCGCCCAGGATCGTGCCGATCGGGACGCCGGCCGGCGTGAAGCCGATCGGGAAGCCGATCTCCGGCAGGCCCAGGATGTCGAAGGGCACCGGACCGGTCTGTACCACCACGTCGCAGTGGTCGAAGATCTGGTCCAGCACCCGTTCCAGCAGCAGCAGCTTGGCTCGCTGGCCGGTGATGAACTCGTTCGCCCCGAGCAGCGCACCCTGTAGCCAGCCGGTCACCGACACGCCGAAGCCGCGCAGGTCGGTACGGAGGTACGGCATGAAGGGCTCGCTGCGCTCCGGCAGCCGGACGTTGTTGAACGCGTTGCCGGTCAGCAGGTCCCACTCGTCCGGCAACGGCACGTCGACGAGGCGCACGCCGTCAATCTTGTCCACTGTGGAGAGGAACGCCTGGCGGGCCAGCGCGGTGGCCGAGGTGCCGTCGGCGTACCCGGGAAGCACACCGACGCGGGTGCTCCACCGCGCCCGGAGCCGCCGCCCGGAGTACACCGGGGTCGCCGCCTCGATCAGGTCCGGCACCCGCG
Source organism: Phytohabitans flavus (assembly GCF_011764545.1). Lineage (GTDB taxonomy): Bacteria > Actinomycetota > Actinomycetes > Mycobacteriales > Micromonosporaceae > Phytohabitans > Phytohabitans flavus. The sequence continues at coordinate 392,963 of NZ_AP022870.1, read as the reverse complement.
GCAACCCTTGCGTGCGCGGGTCGGCCGGGTCCTCCCCCGCCATCGCAGTGAGCATGATGGCCGCGTCCTTGGCGTCCCTCGCGAGCGGGCCCGGGTGGTCGCGGGTGTAGCTCAGCGGGATGATGCCGGCCAGCGACACACGACCCATGGTGGGCTTGAGGCCGGTGAGGTTCTGCGCGTTCGACGGTGCCGTGATGGAGCCGCCGGTCTGCGTGCCCGTACCCGATGTCGCCATCCGCCCAGCCACCGACGTGGCCGTGCCGGTCGACGAGCCGCCGGGGTCGGTGCCGGGGATCGTGGGTGTCCACGCGTTGACCGTCGTGACGCGACCGTCCGGTGTGGTCGCTCGGGTCGTCGCGAGTGGACCCATCTGGGTCTTGCCGAGCACGATCGCGCCGTTCGCCTTGAGCCGGGCCACGGCGGTCGCGTCGTACGGGGGCACGAAGTCCTGGAAGAGGTACGAGTTGGCGGTGGTCCGCACACCGGCGGTCCAGTAGTTGTCCTTGATGGCGAGCGGGATGCCGTGCAGCGGTCCGGTGTGCTTCCTGCGGCCGGCCGCCTTCGCCGCCGCCCGCGCCTGGTCCGCCAGCACCGTGTTGAACGCCTGGTACGCCGGCTCGTACGCGCCGATCCGAGCCAGGTACGCCTCGACGAGCTCGGCCGGCGAGAGCTTGCCATTCTTGATCATCCAGGCCGCCTCGGCGAGCGTCAGCTCGGTCGGGTCGGCGAAGGCCTCGGGGCGCGGCCGCACGTACGCGCCGGCTCCGAAGCGGGCCGCCCCACCCGCCCAGGCGACGCCCGGGATGGCCGAGGCACCGGCGGCGGCGACCGCGGCGACCGCCGCGGTACGGGCGAGGAAAGCGCGTCTATCCACAGTGGTCATTTGCGCCACTCCGTGCTGATCGATGGGTAGAGCATCGGCGCGGGTTGCTGGGAAAGGGCGGCCGCGTGCGCCGGGTCGCTGCCCGCGGGGGCCGGCAGCTGGTACGCGGCGAGCGCCCCGACGGTGCCGCGGACGAACGAGCGCAGCGAGGCGAGTACGGAGTCGCGGCCGGGTGAGCCGGTCGCCGGGTCGGACGCGGTGCCGGGCGGCAGCTGGTCCAGGTCGATTCCGAGGGAGGCGAGCCGAGCTCTGATCATCACGTCGAGCTCGGCATCCGTGGGTGGGGTGGGAGCCATGGTTGATCACTCTTGGAGCTGGCTGTGTCCGGGCTGTATCCCCAAGATCACGCGGACGTGTCTTATCAAATCCAGCCGTTCGGCTGTCGGCAACCCGCCAGATCAGTCCATCGATCAACTCCTCTATTTAGACATCCCATTCCCCAACCCACGAAGGAGCGAAATGGGAATCTTCCGAAAGCTGGCCGGAGTCTGCGTCGCCGCGGCCCTGGCCACCGCCGGACTCGCGGCACCCGCACAGGCGGCCGTCCCCGACGGGCACGGCTTCGTGCTGTGGAACGGCGCGGCAACGGTACCGGGCAGCACCTGGCCGGCCGCCACGATCGTCACCCCGGGCGGCTCCGGGCTCTACCGGATCATCTTCCCGGGACAGGCCGCACGCGGCGGCGTCGTCCACGTGACCGCCGTCAGCGGCGGCCCGGTGTGGTGCCAGGCGCTGCGCTGGGGCCCGTCCGGCGCCGACGAGGTCGTCTACGTCCGCTGCTACACCGTGGGCGGGGCGCCGGTCGACACGCCGTTCAGCGCCGTCTTCGCGAGCAGCTCGCCGCCGGACGGCCTGGCCGGGCGCTACGGGTACGTCCACTCGAACCCCGCCGGCGGCATCATCAGCCAGTACAACTCGTCGCTGCTGGCCAACTCGGTCACGCCGCTCGGCCCGCCCGGCCAGTACCACGTGCGGCTGCCCGGACTCGGCACGTTCGGGCCGGTCGACGGCAGCGTCCAGGTCACCGCCGCGGACCCGAACATCGGCGCGCACTGTGAGGTGGCCAAGTGGGCCTCCAACCCCGGCGGCCAGGACGTGATCGTGCTCTGCTTCGACGGGGTGGGCACGCCGTTCAACACCTGGTTCACGCTGAGCTACCAGTACGAGCGGTCGCTCTTCGGCTCGGTGGCCCCGCCGAGATTCTTCGGCTACCTCTGGAACATGCCGCCACCGCCGACGCCCAACGTCGGCCCGCCGTCGACGAACTTCAACTCGCAGCTCGGCCCGGGCACCAACACCGCCACCGCCTCCGGCCTGGGGCTGACGCTCGTCAGCTTCCGCGCCCTGGCACAGCGGCCCGACAACGTGCAGGTGACGGCGTTCGGGCAGGCGGGTGAGTTCTGCAACCTCCAGGCCGGCTGGGGGTACAGCGGCACGACCGTGCTGGTCCGCAACGTGGCCTGCTACACGCCGGCCGGCGCCCGCGTCGGCAGCGGCTCGTTCACCAGCTACAACTCCGAGTTCTGAGCAAACCCGGTCGGGGGCCGCCAGCCGGCCCCCGACCGCATCTGGTGGATTTACACCGTAGGAAATACCCTTACACCATGGCACTGAACGTGAAGGACCCGGAGACCGAGCAGCTCGCGGCCGAGGTGGCCGCGCTCGCCGGGGAAAGCAAGACCCGGGCGATCAACGTCGCCCTGAGGGAGCGCCGCGCCCGTCTGATGGCGGCAGGCGCCGCACGCGATCGCGGCGCACGCCTTCGCCGTTTCCTCACGGACGAGGCGTGGCCACAGGTGCCCGACGAGGTACGCGGCACCGCGCTGACGAAGGCCGAGCGCGAGGAGATCCTGGGCTACGGGTCGGAGGGCGTGTGATCGTCGACAGCTCGGCGATCGTCGCGATCCTGCTCCAAGAGCCGGGCTGGGAGCCGCTACTGGACCGACTCGTGGGGTCGGAGGATCCGGCCGGTGTAGGGGCCCCGACCCTCGTGGAGACCGGCATCGTGCTGGCAGCCCGGCTCGGCATTCCCGGAAAGACCCTGCTCGCACGGTTCATCCAAGAGAGTTCGCTGCGGGTCATCTCGTTCACCGCGGACCACTGGCCCGTGGCCGTCGACGCCTACCTGCGGTACGGCAAGGGTCGCCACCCCGCCGCATTGAACTTCGGCGACTGCCTCACGTACGCGGTCGGCCGCGTCGCGAGCGAGCCATTGCTCTGCCTTGGCAATGACTTCGCTCGGACGGACCTCTCGCTCGTCGAGGTCTGAGCTACACGCTCAGCGGGACGGCCGCTGGGGTTACCGGGGCGGGGAGGGAGCCCTCGCCGCCCAGGTAGGAGTGGATGGCGGCGGCCGCGGCGCGGCCCTCGGCGATCGCCCACACGATGAGCGAGGCGCCGCGGTGCATGTCGCCGGCCACGAAGACGCCGTCGGCGTCGGTCTGCCAGTCCGGGCGGGCGTCGATCGCGCCGCGCCGGTTGCGGCGCACGCCGAGCTGGTCCAGCAGCGGCTGCTCCTCGGTGCCCTCGAAGCCGATCGCCAGCAGCACGAGGTCGGCCGGGAGCTCGCGCTCGGAGCCCGGCACGTACGTGAGGATGCGCTGCCCGTTGACCTTCTCCACGGTCACCTCGGCGATCCGCACGGCCCGCACGTTGCCGGCGCCATCGTCGACGAACTCCTGGACCGCGACCGCGAACACCCGCTCGCCGCCCTCCTCGTGCGCCGGGTAGTTGCGCAGGATCCACGGCCAGGTGGGCCACGGGTCGCGCGCCTCGTCGCGGGCGTCCGGCGGCTGCGGGTACAGGTCGAGCTGGTTAATGCCGGCCGCGCCCTGCCGGTGGGCCACGCCCAGGCAGTCGGCCGCGGTGTCACCGCCGCCGATGATGACCACGTGCTTGCCCTTGGCGTCGATCGGGGTGGAGGCAGCGAGGCCGGCGACGACGCGGTTGGCGGGGACGAGGTGGTCCATCGCCAGGTGTACGCCGCGCAGCTGCCGCCCGGGCGTATCCGGCGTGTCCCGGCCGGCGAGCGCACCGCAGGCGAGCAGAACCGCGTCGTGCTCCGCGCGCAACGCCTCGGCCGTCACGTCCACGCCCACGTTCACCGACGTCCGGAACTCGACGCCCTCCGCGGCCATCTGCGCAAGGCGCCGGTCGATGTGCTCCTTCTCCAGCTTGAAGTCGGGGATGCCGTACCGCATCAGCCCACCGATCGCGTCGTCCCGCTCGTACACCGTCACCTGGTGACCGGCGCGGGCGAGCTGCTGTGCGGCGGCGAGACCGGCGGGCCCGGAGCCCACCACCGCGACCCGCTTGCCCGACGGCGGCGGTACGGCCTGGGGAGTGACATACCCCCGCTCGACGGCCCGGTTGATGATCTCGACCTCGACCTGCTTGATCGCTACCGGCTCCCCGCCCGCTATGCCGAGCACGCACGCCGCCTCACAGGGCGCCGGGCAGAGCCGGCCGGTGAACTCCGGGAAGTTGTTCGTAGCGTGCAGCGACTCGATGGCCGAGGCCCAGCTGTCGGTGCGGACCAGGTCATTCCAGTCCGGGATGCGGTTGCCCAGCGGGCAGCCGTCGTGGCAGAACGGAATACCGCAGTCCATGCACCGCGTGGCCTGCTCGCGGATCAGCTCGTCGCCCGCGGACGGGTACACCTCGCGCCAGTCCTGGATGCGGACCGGGACCGGGCGCCGGCTCGGCAGCCGGCGCCCGTACCGAAGAAAGCCCTGAGGATCAGGCACGAGCGACCTCCATCACCGCTTCGTCGATGTCCCGACCGGCGGCTTCGGCGGTGCGGATTGCTTCCATGACGCGCTTGTAGTCGCGCGGCACCACGGCGGTGAACTCCTCCACCGTCTCGGGCCAGCGCTTGAGCAGGTACTCGGCGACGGCCGAATCGGTCTCGGCGAAGTGCCGCTCGACCAGCACGCGGAGCGTGACCTGCTCCTCGTCGGTGAGCGGCTCGAGCTCGACGAGCTCCGGGTTGACCCGGCCCTTGTCGAGGCGCCACACGAACGCGGTACCGCCGGACATGCCGGCCGCGAAGTTGCGCCCGGTGCCGCCGAGGACGACGACGGTGCCGCCGGTCATGTACTCGCAGCCGTGGTCGCCGACACCCTCCACAATGGCCACCGCGCCGGAGTTGCGGACCGCGAAACGCTCGCCGACCCGGCCGCGCAGGAACACCTCGCCGTCGGTCGCTCCATAGAGGATGGTGTTGCCGGCGATGATCTGCTCCTCGGCCGCGAACGGCGCGGTGCTGAACGGCCGCACCACGATCCGCCCGCCGGACAGGCCCTTGCCGACGTAGTCGTTGGCGTCGCCGAAGAGGCGCAGTGTCACGCCCCGCGGCAGGAACGCGCCGAACGACTGGCCGGCGGTGCCGTGCAGCGTCACGTCGATCGTGTCGTCGGGCAGGCCCGCGCCGCCGTACCGCCGGGCGACCTCGCCACCCAGCATGGCGCCGACGCTGCGGTGCTCGTTGCGGACCGGGACCACCGCGCGGACCGGCTCGCGGTGCTCCAGCGCGGGCGCGGCGAGCGTGATCAGCTCGTTGTCGAGCGCGCGGTCGAGGCCGTGCTCCTGGCCGCGGATGCGCCGCCGGGCCGCGCCCTCGGGCAGCTGCGGCACATGCAGCACGGGACCGAGGTCGAGGCCGCGCGCCTTCCAGTGGTCGACCGCCGGCACGATGTCGAGCATCTCGGCGTGGCCGATCGCCTCGTCGAGCGAGCGGAAGCCCAGCTCGGCCAGGTATCCCCGCACCTCCTCGGCGAGGAAGAGGAAGAAGTTCTCCACGAACTCCGGCTTGCCCGTGTACCGCTCGCGCAGCACCGGGTTTTGCGTCGCGATGCCGACCGGGCACGTGTCGAGGTGGCAGACCCGCATCATGATGCAGCCGGAGACGATGAGCGGCGCGGTGGCGAAGCCGTACTCCTCGGCGCCGAGCAGCGCCGCCACGATCACGTCGCGGCCGGTCTTGAGCTGGCCGTCGACCTGCACGGTGACGCGGTCGCGCAGCCGGTTGAGCAGCAGCGTCTGCTGCGCCTCGGCGAGGCCGAGCTCCCACGGGGTACCGGCGTGCTTGAGCGAGTTGAGCGGGGACGCTCCGGTGCCGCCGTCGTGGCCGGAGATCAGGATGACGTCGGCCTTGAGCTTCGCCACGCCAGCGGCGACGGTGCCGACCCCGACCTCCGAGACGAGCTTCACGTGTACGCGGGCCGCGGGGTTGACGCACTTGAGGTCGTGGACAAGCTGCGCGAGGTCCTCGATGGAGTAGATGTCGTGGTGCGGCGGCGGCGAGATGAGGCCGACGCCGGGCGTGGCGTACCGGGTCTTGGCGATCCACGGCCACACCTTGTTGCCGGGCAGCTGGCCGCCCTCGCCGGGCTTGGCACCCTGGGCCATCTTGATCTGGAGGTCGTCGGCGTTCACCAGGTACTCGCTCGTGACGCCGAACCGTCCACTCGCGACCTGCTTCACCGCGGAACGCCGGGACGGGTCGTGCAGCCGCTCGACGTCCTCGCCGCCCTCGCCGGTGTTGGACTTGCCGCCGAGCTTGTTCATCGCGATGGCGAGCGTCTCGTGCGCCTCGGCCGAGATCGACCCGTACGACATCGCGCCGGTGGCGAACCGCTTGACGATCTCGCTGACCGGCTCGACCTCGTCGAGCGGCACGGGCGGGCGGGCGCCGGTGCGGAGCGTGAAGAGGCCCCGCAGCGAGCCGGCCTTAGCCGCCAGCTCGTCCACAGTGGACGTGTACTTCCGGAACACGTCGTACTGGCGGCTGCGGGTGGCGTGCTGGAGCAGGAACACCGTCTCCGGGTTGAACAGGTGCAGCTCGCCCTCGCGGCGCCACTGGTACTCGCCGCCGACCTCCAGCCGACGGTGGGTGCGCTCGGCCTGGTTGGCCGGGTACGCGCGGGCGTGGCGGGCCATGACCTCCTCGTGGATCTCGGCGAGCCCGGCGCCACCGATCTTGCCCGGGGTACCCGCGAAGTAGCGCTCCACGAGCCGGGCGTCGAGGCCGACCGCCTCGAAGACCTGCGCCCCGCAGTACGACGAGACCGTCGAGATGCCCATCTTGGACATGATCTTCTGGACGCCCTTGCCGAGCGCCTTCACGTAGTTGCGCACGGCCTTCGCCGGCTCGATGCCGGGCAGCGCGCCGGTGGCGATGAGGTCCTCGACCGACTCGAAGGCCAGGTACGGGTTGACCGCCGCCGCGCCATACCCGACAAGTACGGCCGCGTGGTGCACCTCGCGGCAGTCGCCGCTCTCCACGATGAGCGCCACCTGCGTCCGCGTCTGCTCCCGCACGAGGTGCTGGTGCACGGCGGCGGTCAGCAGCAGCGACGGGATCGGGGCGAGCGTGGAGTTGGAGTCGCGGTCGGAGAGCACCAGGATGCGCACGCCGTCTTCGATCGCCTCGGAGACGTGGCGGCAGATCTGGGTGAGCCGCGCCTTGATGCCGGCCGCGCCGTCGCGCAGCCGGTACAGCCCGGAGACCCGCACCGCCTTGAAGCCCGGCAGGTCGCCGTCTTCGTCGATGGAGAGGATCTTCGCGAGCTCGTCGTTGTCGATGACGGGGTACGGCAGCACGATCTGCCGGCAGCTGGCCGGCCCCGGATTGAGCAGATTGCCCTCCGGGCCGATCGTCGACTGGAGGCTGGTGACCAGCTCCTCCCGGATCGCGTCCAGCGGCGGGTTGGTCACCTGGGCGAAGAGCTGGTGGAAGTAGTCGTACAGCAGGCGGGGCCGGGTCGACAGCGGCGAGATCGGCGTGTCGGTGCCCATCGAGCCGATCGGCTCGGCACCGGTGCGCGCCTGCGGCGCGAGCAGGATCTTCAGCTCCTCCTCGGTGTACCCGAAGGTCTGCTGCCGCCGCTGCACCGAGTCGTGCGTGAAGACGATGTGCTTCCGCGAGGGCAGCTCGGCGAGGTCGATGAGACCGGCGTGCAGCCACTCGTCGTACGGCTGGGCCGCGGCCAGCTCGGCCTTGATCTCGTCGTCCTGCACGATGCGGCCGGCAGCGGTGTCCACCAGGAACATCCGCCCCGGCTGGAGCCGCCCCTTGGCCACCACGGTCGCCGGGTCGAGGTCGAGCACGCCCGCCTCGCTGCCGAGCACCACAAGGCCGTCGCTGGTCTGCCACCACCGGCCGGGGCGCAGGCCGTTGCGGTCGAGCACCGCGCCGACGACGGTACCGTCGGTGAACGCCACCGCGGCCGGGCCGTCCCACGGCTCCATCAGGCTGGCGTGGAAGCGGTAGAACGCGCGCCGCGCCGGCTCCATCTCCGGGTCGTTCTCCCACGCCTCGGGGATCATCATGAGCATCGCGTGCGGCAGGCTCCGCCCGGCCAGGTGCAGCAGCTCAAGCACCTCGTCCACGTTTGCCGCGTCGGAGGCGTCCGGCGTGCAGATCGGGAAGAGCCGCTTGAGGCTGCCGGGGATCGCGCTGGAGGCCAGCAGCGCCTCGCGGGCGTTCATCCAGTTCTTGTTGCCCCGGATGGTGTTGATCTCGCCGTTGTGCGCGATGAACCGGTACGGATGGGCCAGCGGCCACGACGGGAACGTGTTGGTCGAGAAGCGCGAGTGGACCAGCGCGATCGCGCTGGCGACCCGCTCGTCCCCCAGGTCTGGGAAGAACGCCGGCACCTGCGCCGGGGTGAGCATCCCCTTGTACGTGATCGTGCGCGACGACAGCGACGGAAAATACGCCGTCACACCGCGCTCGGCGGTCTCCCGCTCGGTCTGCTTGCGCACGCAGAACGCGACCCGGTCCAGGTCGATCCCGCTCAGCGGGCTGCCCGCCGGGCCGCCCGGCGTGTCGCTCAGCCGGTGCGCGGCCAAGAACACCTGCCGGATCCGCGGGCGGGCCGCCTCGGCGCTCTCGCCCAGCTCGCTGGCGTCGACCGGCACCTCGCGCCAGCCCAGCAGGTCGGCACCCTCCACCAGCGCGTACTTCTCCAGCACCCGGACCGCGCGGGCCGCCTCATCCTCGTCGTGCGGGAGGAAGACAAGCCCCGTCGCGTACTGCCCTGCGGGTGGGAGCGGAAAGTCGACTACGGCCCGGAAGAACTCGTCGGGCACCTGGAGCATGATGCCGGCGCCGTCACCGGTGTTGGACTCCGCGCCGCGGGCACCCCGGTGGTCGAGCCGGCAGAGCGCCGACAGGCCTTTGGCGACAACGTCATGGGAACGATTGCCTGCCAAATCCGCCACGAAGGCCACGCCACATGCGTCATGCTCATACGCCGGGTCGTAGAGCCCTTCGGAGGTGCGCTGAGGGTACGGATGAACCACCGGGCCTCCTGTCGTCGCTCGCGCTACGTGGGGATAGATCGGGACGACGTCGGCCCTGCTGAGTCATTCGAGTCTACGTTAGGGGTTCCTGTACTCCACCAGCGGAGATTGATCACACGTGGCTGAACTGTTCGAAAGGTTGGAACGCTTCTACGACGCCGTACCCAGGGACGGCGCGCACACCGAGGACTTTGGTGGACTCGTGCTATTCGTCCGTGACGGACCGGGATGGCCGTTCTACGCGCGCCCCCGCCTGGGCGCCGAAGAGCCGCCTTCCGCCGCTGACATTACCTCGGTTCGGGCGAGACAGCGTGCGATAGGTGCACCGGAAGCGTTTGAATGGGTACACGAAGTCACACCGGACCTGCTGGCGGTGGCCCGTTCGGCGGGCCTGGCGGTCCTCGAGGCACCTCTGCTGGTGCTGGACCCGTCCGCCCTGGTCACACCGGTGGGCGCGGATCTGCGCTTCCTGGACGCCGAGGCGCCGTCCTTCGCCGACGACGTCGCCGTGCGCCGGGCGGTGGGCGCGGTCGGATTCGGTGCGCCGGGCACCTCGACCGGCCTGCCCGGTCCCAAAGACCGGGACGCTGTGGTGCTGCCGGTCTCCGCGGAGGAGCTGGCGGACGAGCGCCGCATGATGCGGGCCGGTCGCCGCGCCTCGGTGTTGGGATATTTGTCACCGCAACCTTCGCCCCCGGCAGAGCCTGAGCTGCAAGGAGTCCTGGCCAGCGGCATCCTCCAGCGGGTGGACGACGTGGCCGAGATCGCCGGCGTGGCGACGCTCCCGACGGCGCGGCGCCGAGGGCTTGGCGCGGCGGTGACGGCGGCCCTGGCCCGATACGCCCTGGACGCCGGCGTCGAACTCGTCTTCCTGTCCGCGGGCAGCGACGACATCGCCCGCATCTACGCGCGGGCCGGCTTCCGGCGCGTGGGCACCGCCTGTATCGCCACCCCGTCCATCTTCCCGACGGCCTGACCGGCTCGAAGGTTCAGACCGGCGGGATCAGGGCGCGTGCGGGCAAGGGCGTGCCATCGCCCAGGGCGGCCCGGAGCGCGGCCGCCGTCGCCTCGGTGTCCGGGCGCTCGCACGCCGGGATGGGGGCGCCGATCTCGTCGCGGATGCGGCCCGCGTCGGCCAGGAGCTGGGCGGCGCGGGTCGGGTCGTCACGGCGGTGCACCTCGGCGAGGGCCTCGAGCACGCTGGCGGTGCGCCAACGGTCGCCGACCTTGCGGTGCGTCGCCAGGCTCAGCGCGAGGTGCTCCTCCGCCCGGTCCGCCCGGCCGGTGCGCAGCTCGACGAGGCCGCGCAGGTTGTGCGCCCAGCCGACGCCCTCCGGGAAGCCCAGCGCCGCGTACCGCTCCAGCGCGGCGTCCAGCAGGCTCGTGGCGCGGTCGGTGTCGCCGCGGTACAGCGCGACCGCGCCGAGGTTCATCAGGGCGGAGGCGGCGGCCTCGGCGTCGCCCAGGCGCTCGAACCAACGGCGGCAGGCGCGCAGGCGCAGCTCGGCGCGGTCGAAGTCGCCGGCCAGCCAGGCGGTGAAGCCGCGCAGCTGTACCGCGCGGGCCTCGCCCAGCTCGTCGCCGCACTCCACGTAGATGCCGGCGGCCTTGTCGAGGTGGGCGGCGCTGGCCTCGTACTGCGCGCGCTCGCGGGCCACCGCGCCGAGGATCATCTCCACCCGGGCCTCGGCCCGGCGGTCGCCGATGGCGCGGTACGCGGCGCGGGCGGTGCTGGCGTACTCGGCGGCGGCGGAGTAGTCGCACAGCAGCATCGCGAGCATGGCGGCGTCGGCGGCGGCGGCACCGCGCAGCAGGACGGGGGCGCGGGGTGGCGGGCCAGCGCGGCAGCGAGCCAGGCGCGGGCCTCCTGGTAGTGCCCCTCGACCCGGCAGAACATCGCCAGCGCGGTGGCGAGACGCAGGTCGCCGTACGGCACGGCGCTCGGGCGGGCCTCGGCCAGCCAGCTCATCGCGGCGCGCAGGTTTGCCGCGTCGGCGCGCAGGCGGGCCAGCCCAACCTCCTGGGCGTGGCCGCGCAGGTCGGTGTCGGCCGCCTCGGCCACGCGCAGGTAGTGGGCGGCGTGCGCGGTACGGGCGGCGGGCGCGTCAGCGTGCAGGCGGGCCAGCGCGTGCCGGCGGATGGGCATGAGCAGCCGGTACCGGCCGGCGTTTTCCTCCACCAGCGAGGCGTTGACAAGCTGGTCGAGCGCGGTGGGGTCGGAGCTGGCACCGGCCCGCATGGCATCGGCCGCGCCGGTGTCGAAGCCGCCCGCGAAGACCGCCAGCCGGTCGAAGAACACCTGCACGTCCGGGGGGAGCTGCTCCAGGCTCGACTCGACCGCGGCGGCCACGGTGCGGTGGCGGGGCGGGGTGGTGGGGTCGGGGCTGTGCAGCAGCCGCTGGTCGGTACGGATGCGGGCGACGATCTCGGGCACGCTCAGCAGCGGGGTGCGCGCGGCGGCCAGCTCGATCGCGAGCGGCAGCCCGTCGAGCTCCACGCAGAGCTGGGCCACCGCGTCGGCGCTGCCTTCGGGCACGGGGCGGCCGCGAGCCTGGGCCCGCTCCAGGAACAGCCGGGTCGCGGCGTGGGTGGCCAGGTCGGCGAGGGTGTGGCCGGCGACGGCCGTGGGCAGCGGAAGCGGCGGAACGGGCACTATCGCCTCGTCGTCGGCCCGCAGCGGCGCCCGGCTCGTGGCGAGGATCCGCAGCCCCGGGCAGCGCGCCAGCAGCTGGCGGGCCAGCTCGCCGCAGCCGGCGACCAGGTGCTCGCAGTTGTCCAGCACGAGCAGGACCTCGTGGGCGCCGATCTCCTCGGCGATCGCGTCGACCGGGTCGAGGCCCGGGTCCTGGCGCAGGCCCAGGGTCTCGGCGACCGCGGCCGGCACCTTCCCCGGCCGGTCGACCACGGTGAGGTCGACGAACCAGGCCACCGGCCCGCCCGCGGACGCCTGCTCACCCAGGAGAGCGCCGGCCTCGTCGGTCGCGGCCGCCACAGAGGCCGAGGCCCAGGGCCGGCCCGCCGCGGCGATGGCGAGCCGGGTCTTGCCGGCGCCGCCGGGGCCGACAAGCGTCACCAGCCGGTGCCCGGCGAGCCGCACGTCGATGTCGTCCAGCAGTGCGTCGCGGCCGAGCAGGCTGGTCAGCGGCACCGGAGGCGCCGCCACCCGCCGTGGCATCCGCGGCTGAGGGCGGGCCGGGGCCGGCAGCTCGGCGATGTCGCCCCGCTCGGCGGCCGCGGCCAGCGCGCGCAGCCGCTCGCCCGGCTCGACGCCGAGCTGGTCGGCGAAGGTCTGTAGGGCGCGCTCGTACACCGACCGGGCGGCCGCCCGCCCTCGGCTGAGCAGCGTGGCGGTCAGCAGCAGCTCCCAGCGGCGCTCCCGGAGCGGGTGCCGCACCACGCCCGCTTCAAGCTCGCTGGCGGCCACCTCCGCCGCCTTGGTGGCGTCGATGCCCGCGCGCACCGCGGCCCGGTCGGCGACCGGCGCGCCGCTGGCCCGTACCGCGGCGGCGGCCGTGCGCAGCACGCAGTCCCACCGCTCCTCGCGGGCCCGGGTGCGGCTCTCGCGCAGCCGCTTGGCCTCCGCCGCGGCCCAGCCGGTGAGCGCGATGCCGTCGAGCGGCGTGTCCGAGCGCCAGCGGGCCAGCGCGCGGTCGTAGAGGGTGACGGCGCCGGGCAGGTCGCCGGCGGTACGGCGGGAGCGGGCCCGGCGCAGCTCGTCGTGATAGCGAAGCACGTCGACATACCGCCCGGCGAGGCGCATGCCGGCGGCCCGGGTCTGAAGCGCGCCGCGCAGGCCGCCCCGGGCCAGCCCGCCGGCGAGCGCCGCCGAGTCGCGGTCGAGGGCCACCGGGTCGATGCCCGCCGCGCTCAGCTGTGCCCACCCGACGATCTCACCGCCGCGCAGGCCGAGCACGGCGAGCAGCCGGCGCGCGCCGGTGGCGAGCGGGACCGGCCCGCCCGGACCGGCCAGCTCCACCGCCCCCAGCAGGCGCACCTGCCCCGGGCGTACGCGTAGGCCATCCGTCATTGCGCGTAGTGTCCCCCTCGCGCGCAGCGACGGTCAGCATCCGTTCGGTCCGACTTCGGCCCCCGCCGTGTGGCGCGCTGGTTGTCCGCCCGGTCGCGTGACCGCCCCCTTCGGGCAGATTCCTCGGGCAAGGCTCAGGCCGGTGGTTTCCAGGCCGCCGCGGCGGTCGCCGCGCTGCCCATCAGGCGGGGGCTGATCGTACCCAGAGCGGCATCCCGGGCACGCAGCGCGAGCCGGCCGCGGGCCTGGAGCACCGCGGACATCCGCCGGGTCTGGCGCACGACCGTGGCGGCGCGGGGGCGGCGGATACGGGAGTACTCCGCGATCGCCTCCTGCGTCTGCCGGCCGGGCACCGCGTCGCGCAGCACCGATCGGAGCGTCGCCGCGTCCTCCAGCGCGAGGCAGGCGCCCTGCCCCAGGTGGTGCGGCATCGCGTGGGCGGCGTCGCCGAGGAGGGCGAAGCCACCCGGGCCGGCCGGGAAGCCGTACTCCCGGGGCAGCGGCCGCAGCTCGCGCACCTCGTGCTGCACGAGCTCGTCCGGCTCGGTGGCGGCGAGCAGATCCCCGATCGGCGGGTGCCACTCCGCGAACCACCGGCGCAGCAACGCGAGCTGGGTGGCGGGCGGCTCGGGCCGGGGCGCGCCGGCGGCCGTGGCGACCCAGTAGATACCGCCGCGCGTGGAGGCACCGGACGAGCCACGCTGCCCGAGCTGCGCGGCGACGAAGCGGTAGCCCGCGCCGAGCGTCTCCCCCACCACCGGGCGCCCCTCGTTGAGCGGCGGCACGCGGTACCAGGGGATGACGGCTCGCCAGGCCGCGCACCCCGAGCTGACCACAGTGGACTCCGGCGCCAGCCGCTGCCGCACCGCGCTGTCGATGCCGTCCGCGGCAACGACGATGTCGCCCTCGTACGTGGTACGACCGTCGCCCACCGCGGGCCGCTCCCGCTCGTCCGCGCGCGCCGTGCGCACGGCCACGCCGGTACGGATCTCGACCTGGTCGCCGAGCCCGGCCACGAGCGCGTCGTGCAGGTCCTCGCGGTGCACGATCACCGGGCCGCGCCCGCTCGCCCCGCGCGGCTGGACGAGCCACTGCCCGTCCGGCCGGCGGATGCCGCTCTCGGGCAGCGGCGTGGCGATCGCGTCGAGCCCGGCGGCGAGGCCGAGGGCGTCGAGGGCACGTACCGCGTTCGGCCAGAGGATCAGCGCGGTGCGCTCGGCGCGGACCCGGTCGTCACGCTCCAGGACCGTCACCTGCCAGCCGGACCGGGCCAGTGCGCCCGCTACGGCCAGGCCGCCGATGCCCGCCCCGACGACCACAGCCGTACGCATGGGTGGCGCTCCCTACTTCAGCGGTCGTCGGAGGATCGGACCGCGCGGTCCGGCGGGTCGGAGTCGGCATCGCCGGCCGGGTCATTGTCACCATCCGCGGCGGCCTCGGCGTCGGACCTCGCGTCCGCCTTCTTCTCCCGGCTGGAGTCGTCGTCTCCGCCGGCGTCCTCGGTGATCGCCACGTCGCCGGTCCGCTCGGCCGGCTCGTCGTCCGCGAAGTCGTCGAGCAGGTCGCCCGCCTCACCACGCCCCGGCCCGTCGTCGGGTGGCAGCTCGCCGGTCTGCTTGTACCGCTCGAACTGCTCCTCGGTGACCACGCGGTAGCCGCTCGGCTTCGCCTCCGCCCGCTCGGCGTCGCTGCCGGAGACGTCGCGCTGCGAGACGTCGCCGCCCCCACTGCCGACCGCCGCCAGCACGGGCGCGTCCTTGGGCACGAGGAACTCCTGCGGACCACGGGTGCGCAGGAAGTAGATCAGCGCCCCGAGGAACACGAGCGCGGAGACCCAGACGTTGACCCGCGCCCCGAGGATGGTGTTGGCCTCGTCGGTGCGCATCATCTCGATCCAGAACCGCCCAGCGGTGTACCCCATCGCGTAGAGCGCGAAGGCCCGCCCCTTGCCCAGCTTGACCCGGCGGTCGACGAGCAGCACCATGGCCGCGACCCCGATGTTCCACAGCGCCTCGTAGAGGAACGTGGGGTGGTAGAGATCGGGCTCGAGGATCGGGTTGCCGTCCTGGTCCCGGAGGGCGTGGCCCGGGTTTTCCGGATCCATCTGGTGGATCTTGAGGCCCCAGGGCAGGGTGGTGACGCCGCCGTACAACTCGTTGTTGAACCAGTTGCCGACCCGGCCGACCGCCTGCGCGAGCGGCAGGCCCGGTGCCGCCGCGTCGGCGACGGTGGTCAGCGGGATGCCGAGCTGGCGGCAGGCGATCCAGGCGCCGAGCACCCCGCCGGCGACCCCGCCCCATATGCCGAGGCCGCCTTCCCAGATCTTGAAGGCGTCGGCCGGGCTCCCGCCCGCGCCGAAGTAGTCTTCCGGCGACGTGATCACGTGGTAGAGGCGCGCGCCGACGATGCCGAACGGCACCGCCCACACCGCGATGTCGAGGACCGCCCACGGCGGCCCACCGCGGCGGCGCAGCCGAAACTCGGTCACCACGCAGGCGACGGCGATGCCGAGAACGATGCAGAGCGCGTATGCCCGAATCGGGATCGGACCGAGCTCCCAGACCGCTGAGCTGGGGCTCGGAATTGCGGCGACTGTCACGGGTGCACAGGCTACCGTCGTGGGCTGGGCTTCCGTTAGCCCGGTCACGCCCAAATCGGACACCGCCACTATCCTGGCGCCCGTCGCACCTCGCATAGCAGCGTCCGTGACAACGGCCAGAGGTCAACGGTGAACGACGGCTGACTAATCGGTGAGGCAGTCGTACGCTCTTTTGACATGAGCTCTTTGACCTCCGCGGTCGCCGCCGTCATCACCGACGCCGCCGGCCGCGTGCTGCTCTGCCAGCAAAGTCAGGGGCACCGGCTGTGGTGCCTGCCCGGCGGTCGCATCCGCCAGGCCGAGAGCCCGGTCCACGCGGCGATCCGCGACATCCGCGAGGAGACCGGCCTGGAAACCCACATGGTCGACCTTGTCGGCATCTACCAACTGACCGGCGACGCCTGCGGCGAAGACATGCCCGACGTGCTCAAGTACGTCTTCCGCGGCCAGATCGACGGCGGCGAGGCGAGCGTCAACTCGCCCGGCCGGATCTGCTGGGTGTCGTGGCACGACACAGCGGCGCTGCCCGGCCCGATGACCCCGGTCGCCCGTGCGGCGATCGCGGACGCCGTGGCCGGCCACTCCGGGGTGCTCCGCCACGTCGAGCGCGACAGCGAGCCGGAGATCCCCGACGCGGCCGAGGTCGAGGCGCTCGCGGTCGCCGCCAGCTGAGCCATCACATCGCGCGAAAACAGACTCGGCCCACCCACCGAGCTAGCTAAACTAGCCTAAACTAGGCCTCCTAGCTAAGGAGGCGCGATGTCTCGCGAGCCCGCGGCACAGTTCAACATCCATGACGCCAAGACCAACCTCTCCCGCATCATCGAGCGGGTGGAGCGTGGCGAAGAGGTGATCATCAGCCGCGCCGGCCGGCCGGTGGCGAAGGTGGTTCCGTTGACCCGCATGATCCATCGCCTCGGCCGCGGATCGTTGCGCGGGCGGCTGGTCCTTGCCGACGACTGGGATTCCGACTCGGTCAACAAGGCGATCGCCGACGACTTCGAGACATCGCGATGAGACTGCTCCTCGACACCCACGTCGTCCTCTGGTGGCTGGCCGACGATCCCACGCTCCACGTCGACATCAAGGACATTCTCGACGTGGAGCCGGATGCCTACGTGAGCGCGGCGACGCTGTGGGAGGTCTCCGTCAAGCAGGCGCTCGGCAAGCTCGAGCCCGCGGACCTGCCAGACCGCATTCGGGCCGCCGGTTTCCGGGAGCTACCGATGACCTCGACGCACGCCCTCGCCGCCGGACGGCTGCCGCCGATTCACCGAGATCCGTTCGACCGCATGCTTGTCGCACAGGCCCAGTGCGAGGACCTGACGCTCGTGACCCGCGACGAGTACATCCAGAAGTACGACGTGCCGCTGCTCAGCGTTTGACCGCTCGCACGCCGCGGGCCAGGTCGGCGCTGAGCGCGCGCAGCGAAGCAAGACCGGCTGCCTCGTCGGGTGCCTCCAGCACGCACCGGACGAGGGCGCTGCCCACGATCACCCCGTCGGCGAACGAGCCGACCTCGGCGGCCTGCGCACCGTCACGTACCCCCAGGCCCACGCCGACCGGCAGGTCGCTGACGGCCCGGACGCGGGCGACCAGCGCGGGCGCCGCGGCCGACGTCTGGTCGCGGGCACCCGTGACGCCCATGACCGCGGTCGCGTAGACGAAACCGCGGCAGTGCGCCACGGTCATCGCCAGCCGCTCGTCGGTGGAGGAGGGCGAGACGAGGAACGTGCGGTCGAGCTGGTGCGCGTCCGAGGCCACCAGCCACTCCTCCGCCTCGTCCGGGATGAGGTCGGGCGTGATGAGGCCGGTGCCGCCAGCGGCGGCGAGGTCGCGGGCGAAGGCGTCGACGCCGTACCGCTCGATCGGGTTCCAGTACGTCATCAGCACCACCGGCACGCCGGTACGGGCGACCTCCTCGATGGCCCGCAGCGTGTCCCGGGTGCGGACGCCGCCGGCGAGCGCGATTTCGCTCGCCTGCTGGATCACCGGGCCGTCCATGACCGGATCCGAGTACGGCAACTCGACCTCGATCACGTCGATGCCCGCCTCGGCCATCGCGATCATCGAGGCGATGCTGCCCTCGACCGTCGGGAAGCCGGCCGGCATGCACCCGACCGACACCGCCCGACCCTCGCCGCGGGCCTTCTCGAAGACCTCCGCGAGGCTCACGCGAGGAGCCCGAAGTACGAACCGGCAGTCTCCACGTCCTTGTCCCCCGACCCGACAGGTTGACGATGATGGTCGGCTCGCGGCCGAGCTCCTCGGCGAGCACGGGCGCGATGGCCAGCGCCCCGCCCAGCCCGTGCGCGCTCTCGATCGCCGGGATGATGCCCTCGGTGCGGCAGAGCAGCTTGAAGGCGGCCATCGCCTCGGCGTCGGTCACCGGCATGTACGTCGCGCGACCGGTCTCGTGCAGCCAGGCGTGCTCCGGCCCCACGCTCGGGTAATCGAGCCCGGCGGAGATCGAATACGACTCGACGGTCTGCCCGTCCTCGTCCTGGAGCACATAGGTCCGGGCGCCGTGCAGCACGCCCGGCGAGCCGCCGCTGAACCGGGCCGAGTGCCGGTCGGTCGTGATGCCCTCGCCGCCGCCCTCGAACCCGTACAGCCGGACGCCCTCGTCCCCACGAACGCGTGGAAGATGCCGATCGCGTTCGACCCGCCGCCGACACAGGCGCTGACCGCGTCGGGCAGCGCGCCGGTCTGGTCGAGGATCTGCTGGCGGGCCTCCACACCGATGCCGCGCACGAAGTCCCGCACCATGCCCGGGAACGGGTGCGGCCCCGCCGCGGTGCCCAGCAGGTAGTGCGTGTCATCCACAGTGGACACCCAGTCGCGGAGCGCCTCGTTGATCGCGTCCTTGAGCGTGCGCGAGCCGGTCTTCACCGGGATCACGGTGGCGCCGAGCATCTTCATACGGGCGACGTTGAGCGCCTGGCGCTCGGTGTCGACCTCGCCCATGTAGACGACGCACTCCAGGTCCATCAGCGCGGCCGCGGTGGCGGTGGCCACCCCGTGCTGACCGGCCCCGGTCTCGGCGATCACCCTGGTCTTGCCCATCCGCTTGGTGAGCAGCGCCTGGCCGAGCACGTTGCGTACCTTGTGCGCGCCGGTGTGGTTGAGATCCTCGCGCTTGAGGAAGATCCGCGCACCGGCCGCCGCGGAGAAGCGGTCGGCGCGGTAGAGCAGCGACGGTACGCCCGCGTAGTCGCGCAGCAGCCGCCCGAACTCCGCCTGGAACGCCTCGTCGGCCAGCGCGTGCCGGTACGCCTGGTCGAGCTGGTCGAGCGCGGCGATGAGCGCCTCCGGTACGAAGCGCCCCCCGTACCGCCCGAAGTGCCCGCTGACGTCGGGCAGCAGGCCGGCCGCGGACGCGTTCACCGGACCGGCCTGGGGGTGGCGGGGTGGTTGCCGGCGTTGACCAGCGCGGCCACCGCGTCGCGGGGGCTCTTCTGGGTGACCAGGCCCTCGCCGACGAGGACGGCGTCGGCGCCCGCCGACGCGTACCTGATCAGGTCGTGCGGGCCGCGCACACCCGACTCGGCGATCTTGACGACGCTGTTGGGCAGGCCGGGCGCGATCCGCTCGAAGACCGAGCGGTCGACCTCGAGCGTGCGCAGGTTGCGCGCATTGACCCCGATGACCTTGGCGTCGGCCTCCAGCGCGCGGTCGGCCTCCTCCTCGGTGTGCACCTCGACGAGCGCCGTCATGCCGAGCGACTCGATCCGCTCCAGCAGGCCGGTCAGCACATTCTGCTCCAGCGCGGCCACGATCAGCAGCACCAGGTCGGCGCCGTGCGCGCGAGCCTCGTGCACCTGGTAGCTGGAGACGACGAAGTCCTTACGCAGCAGAGGCACTCCGACCGCGGCTCGCACCGAGACGAGGTCGTCCAGCGAGCCGCCGAACCACCGCCCCTCGGTGAGCACGCTGATGCACCGGGCGCCGCCCGCCGCGTACTCCGTCGCAAGATCCGCCGGGTCCGGTATCTCGGCCAGCTGCCCCTTGGACGGGGAGGAGCGCTTGACCTCGGCGATCACGCCGACGCCGGGGCGGCGCAGGGCCGCGTAGGCGTCGAGTGCCGGCGGCGCGGCGGCCGCGAGCTCCTTCACCCGCTCCAGCGAGACCCGCTGTTCTCGCAGCTCGACGTCCGCCCGCACACCCGCGAGGATCTCGTCGAGGACATTCGCGGGTCCCCCGGCGGCCGGCTTGCCGCCCTCGTCGTCCGCGTACGCATGCTCAGCAGTCACCAACGGACTCCCCTTTCCGGGTGTCATTCGCCCGATGCTAGGGGGCGCCACCGACGACTCCGAGTCCGGGGTATGAAGAGCCTCGCGTGTTGGACTCGGGCATAATGCCGGCAAGATCCGGTCCGAGGGGCGCGTTGACCAGGCCGGACCGTGCCGGCCGTCGCCGCCCGGCCGGCTGTTCGCCGCGTCACGTTCGGGCCGTGCGGTGGCCGTCTTCGGGGTGCGTTCCGGGACACTTGACCGACGGGTCATCGGCCCGAAACAGACCTCCCGCACGATCAACGTCAGGCAGACTGTTCGGCGGTGCCTGACACCCGATACCGGAGCGCGACCATGAGCGACACGCAACCTAGCGGCCTTGTCGAGATACCCCGTTCGGTCCTTTCCATCGCTGTCGGCATGATCGACACCGTCGAGCGGGTGGTGATCGGCGACGCCAACGTGCGCACCGCGCGCCGCAACGCGTGGGAGGCCATCTGCGCCGACCGGGCCCGGGCCGACCGCCACAACGAGGTGCGCCGCCTGATCAGTCAGCTCAGCGTCGGGTCCTCGCCCCGGTCGAGGGCGTCCCAGGCCGCCGTAGGACCGTCTGCCGGCCGCCGCGCCGCCCGTTCGTAGCGGGTACCCAGACCGGGCCAGGACGGCCCGCGCACGGCCGTCAGAGCGCCGCCAGCGGCCAGCGCCAGC
This sequence comes from Phytohabitans flavus, assembly GCF_011764545.1. Lineage (GTDB taxonomy): Bacteria > Actinomycetota > Actinomycetes > Mycobacteriales > Micromonosporaceae > Phytohabitans > Phytohabitans flavus. The sequence goes on along the minus strand of NZ_AP022870.1, from coordinate 372,207 downwards.
CCACCCGCCAGGCAGGCGAGGGCCCACGCCGTGGTCTCGCTGAGACCGTAGGCTCCGCCAGCCGCCACCCCAAGACCGACAAGCAGCAGTAGTACGCCGACCCACCGTCGAGCCAAGCGACGGGTGGCCACGATCGCGCCCGACCCGGCAAGACCAACCACTGCGAGGGGCGGGAGCCAGGGCAGGATGTCGCCCCCGGTCCGCGCGGTACGGGTCGGCGTCAGCGGCTCCGCCCTCGTGACCACCTCGACCGTCCAGGTGCGGGTCGCCGCGAAGAGCGCCAGTCCCGCGCCGGCGAGGCAGAGGATCACGGTGTACGCGAGCTGGCGGCGCTCGTTCATCGTGCCGGCCGTAACGTCTCCGCGGCGGCGATGGCCGCCAGGACGGCGGCCGCCTTGCTCTGGGTCTCCCGCTCCTCCGCGGCCGGGTCGGAGTCGGCGACGATGCCCGCGCCGGCCTGCACGTACGCCCGGCCGCCGCGGATCAGCGCGGTGCGGATCGCGATCGCCATGTCCATGTCGCCGCCGAAGCCGAAGTAGCCGACGGTCCCCCGTACAGCCCGCGGCGGGTCGGTTCCAGCTCCTCGATGATCTCCATGGCCCGCACCTTGGGCGCACCGGAGAGCGTGCCGGCCGGGAACGTGGCGGCCAGCGCGTCGAACGCCGTCTGGTCCTCGCGCAGCTCGCCGACGACGGTGGAGACGATGTGCATCACGTGGCTGTACCGCTCGATGGTCGCGAACTCCGGCACCTCGACCGTGCCCGGGCGGCAGACCCGGCCGAGGTCGTTGCGGCCGAGATCGACGAGCATCACGTGCTCGGCCCGCTCCTTGGGGTCGGAGATCAGCTCGGCGGCCAGCCCGCCGTCCGCTTCCGGCGTGGCGCCGCGCGGCCGGGTGCCGGCGATCGGGTGGAGCAGTGCCCGCCGCGGCGTGTCTCCAGCCCCGCCGGTCACCTTGAGGTGCGCCTCCGGTGAAGAGCCCACGATGTCGAAGTCGTCGAAGCGAAGCAGGTACATGTACGGGCTGGGGTTTGTCGTGCGCAGCACCCGGTAGACGTCGAGCGGGTCGGCGGTGGTCTCCCGCTCGAAGCGCTGCGCCACAACGATCTGGAAGCACTCGCCCGCGCGGATCGCCTCCTTGGCCACCTCGACCGCCTTGGGGTACTCCCCCGACCCGGTGCGGCTGCGCACCTCGCCCAGCGCCGGGCTGTCCACTGTGGAAATCATCGGCGGGATGGGGCGGGAGAGGGCGGTGGTCATCGCGTCGAGCCGCCCGACCGCGTGGTGGTACGCCGGGTCGGGGTCGCCGTCCTCCGTGATCGCGTTGGCCACGAGGATCGCGGCGCCCTCGTAGTGGTCGAGCACCACGAGGTCGGTGGCAAGCATCATGCCGAGCTCGGGCAGCGCCAGGTCGTCCTCGGCGAGGGTGGGGAGGCGCTCGAAGCGGCGCACCAGGTCGTACCCGAGGTAGCCCACCATGCCCCCGGTGAGCGGTGGGAGGCCGGCGGGGTCTCGTTGTTGGTGAGGGCGGCCACCGTCTGCTTCAGGACGTCGACGACCTCGCCCTCGGTGGGGATACCGGCCGGCGGGGTGCCCAGCCACGCGGCGCGGCCGTCCCGCTCGACGAGGGTGGCCGCGCTCCGCACGCCGATGAAGGAGTAGCGCGACCACGCGGTGCCCGCTCCCTGCTCGGCGGACTCCAGCAGGAAGGTGCCGGGGCCGCCGGCCAGCTTGCGGTACACGCCGATCGGCGTCTCCCCGTCGGCCAGCAGCCGCCGCGTGACCGGCACGACGCGGCGGGTAGCGGCGAGGGCGCGGAACGTGTCCAGGTCCGGTGTCACCACTCCGGTGGTCATGCTTGCGTTCCCGTCTCTGCCGTTGGCGCCGTGACGGGCAGTCCTGTCTTTGTCGCCGTCGCGGGCAGCTCTGTCTTTGGCGCCGTTACGGGCAGCTCGTCGAAGAAGCACGTGTGGTTGCCGGTGTGGCAGGCCGCGCCCACCTGCTCGACGGTGACCAGTACGGCGTCGCCGTCACAGTCCAGGGAGACGGCCTTCACGTACTGGTGGTGGCCCGACGTCTCGCCCTTCACCCAGTACTCCTGGCGGCTGCGCGACCAGTAGGTGGCCCGCCCGGTGGTGAGTGTGCGGTGCAGCGCCTCGTCGTCCATCCAGGCCATCATCAGCACGTCTCCGGTGCCGTGCTCGCGCACGATCGCGGCCACGAGACCGGCCTCGTTGCGGCTCAGTCGGGCGGCGATAACCGGATCGAGGGAGGACGGTCGGACGGCCTGGGTCGGCGGTTCAGGTACTGGCACAGTGTCCAATTGTTCCGCACGGGAAGTGGTGCCTTTCGAGGGCTGTGCTGAGCACCGCTGGACGGTAGGTTGTCGGTGCGCCGCCAGGGTCTCCGGCGGGGTGCCCAGTTGTCAGGCTGGGCCAGAATCGCAACGGTTCGGGCGTCGTCCGCCTTTTCGTGGGCTGCGCCCTGCCGAAGATCACGTATGGGCGCACCGGGCACCCCGGCATCCGCTCGCCGGGGCCCAGCCGAGCGGACGGAGGACACCAGAGTCATGCAGCCCACCCCCACGTCAGGTCCCCAGCACGACACCGAGACGACAGCCCCACTTCCCGTCGTACCCGCCGGGCTTCTTCCCGGCCAGCGACCGCCCTCGGAGCAGACCACAGCCCTCAACGAGCCCACGTCCGAGATCCCGATCATCGTCCCGCGCGAGCGCGCCGACGAGTCCCCCTGCCGCCGCTCGCCACCCAGCTGATCGACTCCTCCGCAACGCCCCCGGCCACGCCCGCCCCGCCCGACGCCCCCGCGGCTCCTGACGCCGCAACCGCCACAGACGCCTCCTCTCCCACGGACGCCCCTCCCGCCACGGACGCCCCTTCCCCGGAGGACGCCGCTTCCACCACCGAGGCGGACGCGGTTTCCACCACCGAGACGGACGCTGCTTCCACCACCGAGACGGACGCTGGCTCCGCCACCGAGACGGAGACCGAGGCCGCGCCAGACGCGGCGGCCTCCGCCGAGGTGGCGACCGAGCCCGTGGCTGCGGTCGAGACGGCAGTCGAGCCCGAAGCCGCACCTGACGCCCCGGTGGACGCGGCGCCGGACCTGGAGGCGGCGCCCGAGACCGACGCCGTAGCCGAAACGCTCGCCCAGCCCGACGCGGGCGATGCAACCGCTCCCGACCCGGACGCCGCCACCACGACGGACGCCGCCACCACGACGGACGCCGCCACCACGACGGACGCGGCGGAGCCGGACGCCGACGCGTCCGCCGAGTTGGAGGCAGACGCCACCACGCCCGAGGCAGACGCCGCCGCGCCCGCCGACGCCGAGCCAGACGCGACGGTCGACGAGGCGGCCACGGCGACCGAGGCCGAAGCTGCCATCGAGGCTGAGGTGGACAGCGACGAGGCCGACGCCGAGTCCGACGTGGACACTGCGCCGGCGGATGCCGACGCCGACGCTGAGACCGCCACTGCCGAGGCGAGCACCGAGGCCGCCGACGCGGACACCGCGGCCGACGCCACCGACGCGGACACCGAGCCTGGTGCCGACGCCGAGACGGCCGAGGCGAGCACTGACGCCGATGCCACCGACGCGGACGCTGAGACCAGCGCGGACACCGAGATCGCAGCGGACGCTGAGACCACCGAGGCGAGCGCCGACGCCGACGCCACCGACGCGGACGCTGAGACCGGTGCGGACACCGCGACGGCCGAGGCCGTTGAAGCCGCCCCGGCCGATGCGGTGGATGCTGCCGACGAGGTCGCGCCCGAGGCCGAAGCCGGCGAGGCCGAGGTGGACAGCGGGACGGCCGCCGACGCCGAGGCAGGCGTGGTCGCCGAGGCCGAGCCGCTGCCCGACGCTCAGGGCGACGCGCCCGCAGAGCCGGAGGCCGAATCCGACACCGGCGCCGACGCCCCCGCGGCGGCCGAGGTCGAAGCTGCCATTGAGACCGAGCCCGAAGCCGAAGTCGCCACCGAGACCGAGCCCGAAGCCGCAGCGGTTGCCGAGCCTGCGGTCGAGCCCGCCGGTGACACGGCCGCCGAGGCGGAGGCCGACGCCGAAACCGTGGCTGAGGCCGACGCGGACGCGGACGCCGAGCCGGCAGCCGACGCAGAGGAGGCGACCGCGGGCCTGGCCACCGAGCCGGAGTCCACTGAGGACGCCGACGTCGAGTCGGCCGACCTCGCGGACGCTGATGCGGAGGTAACGCCGGAGGCAGGGGCGGAGGCGGCCACGGAGGACGCGGCGACCGACGCGGAGGCGGACACCCAGTCGGCGGACACCGACGACGTCGAAGCCACAGCCGAGCCGGCGACCGACCCTGAAGCGGACGCGGTGTCCGGCGTGGACACTGAGCCGGCGTCCGACGTGGACGCTGCGGCGGATTCGGACGCGGGCACCGACGCAGAGTCAGAGGTGGACGCCGAGGCCAGCCTCGCCACCGCACCTGCTCTCGAAGGCGAACCGGCCGCCGACGACGCAGACGCGCCAGCCGAGGCTGCGGCAGAGACCGTCGCGGAGGAGCCGGCCGCATCTGACGCCGAGGTGGCTGCGGAGGGTGACCCGGCGGAGCCTGACGCGGAGGTCGCCGGGGAATCCGAAGCCGACGTAGAGCCAGAAGCCGAAGCCGCCACCGAGGAGGAGCCGGCGGCCGACGCCGCTGTTGAGGACGGGCCCGAGGCCGCCGCCGCTGCGGAGCCGGAGGTCGCGACCGAGGCGGCAGCCGACGCGGAAGACGAGGCGGACGCCACTGCGGCCGAGCCCGAGGCAGAGGCCGCCACGGAAGCGGACGGCGAGGCAGACGCGGCAACCGAGACCGAGACCGAGCCCGAGGCAGAGGTCACCGCTGAAGCGGCCGGCGACACGGACGCCGCGGCTGAGACCGAGCCCCAGGCGACGGCTGACGCTGACGACGAAGCCGACGCCGCTGAGACCGAGCCCGAGGCAGAGGCTGCCGCTGACACGGACGGCCAGGCAGACGCCGCAGCCGAGACCGAGCCTGACGCAGAGGCCGCCGTCGAAGCGGACGGCGAAGCCGACGCCGAGCCGGCGGTGGCCGCTGAAGCGGGTGGCGCGGCCGAGACCGAGACTGGCGCGGAGGCTGAGGCCGTGACCGAGCTCGCGGGCGAGGGCGAAGCGGCGACGGACGAGGAGCCGGCCGAAGGCGGCGACATCGTCGCGGTCAACGCTGCCGTCTCCGAAACTGACGCCGTGGCTGACGATGCCGTCGGCGGCGAGGAAGCCGTTGCGGACGCGGACACTGCCGGGGCGGATGCCGGAGACGACGCGGCCGAGGTGACCGATGTGGACGCCGCCGCGACCGAGGCCGAGGCCGACGAGAGCGGCACCGTGCCTGAGGCGGACGTGGCCGAGGTCGACGGTGCGCTTGACGCGGAGGGCGCTGCGACCGACGCCGAGATCGCGGACGACGCCGCGGGTACCGACGGGGCGCTGCTGGATGCCGCTGTCTACGTGGACGACGACGAGGCGGGTGGCTACGGCGCCGGCGTTGATTCTGACCTGGGCCTGGAGCAGCCGGCCGAGGTTGGCGCGTTCGCCGTGCTCTCTGGGGCGCCTTCGCCTGCTGATGTTCCTGCCGAGGCCGTGCCCGGCATCAACGGGGCGGCCGTCACCGACGCGTGGGCGGAGCCGGCGGGTCGGGTGGCTGACGAGACACTCATCGAGGAGGAAATCATTCAACCGACAGAAGCCGCCATCGAGCCGGAGGTCAGCCCGTCCGCGGGGTCGCTGGACAAGGACTGGTCCAACCCGGAGCCGAACGTCGCGCCGTTGACGGCCAGTGGGCCGCCGGTCGGAGACGACCACGACTGGACGCACCCGCCGGCCGACGGCCTTCCCGCAGTGGGCATCATCCCGGCCGCGGACGAAACGGCAGCCGACGAAACAGCGGCCGCCGACGCCACGGCCGACGAAAGCGCAGCCGCCGAGACGGCAGCCGAAGAGACGGCAGCCGACGACACCGTGGCTGCCGAGGCCGACGAGACCGCAGCCGTCGACGCAGCAGCGGCCACCGACATCGCAGCCGACGAGACCGCGGCGGACGCCACCGCGACCGAGGCGGCGGCCGAGGCCGACGAAACCGCGACCGAGGCGGTAGCCGAGGTGGTCGCGGCCGGTGCCGACGAAACCGCGGCGGCCGACGAAACCGCGGCCGATGTCGAGGAGATCGCCGCCGAGGCTGAGGATGACGACGCGGAGGAGCTTGTCGCGGCCACCGCGGCGCCGGCCGCGCTCGCGGTGCTCGGTGAGGGTGAGGCGCACAGCGGCGAGCTCGTCGAGGCCAAGCAGTTCAAGCCGGGCGATCTCGCCGAGACGCAGATCGCGGTCTGGAGTGAGGACGCGGCCCGGCAGTTCCGCGAGGACTGGCAGCAGATCAAGTCGAACTTCGTCGACGACCCGGTCTCGGCCGTCGCGCAGGCGCAGGCCCTCGTCGCCAGCGCGGTGCACGCCCTGGGCGAGCGGCTGCTGGCCGAGCAGGTCGACCTCGACCCGCGCCGGCAGTCGGACACCCCGGACACCGAGGCGCTGCGGGTGGCCATGCGCCAGTACCGCGACTTCCTCGACCGGGTCCTGGCCCTCTGACGGGACGCCCTGACCAAAACGCTCTGCCGGAACGGGGGCCAGCCGATGGGCTGGCCCCCCGTACCCGTACCTGGCTCAGTGGCCGATGAAGCGCATCGCACCCTCGGCGTAGCGGGCACCGGCCACCGCGTCGCGCGGTACCGCTGCGGACAGGCGGGACAGCTGCTCCGGGGTCAGCGTGAGGTCGGCCGCCGCCGTGTTCTCCTCCAGGTAGCGCAACCGCTTGGTACCCGGGATCGCCACCACCTCGTCGCCCTGCGCGAGGACCCACGCCAGCGCGGCCTGGGCGGGCGTGCAGCCGATCTCGGCGGCCACCTTCCGCACCTCGTCGACAAGCACGAGGTTGGTCGGAAGGGCGTCGGCGGAGAAGCGGGGTGCGCCGGTGGCGCGGTAGTCGCCGTCCTGCTGGAGCTGGTCGGTGCCGCTGATCGTGCCGGTCAGCATGCCTCGACCCACCGGCGAGTACGCCACCAGCGTCACGCCCAGCTCGCGGCAGACCGCCAGCATCCCGTCCTCGACCTCGCGGCTGAACAGCGAGTACTCCATCTGTACCGCCGCGATCGGATGCACCGCGTGGGCGGCCCGCAGCGTTGCCGGGCTGACCTCGGAGAGGCCGAGGTGGCGGACCTTGCCGGCCGCCACCAGAGCGGCCATCGCGCCGACCGTGTCCTCGATCGGCGTGGCGGGGTCGCGGCGGTGCAGGTAGTACAGGTCGATCGTGTCGACGCCGAGCCGCTCCAGCGAGCCATCACACGCGGCCCGAGCCCACTCCGGGCTGCTGTCGATCCGCGTGCCCGGTACCGCCGAGTGCGCAGCGCCGTCCGGCAGCCGGATGCCGAACTTCGTCGCCAGGAACACCTCGTCCCGCCGCGCCCGCACCACCGGCCCGAGGAGCCGCTCGTTGGCGCCCGCCCCGTACGCGTCGGAGGTGTCGGAGTGGTTGACGCCCAGGTCGAGCGCGCGGTGCAGGACGCGGGTGGACTCGGCGTCGTCAGCCGGGCCGTACACCATGCTCATGCCCATGCACCCGAGGCCGATCGCGGCCACCGGCGCGCCGGCGATGTGGCGGCTCCTCACAGCAGCTCCTGCTCCATCTTCCCGTACACCTCGATCTTGTAGTTGAGGACTTTCAGGTCCTCCTCCAGCTCGGCGATGCGGGACAGTACGCGGTCCCGGTGCGCCTCGAAGATGCGGCGGCGCGCGCCCAGCGTGCTGTCACCCTGGCGAGCCAGCTCCGCGTACGAGCGCATGTCCCGGACCGGCATGCCGGTGCGGCGCAGGCGGGTCAGCAGGATCAGCCAGTCGAGGTCCTGCTGGGTGTACCGGCGGCGCCCGGCCGAGTCGCGCCCCACCGGCTCGACGAGGCCCTCCTGCTCGTACCACCGCAGTGTGTACGTCGTGAGGCCGACCTGCTCAGCGGCCTCGCTGACCGTCATCGTCATGGCTTCCACACTTCCAGTTAGAGCCCACTCGAAGTCAAGGCTCACACAGGTACGGCTTGAGGCCGGCCAAGATTTCATCTAGCGTTGAGTTCATCAGGTGATGAATTTGTTGGGAGGGCATCATGACCAGCGCGATCGAGGTCCGGGACCTCGTCGTGGAGCGTGGAAAGAGAAAGGTCCTGCACGGGCTCACGTGCACGATCCCGCGGGCAGCGTCACCGGGCTGCTCGGTCCCAGTGGCAGCGGCAAGACCACCCTTATGCGCGCGGTGGTGGGCGTGCAGGTCGTCAAGTCGGGCTCGATCAGCGTGCTCGGCGAGCCGGCCGGGTCGGCACCGCTGCGCCGCAAGGTCGGCTACCTCACCCAGGCCCCGAGTGTGTACGCGGACCTGACCGTCCGGGAAAACGCGCGGTACTTCGCCGCGCTGTACGGGTACGACGCGGCCACCGCCGAGCGGGCGATCGCGGACGTGGGGCTCGCCAAGGCGGCGCGGCAGCTCGTGGCCACCCTCTCCGGCGGGCAGCGCAGCCGCGCGTCGCTGGCCTGCGCGATCATGGGCGAGCCCGAGCTGCTGGTGCTCGACGAGCCCACCGTCGGGCAGGACCCGGTGCTCCGCGACGAGCTGTGGAAGCAGTTTCACGACCTGGCCGGCAGGGGCGCCACGATCCTGGTCTCCAGCCACGTGATGGACGAGGCCGGGCGCTGCGAGCGGCTCCTGCTGATCCGCGAAGGCGCGCTTATCGCCGACGACACACCCGCGGCGGTACGGGAGAGGGCCGGCACCGACGACCTCGACGAGGCGTTCCTGCGGCTGATCAAGGCACAGGAGGTGGCACCGGCATGAGCCCACGGATTCTGGGCGCCACGATCGTCCGCATCCTCCGCCAGCTGCTGCACGACCCGCGCACGATCGGCATGCTCGTCGTCGTGCCGGCGCTGTTGCTCGCGCTGCTCTACTTCATGTACGACGACCAGCCCATGGTCTTCGACCGCGTCGCGCTGGTGATGCTCGGCGTGTTCCCGTTCGTGATCATGTTTCTGGTGACCAGCATCGCGATGCTCCGCGAGCGCACGACCGGCACCCTCGAGCGCCTGCTGACCACACCGCTGGGCAAGCTCGATCTGCTTTTCGGGTACGGCATAGCGTTCGGCCTCGCGGCGGCGGTCCAGGCCTCGGTGGCGGCCGCGCTGGCCTACTGGCTCTTCGGTCTCGACACCGCCGGCAGCACCTGGCTCGTCATCCTCATCGCGGTCGTCAACGCGGTACTCGGTGTGGCGCTCGGCCTGTTCTGCAGCGCTTTCGCCCGCACGGAGTTCCAAGCCGTACAGTTCATGCCAGTCGTGGCGGTCCCGCAGATCCTGCTGTGTGGACTGTTCGTCGCTCGGGAGCAAATGGCCGGTTGGCTGGAGGCGATCAGCAACGTGCTGCCGCTGTCGTATGCGGTGGAGGCGCTCCAGCAGGTCGGCGCCAACGCGAATCCCACCGCCACCCTCTGGCGAGACCTCGGCATCGTGGCCGGGTGCGTGGTGGTCGCCCTGATACTGGCCGCGGCGACGCTACGCCGCCGCACCGCCTGAGAAGCTGCCCGACGAAGCCGCCAGGAACGAGCAAAGCCGCCAGGCAAAGAAGCAAGGATCAAGGAAGCACATGGCAAGACGCACCGGGCGCCGCCCCGGTAACCCGGACACCCGCGAGTCCATTCTCAGGGCCGCCCGGGAGACGTTCGCCGAGCGCGGCTACGAGGCGGCGTCCATTAGAGGCATCGCGACCAGCGCCGGGGTGGACCCGGCGCTGGTCCATCACTATTTCGGTACCAAAGAACAGCTCTTCAGGGCCTGCATGGACTTTCCGGTCGACCCGGCCGAGGTGCTCCCGCAGGTGCTCGCCGGCGAGCCCGCGGAGATCGGCGAGCGGCTGGTGCGGTTCTTCCTCCGCGTCTGGGACTCACCGGCGGGGGTGGCCGCGGTCGCGCTGATGCGCTCGGCGGTCTCCAACGACTGGACCGCGCGGCTGCTGCGCGAGTTCGTGACCACGCAGATGATCCGCCACGTGCTGCCCAAGCTCACCGTCGACCCGGCGGACGCGCCGCTGCGGGCCACCCTTGTCGCGTCCCAGATGGCCGGGCTGGCCATGGTCCGGTACGTGCTGAAGCTGGAACCGCTGGCGTCCGCCCCGCCCGAGGTCGTGGTGGCGGCGGTGGCCCCAACATCCAGCGGTACGTGACCGGCGATCTGGGGTCTCCAGCGGCTCAGCGCGAGTAGAACTCCACGACAAGCTGCTCGTCGCAGATCACCCGCACCTCGCGGCGCTCCGGCTCGCGCAGCAGCGTGGTGGTCAACTCGGCGAGGTCTGTCGAGAGGTACGGCGCGGTGGGGCCGTCCACGTGCGCGCCCGCGGCCGCGATCTGGAAGGGCGCCTTCTCCCGGCTCGACTCCCGCACCCGCACGACCTGGCCGGGCCGCACGCGGTACGAGGGGCGGTCGACCTTGACGCCGTCGACGGTGATGTGGCCGTGCGCGACGACCTGGCGCGCCTGGTAGATGGTGCGGGCCAGCCCAGCACGGGAGACCACCGCGTCCAGCCGCCGCTCCAGGAGCGAGACGAGCAGGTCACCGGTCTTGGCGCTGCTGCGGTGCGCCTCGTCGAAAGCGCGGCGCATCTGCTTTTCGCTGATGTTGTACTGGAAGCGCAGCCGCTGCTTCTCCAGCAGCCGCACCTGGTAGTCGGACGACTTGCGGCGCGACCGCCCGTGCACGCCCGGCGGGTATGGACGGCGCTCGAAGTACTTCGTGTCCTTGCGGGTCAGCGGTATGCCGAGCGCCCGCGAGATGCGCGCTTTGGGTCGTGCCTCGTTCACGTAGACGTCTCCGTTCAAGTAGGTTAGCCTGCCCTTACTAAGCCTAACCTAACTGCCGGAGGTCCCCGACATGCAGCCCAGCCCCGCCGAGGTCGCCCGCACGCTGGCCGCCGGCCGGCTCCCCGGCAACGCGCACATCGCCTGCCGGCCGAGCCCGCACCGGGTGCGCCACGCCACCGACGCGGCCGGCCGGGTGCTGATGCTTGTACCGGCGGACGGCGAGCTGGCCGAGGCGCTGCGCCCAGCCGAGGGCGCGGACGACGTGGCGGCGGTGCTGGACGTGCCGGACGTGCCCCGGTGGCGGGCTCGCCGACGCTCGGCCGCGTCTGGGTCTCCGGGTGGGCCAGGCCGCTCACCGGCGTCGAGGCACGCACGGCCGCACAGGACTTCGTGGACATCGACCCGGTCGGCGACTTGCTCGATGTGGGGCGCGGCCAGGTGCTCTTCCGGATGGAACCGGCGGAGGTCCGGCTGGAGGCGGGCGGGCGGATCAGGGACGTCGACCCGGACGAGTACGCCGCGGCCGAGCCCGACCCGCTCCAGGCCGTCGAATGGGACCTGCTGACCGACCTGGCCGACCACCACGTGCCGGAGATGGCCGAGTACATCGGACGCCAGCTCGCGGACAGCGGCCACCGCAGCCCGGCCGGCCCGCCGCCCCGCGTGGTCCGCCTGGACCGCTACGGGTTCGTGGTCGCGCTGGGCGCCCCCGGCCGCGAGTACCGCGCCCGCCTAGCCTTCCCCCGCCCGGTCGCCAACCGCGCCGACCTGGCCCGCCTGCTGCACCCGGTCCTCTGCCGCCGCTGCGCTACCCCTGCTGCCGTTGATCAGGGACTTAATGGGGCGACGCGCCGCACGACACGCCCACCAACTCCCTGATCAACAGCGAGGGGGACGCAAGCCCGTGGCCGGGGCCAGCTGGGGAGCTTGGGAGGGCCGTCCCGGCTGGGCCCGGTCACGCGTCAGCGGGTTTGTTCGAGCCAGGAGGCGTACAGGCGGGCGTAGATGGAGTTGGTTTCCTTAACTAGCTTCGCGTGGGGGCCGCGTTGGACTATTCGGCCCTTGTCCACGACGATCACCTCGTCCGCCGCCTGGGCCGTGGAGAGGCGGTGGGCGATCGCCACCGTCGTGCGGCCGCGGGTGACCGCGTCGAGCGTGCGCTGGAGGCGTACCTCGGTGGCCGGGTCCACGGCGCTCGTCGCCTCGTCGAGCACGAGCAGGTCCGGGTCGGCCACGTACGCGCGGGCCAGCGCCACCAGCTGCCGCTCCCCCACGCTCAGCGCCTCGCCGCGCTCGCCGACCGGTGTGGCCAGGCCCATCGGGAGGCCCTCGACCCAGTCGGCCAGGCCCAGCTCGGCGAAGGCGAGCGCCAGGCCGTCGGAGCCGAGTCCGGGGCGGCCGAACCGCACGTTTTCGGCAACCGTCGCGTCGAAGAGGAAGCCGTCCTGCGGGACCATCACGACCCGGCTGCGCAGCGAGTTGAAGCGCACCCGGTCCAGCGGCACCTCGGACAGCAGCACTTCCCCGGTCGACGGGTCCATCAGCCGGGTCAGCAGCTTGGCGAACGTGGTCTTGCCGCTCCCCGTCTCGCCGACCACCGCCACGCGTGACCTGGGCGCGATCTCCATGTCCACATCGGACAGTACGGTCGGGCCGCCGGGATACGCGTACGAGACGTCGGCGAAGCGGATGCCGAGCGGGCCGGCTGGCAGGTCGACGCCCTCCTTCGCCGGGTCGGCCACGTCCGGCTCGAGCTCCAGCACGTCGAGGACGCGGCGCCAGCCGGCGATCGCGTTCTGCGCCTCGTTGAGCACCTCGGTGGCGATCTGAACCGGCTGCACGAAGAGCGCCACCAGGAAGAGGAACGCGGTCAGCTGCCCAATCGACAGCGTGCCGTCGACGCCGAGCCGCACGCCGACGATCACCACCAAGGCGAGTGCCAGGCCGGAGGCCAGCTCGCCGGTGGAGAAGCTTGTCACGCTCAGCCTCATCGCCCGGCTCTGCGCCGACCGCTGCGCGTCGATGGTCTTGTCGAGCTTGGCGGCGGTACGGCCGGAGACGCCGTAGGACCGGATGACCGCCGCGCCCACCACGCTCTCCGAGATCGCGGCGAGCATCGCGCCCATGCGCTGCCGCACGACGCCGTACGCGCCGGCAAGACGCTTCTGGAAGCCCCGGATCACCACGACCGCGGGCAGGAACGCGAGGAAGACGACGAGCGTGAGCTGCCACGAGTACACGGCCATCACGATCGTGGTGACCACGACCTGGCCGGTGCTGATGAGCAGGATCACGCCGCCCCACTGGAGAAACTGGGTGATCTGGTCGACGTCACTGGTCACCCGGGAGACGAGCGAGCCGCGCCGCTCGGACTGCTGGTGCAGCATCGACAGGTCGTGTACGTGCCGGAAGGTGCGCACCCGCACGTTGGCCAGCGCGGTCTCACTGACCGTGAAGAGGCGCAGCATCATCAGGTACCCGCAGAGGGTCGTGACGACGAGCACGGCGGCGGTGATCCCGACGACGGTGCTCACCACGGCGAGGTCCGGCCCGCCGGGCGCGCGGAGGCCGCGGTCGATGCCCTGCTGGATCGCGACGGGCACCGCCGCCCGCCCGACCATCGACACGACGGCGAGCGCGAGCGTGCCGGCGAGGCCGGTGCGCAGCTCGGGCGAGAGTGCCAGGCCACGGCGCATCGTGGCCCACGTCGAGGTCGAGGTACTCACAAGGCCTCCTCGAACGCCCGCTCGCGCTCCCGCTCGGCCTCGGCCTGCTCGTAGGCGGTGACCAGGTCGGTGTACCCGGGCACGGTGGCCAGCAGCTCGGCGTGCGTGCCGGTGGCGATCACCCGGCCCTGCTCGATGTAGACGACCTCGTCGGCGAGGGCGATGGTGGCGCGGCGGTACGCGACCACGAGGATCGTGACGGGTGGGTCGGCGGACCGCAGCGAGGCGAGGATCGCCGCCTCCACCCGGGGGTCGACCGCGCTCGTGGAGTCGTCGAGCACGAGCAGGCCGGGGCGTCCGGCGAGCGCCCGGGAGAGGGTGAGCCGCTGCCGCTGGCCGCCGGAGAGGGTGGCGCCGCGCTCACCCACGTGGGTGTCGAGCCCTTCGGGCAGGCTGGCGACGAAGCCGTCGGCCTGGGCCATCCGCAGCGCGGCCCACACGTCCTCGTCGGCGACGCCGGGGCGGTCGAGCGTGACGTTGGCCCGCACGCTGTCGTCGAACACGAACGGCACCTGCGGTACCAGCGCGATCGTCTCGGCGAGGGAAGCGGCGCTCAGCTCGTGCGACGGGGTGTCGTCGAGGAACACCGTGCCGGAGCCGGGGTCGACAAGGCGTACCGCCAGCGACGCGATCGTCGACTTGCCCGAGCCGGTCGGGCCCACGAGCGCCACGGTCCGGCCGGCCGGCACCGTGAACGAAACGTCGGTCAGGACGGCCGCGTCCTCGTACCCGAATGAAACGGAGTCGAAGCGCAATGTCGCGGGCCTGCCGTGCGCATCGCGGACGCCGGCGCCGTAGGGCATCTCGCCCTCCGCGGTGAGCACCCGCCGCACCCGCTCCCACCCGGCGACACTGCGCGGCAGCTCGGCGAGGACCCAGCCGATCGCCCGCACCGGGAACGCCAGCACGGTGAACAGGAACGCGACGCTCACCAGCTCGGTGACCGTTACCTGGCCCTGCCGCAGCCGCCACGCGCCGACCAAGAGCACGGCGAGCGTGCCGAGGCTGGGCAGCGTCTCCAGCATCGGGTCAAAGACGCCGCGCAGCCGCCCCACCGAGATCAGCGCGTCGCGCAGCTCGCCGGCGCGGACGGCGAAGCGGGCGGTCTCCTCGGCCTCGCGCCCCATCGTCTTGACCACCAGCGCGCCGTCGAAGCTCTCGTGCGCGATCGCACTCACCTCGCCGCGGAGGGCCTGGGCGCGAGTCTGGCGGGGGCCATGCGGCGGGAATACACGACGTTGAGGGCGAAGAGCGCCGGGAAGATGGCCGCGCCGACCAGCGCGAGCACCCAGTCGGTGGCGAAGAGCGAGACGAACGCGCCGAGCAGCATGATGAGCGTGCCCACCGCGAACGGCAGCGGCGCGATCGGGAACCAGGTCGCCTCGACGTCGGAGTTGGCGTTGGAGAGCAGCGTGCCGGTGGCGTTGCGCTGGTGCCAGGCGACGGGCAGCTCGAGGTAGCGGCGGGTGACGCGGCGGCGGTACGCGGCCTGGAGCCGGAACTGCATGAACGCGGCGCCGAGCCGGCGCGCGAAGATGGCGGCGACCTTGAGCAGGCTCAGCGCGACGAGCACGGCCGCGGCGAGGAAGAGCACGCCGTTCTCCACCCGCCCGTCTTCCAGCGACGGCACGACGATGTCGCCGACGACCGCGCCGACGACGTAGGCGCCGCCGATCGTGAGCAGGCCGAACCCGCCGCTGCCGACCACCGAGATGGCGAAGATGCGAGGCTCCTCGCGGATCGCCTTACCCAGAATGCGCAGGCCCCGGACCAACACATCCCGGCTGGTTCTCTCCGCCACCGTTCCCCCGTAAGCCTCTTTCGTCCTCCCTATCCTTACCGGAGGAAACGCCTGGTGGCGACCGCTTATGCGCTGTGTCAGCCATCACAGGTAGCGTCTTGGGCCATGGCCCGGTACGCCCAGAGTGAACGGCAGCTCCTCGCCGACCTGCTCCTCACGGTCGGGCCCGACGCGCCGACGCTGTGCGAGGGGTGGACGGCCCGCGACCTCGCCGCCCACCTCGTCATGCGGGAGCGCCGCCCGGACGCGGCCGCCGGCATCCTGCTCGGCCCGCTGCGCGGCCACTCCGAGCGGGTGCGCCTGTCGCTGGCGGCGCGGCCGTACCCGGAGCTTGTCGGCATGGTGCGCGCGGCGCCCTGGTGGAGCCCGGTGAGCAACCGGCTCGCCGACTCCGCGGCGAACACCGTCGAGTTCTTCGTCCATCACGAGGACGTCCGCCGGGGCCGGCCCGGGTGGCTGCCGCGCGAGCTGCCCCGCGCGCAGCAGGCGGCGCTGTGGCGGCAGGCCAAGGGGACCGCGAGGCTGGCGTTGCGCCGCGTGCGCGCCGCGGTGCGCATCCAGGCTCCCGGGTACGGGGAGACGACGGCCGGCCTGGGCGGTGAACAGGTTCGGCTGGTGGGGGCGCCGGGCGAGCTGGCGATCTTCCTGAGCGGGCGGCAGCGGGCCGCGCGCGTACAGGTGGACGGGTCGCCCGAGCTGACCGCGTTCCTGCGCACGGCCAAGCTCGGCGTCTAGCGCCTGGCTCAGTCGTCGACGGTGGCCCGCGGCCGGCCGTCCACGCAGGTGACATGCACCTCGAGCCGGCCGTTGCCGTGCCCCTTGCCGCCGCGTTCGAACCGCACCTCGGCCTCGTCGGTGAGCCCTCGGTCGTACTCGACGATCTGGTAGCCGAGCGGCGCCGTGACGCCGTCGAGCTCGACCTGGCCGCCCTCGCAGTGCGCGGTGATCGTGCTGCCGGCCGGGCGGAGCGGGGTGGGCGGCGGCCCGCTCGTGGTCGGCGCCGGGCTCGGGCGAAGGCTCGCGGTGGCCGCCGCGCTCGGGGATGGGATCGGTGAGGCGAGGGCCTCGGCGACCTCTTCCTGGGTGAGGGTCGTCGCGGCCGTACCGGTGATGCCCTCGCCGATCACCCGCACCGCACCCAGTCCGACGACCGTGGCGGCGGCGGCCGCGACGAGCCAACCCACCATCGCGATCACGGTCCGGCTACCCATGTCCACGACTATGCCCTCCCCGCGTTAAGGCGGGCGCCGGGCGACCCTAAGGGACGGTTAACGAGGATCCCGTGGCGTACCGGTGCGGGATAGGTTGCCTTCTGTGGCCCGCCTGCTGCTCGTCGAGGACGACCTCGCGATCCGTACCCCGCTGATCCGGGCGCTGCGCGAGCGCGGGCACGCGGTGGCGGCCGCGCACACCGCGATGGACGGGCTTCAGACCGCGCTCAAGGAGCGCCCCGACCTCGTGGTGCTCGACCTCGGCCTGCCCGACCTCGACGGGCTGGAGCTGCTGCGGATGCTGCGCGGCGTGAGCACGGTACCCGTCATCATCGCCACCGCCCGCGACGACGAGGCGGAGATCGTGCGCGGCTTGGACGCGGGCGCCGACGACTACGTGGTGAAGCCGTTCACGGCGGCCCAGCTCGACGCCCGGGTACGCGCGGTGCTGCGCCGCGGCGCCGGCGACCCCGGTGAGTCCGCGGTGGTGGTCGGCGAGCTGCGCGTCGACCCGCGCTCGCGGGAGGCCACGCTGGGCGGGACGGCTCTGGACCTGACCCCGCGCGAGTTCGACCTGCTGCACCACCTCGCGGCCCGCGCTGGGCAGGTGGTGACGAAGCGCGAGCTGTTGACCGAGGTGTGGCAGGTGCCGTACGGCGGGGCGGACAAGACCGTCGACGTACACCTGTCGTGGCTGCGCCGCAAGCTCGGCGAGACCGCGCAGGAGCCCCGCTACCTGCACACGGTCCGCGGTGTCGGGGTGCGGCTCTCGGCCCCGGCCACGGGCACCTCATGAGGCAGCGGCTGGCGCTGCTCGTCACCGCGACGGCGTGCCTGGTGCTTGTCGCGTTCCTCGTACCGCTCGCCGTGCTCATCCGCGCCGTCGCCGAGGACCGCGCGGTGGTCACCGCCACCGGCGAGCTGCAAGGTTTGGTGCCGCTGGCCGCCACTACCGACACGGCCGACCTGGCCGCGCTCGCGTCCGGTGCCAGCCGCCCGGTCACCGTGTACCCGCCCGACGGCCCACCGGTTGGCGCACCGGCACCCCGTACCCCCGCTGTGGAGCTGGCCGCCCGGGGCCGCAGCCTGACCGCGGAGGCCGACGGCGGCCGCGAGATCGTGGTGGGCGTGCAGGGCCGGCCGGACGGCACGGTGGTACTGCGCACGTTCGTGCCGGCCGAGGAGCTCACCCGGGGCGTCACCCGTGCCTGGCTGGTGCTGGCCGCGCTGGGCGTGGCGCTGGTGCTGGTCGGCCTCTTCGTCGCCGACCGCCTCGCCCGCTCGCTCGTCGCCGCCATCACCGAACTGTCCACAGTGTCCCATCGCCTGGCCGGCGCCGAGCTCGACGCCCGCGCCACCCCCGCCGGCCCGGCCGAGCTCCGCGACGTGGCCGGCGCCCTCAACCACCTGGCCGGCCGCATCCAGGACCTGCTGCGCGAGGAACGCGAGCAGGTGGCCGACCTCTCCCATCGCCTGCGCACCCCGCTGACCGCGCTCCGCCTGGAGGCCGAGGCCCTCGCCGATCCCGCCGAGGCCGCGCGCGTGACATCCGGGGTCGACGCGGTGGAACGCGCGGTGAGCGGCCTCATCCGCGCCGCCCGCCGCGCCGCGCCCGCACCGTTCCTCGCCGAGTGCGACGCCGCCGCCGTGGTACGCGACCGGGTGGCGTTCTGGTCGGTGCTGGCGGAGGACACCGGCCGCGCGGTCAGGCTGGACCTGGTCCCCGGCCCGCTCCCGGTCCCGGTGGCGGCCGAGGACCTGGCGGCGGCGGTGGACGCCTTGCTCGGCAACGTTTTCGCGCATACGCCGGACGGGACCCCGTTCGCGGTGAGCCTGACCGCCGACGGCGTACTGACGGTCGCAGACGAGGGTCCCGGCCTCCCGGAAGGCGCCGGCGAACGCGGCGAGAGCAGCGCCGGCTCCACCGGCCTCGGCCTGGACATCGCCCGCCGCGCCGGCCGCGCCCTCGTGCTGTCGGCCGCCCCGGCCGGCGGCGCGGTGGTCACCCTGAAACTCCGGTGACGGCTCCGCCGGCGCTCTTAGCGCGGCCTTAGCATTCGCACAGCGCGCCCCTAGCCAGCGCCGCGCGAACCTCCATGTCAAGGAGGTGCGTCATGGCACGCAAGTCATTGCTGGTAATGGTCGCCGGAGCGGCCGCCGTGGGGGTCATCGCGACCGGAGCGGCCGCGGCGGCGTTCACGGGTGGCTCTAACGACCGGCTCGGTGTGGCGGTCTCGTCGACGCCGTCGGACGACAGCACACCGTCGGACGACTTCACCACGCCGTCCGACGACTTCACCACGCCTTCGGACGACAGCACGCCGTCCGAGGACAGCTCGACGCCGCCGGGTGACGACAACAGCACGCCGCCGTCGGACGACCCGACCTCGAAGGCGCCCGCCGCCGACGCGGTCAGCCGGGACCGGGCGATCGACATCGCGCTCGGCAAGACCGGTGGTGGCACGGTGGTCGACACCGAGCGGGAGTGGGAGCACGGCCGGCCGGCCTGGAAAATCGAGATCGTGAAGGGCGGCGTGGAGTACAAGGTCTACGTCGACCGCGAGACCGGCGGCATCGTCAAGTACGACCGCGACGACGACCGCAGCGGCAGTGGTAGCAGCGGGCACGGGGGCGACGACGACCGCGGCGGCAAGGGGCGCGGCGGTTACGACGACTGATCCCGCGTAGCGAAGTGTCGGCCGCGTCCCGCCCGGATGTGGCCGACACCGCTGTGCGGGACTTGGCGATACGGCGGGGCGTCAATACCCTTTGGTCACACTACCTTAACGTGACGGCGATCACGTCGTAGACCTGTGAGGCGGCCCCCGCTATGTCTCTTGAGATTCCATACCGATCCATACCGGACATGTTCCTGAAGCGTGTCGCGGCCACCCCCGACCGCGACGCGCTCGCCCACCCGGCACCGGACGACTCCGGGCCGGTGTGGCTGAAGTGGTCGGAGATCGGTCGCCGGTCCAAGGCGATCGCGGCCGGCCTCGTCGGGCTCGGCGTCGGCGTCGAGGACCGCGTCGCGATCATCTGCAACACGCGGCTGGAGTGGATCCTCGCGGACCTCGGCATCATGTGCGCGGGCGGCGCGACGACCACCGTGTACCCGACGACGGAGCCGGAGGACGTCGCGTACATCATCGGCGACTCGGGCTCGATCGTCGTCATCGCCGAAAACGCCACCCAGGCGGGCAAGCTCGCCGGTGCCAGCCTGTCGGACGTGAAGCACGTCGTGCTCATCGACGGCACGGCCGACCCCGCCGCCTCGCCGCCGCAGACCACGCTCGCCGACCTGGAGGCCGCGGGCGCGGAGCGGCTGGCGAGCGAGCCCGACCTGATCGAGAAGGTCACCGAGGGCATCACCCACGACCACCTCGCGACGCTGATCTACACGTCGGGCACCACCGGCCGCCCCAAGGGTGTCGAGCTGCTGCACGGCGGGTGGTGCTGGCAGGCGGTGGCGCAGGCCGGACCGGGGCTGATGGAGCCGCACGACCTCCAGTACCTGTGGCTGCCCCTCTCCCACTCGTTCGGCAAGACGCTGATCAGCGGGATCATCCACGTCGGCATGCCCACGTACGTGGACGGGCGGCTCGACAAGCTCGTCGACAACCTCTCGGTGATCAAGCCAACGCTGATGTGTGGGGCGCCGCGCATCTTCGAAAAGGTGTACAACCGTGCGGTGTCGTCGGCCCAGGACGCGGGCGGCATGAAGGCGAAGATCTTCTCGTGGGCGGTGCGCACCGGCAAGCAGAAGGTGGCGCTGGAGCAGGCCGGCAAGCCGGTGCCGTTCGGGCTCGCGACCAGGTACGGCGTCGCCAACAGGCTCGTCTTCAGCAAGCTCCAGGCCCGGCTGGGCGGCCGCATCCACAAGCTCGTCTCCGGCGCCGCGCCGCTGTCGGTGCCGATCGCCGAGTTCTTCGCCGCGGCGGGGCTGCCGATCGGCGAGGGGTACGGGCTGACCGAGACGAGCGCGGGCAACTTCGTCAACCGGCGCGAGCGGGTCAAGATCGGCACGTGCGGTCCGGCGCTGGGCGACCTCGAATGCAAGATCGCCGAGGACGGCGAGGTGCTGCTCCGCGGCAAGCCGGTCATGCGCGGCTACCACAACCTGCCCGAGGAGACGGCGGCGGCGTTCACCGAGGACCGGTTCTTCCGCACCGGCGACATCGGCGAACTCGACGCGGACGGCTTTCTGCGCATCACCGACCGCAAGAAGGACCTGGTCAAGACCTCCGGCGGCAAGTACATCGCGCCGTCCCACATCGAGGGCATGTTCAAGGCGCTGTGCCCGTACACCTCGCAGGTGGTCGTGATCACGCAGGGCCGCAACTACTGCACGATGCTCGTCACGCTCGACCCCGACGCGATCGTGGGGTGGGCAGCCGGCACGCCGCTGGCCGGCCGGCCATACGGTGAGATCGCCGCCTCCGCCGAGGCCCAGGCGATGGTGGCCGGCTACGTCGAGCAACTGAACACCAAGCTCAACCGCTGGGAGACCATCAAGAAGTTCACGATCCTGCACCGCGACCTGACGATCGAGGACGGCGAGATGACGCCCTCCATGAAGATCAAGCGCCGCATGGTGGAGGCCAACTTCGCCGGCGAGATCGAGAGCATGTACGAGGGCGCGCTCGCCGAGATCTAACCCACGCGTTCGAGGGGCGAATCCGGCTTCCGGGTTCGCCCCCATCAAATAATCTGAGCTACCGCGATGTCCGCGCTGGTCCGGACCGCGGTCCGGACCACCGCGGGCGTCGCGGTAGCTCGAATCTTCGTCTTGGAGGGGTGGGCCGGGGTCAGGTGAGGATGGCGGGCTCGCGCCACTGGGGCGGCGGGTGCGGTCTAGGTCGTAGCGGACGGCGGCCAGTCGCTTCACCGCGTCCTCCAGGTCGGAGGCTGGCAGCGTGAATGGCAGGCGGACGAAGCGCTCCAGCGTGCCGTCGACCCCGAAGCGCGGGCCTGGCGCCAGCCGCACGCCGACCTCCTCGGCCGCGCGGGACAGTGCGCTCGACACCGGGCCGTCCAGCTCGGCCCACAGTGTCACGCCGCCGCGTGGCACGCGGATCCCCACTCGGGCAGCTCGCGCTCCAGCGCCGCGACGAGTGCGTCGCGCTGCTCGGCGAGCTGGCGGCGGCGCTCGGGCACGATCGTGTCCGCGCGGTCGAGCAGCTGCACGGCCACGAGCTGGTCGAGCACCGGGCTGGCCATGTCGACGCCGACCCGCAGCGCGGCCAGCCGCTGCACCAGTGGGGCCGAGGCGCGCACCCAGCCGATGCGCAGGCCGCCCCAGTACGGCTTGCTCATCCCGCCGATCGACACCACCCGCGAGTGGCGGTCGTAACAGGCCACCGGCGGCGGCATCTCGGTGCCGTCCAGCGGGAGGTCCACAAAGGACTCGTCGATGACCAGGTCGGTGCCGGCGGCGTGCGCTGCCGCCACGACCCGTTCGCGCAGCGCGGCCGGCATGAGGTGGCCGGTGGGATTCTGGAACTCCGGGATCAGGTACGCCAGTCGCGGCCGTGTCTGCCGCAGCCCGTCCAGCAGCAGGTCGGTGTCCCACCCTCGTCGTTGTCCAGGCCGTGGGTGGCGATCCGCGCGCGCCGTGCGGAGAGCGCGGCCAGCGCGTTGGGATAGGTCGGCGACTCCAGGAGTACGGGTGCGCCGGGCGGTGCCATCAGCCGCAGCACAAGGTCGAGCGCGTGCTGGGTACCGCTGGTCACCATGATCTGGTCGGGGCTGGTAGTGAGGCCACGGTCGGTGTACCCCTGTGCCACCGCCTCGCGCAGCTCGATGATGCCGGTCGGGTGGTAGCCGGCGCCCGACACGTACCGCTGGAGGCCCTGCGCGGCGGCCGCGGCGGCCGGCATCAGCTCGGGCGGGGCGGCGAGTGCGGCGCACCCGAGGTCGATCATGTCGAGGTCGTCCTGCGGGGTCCACAGTCCCGAGCTGGCCACCCGGTGACCGCCGGGGAGGGTCGTCCAGCTGCCCGCGCCCCGCCGGCTCGTAAGGTGGCCCGACTCGCGCAGCTCGCGGTACGCGGCCGTCACGGTGGTGCGGCTCACCTTGAGCGCCTCGGCTAGCTCCCGCTCGGCCGCGAGCCGTACCCCAATGGCAGCCGCCCGTCGGCGAGCAACCCCCGGATGGCGCCCGCGAGCGCGGCGTAGTCGGGGTTGCGCCGGCGGCCCGGCAGCGCGTGCCAGTGGCCGAGCAGGCGAGCGAGCTGGCTGCCTCTGACGGTGCTGGTCATGCCACCCTCCCTAGATTGGCCGTTGGAGAGAATACCAATCTGGCACGAGAGTGGACATCATGATCGTGATCGAGCGGGCCACTCGACGGCTGACGCAGCTCTTCACCGGCCTCGCGCTGTACGGCGCGAGCATGGCCCTGATGATCGAGTCGCGGCTCGGCCTCGACCCGTGGGACGTGTTCCACCAGGGGTTATCCGAGGTCACCGGCTTACGCTTCGGGCTGATCGTGATCCTCGTGGGCGCGGCCGTGCTGCTGCTGTGGATCCCGCTCCGCCAGCGCCCTGGCATCGGCACGGTGGCCAATGTGGTGGTGGTCGGCCTCGCGGTGGACGCCGTACTCATGCTGCTGCCCACCGCCGGGCCGATGGCGCTCCGGATCACGTACCTGGTCGCCGGCGTCGTGCTGAACGGCGTCGCCACCGGCCTCTACATCGGCGCCCGCCTCGGCCCGGCCCACGGGACGGGCTGATGACCGGTTTCGTGGCGCGGAAGCCGAGGTTTTCGATCCGCCTGGTGCGCACGGTCATCGAGGTGACTGTGCTGGCGGTGGGCTGGCTGCTCGGCGGCACGGTCGGCGTGGGCACGGTGCTCTACGCGGTGGCGATCGGCCCACTCGCGCACGCGTTCATCCCGCTCTTCACCGTGCCGCCACGCCCGGCCCCGCAGCCCTCAGCTCAGCGGGCGGTACCGGACCCCGAGGCGGTCCAATCGACCGAGGTGGCCGGTTAGCCGCTGCCGGAACTCGCCGAAGTCGCCACCCGGCCCGGTCCACCCCAGCTCGGCGAGCGCCGAAAGCCGCGGGAACGCCCGCCACTCGACGAGGTCGGTCGTTGGCAGGTACTCGCACCACAGCTGCCCCTGCACGCCGATCACGCCGTCGTCGGGGCGGTAGCCGTACACCTTCTCCAGCGGAAGCGGGCCGTTGATCGCGAGCGGCTCGTCCGGGTCCTCCACCGTCTCGGCCCAGTCGAAGTACGTGTGGCTCTGCGGCGCGGCGATCACCGGGTGGCCGGCGTCCAGCGCGACCCGTACCCGGCGCTCCGCCTGCCACGCGAAGACCGTGGCGCCGGCCGGCGCCGCGCGGTCGACGAGCTCGTCCCAGATGCCCACCTTGCGCCCCGCGCGGCCAGGTGCTCCGCGAGCCGCCCGGCGAACCACCCCTGCAACTCGCGCACGTCGTCCAGCCCCAGCGCCGCGGCCCGGGCCAACTCGTCGGCGCTGGCCCGCCACTCCTCGACGGGGACCTCGTCTCCGCCGATGTGCACAAACTCGAACGGGAACACGTCCACCACCTCGTCCAGCACGTCGAGCACGAACGAGATCGTGGTGTCGGAGAGGTTGAGGATGTGGCTGGAGATGCCCCAGGTGGTGCGTGTCTCGTGCTGCCGCGAGGGCACGTTTCCCAGCTCGGGGTAGGCGGAGATAGCCGCCTGGGTGTGGCCGGGCAGGTCGATCTCCGGCATGATCCGGACGCCGCGGCGGGCGGCGTAGGCGACGAGGTCGCTCAGCTCGCGCTGGGTGTAGAAACCCCATGGGGTACACCGTCCTCGCGCCCCTCCCGCGCGTGCCCTTCCGGCGACTCGCGGCGGAAGCCGCCGATCTCGGTGAGCCGAGGGTACTTCCGCACCTCGAAGCGCCACCCCTGGTCGTCGGTGAGGTGCAAGTGCAGGGTGTTGAGCTTGTGCATGGCGAGCAGGTCCACGTACCGGTAGATGAACGGCATCGGATGGCACCAGCGCGCCACGTCGAGGAGTGAACCACGCCACGGGTACACGGGGCGGTCGACAACGTCGACGCAGGGCAGCCGCCGCGGCTCGCGGTCCGGGATGAGCTGGAGCAGCGACTGCACCGCCCAGCGCAAACCGTCTTCGGTGGCGGCGGTGGCGGTTACCCCACTGGGGGTGACCAGAAGGTGATATCCCTCGGCCCCGAGCGCGGGGTCGTCGCGGATCTGGAAGGTGATGGCGTCACCGTCCGTAGTGGGCAACGGCAGCAGCTCACGCACCAGATCGGCGATCGCGGGCGGGCCGCTCAGGCCAACCCCTTCGGCCAGCTCGAAGTGTCCATCTTGGACAGTGGCGCCCGCGGATCGAGGAAGCAGCATACTGATCAGCAAATCACATGGACTACCGGTAGGCAGGCCCCCAAGGCAAGATGTCGCCATGGTGGAGGCGGGTTGGGATCGGAGTGACGCTTGGATCTTCGTCTCGGTGGTCATCGGCGGCGGCGCCGGGCGGCACCTGCGCTCCCCCAACACCCGCCGGCCCGAGGGCGTGCCGCTGGCCGGGCTGCTCGCCACCGCTGAGCACCTCCAGGACGCCGTCCCCGGCCGCGACGAGGTAGAGACTGCCGTCCAGCGCCTCTGCGGCGCCGGCCTGGTCACGGTCCATGACGGGTTCTTCCGCCTGACACCCGCCGGCGAGACGCTTTGGCGCACACGGCCGCGATCTGGCCTCTCCAGCACCGTCGACACCATGCACGGCATCCTGACCCGCAACCGGCCACCCGGCTCGGACCCCACCTGGACCCTGGCCGAGTCCGACTACACGGCCGCGGTCCGCGCCGCCTTCGCCCCCTGACCGACTGCTCAGTCAGCCCGCAGCTTCAGCGGACCGAGACGGTCTATTGAGGGATGAAGATTTGGGCTACCGCGATGTCCGCGGTGGTCCGGACCGCTGCTCCCGCGGCCTCACCCTCCGCGTCACACAACCCCCGCCCGCGCGGCCAGCGGCCGTGCTCTGCCACGACAAGCTCTCGACCTGGGCGCGCGGATGCGCCCGGCGAGCAACCGGCGCCGGTCGCCGCCAGGCGACCGCAACCGGCTGGGCGCAGTGCTGCGCCCAGCTCGAGAGCACCCGTAAACGAAGCCGCGCGACGCCGCGGGCCGCGAGCACCGGGGTGGTTGTGAACAGCGGATGGGTGAGGCCGCGGGAGCAGCGGTCCGGACCACCGCGGACATCGCGGCAGCCCTCTAAAAGCCCTTGATCGCCGCTCCCGCGGGGTCAGCGGACAGGGGTGCCCGCCTCGCGGAGCGTCTGCTTGACCTCGCCGATCGTCAGCTCTCCGAAGTGGAACACGCTCGCCGCCAGCACCGCGTCCGCGCCCGCCTCGACGGCTGGTGGGAAGTGGGCTCGGGCGCCGGCCCCGCCGCTGGCTATCACCGGGATCTCGACCACCTCGCGGACCGCCCGGATCAGCGGCAGGTCGAAGCCGGCCTTGGTGCCGTCGGCATCCATGGAGTTGAGCAGGATCTCGCCCGCGCCAAGCTCGGCCCCGCGCCGCGCCCACTCGACCGCGTCGATGCCGGTGCCCCGCCGGCCGCCGTGGGTGGTGACCTCGTAGCCGCTCGGTGTGTCCCCCGTGCCGCGCACGTCGAGCGAGAGCACCAGCACCTGGTTGCCGAACCGGTCGGCGATCTCGGCGATCAGCTCCGGGCGGGCGATCGCCGCGGTGTTGACGCCCACCTTGTCGGCGCCGGCCCGCAGCAGGGTGTCCACGTTGTCCACCGAGCGGACGCCGCCGCCCACGGTGAGCGGGATGAAGACCGACTCGGCGGTACGGCGCACGACCTCGAGCATCGTGCCGCGGTCGTCGGAGGAGGCGGTCACGTCGAGGAACGTGAGCTCGTCCGCGCCGGCCGCGTCGTAGGCGGCGGCCAGCTCGACCGGGTCGCCGGCGTCGCGCAGGTCGACGAAGTTGACGCCCTTGACCACCCGGCCGTCGTCCACGTCCAGGCAGGGAATGACCCGAACCGCCACACTCACGACAGGGCCGCCAGCGCCTCGGGCACCGTGAACGCCCCGGCGTACAGCGCCTTGCCCACGATCACGCCCTCCACCCCGTCGGCCTCCAGGGCGGCCAGCGCGCGCAGATCGTCCAGAGTAGACACACCGCCGCTCGCGATGACCGGCCGGTCGGTACGGGCGCAGACCTCGCGCAGCAGGTCGAGGTTGGGGCCGGTGAGCGTACCGTCGCGGTGCACGTCGGTGACCACGTACCGCTGGCAGCCCGCCTTCTCCAGGCGCTCCAGCACCTCGAAGAGGTTGCCACCGTCCTTGGTCCACCCGCGCGCGGACAGGGTGTGACCGCGGACGTCGAGGCCGATCGCCACGCGGTCGCCGTACTCCGCGACGACCCGGTCACACCACTCCGGGTTTTCCAGGGCGGCGGTGCCGATGTTGACCCGGGCCGCGCCGGTGCCGAGCGCGCGGCGCAGCGACTCGTCGTCGCGGATGCCGCCGGACAGCTCCACGGCCACGTCCAGCCGGCCGACCACGTCGGCGAGCTGCTCGGCGTTGGAGCCACGGCCGAAGGCGGCGTCCAGGTCGACGAGATGCACCCACGAGGCACCGTCGCGCTGCCAGGCGAGGGCCGCTTCGAGCGGGTCGCCGTACACGGTCTCGCTGCCGGCGGCGCCCTGCACGAGACGGACGGCCTGGCCGTCCGCGACGTCGACGGCGGGGAGGAGGACAAGGCTCACGGAGACTCCAAGCGGGACTATGTGCGGCGGCCGAGCGCGATGACCACGACGGCTGGCAGGACGAGCACGAGCAGGACGATCAGCACAAGGCGCAGGCCCAGCGGGTCGACGAGGAACCAGGCGGCGGCGACGAGCACGGTGGTGACCGCGGCGATACCGGCCCGCTCGTACCGGTTGCGGCGCGCGAGCAGGCGCCCGGTGCGGCGGCGGCGCGGCAGGGTGGGCTTGAGGCGGCGCAGTGCCTCGCGGCGGCGCCGGCGGCGAGCGGCGGCCGCCTTCTCCCGCGCGGCGAGCGCCTCCCGCTCGGCCCGCCGCCTGGCCCGCTCCTTAGACAAGGGTCGCTACCCAGTTGCGCAGCAGCGCCGCCCCGCGTCACCGGACTTCTCCGGGTGGAACTGCGTCGCCGACAGCGACCCCCGCTCCACCGCCGCCACGAACGGCACGTCGTGGGTGCACGTGGTGACGCCGGGCCGGAGCCGAACGCGGCGTACGAGTGGACGAAGTAGAAGCGCGTGCCCACCGGCAGCCCGGCGAAGAGCACCGAGCCGGCGGCCGGCTCGACCGTATTCCACCCCATGTGCGGGACGCGGGTGGCGGGCAGCCGGGTCACGCCGCCCGGGATGAGGCCCAGGCCCTGGGTGACCGTGCCGTGCTCCTCGCCGTACTCGAAGAGGATCTGCGCACCGACGCAGATGCCGAGCACCGGCCGCCCGGCCGCGACCCGCGCCGCGATGACGGGGCCGGCGCCCAGCTTGTCGACGCCGGCCATGCACGCCGCGAACGCGCCGACCCCCGGCACGACAAGCCCGTCCGCGGCGGCGGCCGCGTCGAGGTCGGGGGTTACGGTGACGTCGCCGCCGGCCCGGGAAAGGGCCCGCTCGGCGGAACGCAGATTGCCGGAGCCGTAGTCGAGGACCACCACGCTGGGGCCACGTCATCCCTCCCCGGGGATCAGCCACAGCACGCCACCGCCGGCCGCGAGCGCGGCGAGCACCGCGACCAGGCCGACCGCGCCACGCGCCGCGCCCTGCTTGTGCAGCGACCAGGCACCGCCGGCCAGCACCCCAGCGAGGGCGAAGAGGACGACGGGCAGGAAGCTCATAGCATCCCCTTGGTGCTCGGCACCGCGCCGGCCGAGCGCGGGTCGATCGACGTCGCCTCGCGCAGGGCCCGCGCGACCGCCTTGAACTGCCCCTCCACCACGTGGTGCGCGTCCGGGTGGCCGCCGGGGCGAGCCGCCCGCAGCACGGTCACGTGCAGCGTCACCTTGGCCGCCTGGCCGAACGACTCCCACACGTGGCGGGTCATGCTCGTCGGGTAGACCGGCCCGATGTACGGGGCGAGGGCGGGCTCGTCGTGCACCACGTACGGCCGGCCGGACAGGTCGACCGCGGCCTGCACGAGCACCTCGTCCATGGGTACGACGGCCGAACCGTACCGCCGGATGCCCGCCTTGTCGCCGAGCGCCTCCGCGAACGCCGTGCCCAGCGCGAGCGCGGTGTCCTCCATCGTGTGATGCGCGTCGATCTCCAGGTCGCCCACCGTGTTGACGGTCAGGTCGAAGCCGCCGTGCCGGGCGATCTGGTTGAGCATGTGGTCGTAGAAGCCGACCCCGGTGCTGATCTCGCCCTTGCCGGTGCCGTCGAGGTCGATCTCGACCAGCACCTTGGTCTCCTTGGTGACGCGCTCGATCCGGGCGGTGCGAGTCATGCGAGTGCCTCCAGGAAGGCGTCCGTTTCCGAGGGGTACCGGCGGTCACGCGCAGCCACCCGGGCAGGCCCACGTCGCGCACGAGCACACCACGATCGAGCAGCGCCCGCCAGGCCTTTTTCTGGTCGCCGCCGACCGCTTTCTGGTCGCCGTGGACCGCGAAGAGCACGAAGTTGGCGTCGCTGTCGGCGACCTGGTGGCCGCGGGCGCGGAGCGTCGAGACGATCCGGTCACGCTGCTCCTTGATCGCCTCCACAGTGGCCAGCAGCGCGCCGCGGTGGGCGAGCGCCGCGCGGGCGGCGGCCTGGGTGAGCGACGACAGGTGGTACGGCAGCCGCACGAGCTGCACCGCGTCGACCACCGCCGGGTCGGCCGCGAGGTAGCCCAGCCGCCCGCCGGCGAACCCGAACGCCTTGCTCATCGTGCGGGTCACCACCAGCCGCTCGTGGCCGGGCAGCACGCCCAGCGCGCTCGGGGTGCCGGGGCGGGCGAACTCCGCATACGCCTCGTCGACCACCACCATGCCCGGCGCCGCGTCCAGCACCGCGGCGACCACGGCCGGATCCAGGGCGGTACCGGTGGGGTTGTTGGGCGAGCAGAGGAAGACAACGTCCGGCCGGTGCCGCTCGACCTGCTCGACCGCGTGTGCCGCGCTCAGCCCGAAGTCCTCGGCCCGGTAGCCGTCGACCCATGCGGTGCCGGTGCCCTTGGCGAGGAGCGGGTGCATCGAATACGCCGGCGTGAAGCCCAGCGCGGTCCGCCCCGGCCCGGCGAACACCTGGAGCAGCTGCTGCTGGATCTCGTTGGACCCGTTGGCCGCCCACACCTGGTCGGCGGTGAGGCCGTGTCCCAGGTACGCCGCCAGGTCGGCCCGCAGCGCCACCGCGTCCCGGTCGGGGTATCGGTTGAGGTCGCGCAGCTCGGCCTGGAGCGCCTTGCCGATCGCCTCGACCACCGCGTCGGGCACCGGGTACGAGTTTTCATTCGTATTCAGCCGGACGGGCACGTCGAGCTGCGGCGCGCCATACGGCGACAGGCCGCGCAGGTCGTCGCGGATCGGGAGATCGGTGTTCACTTGAACCGCGCCTCCACAGCCTGGCCGTGCGCCGGCAGGTCCTCCACAGTGGCGAGCGTGACCACATGGCCGGCCACGTCGCGGAGGGCGTCCTCGGCGTACTCGATCAGGTGGATGCCGCGCAGGAACGACTGCACCGACAGCCCCGAGGAGTGGCGGGCGCAGCCGCCGGTGGGGAGCACGTGGTTGGAGCCGGCGAGGTAGTCGCCGAGCGACACCGGCGACCAGGCGCCCACGAAGACCGCGCCGGCGTTTCGGACCCGGAGCGCCCAGGCTCGCGCGTCGACGGTCTGGATCTCGAGGTGCTCGGCCGCATACGCGTCAACCACCCGCAGCCCCTGCTCCAGGTCGTCGACCAGGACGACCCCCGACTGCGGGCCGGTCAGCGCCTCGGTGACGCGCCCGGTGTGCTTGGTCGCGGCCACCTGGCGGGCCAGCTCCACCTCGACCGCCTCGGCGAGCGCCACCGAGGGCGTGACAAGCACGCTCGCCGCGAGCGGGTCGTGCTCGGCCTGGCTGATCAGGTCGGCGGCCACGTGCACCGGGTCGGCGGTGTCGTCGGCGAGGATCGCGATCTCGGTGGGCCCGGCCTCGGCGTCGATGCCCACGACGCCCCGGAGCAGCCGCTTGGCCGCGGTGACCCAGATGTTGCCCGGCCCGGTGATCATGTCGACCGGGGCGCACTCGCCCTCGACCCCATACGCCAGCATCGCGATCGCCTGGGCGCCGCCCACCGCATACACCTCGTCGACGCCGAGCAGCGCGCACGCGGCCAGCACCCGGGCGTCGGGCAGGCCGCCGTTGTCGACCTGGGGCGGGCTCGTGACGACAAGCCCTTCGACGCCGGCGACCTGGGCGGGCACGACGTTCATGACCACGGTGGACGGGTACATGGCCAGGCCGCCCGGCACATACAGCCCGACGCGGGACACCGGGACCCACCGCTCGGTGACCGTGCCGCCCGGCACCACCTGCGTGGTCACGTCGGTGCGCCGCTGGTCGGTGTGCACCTTGCGGGCCCGGGCGATCGCCTCGGTCAGCGCGGCCCGCACCTCGGGGTCGAGCGTCTCCACCGCCGCCGCGATCGCCTCGGCCGGCACCCGGAGCCGCTCCAGCCGCACCCCGTCGAAGCGCTCGGTCGCCTCCTGGATCGCGGCGAACCCATGCTCCCGCACCGCCTCCACGACCGGGCGGATCTTGTCGACCGCGGCGGAGACGTCGAGCTGGGCACGGGGCAGCAGGTCACGCGGGTCCGTGGCGCTACCGCGCAGGTCGATCCGGTTGAGCACGTACCGAGTCTATGCGGGCACCTAGATGTGGCCGTCCAGGCCCGTCCAGCCGGTCCAGGCCTTGAGACTCCTCCGTTAGGCTTCTTGGATGAGCCCGCGGCTGCCCGTCTTTCCACTGGGCACTGTGCTCTTCCCGGCCTCGTGCTCCCGCTGCACATATTCGAGGAGCGCTACCGCGAGCTGGTGCGCCACCTCGTATCGCTGCCGGACGGCACGCCCCGCGAGTTCGGCGTGGTGGCGATCCGCCGCGGCTGGGAGGCACCGCTCTCCACCGCGCCCGGCGCCACCGCGCCCACCGCCGACGTGAGCCTCCACGACGTGGGCTGCACGGCCGAGCTGCGCCAGGTGACCGAGCTGCCCGACGGGCGGTACGACATCGTCACCGTTGGCCGCCGCCGCTTCCGCCTCAACGCGGTCGACAGCGACTCCCAGCCGTACCTCACGGGCGAGGTCGACTGGCTGCCCGAGCCGGGTGGCCAGGAAGACCTCGCCGACCTGCTGGCCCCGCGCGTGCTCTCGGTGTTCCGCCGCTACCTGCGGCTCATGCGGGCCAATGGCGACACCGACGACACGGTCGACCTGGCCGAGGTCAGCGAGCAGCTGCCCGAGGACCCGACGGTCCTGTCCCACCTGATCGCCGCCACGGCCGCGCTCACCGTGGAGGACCGCCAGCGCCTGCTAGCCGCCGACGACACCGCCACGCGGCTGCGCCACGAACTCCGCCTACTGAACCGCGAAGCCGCACTACTAGGCCGGATACGCGCGGTCCCGGTCCCGCTGGCCGAGCTAGCCGTCCCAATCAGCGCCAACTAACCCTGACGGAAGTTGATCAGGGAGTTGGTGCGCGTGGCGTGCGGCGTGTCCCGCCACAAAGTCCCTGATCAACCGGGTGAGGTCGGGCCGGGCGGGGGCCGGGCGGGCTGGGGGGTGGGGAGGACCAAGGGCCGGCGCCGGGGAGTGGGTCCTTTGCCGGGCCGCCGCCGTCTATGCCCATGCCGTTGATCGGCGGGCGCCAGTCGGGGCCGACCGGTGGGCGGGCCAGCTCGGTCGGTGCGTGCCACGGGCCGGGGAGGCCGCCGTCGGGCGCGGGCTCCGGGGCCGCCGCCAGCGGGAGCGGGACTTCCGGCTCCGGCTCGGGTACCAGCGACGGGTACCGCGACCAGCCGGCCAGCAGCGTGTACGTGACGACGGCACCGAACGCCGGCAGCAGCAGGTCGCCCCGGAGCGTGGGGACGAAGCCCCACAGCCACTCGAACCCGCCGGCCCGCAGCTCGGCCGGCCGGCTCAGCTCGGTACCGACCGGGGCGCTCGCGAGGAGCTTGTCGAAGTCGTTCTGACCGATCAGGCCGCCCAGCCACCAGGCGACCAGTGCCGCGCCGACCGTACCGACGGCCAGGCCGAGCAGGACCAGCGGACCCCGGTGGCGGCGCAACAGCGCCCACACCACGATCGCGGCGAGCACGCCGAAGCCCAGCCCGAGCAGCGTGAACCACCCGTCCGCCGCGACGAACTCCTCCGGCTGCGGGTCGGTCAGCCGCGCACCGTCCTCGGTCTTGATCAGGGGTACCGCGGGCGCCAGCGCTGACCACAGCCAGCCGAGCGGCGCGCCGAGGACTGCCAGCGTGAGCGCCGCGCCGAGGCTGACCAGCGGCGTCGACCACCCCTTGGGTCGCGGCTCCGGATGGCCGTTGGCGGCGGCGACCGCCAGCGGCGGGGCGAAAGTCGGGTACGGCACGTCCGAAATATGCGGCCCGTCCGCCGGACGCGGACCAATCGCCGGATGCTCGGCATCCGCCGGACGCGGACCAATCGCCGGATGCTGGGCGTCCGCCTCGCCGCCTCCATTAAGCCCACTCACAGCCCGATCCTCTCAGGCTCCGCTGGCAGCGGGCTGGACAGGGGCGCTCCGCGCCGGACCGGACATCGGCGGGTCAGCCGGCGACCGCGGCCGGGCCGAGGAGCGCCTTGAGGTCGGCCATCAGCGCGGTGCTCGGCGCCACCCGGGTCGGGCCGAGCCGCAGCAGCGTGGCCCGCGAGCCGTTGACGAGCTTGACGTGCACCTCGGCCGAGCCAGGGTGGCTGCTCAGCACCTCGCGCAGCCGCTCGACCAGCGGCGGCGTGCACCGGGACGGGGCAGGGCCAGCACGACCGGCTTGACCTCGTCGGCGGCCGTGATGTCCGGCAGCGACATGTCCATCGCCATCAGCCGCGGCTGGTCGTCGCGCCGGTCGACCCGGCCCTTCACCACGACGATCGCGTCCTCGGCGATGTACTGCCCGACGATCTCGTACGTATTCGGGAAGAACAACACCTCGACGGCGCCGCCCAGGTCCTCCAGCGTGGCCGAGGCCCAGGCCCGGCCCTGCTTGGTGATCCGCCGCTGCACCCCGGAGAGGATGCCGGCGAGCGTGACCACCGCGCCGTCCCCGACCGAGCTCTCCTCGGCGAGCGCGCCGATGGTCATGTCGGCGGCGGCGGTGAGCACGTGCTCGACGCCGAAGAGCGGGTGGTCCGAGACGTACAGGCCGAGCATCTCGCGCTCGAATGTGAGCAGGTCGCCCTTGTCCCACTCGCCGGCGGGGATCTGCGGGGTGACCACCATGCCGGCACCGACCGCGTCATCGCCACCGCCGAACGCGTCGCCGAACAGGTCGTACTGCCCGACGGCCTCGTTGCGCTTGATGTCGAGGAACGAGTCGATCGCGTCGGCGTGTATCGCGAGCAGGCCCTTGCGGGGGTGGCCCATCGAGTCGAACGCGCCCGCCTTGATCAGCGATTCGATGGTCTTCTTGTTGCAGGCCACCGCGTCGACTTTCCGCAGGAAGTCGTAGAAGTCGGTGTACGCGCCCTTCTCCTTGCGGCACCGCCTGATCGCCTCGACCACGTTGGTACCGACGTTGCGCACCGCGGCCAGGCCGAAGCGGATGTCCTGGCCGACGGCGGCGAAGCGGGCCATCGACTCGTTGACGTCGGGCGGCAGCACCTTGATGCCCATGCGCCGGCACTCGGCCAGGTAGACGGCCGACTTGTCCTTGTCGTCGCCGACCGAGGTGAGCAGGCCACTCATGTACTCGGCGGGGTAGTTGGCCTTGAGGTACGCGGTCCAGTACGACACCACGCCATACGCCGCGGAGTGCGCCTTGTTGAACGCGTAGTCGGAGAACGGGACGAGGATGTCCCAGAGCGTCTTGATCGCCGCGTCGGTGTAGCCCTGCTCCTTCATGCCGGCGGAGAAGGGCTGGAACTCCTTGTCGAGGATCTCCTTCTTCTTCTTGCCCATCGCGCGGCGGAGCAGGTCGGCCTTGCCGAGCGTGTAGCCGGCCACCTTCTGCGCGATCGCCATGACCTGCTCCTGGTACACGATCAGCCCGTAGGTGTCGCCCAGGATGTCGGCCAGCGATTCGGCCAGCTCGGGGTGGATCGGCACGACCGGCTTGCGGTTGTTCTTCCGGTCGGCGTATTCGTTGTGCGCGTTGGCGCCCATCGGGCCGGGGCGGTAGAGCGCGCCCACCGCGGAGATGTCCTCGAAGTTGTCGGGGATCATCGAGCGCAGCAGCGCCCGCATCGGGCCGCCGTCGAACTGGAACACGCCGAGCGTGTCGCCGCGGGCCAGCAGCTCGTACGTCGGCTTGTCGTCGAGCGGCAGCTGCTCCAGCACCACGTCTTCGCCGCGGTTTTCCCGGATCGCGTCGAGGCAGTCGTCGAGGATCGTGAGGTTGCGCAGGCCGAGGAAGTCCATCTTCAGCAGACCGATGGACTCGCAGGCGCCCATGTCCCACTGCGTGATGATCGCGCCGTCCTGCTCGCGCTTGTGGATCGGCAGCACGTCAACAAGCGGGTCGCGGGAGAGGATCACGCCGGCCGCGTGCACGCCCCACTGCCGCTTGAGGCCTTCGAGCCCCTTGGCGGTGTCGACGATCTTCTGCACCTCGGCGTCGCTGTCGTAGAGCTGGCGGAACTCGACGGCCTCGGGTAGCGCGGGTGGCTGGAGTCGAAGATGCCGCCGAGCGGGATGTCCTTGCCCATGACGGCCGGCGGCATCGCCTTGGTGATCTTGTCGCCCATCGCGAACGGGTAGCCGAGCACCCGGGCCGCGTCCTTGATCGCGGCCTTCGCCTTGATCGTGCCGTACGTGATGATCTGGGCGACCCGCTCCTCGCCGTACTTCTCCGTCGCGTAGCGGATCATGTCGCCGCGCCGGCGCTCGTCGAAGTCCATGTCGATATCGGGCATCGAGATGCGGTCGGGGTTGAGGAACCGCTCGAACAGCAGGCCGTGCGCCATCGGGTCGAGCTCGGTGATGCCCAGCGCGTACGCGATCAGCGCGCCCGCCGCGGAGCCACGGCCCGGACCGACCCGGATGCCCTCCCGCTTCGCGTACGCCACGAGGTCGGCGGTCACCAGGAAGTAGCCCGGGAAGCCCATCTTGAGGATGACGTCCAGCTCGTACTCCGCCTGGGCGCGCCGGTCGTCGGGCACGCCGCTGGGGAAGCGCCGCTCCAGCCCGCGCATGACCTCCTTGCGCAGGAACGACTCCTCGGTCTCCCCGCCGGCACCGGAAACTGCGGCATGAGGTTGCGGGAGCCGAACAGGGCCGAGTAGTCGCCGATCTTCTCTTCGATTTCCAGCGTGTTGTCGCAGGCGCCGGGGACCTCGGCGTCCCACAGCTTGCGCATCTCCGCCGGCGACTTGAGGTAGAAGTCACGGGCGTCGAACTTGAACCGCTTGGGGTCGGCCATCGTCGAGCCGGACTGCACGCAGAGCAGCACCTCGTGCGCGTCGGCGTCGCGGTCGAACGTGTAGTGCAGGTCGTTGGTCGCGACCGGCTTGAGGTTGAGCCGCTTGCCGAGCCGGATCAGGTCTTGCCGGATACGGGTCTCGATGTCGAGCCCGTGGTCCATCAGCTCCAGGTAGAAGTTGTCCGGGCCGAAGATGTCGCGGAACTCGGCCGCCGAGGCGCACGCCTTTTCGAAGTCGCCGATGCGCAGCCAGGTCTGGATCTCGCCAGAGGGACAGCCGGTGGTGGCGATGAGGCCCTTCGCGTACCGGTGGAGCAGCTCGCGGTCGGCGCGCGGCTTGTAGAAGTAGCCCTCCAGGCTGGCATACGACCCGAGACGGAAGAGGTTTTTCAGCCCGTCCGCGTCGGCGGCGAGCATCGTCATGTGCGTGTAGGCACCACCGCCGGAGACGTCGTTCTCCCCGCCGTCGGCCCACCGCACGCGCGTCCGATCACGCCGGTCGCTGTTGGGCGTCAGGTACATCTCGCAGCCGATGATGGGCTTGACGCCGGCGCCGGTGGCCTGCTTGTAGAAGTCGTACGCCCCGAAGAGGTTGCCGTGGTCGGTCATCGCGAGGGCCGGCATCTCCAGCCGCTTGGCCTCGCTGAAGAGATCCTTGAGCCGCGCGGCGCCGTCGAGCATCGAGTACTCGGTGTGCACGTGGAGGTGCACAAACGACGCGTTAGACACGCGCAGCCCCCTCTCCTCACGGTGTCAATCCGCGCCCGAGCCTAGCCCGCGGGGACGACGCAAAAGGCCGCCGACACGGCCCTTCCCGTGCCATCTAGATCACGCCACGGGAAGGAAGACACTTATCGGACGAACGGCTCCAGCATCACCGAGGCCGCCTTGAGCCAGGCAGCGCGCGTCTCCGGCTGGAGCTGGTTGTACTCGATCGAGGAGCCGGTCTCCAGCGCCTGGTCGTAGGGCACGATGGCCACCGCGCGGGTACGCGTGGCGAAGTGCCGGGCCAGGTCGTCCAGCAGCGGCGAATGGCCGGGCGTCGGGCAGGACAGCAGCGTCACCGCGTTGGCGGCCAGCTCGCCCATGCCCACCTCGTCGAGCAGGTCGAGCATCCAGTCCGCGGTGAACGCGGCGTCCTCGCGCGGCACCGTCGTGATGACGAGCTGGTCGGCCGCCTGGAGCACGGTCTGCCAGTTGGCGCTCTCCACGTTGTTGCCGGTGTCCACACAGATCACGTCGTGGGTACGGCGCAGCAGCTCCAGCACCCGGCGCACCGTGTACTGGTCGAGCCGCTGGGCGAACCGCGGGCTCTCCTCACCGGCCAGCACGTCATACGACCCGTCGGAGGCGTGCCGCAGGTAGTCGTCGAGCTCCTCCTTGAGCTCGATCCCGTGGTGCGCCTCGACGTCGGCCAGGTCGGCGATCAGGTGCCGGATCGTACGGGCGTGCCGCGCGCTGCCGGCCCGCAGGCCGAGGGTGCCGCGCAGCTCGTTGTCGTCCCAGGCGAGCACGCCGCGGCCGCGCACGCTACCCACGGTGGCGGCGGCAAGCACTGTCGCGGTGGTCTTGTGCACGCCGCCCTTGGGGTTGGCGAACGCGAGCACCTTGGGCATGCCCAGGTCGCGCCGGAGCACGCTGACGGCCCGCTCCACCTCCGCGTCGGGGCGGTTCTGCCGGAACTCCACCTGCGGCACGTAGCCGTTGTCCTGCTGCTGTACCGGCGGTGGCGGGGGCGGCGGGGGTGGTGGTGCCGTGGGTCGTGGCGGCGCCGGTGGCTGCCACCCGCCCTCCAGCTCGGCCCACCGGCTGTACCCACCCGGCGAGGAGGTCGGCTGGTCGCGCCGCGCTGCCTCGCGTGGAGACAGCTCGCGCGGCGCCGGCTCACGCACGACCGCCGGACCGGGCCGAGCCGCCATCCGCGGGTCCGGCGTTGGGTAGCCACCCGGCTCGGCCGGGTAGCGCGGCGCCTCAGGACGCCGACCGTCGCCGTAGCGCCCCTCCGGGTAGCGCTGGTCCGGGTACCCCGGCTGGTCGCCGTAGCGGGTGTCTGGGGGGTACCCGTCGTCGGGGTAGTCGACCGGGCTGCCGTAGGCCACCGGGCTGCCGTAGCCGCCCTGCGGGGTGTAGCCGCTGCTGCCAGAGCCGGACCCGGAACCGGAGCGCGATCGCCCGTTGGTGCCGTTGGCCGTGCCATTCGCCCCGCGGGAACGCGGCGGCTGCGTGTCGTAGCCGCGGGCGTCATAGTCCCGGCCACCGCGCGGCTCTTCCCACCGGTCGTCGAAGCCGCCGTCGAGCGGGCGCGGCGGTGGCAGGTCGAAAGCGGGGCCGTCGTCATCGTCGCGGCCGTCCAGCGCGCTGGGCGCCCGGCGACCACGTGGATCGAAGTCGGCCTCTACCTGATCACCGTTGCGGCCGCCGCCACGGGCACGGTCCAGCAGCGCACGCCATCGCGGCGCTGGTTCCGCAGGCCGGCCCCAGCCGGTCTCGGTGCCCTCCACGGCTCGCCCCTCCCAGCGCCATATCGGTCCCGCCTGACAGGCTACGAACAAATCCTTATTCAGACCACACCATCGGTCCAACGAGCGAAGCACACACAGTCCGTCACAGATGCTCCTTTCCGGCTCATCCGCGACCAACCATGTGGGCAGCCCTCGGGAAACGCTCGCTCACCCGACGCCCATCCTTCCGGATGGCTCGCGGTCCCCTAACTGGGCATCCGGTCTGGACACGAACCCCGCAGGCCAACGGTTCAATGCCCGGTCTGTGATCCGGAATGCGCCACAGGCAGCGACCAGCACCCCACGTGCGGTCACTGAGACGCCGTGGGCGTGCCCGCCGGCTCGGTGGGCGGCGGCACCGACGCGGGCGGCGAGGTCTCCGTCGGTGCCGGCGTGGTCGGCGCCGGGGAGGCCGGCGCCTCGCTGGTCACGGCGGGCGATGGAGGTGCAGGGCTGCCGGTGGGCGCCGGCTGCACCGCCAACGTGGGCGGTGCCGACGGGTCCGGCGACGGGAGGGCGGTGTCGACCGGCGGCCGCACCACGTCCTCCTGCTCGGGCAGCGGCGGCAGGAACACGGCCCGGTCGAGGCGGCTCACCTCGGGAGCCGGGTCGACCGCGCGAACCTCGGAACGGGCGGAGACCTTCTCCATGGCGGACGGTGTGGCACGAATCACCGCCGCGTACACGCAGTGGCACCCGGCCCGGTACGCGGTCGCCTCGGCGGCGGCCACCGCGGCGCCGCTGTCGTAGACCTGGCGCATCTGCCGCTCCCGCTCGCCGTCGCCGCTCATCGTGCCGCTCAGCTTGCGGTACTCGGCCGCCTCGGCCTCCTTGCGCGTGGCCACCTGCGCCATGCCGTCGATCACGTCGCCCGGGATGCGCACCGCGGGGATGTGGACGATCTGCGTCTGCGCGTCGGGCAGCGGCACCCGCCCGAAGACCTGGGCGACGCGGACCTCCCCCAGGACCGGGGCGAGCTGCTCCGGCGCCAGGTACTGGGTGAGCGTGACCAGGGCGTACGTGTCCGCTGTAGAGGGTGGGGTGGCGACCAACTGGGCCAACTCCTCGCGGCTGGAGGCCACGTACCGCGGGATGGACTGGCCGTCGCCCACGCCGACCCGCACGACCTCGCCGACCGTCGGGTCGCCGCCGGGCTGGCCGCGGTCAGCCGCCCACACGGCGGTGAGCAGCACGGCGCTGGACGAGATGAGTGCGACCGCGGTCAACACCCGCATCCGCAGTCGTCCCTGTGCCAGCCGCGACATCGCTCGTGCCAGCGGCGGTAACAACCGGCTGTCCAACCGGCGCAGCAGGTCGCCAGTGCGCACGGCGTAGCTCTCCCTCGACTGTCGTCGGCCTTCGACCCGGATGGTCAGGCGGCGTCACGGAGTGTGTTCAAC
This sequence comes from Phytohabitans flavus, assembly GCF_011764545.1. Taxonomy (GTDB): domain Bacteria; phylum Actinomycetota; class Actinomycetes; order Mycobacteriales; family Micromonosporaceae; genus Phytohabitans; species Phytohabitans flavus. The sequence continues at coordinate 332,088 of NZ_AP022870.1, read as the reverse complement.
GCGTGCGCCAGGTCCCCAGGGTAGTCGCTGACGAACCGAACTTCTTCCCCGTACGGGGGTGGAGGAAGCTGAGCGCACGGGCGTGTAGCCATTGCCTGGACAGCCCCAACCTAGCTGCGAGTGTCGGATCCGCGCCATACGTCAGGTCACCCACGCATGGGTGCCGCATGGCCGAGAAGTGGACCCTGATCTGGTGCGTACGGCCGGTTTCCAGTCGTACGTCGACGAGACTCGCCGACGGAAACGCCTCCAATGTGTCATAGTGCGTGACGCTCGGCCGGCCGCCCGACATCACCGCCCACTTGTAGTCGTGCGTGGGGTGGCGGTCGATCGGCGCGTCGATCGTGCCGCGCAGCGGGTCGAGGTGCCCCTGCACCACCGCGTGGTAGCGCTTCTCGACCTCGCGCTCCTTGAATGCGCGCTTCAGCACCGTGTACGCCTGCTCGCTCTTGGCCACCACCATCACACCGGTCGTACCGACGTCGAGGCGGTGCACGACACCCTGCCGCTCGGCGGCGCCGCTGGTGGAGATGCGGTGGCCGATCGCGGCGAGACCGCCGATCACCGTCGGGCCGGTCCACCCTGGACTCGGGTGCGCGGCGACGCCGACCGGCTTGTCCACGACGACGATGTCGTCGTCCGCGTAGACCACCCGAAGACCCGGGACGGCCTGCGGTACCACTTCGACGACCGAGGGCGGCGCCGGCAGGTGGACCTCGAGCCACGAGCCGGCGCTGACCTTGTCGGCCTTGGGCCGCGGCACGCCGTCGACAAGCGCGTCGCCGGCCTCCACAAGCGCCGCCGCGGCACTGCGGGACAGCCCGAAGAGGCGCGAGACGGCCTGGTCGAGGCGCAGACCATCGAGCCCGTCCGGCACCGGGACGGAACGGGTGCTCATTCCTTCACTGCCCTCTTCGCCCGCACCCGGGACCCGTCGCGCTGGCGGCCGGTGAACTCCAGCCCGATCGCGAGCACCACGCCGCAGATCAGCGACATGTCGGCAACGTTGAAAATCGGCCAGTGCTCCCCGTTAGGACCGAAAAGGCTGAACATGTCGACCACGTGGCCGCGCAACGGCCCTGGTGCCCGGAAAATCCGGTCGGTGGCGTTGCCGAGCGCACCGCCGAGCACGAAGCCCAAGGCCAGGCCCCACGGCACGGACCTCAGCTTCAGCGCCATCCACACGATCCACGCGATCACCCCGCAGGTGATCAGCGGGAACACGAACGTGTAGTCGCTGCCGAGGCTGAACGCCGCGCCGCTGTTGCGGGTCAGGCTGAGGTAGAGGGCGCCGCCGAGCAGGCGCACGGACTCGTCGTAATCCAGATGGACGACGGCGAGGTGCTTGCTGACCTGGTCGATAGTGACCGAGACGGCGGCGGTGACGAGCAGCACCAACACCGCCAGCCGTCTCGCCGGCAGTGCCGGACGCTCGCCAACCGCTTCTTCCGCCTCCGTGCTCAGCTGTGACACCTTCCGTTCACACCGGCGGGGCTCGCGAGCGGGCGGGCGCCGACGACTCCAGGCCGTCGAAGCCGCCTCCGCGCGCTTACCGCCGCTCCTCCAACTGCTTGCACGTCACGCACAGCGTCGCTGAGGGGAACGCGGCGAGCCGCTCCACCGGGATCGGATTGCCGCACCGCTCACACCAGCCGTAGTTGCCCGCGTCGAGCCGCTCCAGCGCACGCTCCACCTGGCTGACCCGGTCGAGAATGCCGTTTACGAGGGAGATCTCCTGCTCCCGCTCGAACGTCTTGGTGCCCGTGTCGGCCTGGTCGTCGCCGGCCGAGTCGGTGAGCCGCTCGCGCTGAAGCTCGGTAATCTCGCTCAGCGTCTGATCGTACTCGGCTTGCAACTCGTCCCGGCGCCCCGCCAGGGCGGCCCTGATCTTCTCGGTCTCCGCGGCGCTGCGGGTCCCCTTCGCCGGCTTGCGGCTGGTGGCGGTCTTGGTGTCAGCTGGCTTCGCCATCGTCGCTCCCTTGGCCGCGGTACCCGCGGCGATAGGCGGGGCCTGGGTGGCCGCGGTCGGTGTTGTGGTGTTCGCAGCGCTTCCGGCCTGGTGGGCCGGAGCCACGGCCTCCGCCGGCGCCTCGTGCGGCACCGGAGTCTGTGGTGATGCATCCGCGCCGGTCACCGTGGTCGGCCCGGCCGCGGTGGCGGGAGTGGCTTCCAAGGGTACGGCGGTCGCGTTCCCGGCGGCGGTGTTATTCGCGCCTTTCGCGGCTCCAGCGTTCTTGGCGGGTTCTGTGGTATTCGTGGGGGTGGTCCGGGTTGTCTTTTTAGTCACGGGCTTGGCAGCCGGCGCCTTGGGCGCGGACACACTCGCGGCACGCCGCGCCGCGGCCCGAGAGCCCCCGGTGCGTGTGCTCGCACCGCCCTTCGATGCCGCCTTGCGCGCGTTGTCCGCCCGCTCGGCCATCGCAGTCCCCCAGTTGCAAAACGGGCGCACGGCGGGACGCCGTGCACTCCGGTGGCTGGCAAGAATACGGAACGTGAAGACGTCCGACAACATGCCGCACCGCTCGTACCCAATTCACAGCCAGCTAAACCCATAAACCGGGCAAAAGACGCTCTAGTCGATCAATCGTTGCGATCGTCGCCGTATTCGTAGAACCACTTCGCCAGCCGGCCCCGGCGGCTCACCGCGCGCAGCCGCCGCTCGGCCGCGTCGCGTACCTGGGCGGTCGCGACGATCAGCAGGCTGTCGCCCACCTTGAGGCGGGTGTCCGGGGCGGGCACGAAGCCCACCCCGTCCCGCAGCACCAGCGTGACCGAGGCGCCGACCGGCAGGCGCAGCTCGTCCAGGTGCACGCCGGCCAGCCGCGAGCCCTCCGGCACCTCCAGCTGGAGCAGGTCGGCGTACATGCGCTCGAGCGGCGCGCTGTCCACCCGGATCTCCGTGGCCTCGCCCGGCGCGGCGACCTTGAGCAGGCGGGAGACCGGGGCGAGCGTGCCGCCCTGTACCAGCGTGAAGATCACGACCAGCACGAAGACCACGTCGAAGAGGCGGGTGGCGCCCTCGACCCCGGCCGAGAGCGGCACGGTCGCGAGCACGATCGGTACCGCCCCGCGCAGCCCGGCCCACGACAGGAACGCCTGGTCGCGCGGGCTGATCCGGAACGGCGTCGCGGACAGCACCACCGACAGCGGCCGGGCCAGCAGCACCAGCGCCAGGCCGGTCACGATCGCCGGGAACACCGCCTCGTCCAGCCGGTCCGGCGACGCCAGCAGGCCGAGCAGTACGAAGAGGCCGATCTGGGCGAGCCAGGCCAGCCCGTCGGCGAACCCGAGGATCGCCTGGCGGTGCGGCAGCCGGGCGTTGCCGAGCACCACACCGGCCACGTACACGGCGAGGAAACCGGAGCCGTGCGCGACCGCACCCACGGCGTAGGCGAGCACGGTCAGCCCCACCGCCGCGATCGGGTAGAGCCCGGCCGACGGGAGCGCGGCGTGCCGAAGTCCCCACCGGCCCGCGATCCCGACCAGGTACCCGACGGCCGTGCCGACGGCGAGCTCGTAGGCGACGAGCAGCACCTCGTACCACCACGGGTGGCCGCCGCCGATCGGGTTCATGGAGAGCAGGATGACGAGGAGTACGGCCGGGGCGTCGTTCATGCCGGACTCGGCCTCGAGGATGGCCACCAGCCGGGGCGGCAGCCGCAGCCGGCGGAGGGTGGCGAAGACCGCGGCGGCGTCCGTGGAGGAGAGCACCGCGCCGTAGAGGAGCGCGAGCTGCCAGTCCAGGTCGAGCACCAGGTATACGGCCACGCCGACCACCGCCGAGCTGGCCAGCACGCCCAGCGTGGAGAGCGTGGCCGTGACGCCGAGCACGGGCCGGAGCTGGCCCCACCGCGCGGTCAGCCCGCCCTCCGCGATGATCACGATGAGCGCACAGAAGCCGAGGGTGCGGGTGAGCTCCACGTTCTCGAACTCGATGCCCAGCCCCGACTCGCCGAGCGCGACGCCGATCGCCAGGTAGACCAGGAGGCTCGGCAGGCCCAGGCGGGTGGAGAGGCGTACCGCGCCGACCGCCACGAGCACGACGACCGCCCCCATGAGCAGGGCGATGTCCAGCCGGTCCACCACTAGGAGGTCTCGCGGAGTGCGTCGAGGCGGCCGGCGAGGTCGGCCGGGTCGGCGGTACCGCTCACCTCGAAGAGCTTGTCCCGGCTGGCGGCGCCGGACCGGAGGGCCACCTGGGCCGGGCGCACCCCCAGCGCCGCGGCGAGTGCCCGCCGGGCCGCCTCGGTGGCCCGCCCGTCGACCGGCGGCGCGTTCACGGCGATCACGAGCGCGGACCCGTACGGCCCGTCGTACCGCCCGCCGACCCGGGCGCGGGCGGCCCCGGGCTTGACCCGGACCGGCACGACGAGGGACTCAGGCGGCGTGACCATGCCTCATTGAACCTTTTTCAACTGGACAGCGCGGCGCTAGAACCCCGACTTTTACCTGGAGGCACGACGAACCTCAAGTGGAGTTGAAAAAGGTTCAATTCTCCTGGGAGGACGGTCGACGCGGGATGGTTGGGCGCTGGAGAAAACCGGGCTTAGACGCGGCGGGCGTCGGCGAGCAGCGCGCCGTCGGGCTCGCACCGGCCGCACGGGCTGAAGCCGAGCTCGACCGCCTCGCTGACGGGCAGCGGCTCGCTCTCCCGGCCCAGCAGGTGCACGCAGCCGGCGAGGTGGTAGCGCGGGCGGCCGTCGACCACCAGCACGTCGGCCGTCATCCGGGCGACCCGGGCGGCGTCGGCGGGCGACACGTACTGCGCGGCGGGCTCGTCCGGCGGGTCGTCCTCGTCGGGGACGTCGGCCGTCGTCTCGTCCGCGGTCTCGGGCTCGGCCACCGCGACCGGCGACTCGAAGAGCATGGGGTTGTCCGCCTGGCGGGCTGGCGCTCCGTAGGCCGGGCCGGCACGGCGAGCGAGCGGTTCGGCCGGGCGGGCGACGGTCAGCGCGCGGCGGCGCTCCCGCTCACCCTCCTCGACCTCGTCGCCGGCACGCTCCCACTCGTCGTCGTCGGCGTAGCCGGCGTCCGCACGGGCAGCGGCTGCCTGGCGGGCACCGACGACCAATGCGACGGCGGCCAGCAGGCTCGCCGCGATGGAGCTGATCAGCAGCGCGCTCGACCCGTTGGCCAGGCCGAGCACGAGCAGCGTGACGGCGACGAGGATGAGCAGCAAACTTCCGACGATCACGGCTCACCCCCGCCGCAAGAACGGCATTCCTCGATGGTTCCTTGGTTTAGCGGCCGGATTCGAGCGCACCCGAACGGCCCCCGCCGTACGACCCGGCCAGACCCGCGGTCGCCAGGCCACCGCTGCCACTCTGGACCCGGTTGCCGTCGGCCCGGTTCATCTCCGCCTCGAGGCCCTGCCCCCGACCGTCGAGGTCGCGCAGCTGGCTCTCCAGGTAGGCCTTGAGCCGGGTGCGGTACTCGCGCTCGAACTGCTTGAGCTCCTCGATGTGCTTCTGGAGTGCGGTGCGCTTGGCGTCGAGCCCGCCCATCGCCTCCTGGTGCCGCTGGCGAGCGTCCCGCTCCAGGGCGTCGGCCTTGGCCCGCGCCTCGCGCGTGACCTCCTCCGCCTTGGACCGCGCGTCGGAGAGCAGCTTGTCCGCCTCGCGCCGGGCGTCCGCGACGTGGTCGTCGGCGGTGCGCTGGGCCATCATCAGGACCCGCAGGGCCTGCTGCTCGCCGTCGCCACCGACCACCGGACCGCCCTGCGAACGGACCGACTCGAGCTCGGCCTGCATGGCCCGCGCCGCCTGCTCGGCGGCAGCCTTGTCCCGCTGGACGCGGTCGAGCTGGGCCTTCATGTCGTTGAGCTCGGCGGCCAGTCGCGGGTCGGCACCCGGGCCGGCTGGAGCGCCGCCACGACCGCCGCCACCGCGCTCGACCTGCGCACGGAGCTCGTTGTTCTCTTCGATCAGACGAGCGAGTTCGCGCTCAACCTCGTCAAGGAAGGCGTCGACCTCCTCCTCGTCGTACCCCCGCTTGCCGATCGGAGGCTTCTTGAAGGCGACGTTGTGAACGTCGGCCGGGGTGAGCGGCATCGAAACTCCTCGGGTCAGTTGAGGCCGCGTAGCGGCTGGTCACCAGCTGTTCAGCTAGTGATCAACCGCCCTACCACGTACATCAGCACGAACAGAATAACCAGCAACACAAGGGAGGCTAGGTCGAAGCTGACAGTACCAATTCGCAGTGGTGGGATCACACGCCTCAACGCGCGCAGGGGCGGATCGGTGACGGTCCACACGGACTCCAATGCTGCCGCCGCCCCCCGGCTCGGCTGCCAGCGGCGACCGTACTGTAGTACAGCGCCTAGGACAAACCGGGCAAGGAGGGTAAGGAAAAAGCCGTAAAGCACCAGGTAAACGACTTGTAAGGTGATCGACAGCACGGCAGAAAAAGTCCCTTGGTCGGGTTATCAGCTCAGGTTGAAAAACCCGCCCTCGGCGATCTTGGCCTTGTCCTCCGCGGTGACCTGGACGTTGGCTGGAGAGAGCAGGAACACCCGGTTGGTCACGCGCTCGATCGTACCGCGCAGTCCGAACGCCAGTCCGGCGGCGAAATCGACCAGTCGGCGGGCATCCGCCTCATCCATCTCGGTGAGATTAATGATCACAGGTACACCGTCGCGGAAGTGCTCGCCGATGGTCCGCGCCTCCCGGTACGTCGTCGGGTGGAGCGTCGTGATCTGGTACCGCTGGTCCTCGTCCGCCACGACGGCCCGCTCGCGGAGCTGGACCTGGGGTGCGAGCGCCAGGTTCTCCCGAGTCGGATACGCGACTGACTCCGACGTGCCAGGCCGGGTGATCGACCGGACGCTGGCCCGGTCATTGTCCACGCGCTCCAGGTCCCCCGACCCGACGGCTCGCGCGGCAGCTCGTTGCGCGACGGCGAACGCTCCAGCGGGACGCGCTCGCCCAGCCGCGGCCGCGTACGCGGCGGTGGCTGCTCGTCGATTTCCTCGTCCTCTTCGGCGAACTCCTCCGCGTACCGGCTCGTCCGGCTCTCCCAGCCGTCCCGAGAGTCGCGCGAATCGCGGTAGCCGCTCTCGCGGTACCTGCCCTTGCTCTCGTAACCGTCGTCGTAGGAACGGTCGTCGTCCTCTTCCTCGACGAGACCGAGCCAGACCCCCGCCTTGCGCAGAGCGCTCATGCGCCCACCTCCCTCCGCCGGGCGGCACGCGCCCCCTGTCGTGCCACATCGCGAACCCGCACACCGGCCTGAGGCCCCACTGAGGAACCACGAATAACAATGGTGTAGTTCGGTGCCTGGCCGCCAGGCTACCGCAGCTTGGGGCGTGTTCCGAGCACCGCGCTGCCGATCCTTACGTGTGTCGCGCCGTGCGCGATCGCCGGTTCGAGATCGGCGCTCATCCCCGCCGAAACGGCGGTGGCTTCCGGGTACGCGGCCCGCAGCCGCGCGGCGACGTCGGCCAGCTTTTCGAACGCCGCCTCCGCCGACCAGCCCAGCGGCGCGACCGCCATGACGCCGGCGAGCCGCAGCGGGCCCGCCTCGGCCACGGTCAGCGCCACCCGGTCGAAGTCGCGGTCCGGCTCCACGGTGGACCCCACCACCGCGCCACCCCGGGCCGGGTCGCCGTCGATGCTCACCTGCACGAGCACGTCAAGTGGACGCTCCCGGTGCCGCTCGGCCGCCCCGGACAGCGCGCGGGCCAGCTTCACGCCGTCGACCGAGTGGACCACGTCGGCGTACTCCACGACCGAACGGCACTTGTTGCGCTGGAGCTGGCCGACGAAGTGCCAGCGCACCTGCGCGCCGAGCGCGGCGACGTCGGCCGCCTTGGGCGCCGCCTCCTGGTCGCGGTTTTCCCCCACGTCGGTCACCCCAAGGTGGGCCAGGACCTGCACGTCGGTGGCCGGATAGGTCTTGGTGACGACGATCAGCGTCACCTCGGCCGGTCTCCGGCCCGCCGCCGCGCAGGCCGCCGCAATGCGTTCACGTACGGCCGCCAGTCCGGCCGTGATCTCCTCCTCGCGCACCGTCACAGGGTGGATCAGGATCCGTTCTTCAGGAAGTCGGGCACGTCGACATCGTCGAAGAGCACCCGACGGGCGGGCGGCGGCGGGGCCGGCGAGACCGGCGGGGCGCTGGTCGGCACCGGGATGTCCCGGGGCACGACCTTGCGAGGCGCCTCGACCGGCTTGTACGCGGGCGCGCCCCCGTCGAAGCCGGCCGCTATCACGGTCACCCGCACCTCGTCGCCGAGCGCGTCGTCGATGACCGCGCCGAAGATGATGTTGGCGTCCGGGTGGGCCGCGTCGGTCACCAGCTGAGCCGCGTCGTTGATCTCGAACAGGCCGAGGTCGGAGCCGCCGGCGATGGAGAGCAGCACGCCGCGGGCGCCGTCCATGCTCTGCTCCAGCAGCGGGCTGGAGATCGCCTTCTCGGCCGCCTCGACCGCCCGGCTGTCGCCGCGGGCGCTGCCGATGCCCATGAGCGCGCTGCCCGCGCCGCTCATCACGCTCTTGACGTCGGCGAAGTCTAGGTTGATCAGGCCAGGCGTGGTGATCAGGTCGGTGATGCCCTGCACGCCGGAGAGCAGCACCTGGTCGGCCTGCCGGAACGCGTCCATCATGGAGATCCCGCGGTCGCCGAGCGCCAGCAGCCGGTCGTTCGGGATCACGATGAGCGTGTCGCACTGGTTGCGCAGCTCGTCTATCCCCGTCTCGGCCTGCACCTGGCGCCGCTTGCCCTCGAACGAGAACGGCCGGGTCACCACGCCGATCGTGAGCGCGCCCAGCTTGCGGGCGATCTGCGCGACGACCGGCGCGCCGCCGGTGCCGGTACCGCCGCCCTCGCCGCAGGTCACGAAGACCATGTCGGCGCCCTTGAGTACCTCTTCGATCTCGTCGCGGTGGTCCTCCGCGGCGTTCTTGCCGACGTCCGGGTTGGCGCCCGCGCCGAGGCCCCGGGTCAACTCGCGGCCGACGTCGAGCTTGACGTCGGCGTCACTCATCAGCAGCGCCTGGGCGTCGGTGTTGATCGCGATGAACTCGACGCCTTTCAGGCCCACCTCGATCATCCGATTGACGGCGTTGACACCGCCACCACCGATGCCGACGACCTTGATGACCGCGAGGTAGTTGTGCGGTGGTGTCATCAGGTGCCTTCCCTCCAGGTGTAGCCATGACGAGCGAAGGCGTAACCCTCACCCTCTACTAGAGGCTTAGAGTTATGTCAACTACTGATCCTCTCCGGCAACGTATGCGGAGGTAGGGCGGTATCCAAGGACCGACACGCCGAGCGAACTACTCTGCCGCTATTTGGCTCACTCGCTCACCGCCGTCGTGGGCGAGCGCCGCCCACGCACGCTCGTTCACCGGATAGTCACGACTTCCGGCGCGCTGACGTCGATCCGGTCGCCCTTCTTGCGCAGCAGCGCGGTCGCGACCTGAGACTTCGTGTCGCTCTGGCTCGAGTCGCCCCAGACGATCAGGCGGCCGCCGCGCAGCTCCAGCTCGATCTCGGCCGGGCCCTTGACGACCACGGCGGAGAGCTGTTTGGCCAGCTGCGGGCTGAGCGCGGTGAGCACGTCAAGCGCCGACCGGGTGTCGGCGTCGTCCGGTCCCGGCTTGGCCACCCGGGCCACCGGCAGCCCGCCGGGCATGGCGGCGACCGTGTGGAACGCGACCCCGTGCCGGTCGACAAGCACGAACCACTGGCCCTGGGGTACCACCGCCACCGGCGTGCGCTCCACGACGTCGATCGCGATCGTGCCGGGCCAGTCGCGGGAGGCGATCACATGGTCGACGGGCGCGAGCGTGGCCAGCCGGTCTTCGATGCTGCTGAGGTCGACGCCGGCCAGCGCGGCGCCGTCCCGCACGCCGGCCGCCTCCCGCACCTGCTCCACGGAAAGGATCTCGGTGCCGGAGACACGCACCTCGCGGACGCCGAGCAGGCCGGTGCCGTACACGATCCAGGTGGCCAAGCCGATGACGGCGACCACCACGCCCACGGTCGCCCACGGCATCGCCGCCCGCACCCGGCGCCGCCGGGCCCGTGCCATAAAACGCCGGACCGAGGCAGGAACGGCGTCCGAGTCAGCGCGCACGAGCCGCCAGCGCCGCGCCCGACCGGACCCGGCGCCACGGCTCCCCGGCGCGGTCATGCCTCCGCCTCTCGCCGTTGATCAGGGACTTTATGGAGGGACACGCCGCACGACCCGCCCACCAACTCCCTGATCAACAGCGAGATCACGCGGGGGGCTCCAGGGCGGCTAGCAACTCGTCGCCCATCAGGGAGATGGGCGGGGCGCCCATTGTTACTACTACGTCGCCGGGGCGGGCGCGGCGGACTACCTCGGCGGCTACGTCTTCCCACGAAGGGACGAAGACCTTTGCCTCCGGTGGGAGGTCTACGGCGGCGGTCAGGGCGATGCCGCCCTCGCCGGGCTGGCGCACCTCGCCGGGGCCGAAGACCTCCAGGATGATCACCTCGTCGGCGATGCCCAGCGCGGTGGCGAGCTCGGCCTGTAGGTCGCGGGTGCGGTACACCCGGTAGGGCTGGAAGACGACGATCAGCCGGCCGCCGGCGGCGACCTCGCGCAGCGTGTGCAGCGCGGCGGTCATCGACGTCGGGTGGTACGCGTACTCGTCGTACACCGCGACGCCGGCCGCGACACCCTTGCGCTCGAAGCGCCGCCGCACGCCGGGGAACGCCGCCAGCGCACTCACCGCGGCCTCCAGCGGCAGGTCCAGCCGTACCGCGGTGAGCACGGCGGCGGCGCTGTTGAGGCCGAGGTGACGGCCGGGCACCGGCAGCGTGACCGTGCCGAGCGACTTACCGTCCAATGTGGCCTGGTACCGCACACCGTCCACAGAGGACGAGATGTCGGTCAGGCGCAGGTCGGCGTCCTCCGCCTCGCCGTACGTGTACACGGTGCGCCCCTCGCCGCGCAGCAGCTCGGCGAGCTCGCGGGTGCCCGGGTTGTCCGCGCAGACCACCACGAACCCGCCCGGCTGCACGAGCCGCGCGAACTCGGCGAACGCGGCGGAGAGCCCGGCCAGGTCGCCGTACGTGTTGAGGTGGTCGGCGTCGACGTTCGTGATGATGGCCACGTACGGCCGGTAGAGCAGGAAGGAGCGGTCGCTCTCGTCCGCCTCCACCACGAAGTACGCGCCGGTGCCGTGGTGCCCGTTGGAACCCGCCTCGGAGATCTCGCCACCGATGACGAACGACGGGTCCTCACCGGCCTGCTGGAGGATGAGCGTGGCCATCGAGGTGGTGGTGGTCTTGCCGTGCGTACCGGCCACCGCGATCGCCCGCCGCCCGGTCATCGCCGCGGCCAGCGCCTCGGCCCGGTGCATCACCCGCAGGCCGCGCCGCCGCGCCTCGACCAGCTCCAGGTGGTCCTGCGGGATGGCGGTGGAGTAGACGACCGTGTCCACACCGTCCAGGTTGGACTCCTGGTGTGTCATGTGGACGGTACCGCCGAGCGCGCGCAGCCCGGCCAGCGACGGCCACTCGCGCAGCTCGCTGCCGGAGACCGGGATGCCACGGGTGAGCAGGAGGCGGGCCAGGCCGCTCATGCCCACGCCACCCACACCGATGAGATGGACGGAGCCGAGATCCTCCGCCGTCAGGGAGTCGCTCACGCTGCCGCCACCGCCTCGTACACGAAGTCGAGCAGCGCCTCGTCGCCGTCGCGCCGACCGTAGGCTGCCGCGGCGGCTCCCATCGCCGCCAGCCGCTGCGGATCGCGTGCCAGCGGGATCACCGTCCTTTCGATCCAGTCCGGACTCAGCTCGGCATCGTCGACGAGCAGACCGCCGCCGGCCTCGACGACCGGCAACGCGTTGCGCTTCTGCTCCTGGTTGCTGTGCGGGTACGGCACGTAGATCGCGGGCAGCCCGATCGCGGCCACCTCGGCGCAGGTCATCGCGCCGCCACGGCACAGCATCAGGTCGGCCGCCGCGTATCCAAGCTCCATTTCGGACAGATACGGCAGCGTCACGTACGGAACCGGCAGGTCGCTCGGGGGCGACACCGCCTCGTTGCGCGCGCCGATCACGTGCAGCACCTGCACGCCGGCCGTAGCCAGCTCCTTGGCGGCGCCGATCACGGCGAGGTTGATCGAACGGGCGCCCTGCGAGCCGCCGGAGACGAAGAGCACCGGCAGGTCGGGGCGGAGCCCGAAGTGGGCCCGGGCCGCGTCACGGGCGGCCGCGCGGTCCAGCGAGGTGATCGAGTGGCGCAGCGGCACACCCACCACCCGCGCACCCCGCAGCGACTCGGCCTGCACCGGCTGGTGCGGGAAGCCCGCCGCGACGTGCTTGGTGAACTTCATGCCCATCCGGTTTGCCACACCCGGCGGCACGTTTACCTCGTGGATCACGATCGGCATCTCGCGGCGCCACGCGGCGAGGTAGGCCGGCACCGACACGTACCCCCGAAGCCGACCACCGCGTCGGCCTTCACCTCGTCGATCACCTTGCCCGCCGCGCGGGCCGAGCGCCACATCCGGTCCGGTGTGCGCAGCAGGTTCATGTTGAGCGACCGCGGCAGCTGGTAGGCCGGGATCTGCCGCAAGTCGTAGCCGTGCGGCGGAATCAGCTCGTTTTCCAGCCCTTTCGCGGTGCCGACGCAGGTGATGCGCACGTGCGGGTCGTGGCGGCGAAGGCAGTCCGCGAAGGCGAGCAGTGGGTAGATATGGCCCCCTGTCCCTCCTCCCGCTAGGACGACCGACCGCAGCACACCCATCACCGTCTCCTCTCGCTCTCCGCGCCAGGCCGTGCCGCCCCCGTGGCGGCCTTGGCGGCGGCCGTGGGCTTCGCCGCTGGCTTGGCGGCCGGCGGTAGCGGTGGCAACGGGGCCCAGAGTAGCCGCACCCATTTGGCGGGTGGACGGGCGTGCAGGGCTCGCGCCGCATCGGGCTCGGCCCGCGCGAAGGAGGCGAGCATGCCTACCGCGGCGAGGGTGACCACGAGGGCACTACCGCCGTCGGAGATGAACGGGAGCGGCAGGCCGGTGATGGGCAGCAACCCCACGACCCCGCCGATGTTGATGATGGCCTGGCTGGTCAGCCAGGTGGTCACGGCCGCGGCGGCGAGCCGGCGGAACGGGTCCTCGACGCGCCGGGCGATGCGCAGGCCCGTGTACGCCAGCACGGCGAACAGCGCGAGCACCACGACACACCCCACGACGCCCAGCTCCTCGGCGAGTACCGCGAAGATGAAGTCGTTGTCCTGGGCCGGCAGCCAGCCCCACTTGAGGCTGCTCTTGCCGAGCCCGACGCCGAACCAGCCGCCGTGCTCGATCGCGTAGCGGGCCTGTATGGCCTGGTAGCAGGAGAGCTGCTCGCAATCCACGGGCGGGTTGAAGAACGAGGTCAGCCGGGCGAGCCGGTAGTTTTCGCTGCCCTCCTCGCTGGAGCCGCCGCCGACCGAGGCAGCCGCGACGAGCAGGCCGATACCGGCGAGGCCGAGCCCGCTAAGCACCGCGAACACCTGGAGCCGGACCCCGGCCGCCCACAGCAGACCGACGACGACGGCGAGCAGGCAGAGCATCGTGCCGAGGTCGTTGTAGCCGACCAGCACGAACAGCAGCCCCACCACCGGGAAGAGCGGGGTGGCCAGCTCGCGCCACCAGCCGAGCGACTCGCCCTTGCGGACCAGCAGATCCGCGCCCCACATGACCAGGCCGAACTTGGCCAGCTCGGAGGGCTGCACCTGGATCGGGCCGAGCCACAGCCAGAGCAGGTGGGCCTTGATCGGCCCGAGCGTGACCACGCCGTCGACCTCGACCTCGGCCATCCGCCCGTACACGACGAGGATGTTGAGGATCACCAGCAGCGCGATCGCCACGCCCAGGACCGGCCGGCCGAGCGCCCGGAACGTACGGGCCGGCAGCCGCTGGCAAGCCCAGAAGGCGACAAGCCCGATGGCCGCGAACACGGCCTGCTTGGTGATCATCGTGAACGCGTTGCCGTTGGTGGCGTACGCCTTCACGCTGGTCGCCGAGAAGACCATCGTGAGGCCGATGACCAGCAGCAGGGCCGCGCTGGAGATCAGCAGGTAGTACGAGGCGAGGGGACGCTGGAGCAGCCCGCGAAGCACCGCGAGCGGACCGGCCCCAGCACCAGCCTTGTCGTCCTCCCCCACGCCCTTATCATCGGCGCTCCAACACGCGCAGCCCCGCTAATGCCCCGGGCGTGTCGCGCACCGCTCGCGATCGGGCCACCTTCTTCAAGAGACAGACAGATCCGAGCTACCGCGATGTCCGCTGTGGTCCAGACCGCCGCTCCCGCAGCCTCACCCTCCGCGCTTGGTCGCGGTCACCCCTCTTGCCTCCGGCGTAAGCGCTCCAGCCTCCGGGATGGGGAAGGAAAGTGCCATCCCATCGGCCCTCGACCCACAAGAGCCGAGCAGACCGATGCCTGGGGCACCAGCGCCGTGCCGTGCGTTTCGGTCCGCCTGTGGTGGCGCCCGGGCCCCGGCCCGCTCGAAGAAAAAAGCGAGTCGAGGGCCGACGGGATGGCACGAAGGGGCGCGGGGCGCGCCCGCGCGCGGCATCCGCTCTGCTTCCCTATGGGAAGCGCCCCGCGACAAGCAAAAGACCGCCGCGGACTCGTCCTTGATCGGCCCCGTCGCGGGTGCCGCCCCGCGTCCGTGGCGAAAACGCGCCCCTCCGGAGCCGTTCGCGTAATTCCTCGTGGGAGGTTGTCAAGCCCGCCTTGCGGCTGCACCAATGCCACGAAAGGGACTTCTTATCTAACGGAGGCCTTTGATTGGCACTCCAAAATGCCCGACTTACGCCAGACGCGCCGGAAGGTCCAGCAGCTTGACCCGCCTCGACAGCGAATTACGCGAACGGCTCTCCGGGGGCAATTTCTCGACACGGACGCCCAACCGCCCATCGATCAAGGCCAGCCCGAACGCCCAAGCCGACCTAGAGCGGCCAGCGGAGGCTGGCCGGGCACGGGTCAACGCCCGCGTTCTAAGCCGACTCCGCGCCTAACAGCTGCCGGTCCCCGGCGGCGCCGTGCCCGAGCGGGCCGCGGACCCGGTCGTGGCGATACTAGAGATCCACTCGCCCTGCTACGCCCACGGGCACGGAGCCGCAAGGCGCGAGCGCATCGCGCTGGGCCGGGCTCCGGCCCGTGTGCGGGCCGGAGGGTTGTGTGGCGCGGAGGGTGAGGCCGCGGGAGCAGCGGTCCGGACCACCGCGGACGTCGCGGTAGCTCACGTCTTTGGCTTGGAATGGATCCCCTAGCTCACGGCGGTGAGGAAGTCGGAGTAGAAGAGGCCGAGGCCGATCGCCACGCCGATGCCGGCGATGATCCAGAAGCGGACCACGATGTTGACCTCGCTCCACCCCGCCAGCTCGAAGTGGTGTTGGAGGGGTGACATGCGGAAGACGCGGCGGCCGGTGGTGCGGAAGGAGATCACCTGGATCACGACCGACATCGTGATGATGACGAAGAGGCCGCCGATGATGAGCAGCAGCAGCATCGTGCGGCTCGCCATCGCCAGGCCGCCGATCAGGCCGCCCAGCCCCAGCGCGCCGGTGTCGCCCATGAAGATCCGCGCGGGTGACGTGTTCCACCACAGGAAGCCGACGCACGCCCCGGCCGCGGCGCCGGCGATCAGCGCTATCTCCAGCGGATCCCGGACCGCGTAGCAGTAGTCCACGCTGTAGTTCGGGTCCGCGCACCAGTGCCGGTACTGCCAGAAGGCGATCAGCCCGTACGCGGCGAGCACCATGATCGACGCGCCGGTGGCGAGGCCGTCGAGGCCGTCGGTGAGGTTGACGCCGTTGCTGGTCGCCATGATCACGAGGATGAAGATGATGACCGAGCCGACCTTGCCGACGTCGAGCCAGTCGACATCCCGGATGAACGAGATGTTGGTGCTGCCCACCGTCTCGGTGTTGGTGCTCGGGAAGTACAGCGCGATCACGCCGAAGACGCCGCCGACGATGGCCTGGCCGATCAGCTTGTACCGGCCGCTGAGCCCACCGCTGTTGCGGCGCCGCACCTTCAGGTAGTCGTCGATGAAGCCGACCGCGCCGCAGAAGACGAAGAGCCCGAGCAGCACCAGCGCGGTGATCGTCGGGCCCACCTGGGCGATCTGCGCCTCGGGCAGCGTGGTGAGGGCGGCGTGGCCGGCGACGTACGCGAGGACCGTGGCGATGATGAACACCACGCCGCCCATCGTCGGCGTGCCCTTCTTGCCCTGGTGGGTCGAGGGGCCGATGGAGCGGATGGGCTGCCCCGCCTTGAGCGCGGTGAAGACCCGGATGCCGACCGGGGTGGCGAAGAGCGAAACGAGGAACGCGACCGCGGCCGCGACGATGACCGCCCTCACGAATCGGCCCCGTCTGCGCGCAGTGCGTCCACGACGTCCCAGGTGCGGTATCGCGAGCCCTTTACGAGCACGACGTCGCCGGAGCGCAGCTCACGCCGCAACGTCGCGACGGCCGCACCCTGATCGGTAACCAGCACCGAGTCTCCTCCCCACGTCGCCACAGTCGCCGCACCGGAGTGGATCGGAGCGGCGGTATCACCCACCACGATCAGCCGGTCGACGCCGAGCTCCGCGGCGAGCCGGCCGACCTCCTCGTGGCCTTCCCTCTCGTACTCGCCCAGCTCGGCCATGTAGCCCAGCACCGCCACCGTGCGGCGGCCCGACCCGGTACCGACCAGCGCGTGCAGCGCGGCCGCCATCGAGGCGGGGTTGGCGTTGTACGAGTCGTCGATGACCGTGACACCGTCGGCACGGTCGAAGACGTCCATCCGGCGGGCGGAGACCACCCGCAGCTCCGACAGGGCGGCCCCAGCTCGGCCACCGGGTAGCCGAGGCTGTGCGCGACCGCCGCGGCCAGCAGCGTATTGCCGACCTGGTGGCGGCCGGCGATGCCCAGCCGCACCGGCGCCTGCCCGTCCGGGGTGACCAGCGTGTACGTGGCCCGCCCGGCCTCCATGACCACGTCGACCGCGCGCACCGACGCGTCCGGCGCCTCCCCGGCCAGCACCACGCGGGCGGTCGTCCGGGCGGCCATCGCGCGCACCCGGGGGTCGTCCGCGTTGAGCACCGCCACGCCGTCCGCGGGCAGCGCCTCGACAAGCTCGCCCTTGGCCTGGGCGATCGCGTCGACCGAGCCGAACTCGCCGATGTGCGCGACGCCGACGTTGATCACGACGCCGACCCGCGGCGGGGCGACCGCGCTGAGGTGGGTGATGTGGCCGAGGCCCCGGGCACCCATCTCCAGTACCAGGAAGCGGGTCTCCTCGTCGGCGCGCAGCACCGTGTACGGGTGGCCGAGCTCGTTGTTGAACGAGCCGGCCGGGGCCACGGTCGGGCCGAGCCGGGTGAGCAGCTGGGCGACGAGGTCCTTGGTGGTGGTCTTGCCGGACGAGCCGGTGAGGCCGACCACCACGAGCGAGGGGAGGCGGTCTACCACGTACCGGGCGAGCGCCGCCATGGCGTCGAGCTGGTCGTCCACCAGCACCGCGGGCACCGGTACCGGCCGGGACGCGAGCACCGCGACGGCACCGGCCGCGACCGCTGCCTCCGCGTAGTCGTGCCCGTCGACCTTCTCGCCCGGGAACGCCACGAACAGGCCGCCCGGCGTCACCTTGCGCGAGTCGAACTCGACCGTGCCGGTCACCCGGGCCGCCGGGTCACCACCGTCGAGCCGGCCGTCGACCGCGGCGGCGATCTCGGCCAACGTCAGCGGGATCATTTGCCCACCTCCGCGAGCGCCGCGGCCAGCTCCACCTGGTCGTCGAACGGCAACACCTCGCCACCGACCTCCTGCCCGCGCTCATGTCCTTTACCCAACACCGCGACGATGTCGCCGGGCGCCGTCTTGCCGACCGCGAAGTCGATCGCCGCCCGCCGTCCCGCGACCTCGAAGAACTCGGCGGCGGCGGTGACGCCGTCGAGCACTCCGCGCCGGATCGCCGCCGGGTCCTCGGTACGCGGGTTGTCGTCGGTGACCACCACGACGTCGGCGCCCTCCGCGGCGGCCCGGCCCATCAGCGGGCGCTTCGCCTTGTCCCGGTCGCCACCGGCCCCGATCACGCAGAAGAGCCGCCCGCCCCGGTCGGTGGCGAGCTCGCGCAGCGCGGCGAGCGCGGCCACGATCGCGTCCGGCTTGTGCGCGTAGTCCACGACGCCGAGCACCGGCCCGGGTGCCGCCACCCGCTCCAGCCGCCCCGGGACACCCGGGCACGAGGCCACGCCGCTCGCCGCGGTGGCCGGGTCGACGCCGACGGCCACCAGCGCGGCGATGGCCAGCAGCGCGTTGGCCACGTTGTGCCGGCCGGGCAGCGAGACCCCGGCCTCGACCGCGCCGTCCGGCCCGAGGGCGGTGAACCGCTGGGCGTAGGCGGAGCCCGAAATGTCCGATGCGCGCCAGGTCGCGGCAGGCGAGCCGGCCGCCGAGTACGTCACCGTGGACGGCTTGAGAAGCGGCGTGAGCGCCTTGTCGTCAAGGTTGAGGATCTCCACCCGGCAGCGGCCGTCGAAGAGCTTCGCCTTGGCCGCGAAGTAGTCCGCCGCGTCGGCGTGGAAGTCGAGGTGGTCGAGGCCGAAGTTGGTGTACCCGCCGACGTCGAAGCGCACCCCGCCGACCCGGCCCATCGCCAGCGCGTGGCTGGACACCTCCATGACCACCGCGGTCACCCCCCGCTCCCGAGCCACGGCGAGCAGCGCGTGCAGGTCGGTCGCCTCGGGCGTGGTACGGACGCTGTCCACCACCAGGTCGCCGAGGCGGGTCTCCACCGTGCCGATCAGTCCGGTCACGTGGCCGGCCGCGCGCAGCCCGCTCTCCACCAGGTACGCCGTCGAGGTCTTACCCGCGGTACCGGTGATGCCGATGACCGTGAGGTGCTCGGTCGGGTCGCCGTAGACCGACGCGGCGATCACGCCGAGCGCGTCGCGCGGGTCGTCCAGCACGATCGCGGGCAGCCCGGCCGCGTCCGCCGCCGAGGCGCCGGCCGGGTCGGTGAGCACCGCCACCGCACCGGCACGGGCCGCGTCGGCCACGAACTCGGCACCGTGCCGCCGCGCGCCGGGCAGTGCGGCGTACAGGTCACCAGGGCGTACGTCACCGCTCGCGTGGGTCACCCCGCTGACCAGCGGATCAGCCGGCGTGGTGACGCCGACCAGCGCCGCGAGGCCGGCCAGGGACCGCGGTGTCGCCGTACGCGGACGGAGATTGCCAGGCACGGCGTCAGACCCTACCGGTTGGTGGCATGAGAGCCGTACAGCACGTCCGGCGGTTCAGGGGTAGACGACAAAGTTCGGCGGCTTCCCGCTGCTCACCGGTACCCCGAAGTGGGTGAGCGCGTACCCCATCATGTCGTGGAACGCCGGCGCGGTGACCTCGCCGCCCCCGCCGCCCGGCGTGTGCGCGAAGACCGCGATGACGTACCGAGGGTTCTCCGCCGGCGCCATGCCGACGAACGACGCGACCGGGCCCGAGACGTACTGGCCGTTGACGACGCGGGAGCCGGTGCCGGTCTTGCCGGCCACCCGGTACCCGTCCACGGCCGCGTGCACGCCCGTGGCGCCCTTCACGGTGGTCACCGCCTCGAGCATCTGGCGCAGCTCGCGAGCGTTCTCCGGGCTGATCACCTGCCGCGTGGTGGGCCGTGCGGCCGGGGTGCGCTTGCCGTCCGGCGCGATCGTCTCCTTCACCAGGTGCGGCTGCACCCACGTACCGTCGTTGGCGATCGCCGCGTACGCCGCGGCCATCTGGAGCGGGGTCACCGCCACGCTGTGGCCGATCGGCACCGAGCCGGCCGCCGAGCCGCTCCAGTCGTCCGGCGGGAGCAGCGCGCCGGCCGCCTCGCCGGGCACGCCGACGCCGGTCGCCTCGCCGAGACCGAACTTCTTCTGGTACTCGTACAGCTTCTCCTTGCCCAGCTTGTCGGCGATCGCGATCGTGCCGACGTTGGAGGAGTACGCCAGGATGCCCGGGATCGTCATCCGCTTGGGCGTCCAGTTGGTGTGCGAGTCCTTGAACCGCTGGTCGCCCTTTTGCACGTTCGGCCCCACCATGAACGTGTCCGTCGGCTTGACCGCGCCCTCCTCCAGCGCGGCGCCGATGGTGATCGCCTTGTGCACCGAGCCGGGGTCGACCACGAAGCTGGTGGCGGTGTCCTCGCGGTTCTCGGGCTTGCTCTTCAACGGCTGCGCCGCGTCGTACGTCGGGTAGCTGGCCTGCGCGAGCACCTCGCCGGTGCGGATCTCGATCACGACCGCCGCCGCCGTGTACGCCTTGGCCGGCGCCATCTTCTCGGCGAGCGTCTTCTGCACGAAGTACTGGAGGTCGCGGTCGATGGTCAGCTGGAGCGAGCTGCCCGGCTGCGCCTCGGTCTCGCGCTTGTACCCACCCGGGATCTCCGCGTCCAGCGAGCCCTGCCCCACCTCGAAGACCCGCTTGCCGTCGACACCGCGCAGCAGCTCGTCGTAGCGCGCCTCAAGCCCCTCCAGGCCGTTGAGGTCCGGGCTGGTGAAGCCGATGATGCTGGCCGCGAGGTCGGCGCCGGGCACCTCCCGCCGCTCGTCCCGGTGCACGATGACGCCGGGCAGCTTGAGCGCGTCGACCCGCTGGCCGACGGAGATGTCGACACCGCGGGCCAGGTACTCGAAACGGGACGTGCCGCCGCCGGGCTGCTTGCGCTTGGCCATCTTGGCCATCAGCTCCGACTTCGGCAGGGCGATCAGCGGCTCCAGCGCCGCGGCCGTCTTCGGCAGGTCCTTGACCAGCTCCGGGTCGACCGCCACGTAACGCGCCTCGACGCTGTGCGCGAGCACCGCGCCGCCGCGGTCGTAGATGGCACCGCGCGGCGCCGGCAGATCCACCCGGTCCAGCCGCGTCTGAAGGCCCCGCTCCGCGAACGCCGGCGACTCGGTGAACTGCATCGTCACGATCCGGATCCCGATCGTGGCGAAGACCGTGAGGGCCAGCACCGTACCCAGCCGCAGCCGCCGCCGCTGGTCCACCAGCGGCGGCGGGCGCCGCGGCGCCTTCTTGCGCGGCGCTGGTGCCCGCTTGGCCGCCGCGGACGCCTTCGCCGCCGCCGTGCGCTTTCGTGGCTCTGGTACCGGCGGCGTGGTGGCCTTCCGCCCGACCCTGGGCGGGGCCTCGGTGCGGCCCGCGCGCGGTTGCGCCCCTGGCGGCTGCCGCCGCCTCCCCCGCCCGCACGGCCGCTGGCGGCGCGTGGCTCGGGCTCAGGCTCGGCGTCGGCACGGCGCCGAGTGGTACGTGGCTTGCCGCCGTCGACCACCTGAAGCGCGGGGCGGAACGGGTCGGTGGTGCGCCCGTTGCGCGGTGTGCGCTCCCGCATGGTGCGGCCGCGCGGCGTGTACGCCCGTGCCTCGGAGATCCCGAAGCCGCGCTCCGCGGGTGCGTCCTCCTCGGGCTGCCCACCCCGGCGCCCGGTGTCGGCGCCACGGTTGGAGCCGCGCCGGGGCTCCTCGCTCCCCCGGCGCGGCTCGGTCGGCCGCTGCGGCATGCTGACCTACTCCGTCGGCTGCTGGTCGGTACCGGTCCCTTGCGTAGTGCCGCCCTGCTCGCTGGTACCCGTGTCCTGCTGGCTGGTGATCGACGGCGGCTGCGTGGCCGGCGTCATCATGCCGGTCACCCGGCCGTCCGGCAGCCGGATCTGCACCGGGGTGCCCTCCACGAGGCCCAGCTTGCGGGCGTGCGCGGTGAGGTTTCCCGGGTCCTCGGCCCGAGCGATCTCCTGCTTGAGCTGCTGCTCCTGGACGTCCAGCGAGGACTGCTGGTCGCGCAGCTCGCCCAGCCGGAAGGCGTTCTCGTTGATCTTCGTGTTGACCAGCAGGATCCCCAGGACGCCGCCGACCACGACGACCAGGATCAGCGCGATGAACGGCGCCCTCGGCACCGCCACAGGCAGGGGCGGCGCGACCCGCAGCCACGGCACCCCAACCTTGCGCTCGCGCGGCGTGCCCCCCGGCTCCGTCGCGAGCTGCTCCCCCGTCACGGTCACCGCGACGGACTCTGCCTTGAGCGCGGTGTTACCCACCGTCCGGTGGTCCTGCTCCGCGGTCCGGCCCCCGACCGCGGCGCTCTATTGGCGCTCGTGCGCCCAACGGCGTTCATGTCCCCTCCCCTCTTCGATCCGGGCCGCGGCCCGCAGCCGCACCGATGCGGCGCGCGGGTTCTCCGCGACCTCCTCGTCGCTCGGGAGCTCGGCGCCGCGGCTGAGCAGCCGCAGCGTCGGCCCGGTGCCGGGCAGCTCGACCGGTAGGTCGACCGGCCCGGTGCTCCGCGCCCGGGCGGCGAGCGCCCGCTTGGTGATCCGGTCCTCCAGCGAGTGGTAGGACAGGATCACCACGCGGCCGCCCGGCGCGAGGGCGTCGAGCGCGGCTGGCAGTGCCGTCTCCAGCGCGGCCAGCTCGCCATTCACCTCGATGCGAAGTGCCTGGAACGTTCTCTTGGCGGGGTGCCCCCCGGTGCGCCGGGCCGGCGCGGGTATCGCGTCCCGCACCAACTCGGCCAACCGTGCCGACGAGGTGATGGGCGTCCTTGCCCGCTCCCGCAGGATCGACGCGGTGATCCGTGCGGCGAACTTCTCCTCGCCGTACACCCGCAGCACCCTCGTCAGGTCGGGCGCCTCGTACGTGTTGACGACCTCTTCGGCCGTACGGCCGCGGGTCTGGTCCATGCGCATGTCCAGGGGCGCGTCCCGCGAGTACGCGAACCCGCGGTCGGGCGCGTCGAGCTGAAGGGACGAGACCCCGAGGTCGAAGAGCACCCCGTCGACCCGCTCGTAGCCGAGCCGGTCGAGCACCTGGGGCAGCTCGTCGTAGACCGCGTGCACAAGGTGGACGCGGTCGGCGAAGGGCTCCAGCCGCGCCCGCGCGTGGGCGAGCGCCTCCTGGTCCCGGTCCAGTCCGACGAGGACGGTCCGCGGATGTGCCCGGAGCACCGCCTCGGCGTGACCGCCGAGGCCGAGGGTGGCATCCACGTGCACGGTCGTGCGGTCACCCCGGTCGAGCGCGGGCGCGAGCAGCGTGAGGCACCGCTCTAGCAGCACAGGTACGTGAGTACCGCGCAGCTCCCCCATCTCGACCCCCAGTGACCCGCCCGTGCGCATGCGCCCGGTGCCTGAAGAACCGTGCGCCGTACTGCCAGATCCCCATCCGCCCTTCCGTGAGCCTCCTTCGCGGGAGGCCGGGACGCGCCTGGCATCGGGGAAGAGATGCCAGGAGCAGGAGCGGCTGGAGATCTCGCAGTACGGCGTCTGCCAGCCCTTACAGTCCTCCGGGCAGCACCCCCTCCTCGATGCCCGCGAAGTCGTCTTCGCTCTCGGAGAGATAGGTGTCCCACGCTTGCTTGTCCCAGATCTCCACCCGGGTGCTCGCACCGATCACGACGAGTTCACGGCTCAGCCCGGCGTACTCCCGCAGGTGGCCCGGGATCGTCACCCGGCCCTGCTTGTCGGGCACCTCGTCGTGGGCGCTCGCGAAGAACACCCGGCTGTAGGCCCGCGCCGCCTTGTGCGTCATCGGCGTCTCGCGCAACTGGCCCGCGATCCGCTGGAACTCGGGCGTTGGGAAGACGTAGAGGCAGCGCTCCTGCCCTTTCGTGATCACGACACCTCCCGCCAGCTCGTCTCGAAACTTCGCCGGAAGGATCAACCGGCCCTTTTCGTCCAGGCGCGGAGTGTGGGTGCCGAGAAACATCGGCCCACCCCTCGCCCTTCGGCGGCTTTCGCGGAGCCGCTGTCCCCCGGGGCCGGCAGGTCCCTCCGGTGAGTAACCCTGCCACTGCGCCCCACTGTACTCCACTTCCCTCCACTCGCAACCGGAATCGCAGCGTTGCTCGGCTGACTCCGTTGACAAAAGTGCACGTCAAACGCGGTGGGGCGTGGTGGAGGGTCTGGATGGCGACACGCGCCGCTCGCCATTGGGGCCTAAACACGATCCAGGGCAAACCCGGACGGGCTTGCCCTGGATCGTTGGGGGATGTGGTGGTGCCGGGGGATGGGGAGGGAAGTGGAGGGTTCGGGGTCAGGCCAGTCGGCGCACGACGTAGTTGCGCGACCAGATCTTGTGCTTGCCGACCCGCACCCCCGGGCGCGGCGAGTCGTACATGTAGCCGCCGCCGGCGTAGATGCCGACGTGCGTGCCGTACGAGCCGGAGCGGATGACGATCAGGTCACCGGGGAGCACCTTGTTCTTGGCGACCCCCGTGCCGGAGCGCTGCTGCTCGTTGGCCTTGTGCGGGAGCACCCGCCCGGTGGCCTTCCGGTACACGTACTTGGTGAAGCCCGAGCAGTCGAAGGCCGAGGGCCGGAGGCGCCGAACCGGTACGGCTTGCCGATGTGCTTACGGGCCTCGGCGAGCACCCTGGCCCGGCTGTTCACCACGGACACCTTGACCTTGCCGGTGGCGGTTGCCCGGTACGCGCCGCGCCCACTGTAGACAGCCCGGTACAGGCGGCTCTCGGACGGCTTGATCGAGAGGATCGACTTGCCGGTGGAGTAGACGGGGCGGGTGCCGGTGCTGACCCACTTGTTGCCCTTGCGGACCTGGAACTGCACGGTGCCACCCCACACCGGCTTACCGGTCCTCGGGTCAGTGATCGTGGCGGTGAGCATCAGCGTGGAGCCCCACGCCAGGCGCGTCGTGCTGGGCTTGATCGTCACGCGCGGCGCGATCGTTGCGGCGGTCGCCGCGACGGCCCCGGGGCGTTCGGCGCGGGCGCGGGCGCGGCGAGTGCCGGGCCGGCCAGGAGCTGGCCGGCGCAGACGCAGAGCCCAACCGCGAGAGCGAGCCCGCGGGCCCGGCGTTTAGAGGGCAGGCTTCGCCCGCCCGAACAGAGTTCGTGCACGGTATCGATTCCCTCCGGCACGCCTGCGAGGTCAGCTGTCGGGTTCGGGCGGGAAGGATTGCCCGGCCGCCGTGGCGGCTTCACCCCAAGGCCTCAGCCCGGCCGGTCTCCTCCCCGGCGGGCTGGGGTCTGTCTGGCAGATCTTTGCGGGGCTGCGGCGGGTCCAGACGACGACCAGCGGCACCGGACGAAAGGCCACATACAACACCGGTATGCGACCTTCCGTCCGGCACCCCCGGACGCCGCCTGGACCTCGCCTCGCACCCGCAAGATCCACCAGACAGACCCCAGGACCACAAATCTTGGGTCCCCCGTCCCTGCCCGCTATGCCGTTGTGTGTCTCCAGTGTCCGCACCGGACGGGTGGGCAGGGCTCGGCGTGTCCCGGCGGTGCGGCCGGGACTTCGACCCGGCCCAACGTTTGTAGCCGATGCCCTCACTGACATAGAGTGATGAAGATCTTGCGGAGCGAAGTTGGCACGACTCTGAATGAGCGCACGCGAAGGGCACTGTCCTAAATGCCAGCACACTAAGTAGTAGCGCCGTTCACGTTCCGTCTACCAATCACGGTGAGTATCACCACACACTTCGTGGCGTACAGGGCGTTCAAGGACGGCTATCCGGCGGTGCGGCGAAGATCCAGAGATCGTTGGTAACCTCGCCTCCGTGACAGACGGCAAGATGCCCCTGCGGGCGAAGGTCGCCAGCTCGGTCTCCCGCACGGCGGCCGCCCTGTCGCGAGCGGCGGGGCGCGGCGACGGTTCGGTGATCGGCGGCTGGATCGGCCTGAAGATCGACCCCGACCTCCTCGCTCACTTGGCGGCCGGGCGCTCGATCGCACTCATCTCTGGTACCAACGGCAAGACGACCACGACCCGGCTGGCGGCGGCCGCCGTGGGCGTGCTCGGACCGGTGGCGACCAACGGCTTCGGCGCCAACATGCCGACGGGCCACACCTCGGCGCTCGCCAAGGCGGGCCAGACGCCGTACGCGGTGCTGGAGGTCGACGAGCACTACCTGGCGCAGGTGCTGATCGCCACCGAGCCGCGCGTGGTGGCCCTGCTCAACCTCTCCCGCGACCAGCTCGACCGGGCCAAAGAGGTCGCGATGATGGCCCAGATGTGGCGCACCGCACTCGCCAAGCACCCTGGCGTACACGTGGTGGCCAACGCGGACGACCCGATGGTCGTGTGGGCCTCGGCCGGTTCGCCGGCCGTCACCTGGTTTAGCGCCGGCCAGCGGTGGCATGACGACTCGTGGGTTTGTCCCGAGTGCGGCTCGCCGATCGAGCGCCAAGCCGACCAGTGGTGGTGCACCGGCTGCTCGTTGCGCCGGCCCGTCCCGCAGTGGGTGGTCGAGGACGACGGCGTGGTCGACCCCCGCGGCGCGTGGCACAAGGTCTCGCTCCAGCTCCCCGGCCGGGTCAACCTCGGCAACGCGGCCACCGCGCTCGCCGTGGCGGCCCAGTTCGGCGTCCGCCCGACCGACGCGGTCTCCCGGCTTTCCACGGTGGCCTCGGTCGCCGGCCGGTACGCGCAGGTGGTCCGCGAGGGCCGCAACATCCGGCTGCTGCTCGCCAAGAACCCGGCGAGCTGGCTTGAGGCGTTCGACATGGCCGATGTGGCGCCGACCCTGCTGTCGATCAACGCACGCGACCCCGACGGGCTCGACACGTCGTGGCTGTTCGACGTCGACTTCAGCCCCCTGCGCGGCCGCCAGGTCCTCATCACCGGTGACCGTGCGTATGACCTGGCAGTACGCCTCGAGGTGAACGAGGTGCCCTTCCAGCACGTACGAACATTCGGCGAGGCGGTGAAGCTCGTACCGCCGGGCCGGCTGGAAGTGATCGCCAACTACACCGCGTTCCAAGACATCCGAGCGGAGCTCGACCGTGTCCTCTGACAGCATCATCAGCATTGTCTGGATCTATCCGGACCTGCTGTCCACGTACGGCGACCGGGGCAACATGCTCATCCTCGCCCGCCGGGCCGCGCTGCGCGGGCTGCCGGTCCGGACGGTGGAGGTGCGCTCCGACCAGCCGATGCCCACCACCGCCGACATCTACCTGGTCGGCGGCGGCGAGGACGGCCCGCAGGCGCTCGCGGCGCAGCGGCTGATCGCGGACGGCGGCCTGCACCGCGCGGTGGCGCAGGGCTCGGTGGTGTTCGCGGTGTGCGCGGGGTACCAGCTGCTCGGCGGCTCGTTCTTCGCCAAGGGCACCCAGTACGCCGGCCTCGACCTGCTCGACTTCCGCTCCGACCGCGGACCCACCCGTGCGGTCGGGGAGCTGGGCGGCCCGATCGACCCGCGGCTGGGGCTGCCCCCGCTGACCGGGTTCGAAAACCACGGTGGCCGTACCCACCTCGGCCCCAGCGTCTCGCCGCTGGCCCGGGTCAGCACCGGCATCGGCAACGACGGCGCGACCGAGGGCGCGTGGCGGGGCAAGCTGCTCGGCACGTACTCGCACGGCCCGGCCCTGTCCCGCAACCCGGCCATCGCCGACCTGCTGCTGCGGTGGGCCACCGGGTACGACACGCTGCCCCCGCTCGACGACACGTGGGCCGACCGCCTCCGGGCGGAGCGCATGGCTGCCACGGCGGCGGCGTGACGGCCCGCCTCGGCGCGCTGGTACGCGCGCTCCCGCCGCCGCGCACCTGGCCGGCGCTGATGCGGCAGCGGTCGGTGGCGCGGTTCTTGCTGCTGCTGGCGATCCTGGCCGCCTGCGCCGTCAGCGTGCTCTTCCTGCCCCAGCCCGACCTGGCCACCGCGCCCCGCCTTGTCGACCGGCTGGGCCCGTTCGCGCCGCCGGCGGCCATCGTGCTCGGCGCGCTGATGATGGTGGTACTCGTCCCCCGCACGCTTGTCTCGTTCGCGTGGGGCGCGCTCTTCGGCACGGTCGGGGTGCCAGCTACGCGCTGGGGGCCGCACTGCTCGCCGCCGCGCTCGGCTTCGGGGTCGGCCGGCTGCTGGGCCGCGCCTTCGTGGCCGAACGGGTACGCGGCCGGCTCGCCCGCCTGGACGGCTGGTTCGCCCGGCAGAGCGTGCTGGGCGTGGTGACCGTACGCCTGCTCCCGGTCGGCGGCTTCGGCCTGATCAGCTACGGGTACGGCACGACCGGAGCCCGGCTCCGCCCATTCCTGATCGGCAGCGTGCTCGCCTCGGTCCCGTCCGCCTTCGGGTACGCCGCGATGGGCGCCGCGGTGGCGTCACCCGGCGACATCAACTGGCTCGCGATCGCCCCGGCCGGCCTCGGCTTGGTAGCCAGCACGATCATCGTCACGAAGTGGCGCCGATCCCGCCGCGCCGCCCGCGCCGCCACAACCGAGCCGGTGCCCGCGTCCGCCTGACCCTTCCGACCTGACCCGGATGCCCGCTTTATGACGGCTTCGCCCGCTTGCGCGAGCGACTCAAGGGCGCTCATGTCTTCGGCGTCCGGTTCGGCGCATAGAGCGTTTGCTGAATCGCCCAAAGCGCCACCGCCCAGCGTCACATCCGGCTCGATCGTCGCACCGGTCGCGGGCGTCACGTCCAAGACATCTAGGCCCGGAGCCGGCGGTCGGGCATGGGGTGGCGCATAACGCCGTAGCTCGGCGGCATACCCGGCCGGGGGCCGGCGTTGAGATGGGTTCGCAGGTGAGAAGGTAGCCGCGCCCCCATGGGCGGTCGCTCGTTCTACCTCCTGTGCGGGTCGTCGAACCCGCATCGCCGGGGCCCCCTGCGCCGGCCACAACCGCAACACGGGAGTGGTACGTGAGTGGGGGCACGCGGGTCTTCTGGGCCATCGTCATCGGATTCGTCGCACTTGCCATCGCGGCCGCGATCGTGCCGCCGTTTGTCGCCTTCTTGGGTGCGGTGGTAGCCGTTGCCGGCTTCTGGCACGTGACGAGGAAGGACCATACGGACGGCCCAGTGACCTGACCGGCCCACATAGCCGGCCCGCCGGGCCGACCGCACCTGGACCCCAAGGCCCCGTCCACATGACCCGCGGGCCGGGGGCGGGCGGTCCGGCGGGCTGATCCCCCGGAGGCCGGTGGACCCCGCCACGATCGCCGTCCGGGTTAAGTACATAACCGGACAGACCAAGCAAATGGGCAGGGTCGTCCCGCACAGATGGGACGTCCGGGCCATGCCGGCCAGTGGCGCGGGACCCGCCCGGGGCCTGGGAATGGATCGGGTCGCCGGCCGGTTGAAATCCGCTGGCACGCCGGAACCTCACCGCGCGTGCCGTTGCGTTCGCGGCCAGTACCAAGAGATGTCGCGTGCGCGACCCGCGGCCCTCAGCGAGGTGTCGCACGCGCTCGGCCTCACCCCGAGGACGGTGCGCGTCTGGAGCGGGCCTCATTTCGGGAGGCGCCGCTCAGCGCGAAATCACGGAAGCGCGAAACAGGCTTCCGTGCGCGCGAAAAGCGGCCCTCACCCCCGAGGCGCCGTATCCCCCAAACGAAAGGGTTCCCCTTATGAAGCGCGTCTTCGATCGATCGCTGTTCTCCGTCGACCGGAACCGGCTCCAACGGCATGCCATGTTCGCCGCTGGGTTGGCAGTCGCGGCCGGCACCGTCGGTGGCCCGCTAGCTATCCAGGCAGCGAGCGACCCGGCCAGCGCGGCGCCGCCCGCCTCGACGGTCACCGTCGCCGCCAAGAGTGACGCGGCCGCGAAGCCGGCGAACGACGCCAAGCCGACCGATGTGAAGCCGGTCAGCGTCCAGAAGACCGACTCCAAGCCGGCCGACGCCAAGAAGGCCGACGCCAAGCCGGCGGCCGCGCCTAAGAGCGAGGCCCAGGTTGGCATCGGCTACCAGGAGCAGAGCACGTTCTACTTCTGTGCCCCGGCGGCGACCCGCATCGCGCTCTCCGCGCACGGGCCGGCACCGAGCCAGGAGGAACTGGCCAAGAAGCTGGGCACGACCGAGGCCGGCACCAACTCGGCGCACGAGACCACGCGTGTGCTGAACGAGATGACCGGCACGAACTTCTACCAGACGCGGGAGATCCCGGGTTCGGCCGCGAAGCCCGCTGAGATGGACCGCCTCCAGGCGGACGCGGTGCGCGCCCTGAGCAATGGCCACCCGATCGTGGCCAACATCAAGGGCACGGCCATCGACGAGGACGGTAAGGCGCACTCGTACGAGGGTGGGCACTACCTGACCGTCGTGGGCTACCGCGACCAGGGCCGTACGGTCCAGATCGCCGACCCGGCCGACCCGGCGAACGGTGGCACCTACTGGATGAGCACCATCTCGCTCGCCAACTGGATCGCCGAGCGTGGCTACAGCGGCTGACGCTGACGATCGATATCCATAAGGCAACACGAGTGGCCGCGGCCGGCGTCAAGCCGGCCGCGGCCATTTAGTCTTGTACGCATGGCTGCCGTCCCGACCCTCACGGCCGACGGCGTCGAGCGGGCCACGCCGCCCGGGGACGCCCCGATCGCCGAGGTGGCCGGCGGCGTGACCGGGGTGGGCCATGCGCTCGCCGAGCGGGCGACCACCACCAACTGGGTGTGCTCGCCCCTCTCCCTGGCGTACGCGTTCGCGATGGCCCGGGCCGGCGCGGGCGGCGAGACGGCCGCGGAGATCGACCGTGTCTTCGGCTTTCCGGAGCACGGCCTCCACGGGGCGTTCAACGCGATCGCCCAGGCCACCGCCACCGCGCACGTCCGGGTCGCCAACGGCCTCTTCACCCAGCACGGCCTGCCGGTCGGCGCCGCGTTCCTGGAGACGCTGGCCGCGCACTACGGCAGCGGCGTGCACCCGGTCGACTTCGGCCGCGACGGCGCCGAGGTCATCAACGCCTGGGTGCACGACGCCACCGCCGGGCGGATCCCCCGCCTCTTCGACGCCCTCTCCCCCAGACCCTCCTGGTGCTCGCCAACGCGATCTACCTCAAGGCCGAGTGGCGCCACCCGTTCGAGCCGGCGGCGACGGCCAACGAGCACTTCGCGGCCGCCGGCGGTCCGGTGCGGGTGCCGATGATGCACCTCGACGCGGACATCGCCTACGCGGCCGGGCCGGGCTGGCAGGCCGTCGAGCTGCCCTACAAGGACGCCGACCTCGCCATGCGGCTCATCGTGCCGGCGGACGACCAGGCGCCGGACGCGCTGCTCGCGCCCGACCTGCTCGCCGCCGTCACACGATCACTCGCGCCGGTCTACGTCCGGCTGGCCATGCCGCGCTTCGATTACGGCTCGCACATTGATCTGGTACCGCCGATGAAGGCACTCGGTCTCCGGACGGTCTTCGAGGCGGGGGCGGACCTCGGTGGCATCCGCCCCGGGCTCCGCATCGACGGTGCCGTGCAGCGGGCCACCATCACGGTCGACGAGTGGGGTACCGAGGCGGCCGCCGCCACCGGCCTGATGTCGCTGACCTCGTGGCGCCCGCCACCGACCGTGGCGGTGAGCGCGGACGTCCCGTTCGCCTTCGCGATCACGCACCCGCCGACCGGGGTGCCCCTCTTCGCCGGCATCGTCGGCGACCCGAGTGACACTACGGGCGGACGCCAGCAGCCACCCAGATAGTCACGAACGCGAGCAGCTCGCCCGCCGCGGTCGCCTGGTCCACCGCGGCCCACCACGGGTCCCACAGCTCGTCCGGGACGAAGCCGGCTTCGCGCGGGATGCTCCGGTTGAAGAGCGGGATCACCGTGCTCGCCTCGTCCGGGTCGGTGAACCAGAGCGGTACCGGCTCGCACACCACGTCCACCAGCCCGGCGCGGACCAGGCGGCGGCGGAGAGTACGCCCCATCGTGGGGTTGTGCTGGCGAGCCCCCGTCGCCTCCCGCCACATCCGCGAGACCAGGTCCTCCGGCAGCCCGTCGCTGGCGAGCGAGAGCCAGTCGGTGTCGACCAGGCACACCCGCCCACCCGAGCGGGTCACCCGCACGAGCTCGGCGACCGCGGCGTCCGGTTCGCCGATGTGCTGGAGGACGCGCTCCGCCCGTACACCGTCGAAGGTCTGGTCCTGAAAGTCCAGGGACAGCAGGTCGCCGACGGCGTAGGTGACCGGGACGTCGCCGGCGCGTTCGGTAGCGGTGGCGATCGCGACGGCGGACGCGTCAACCCCCACGGCCTCCCCACCCGGTGCCACCGCGGCCGCGAGGTCGCGCGCCACCTCGCCAAGGCCGCACCCGGCGTCCAGCACCCGCTGGCCCGGCCGCGGGTCGAGCGCCCGCTGGGCGACCGCGCGCACCCGCCGCATCTGCGGGTCGGCGGCCATCCGATCCAGGGCCGCGAAAATCATCGCGCGCATGGGCGGCGGCATGTCGTCGATCGTCGCGAACGGCGTCCGCTCTGGTATTTCCCGCGTCATCGTCACGCCCATCCGTAGCCGGTGCGGAGCTCCTGCGCTACCGCCTCGAAACGCACCCGGTCGAGCACCGCCCCCTCGCGGCGGATGCCGTCTTCGTCCATAGTGAGCACCCGGTCGAGCCGCACCCAGCTCGGGCGGTGCTCGCGGTCCCAGGCGCCGGGGCCGAGCGCGTACCAGTGGCGCTGCCCGTCCCGGTCGCCGTTGCTGGAGAGCATCAGGCCCATCACCGTGCGCCCGTCCCGCCCGACGACCAGCACGGGGCGGTCCTTGCCCTGCCGCGGGTCGTCCTCGTACGCCACCCAGGTCCACACGATCTCGCCCGGGTCGGCGTCACCGTCCAAATTGGGCGCGTACACCAGCCTGCGTCCGACAGTGGTGACGCCCGCCGGCCGCCGCGCGCGCCGGCGCAGCTTGGCCGCGACGCTCTTCAGGAGCTTGCTCACGGCGAGCACCATATCCGGAATTCGATCTCGACCGGGTCCGTTGGTTCACAACATGACTTCTTCTACGGCTTCCACCGCGGCCCGCGGCCGGGTACGCGTGGAGCAGGGCGCCAAGCGGGTCCGCGTGGTCTTCAACGGTCAGGTGATCGCCGACACGACCAAGCCGGCGTATGTGTGGGAGAGCCCCCACTACCCCACCTACTACCTGCCGCTGGCGGACGTGCGCGCCGGCGTGCTGGTGCCCACCGGCGGCATCAAGCACTCCCCCAGCCGCGGCGACGGGCAGCTCTACACCGTGCGCGTGGGCGACCGCGAGGCCGTCGACGCCGCCGTCCGCCACGAAGACTCCCCGATCGAGGAGCTGCGCGGCCTGGTCCGCTTCGACTGGGACGCGATGGACGAATGGCTGGAGGAGGACGAGCCGGTGTACGTGCACGTCCGCAGCCCGTACACGCGCGTCGACATCCTCGCCAGCTCCCGGCACGTACGCGTGGAGGTCGACGGCGTGACGGTGGCCGAGTCCACCCACCCGCACGTCCTTTTCGAGACCGGCCTCCCGCCGCGCTACTACCTCCCGATGACCGACGTGCGGCTCGACCTGCTCCAGCCCAGCGCCACCGAGTCGCACTGCCCGTACAAGGGCAAGGCCACGTACTGGTCCGTCCGCTCCGGAGACTCGGTCCGCGACGACGTCGTGTGGACGTACCGCACGCCGCTGCCGGAGAGCCAGAAGATCAGCGGCCTGCTCTCCTTCTGGACCGGCAAGCCCGGCGTCACCGTGTACGTGGACGGCGAGCCCGTCGACTAGCCCTCCTATCCGGTTACCATTTCACGCAACGCCATTGGCATGGGAAGCCAATTTATGGAAATCCCAACCTGCCATCGGGCGCTGAGCTATCGTACGTCTGAACGTCGGCTTCTCGACGCTCACAGACAGCAACGACCAACCCTCCGTCTCGCGATCTGCCACATGGCTGGTCGGCACTTCCATTCCGCCGATGTCAGCGCCATACTAGATGTGCTGTTCTCCTCGGATCGGCATTGCTTCCACGGCACGGCCTGCAGCCCAGACGCTTGACCCCGGAAGCGCCACGAAAGCCCTCTGTTGCCGCAGAGGGCTTTCATGCTATTTGGGCGCTCGGCACCAATTAGCACCTGCCGTCACCACATGATTTCGGGCCCCTTACAGCACGTAATCTCAAAGCAGGCTTGTCGTGGTGGGGAAAGCGGCGGCAAACGCTCCCGCGCGGCAGAGCCTGCTCCGAGGAACGGGCTTCAGGCAGAAAGAGGGTGCCACAATGACAATGAGGTTTCCACCGAGACGGCACACAAACTCGATCACCCCCGTCCCCCACCGACAGCCGCGACACTCGTCGACCGTCATCGTGATCGTGGTTGTCGTGCAGGCGATCACACTGGCCCTCCTCGGCTGGGAGGCGCCAATAGTGATCTCGATAATCGGAGCACCGGTGGCACTGCTCCGGCCGGCCAGAGCCTTCTATCCGATCCACGCGTGAGCACGGGACCGCCACAATCGATCAATGCGAGGTCGCGCTTTGGCGGCCTCGCATCGATCTTTTTGTCAACTCGTGCGGCGCCCACGCGGGACAGCTCAGGCGAGATCCCGGATGACGGCGTCGATCGTGGCCACCATCTCGGCGGCGGCGAGTGCCCGGCTCTCCAGGTCCCAGAAGCTCGCGAGGTATACGGCCAGCTCCTCACCGTCGTCGCGGTCGAGGAGGTCACCGCGCGGATTCTCCAGGAACAGGAGATCTTCGACGTTTGCCTCCTTGAATTCGAGAATCACGAACGGCGTCCGCATGTTTCGGTGCGCGCCCATCGCGAAGGGCAGGATCTGGATCGAGATGTGCGGTCGTTCCGCCTGCTCGCGTAGGTGCTCCAGCTGCTGGATCATCGTGACGCCACCGCCGACCCGCCGGCGCAGCACCGACTCGTCCAAGATGAAGAACATCTCGGGAGCGCCCGGCTGGCGAAGGACTTCCTGCCGGCTCATCCGCGCCTCGATCTGCCGTTCGATGATCCGCTCTGATCTCCCCTCGGGCGCGAAGGCATGAATGATCGCTCTGGCGTAGCTCTCGGTCTGTAGCAGGCCCGGCACCAGAAGCGGCTCCCACTGCCGCACAACAGCCGCCGAGCCCTCGTAGTTGAGGTACGTGAGGAACTCCGCACTCAGCACGTCGCGGTAGACAGACAACGGCGATCGGCGAGCCGCCTGGGCCCATAGTGTCAGCTGGCCGACAAGCTCCGGATCCCGCAGCTGGTACATGTCAAGCAACGCGCGCAAATCGGTGGTGGACACCCCGACGGCCCCGCCCTCGATCCTTAATAGCTTTGACACTGACCAATCTTGGGCCTCGGCGACATCCTTCTGGCTGAAACCCTTCACAATACGCGCCTCCCGCAAGGCACGCCTGAGGCGCAGGCGGCAGATAGAGGGATCAAGAGGCTCAGTCATGTCCGGGAGTTCCCCTCGCCGATGATCGCCGGGAGCGATCATTACGTCACCGCTACTTGCAGTATGACGGCCAGCGATGAGACAGTCACTATCTGAATGCCGCGCCCTGCTACCTTCGACCCCAGCCCCGACAGGGGCGCGACACACGGGACTCACCTGGATAAACCCAAGTGCCCCCTGTGTGGCCGCCGCATGGTGTAGCCTTCCGTCCGCGCGTACTAGGTCCAGACGCGACCATCCAAGCCCGTTTGCAGATCCTTGCAGCGGGCCAATGGCAGGTACTCTTTAGG
Source organism: Phytohabitans flavus (assembly GCF_011764545.1). Lineage (GTDB taxonomy): Bacteria > Actinomycetota > Actinomycetes > Mycobacteriales > Micromonosporaceae > Phytohabitans > Phytohabitans flavus. The sequence goes on along the minus strand of NZ_AP022870.1, from coordinate 296,733 downwards.
GTTGGGGAGAAAACGTTAGCATGGCTAACGACCACGTGCCGTCGACGGTATGGAAAAAGAGCCGCCGGTCCGGCGCTGGAGAAAGCAACTGCGTAGAGGTAGCCGTGCTGTCAGACAGCTATGTCGGAATACGGGATTCAAAGGCCGAACCTGGTGGCCCCGTCCTGACAGTAAGCCAGCAGTGCTTCCAAGACTTCATCCACGCCACGCGTTCAGGTATCTTCGATCGAACAGTCGGCGAAGCCCAGTCGTAATTGCTACCTTGGTGACTGTATAACTGAATAGCAACACGCATTACAGCCCGTCGGAGCACATTGCGGCGGGCTTTATCATTCCGGTTTCACATTTCGTGCCGCCGCCTCCTAGGACGAACCGCCGAGCAGCTCGGAGAACGGGGTCGGCTCGTTGAACGGGTCGACCACCACCGGCGGCTCGCGTCGCTCGATCTCCACCGCGAACTCCGCGGCGGCGCGCTCGATGCGGGCTGCCAGGGAGCCCTGCGCAGTGGCGCCGCCGCCCCAGTCCTCCGGCGCGGCGAAGACCGCCGTCGGTACGACCACCGCGCGCAGGTGGGCGAATAGCGGGCGCATCGCGTGCTCCAGCGCCAGCGAGTGGCGTGCGGTGCCACCCGTCGCCGCGATGAGCACCGGCTTGTCCACGAGCGACTCTTTGGGCAGGACGTCCACAAAGGACTTGAACAGGCCGCTGTACGACGCGTTGAAGATGGGCGTGACCGCGATCAGGCCGTCCGCGTGGGCGACCGCGTCGAGGACCCGCTCCAGCCCCGGTGCGGGGAAGCCGGTCAGCAGGTGGTTGGTCAGGTCGTGCGCGTGGTCGCGCAGGTCGACCGGCTCGGCGTCCGCGTCCAGCCGGCGGCGGGTGGCCGCCGCCAGCTGGTCGGCGAGCAGCCGCGTCGAGGACGGCTGGCTCAGGCCCGCGGAGACCACGACGAGGGAACGCCGGGTCATGCCTCCACCTCTGCGGCGGCCGAGGCGGCGCGGGCCGCCTTGAGGGACTCGTGCGTCGGCGCGTCCGGCACGTGCGCGGGGCGCAGCGCGTCCATCTCGCGCCGCAGCACCGGCACGACCTCTTCGCCCAGCATGTCCATCTGCTCCAGCACGGTCTTGAGCGGCAGGCCGGCGTGGTCCAGCAGGAACAGCTGCCGCTGGTAGTCGCCGAAGTGCTCGCGGAACGTGAGCGTCCGGTCGATCACCTGCTGCGGGCTGCCGACGGTCAACGGGGTCTGCTCGGTGAACTCCTCCAGCGACGGGCCGTGCCCGTACACCGGGGCGTTGTCGAAGTAAGGCCGGAACTCGCGGACCGCGTCCTGCGAGTTGCGCCGCATGAAGACCTGGCCGCCGAGGCCCACGATCGCCTGGTCGGCCGTGCCGTGGCCGTAGTGCTCGAAGCGCCGGCGGTACAGCTCGATCATGCGCTTGGTGTGCTCGACCGGCCAGAAGATGTTGTTGTGAAAGAAGCCGTCGCCGTAGTACGCGGCCTGCTCGGCGATCTGCGGGCTGCGGATCGAGCCGTGCCACACGAAGGGCGGCACGCCGTCGAGCGGGCGGGGCGTCGCGGTGAACGACTGGAGCGGCGTCCGGAACTTGCCCTCCCAGTCGACGACGTCCTCGCGCCACAGGCGGTGCAGCAGCGCGTAGTTCTCGACCGCGAGCGCGATGCCGTCGCGGATGTCCTTGCCGAACCACGGGTACACCGGACCGGTGTTGCCGCGGCCCATCATGAGGTCGACGCGGCCGTCGGCGAGGTGCTGGAGGTACGCGTAGTCCTCGGCGATCTTCACCGGGTCGTTGGTGGTGATGAGCGTGGTGGCCGTGGAGAGGATCAGCCGCTCGGTGCGAGCGGCGATGTACCCGAGGAACGTGGTCGGCGACGACGGGACGAAGGGCGGGTTGTGGTGCTCGCCGGTCGCGAAGACGTCCAGGCCCACCTCCTCGGCCTTGAGCGCGATCGTCACCATCGCCTTGATCCGCTCGTGCTCCGTCGGCACGGTGCCGTTGGTCGGGTCCGGCGTGACGTCGCCGACGGAGAAGATCCCGAACTGCATGTCACCTATCCTGCCTCTAGTCCTGCTTTCTTTCAACTTTGAACTAGATGCCGGAGGTCAGTATTCCTTCCCTTCGAGCAAGGGTTTCAAGCTGCTCAGCGGCGTGGCTGCCGGGCGCCGCCGTGTACACGAGCAGCTTCTGCGTCTCGCTCTCCGCCACGAACCCTTGGCAGTCAAGCTCGATGACGCCGAGCTCGGGATGCACGATCCGCTTGGTGTCCATCCGCCGCACCGCGACCTCGTGCCGCTCCCACAGCGCCACGAACTCCGGGCTCGCCGCGGCGAGGCTCGTCACGATCTCCTGCACGAACGGGTCCTGGCCGCGCCGGACGTACGCCGCGCGCAGGTTGGACACGAGCACGCGGCTGTGGCGCTCGTGGTCGGCCTCGGGGTATATGAGGCGGGCGGCCGGGTCGGCGAACCAGCGCCACACGAAGCTGCGGGCCAGCCCGGTGTATCCGGACGCGTCGCCGAGGAGCGCGACCGCGAGGCGGTTCTGCGCGAGCGTCTCGCCGACATTGCTGATCACCACGGCCGGCGTGTCGTGCAGCCGGTCGAGGATGCGCAGCGTGGCGGCGTGCACCGCGGCGGAGGGTCCGGGGCGGGCCGGGGCCTGGTGGCCGGCGAGCAGGTACAGGTGGTCCCGCTCGTCCGGCTGAAGCCGCAGCGCGCGGGCGATCGCGGCCACCATCTGCTCGGACGGCTGGGAGCCGCGCTGCTGTTCGAGGCGGCTGTAGTAGTCGGTCGACATGCCAGCGAGCAGCGCCACCTCCTCGCGGCGCAGGCCCTGGGTGCGGCGGCGTACACCGGCCGCGAAGCCCACGTCGCGGGGTAGGAGCGCCTCCCGGCGGCGCCGGAGGAAGTCTGCGAGCTGCGCCCGATCCACCTCTCAACCCTAGCCACGCGGGAAACAGGGAGAGCCAGTCCCTGGTAAGCCTGGCCCTGCCACATCTGGGGTAATCGCCGCAGGATCGATGCGTGAGCGAGAAATCGGAGGATCGCATGGAGGCACGACAGCTCGGCAGTACCGGCCCCACCGTCTCGGCGCTCGGGCTGGGCGCGATGGGCATGTCCGACTTCTACGGCCCGGCGGACGAGGCCGAGAGCATCGCGACCATCCACGCGGCGCTGGACGCGGGCATCAACCTGATCGACACCGGGGACTTCTACGGCTCCGGCACCAACGAGATGCTGATCGCCCGCGCGCTGCGCGACCGCAAGCGCGAGGACGTGGTGATCAGCGTGAAGTTCGGCGGCATGCGGAGCCCGGGCGGTGGCTTCCAGCCGGTCGGCGCCGACGTGAGCGCCGCGGCGGTGCAGGACCGGCTGGCGTACACGCTGCGCCGCCTCGGCACCGACTATGTGGACATCTACCGGCCAGCGCGGCTCAACCCGGCCATCCCGATCGAGGAGACGGTCGGCGCGATCAAGGAGATGATCGACGCGGGGTACGTGCGCCACGTCGGCCTCTCCGAGGTGGGCGCGGAGACGATCCGCAGGGCGGCCGCGGTACACCCGATCGCCGACCTCCAGATCGAGTACTCGCTGATGTCCCGCGGCATCGAGGAGCGGATCCTGCCGGTCACGCGGGAGTTGGGGATCGCTGTCACCGCTTACGGCGTGCTCTCGCGCGGCCTGCTCTCCGGGCACTGGCGGGCGGACCGCGAGCTGAGCGTGGCCGACTTCCGCGGGCACTCACCGCGCTTCCAGGGCGACAACCTGGACGCCAACCTGCGGCTTGTGGACGCGCTCCGCGAGGTCGCGCGGGAGCGGGACGCGACGGTGGCGCAGGTGGCCATCGCCTGGGTGCTCAGCCGAGGCGACGACATCGTGCCGCTGATCGGCGCGCGTACCCGGGAGCGGCTGGCTGAGTCGCTCGGCAGTACGGACGTCAGGCTCGCGCCCGAGGTGCTGGCCCGCATCGAGGCGGCGGTACCGGCGGAGGCGGTGGCCGGAACGCGGTACAACGCGGTCGGTATGTCGATCCTCGACAGCGAGACGTGATCGGTCGGAGCTCTGATCCCCGGGCGACCGGCAGGGCCGGCTACGGGATGGCGCCGGCCGTCTCGGTGCGCCCCGAGTTGAGGTACAGCACGTACGCCACCAGGGCGGGCGACCGGGACGGCGAGGTGGCCGCGCCGACGAGCTCGACCCGCTCGTAGCTCAGCAGCCGCCCGGCACGCGGGTCGAAGACAGCCACGTCGCGCGTGGCACCGCCGTCGCTGTCGACGCTGACCGCGATGCCGCTGCGCCCGCTGCGGTCGACGACGGTCCCCCGGTAGTCGACGCCGTCGGTGTCGGCGAGGACCTTGAGAGCGGCCGCGCGCTGCGCCGGGTCCAGGTGGTGGGAGCGGTAGAGATCGGCCACCGCGCGCAGCACGCCGCGCGGGCCCTCGCTGAGCGGCTGCTGGTCGGCAAGCTGGAACGCGAGGAGTGGGGCCTGTACGGACGGCGCGTCAACCACGACGGGCACCTTCCCTGGCTTGTAGGTGGTGATGGTGGTGTCCGAAGTGGACGCTTCCGGCACGGTAGGCACCGGGACGGGGGGCGGCTGCGACAGCACGGTGGTCGCCGCCCGGCCGGACCGGTCGGCGGCCCACCACAGCCGCTCGTCGCGCGACGTCGGGCTGGCCCCCCGGCTCTGCCCAGCCGCCCAGCTCTGCACGTGCACGTACGCATACGCCCCCGGCCCGGTGGTCTCCCGCGCGCGCCCAGCCACCGTCGCGAGGGCCACGAGGTGGGCCCGCGTCGCGGACGGGTCGCCCACCGTCGACAGGACAAGCGGGCTGGGGGTATCGCCCGGAGCGCTCGTCGGCACCATGTGCGACGACCCGGTGGCCGGCGTCTCGTCCTCGGCCACACCCCCGGTCAGGTGGCCGGCCCCGATAGCGCCCAGCACGACGACCACCACGACCGTGGTACCGGCCGCGACGGGCAGCGCCCACCGCCCGGCCCGTGCGGCCCACTCACGCAGCCGCGTGGCCGGGTGGCCGGCGCGCCGCGCCTCGGCCCGGGCGCGCAGCTCCGCGGGGGTGGCCCGGGCGGCGGCACCGGGAGATCGCGGACGGGGTAGGCGGCCTGGACGACCTGGCGCACCACCTCGTCGACGCGCTCTTCCTCGATGTGTCCCATCACTTACCTTTCCGGGCGCCAGCGGGCGCCAGAGACCTGGCGCCGACCACCGGCAGGGCTCCGCCCGCGGGCAGGTCGCTGTCCATTTCCTCGATCACTTTGCGCAGGCGCCCACGGGCGCGCTGCACCCGCTTGCGGGCTGTCGCCGGCAGGATCCCGAGCACCGCCGCGATCTGCTCGTCGCTCATCTCGTATAGGTACCGCAGCCGCAGCAGCTCACGGTCGTCGTCGCTGATCGCCCGCCAGGCCGGCCCGAAGTCGTACTGCCGCTCCCAGTCGCGCAGGCCACCGTCGTGCGGCGGCTCAGGCTCCCCAAGCCTGGTCAGCACGCGTAGCAGCCGCACGTGCAGCCGCTGCCGGTTGTGGACGTGGTTGCGCGTGGTCACGTACAGCCAGGGCCACGGGTCGTCGCCCAGAGCCGCCCGCTTTTCCCACGCCGTCATGAACGTCTCCTGCGCGACCTCCTCCGCCTCGTGCCGGTACTGATATCCCAACAACGACGCCGCCACCGCCATCACCCGTTGCCGGTAACGCCGGTAGAGGTCGTCGTGCCATGCTTCGTCCCGCACCCCTTCGGTGCCCAATGTGGACTCCTTGATGGACAGCCTTCGAAGCCCCCCGCTGTCGGTAACCCGATTGGGCGTGATCACCTAATTGGTAGATGTCGCCAGGCGGCTCGCTGTGACCCACCATTACCCAAATTCATCAGCGCGGCTGACCCGGAACGCCCGTGTCTTTGCCCAATTGGCGACAACAGTCTGGCATTGACGGTAATCGCACCCTTACCTTAGGTCACATGTTGCTCTCTGCATTTGCACGAGCACGGGTGGTAGCCGCACTACTGACCGCAGCCACTACCCTCGTGGCACTCGTCGCCACCGCCGCGCCTGCCCGCGCGGCCACCATCCAGGATCAGGTCGACGCCTACATGAAGGCCCACCCCGGCGGCACGCAGGTGGGTACGGCCGACATCGCGTACAGCGGGGGCAAGTTCGTCGTCACCGTCGTGCGCACCGGCCTCACCGCCACCGCGCCGGACTGCCCGGCCAACTGGTTCTGCTTCTACGACGGCACCAACTACGGGTACCCGCGCGGCAAGCTCAGTGACTGCGGCGCACAGGACCTCGGCACGTGGGGCTGGCGCAACCGCACGGCCTCGGTGCACTACCGGATGTCGACGGGCTCGGTCTCGTTCCTCAACGAGACCGGCTCCACCGACACGATCCTCTTCACGGCAAGCACCTCCCGCCGCACGATCCCGGACGTCACGCCGCACCGCGACCTGGCCGACTACGTCTACCGCAGCTGCTGAGCACTCCCCTCACCGCCGCGGCCCGCGCCATGCGCGCGGGCCGCACCCACGCCCTAGCCCGCGGCGGCCAGCCAGGGGGCGGGTCCGGGCAGCAGGGTGCCCTGGAGGGTGTCGAACAGGCGGTCCGGGGGCTGCGGGCGGCCGGTGTAGAAGCCCTGCGCGTGCGGCACGCCCAGCCGGCGCAGCTCGGCGAGGTGCTCGGCGGTCTCCACGCCCTCGGCGGTCACGGCCAGCCCCAGGTTGTGGCCCAGGTCGGAGAGCAGGCGCACCACCGCGTGGTCGTTGCGGTTGCTCAGCATGCCGCTGACGAAGAGCTGGTCGATCTTGATGCCGCTCACCGGGAGTACCGACAGGTGCCGCAGCGTCGAGAGGCCGGCGCCCATGTCGTCGAGCATGATGGCGACGCCGTGCCGGCGCACGGCCGCGAGCTGGGACACCGCGCCGGTCAGCACCGAGAGCTCGGCCGACTCGGGCAGCTCCAGCCGCAGGCGGTCGGGGGCGAGGCCAGCGCTGTCCAGCGCCTCCATGACCATCGTCTCCAGGCCGTCGGCGACCAGCGTGTCGGCGGAGATGTTGACGTTGAGGTGGCGGGGTGCGCGGTCGCCAAGCTCCGCGGTCCAGCCACGGAAGTCGGCGCAGGCCGCCTCCAGCACCCACCGGTCGAGCTCGGGCAGCAGGCCGGCGCGGGCCACGTCCGGCAGGAACTGCTGCGGCAGGAGCCTCCCCTGCTCCGGGTGCTGCCAGCGGACCAGAGCCTCGACGCCCTCGATCGCGCGATCCCGTACCCGGATGATGGGTTGGTAGTGCAGGCGGAGCTCAAGCTTTTCGATGGCGCGCGCGAGGCCGCGGCCCGCGGCCGGATGGCGGGCCCGCAGCAGACCCTCCACGTCGACCACGACGCGCACCGCGTCGCCACCGGACTGTTTCGCCCGGTACATGGCCATGTCGGCCTCGGTCAGGATGGCGTGGCCGTCCGGGTGCTCGCCGCCGACCGCGACGCCGACGCTGGCCCGGCTGTGCGCCTCCGCGGGCAGCTGGGGATCGATCTCGGCGAGCGCCGCCCGCAGCGTCTCCCCCACGGCGAAGGCGATGTCCGCCGAGCGCGCGGTCGGTGGGAGCCGGATCAGCACCGCGAACTCGTCACCGCCCAGCCGGGCCACCACGCTGGCCGGTCCGGCCGCGGCCGCGAGCCGGCGCGCGGCCGAGCGGAGCAGGCGGTCGCCGGCGTCGTGGCCGAGCGCGTCGTTGACCTGCTTCATCTTGTCGAGGTCGATGTACGCCACCAGCACCGCCTGCCCGCTGCCGTCGGCACACGCGCGGCTGAGCTGGTCGAGGAAGTGCGCCCGGTTTGCCACCCCGGTCAGCGGGTCACGGACGGCCTGGTCGGCCATGATCTGGGCGAGCGCGTCGAAGAGCCGCGCGGCCGACACCCGGCCGAGGGTGCCGTCCGGCATCCGGACCAGCGCGTCGTGGTACCGCGCGCTCCGCGCCCGGAGGCGCAGCCGCTCGCAGGCGTGTGCCACGCCCATGCTGGCCGCCAGCAGCAGCGGGTCCCAGTCGGTGGCGGCGCCGACCGGCATCTTCTCCCACAGCGCCCGGCCGTACCCGTACGGCCCGGACATCAGGTGGGTGAACGGGTCGCGCATCACCAGCCCGACCCGGCCGCTCCGCTCCTGCACGGCGACCGAGGAGAGGTCGGAGCGGAGGCGGAAGATCTGGTCGAGATCGGCACAGAGAATCGCTGGCGAGACGACGGGCACCGGGCCGGCCAGCTCGCCAACCATCGCGGGCGCCGCCGGCGCGAGGGGGTCGATCGAACCCACCTGCCCCATGCCGTCCTCCCGGGCAAACCGTTTGGCACGAACTTCACAGCCGCTTAGCGAACGCCGCCCAAACCTCCCGGTAACTGGGGCCTAATCCAGTCTCGCCGTTTGGCGCTATATCGAAGTGTCCTCTTTTCACGTACCGCCGATTCGCACCTTGATCCACAATGGAGCGGGAGTTATCCCTCCTCAAGGTCCCGGCCGCGCCGGGCGACGGCAAACCAGGTCTGGAAGGGAAAAGCGATTCCATCGTCGTCTGTGTACGGTGCGAGGGTCCGCTCCAGCTCCGCGGTCATCTCCTCGTGCCGGGCCGCGTCCAGTCCACTCACCGGCTCGGCCAGCTGCGTGCTCACCACCTCGCGGCGCAGAAACTCGCTCGCCGACGGGAAGCGGACGTCGACGATGCCGATCCGCACCTTCACCGCGCGGTAGCCCGCGGCGGTGAGCAGCCGGTGCAGGTCGGCGCGGTCCGGGCCGGCGAAGGGCTCGCGCAGGACCATGCCCGCGGCGGTGCCGACGTAGCGGTCGAGGACATCCACCACGGCCACGAACGCCGGGTTGACCTCGATGCCCCGCCAGACCGCGATCGCCACCCGGCCCTCCGGCGCGAGCACCCGCCGCATCTCGTCCAGCGCGGCCGGGGTGTCGGTCACGAACTGGAGCCCCTGCTGGCAGGTCACCAGGTCGAAGCTCCCGTCCGGAAACGGGAGCGAGGTCGCGTCTGCCTGCCGCCAATCGATCTCGACCGGCCCGGCGGCGGACGCGGCGGCGAGCATGCCCTCGTCGACGTCGGTGCCGGTGACCTTGCCCTCCGGGCCGACCCGGGCGGCGGCCAGCCGGGCGACGATCCCGGTGCCAGCCGCCACGTCGAGCACCCGCTCGCCGGGCTTGACCTCGGCCAGCTCGAGCAACTGTTCAGCGCACCCGGTGAAAAACGCGGGTACCAGGTACTTCTCGTATGCGCTCGCCGGACCGTCGCCGGCGGCCTGCCATCGTGGACCCCCATGAAGCCGCACCCTACCCGGGCGAGGTGACGGTTAATCAATGGGCGGCGACCGGCACCGCCGCCGTCTCGACCACTTCCAGGCGCGCCGGGCGGACCACACCGAGGAGCACGGCGGTCGCCCCGGCCATGCCGGCGAGCACGACGACGGCCATCGCCACGCCGCCGTTGCCGAGCAGACCGACCGCCGGGGCGGCCACCGCGCCGACGCCGAACTGGACCGCGCCGAGCAGCGCGGCCGCCGTACCCGCCGCCTCACCGTGGCGGGTCATCGCGAGCGCGGGCGCGTTGGGCAGCGCGAGCCCCGCCGCGCTGAGCACCAGCCAGAGCGAGGCGAGCAGCGTGCCGAGCCCGCCGACCCCGGTCGCGGCGAACACGAGCAGCACGACGCCGCCCGCGGTGCCGGTCGCCAGCGCCCCGACGAGGATCCGCTGCGGGCTGTACCGGCGCAGCAGCCGCACGTTGAGCTGGCTGGCCGTGATCAGGCCGACCGCCCCGAGGCCGAACGCGATGGCGAACTCCTGCTCGCTCAGCCCGAACTCGTCCTGCATGACGAACGACGAGCCGGCCACGTACGCGAAGAGCGCCGCCATGCTCAGCCCGGCGACGAAGACGAGGCCGACGAACGTACGGTCCTTGGCGAGCTGGCCCAGCCCGCGCAGCGTGGAGGCCACACCGGCCGGGCGGCGCCGCTCGGGCGGGAGTGTCTCCGGCAGCCGCAGCGCGGCCACGGCGAGCAGCACCACGCCGAAGGCGGCCAGGGCGACGAACACTCCCCGCCACTCGGTCCAGCGCAGCAACGCGCCGCCGAGGGTGGGCGCGAGGATCGGTGCCGCGCCCATGACCAGCATCAGCTGGGAAAGGAGGCTGGCGAACGCGGTACCGCTGAACAGGTCGCGCACGACGGCGAGCGCCACCACCGAGGAGGCCGCCACGCCGAGGCCCTGGAGCAGCCGGAGCGCGCCGAGCACCTCGATGTTCGGCGCGACGACGCACAGCACCGAGGCGGCGACGTGCAGCGCGAGGCCGGCGATGAGCGGGGCGCGGCGCCCGTACGCGTCGGAGAGCGGGCCGATCACGAGCTGGCCGAGCGCCAGGCCGATCAGTGTGCCGGTCAGCGTGAGCTGTACGGTGGTTTCGGTCGTCTCGAGGCCGGTCGTGATCGAGGGAAGCGCCGGCAGGTACATGTCGATGGTCAGTGGGCCGATCGCGATCAGCGAGCCGAGCACGAGTACGAGCTTCAGCCGGTCCCGGCCGCTCATCAGTTCACCATTGAGCACACCTGCCTCCAACCGTCGCAGGCGTTGCGCATTCCCACTCCGTCACGAGGTGCGCCAGCTCACACCCTACGCTGTGGACCATGACGCAGGAGGACTCGCGCGACGACATCCGGCAGGGCGACGAGATCGAGGACGACGGCGTGCTCGACACGTACGACACGCTCGACGACGACCGTGTCGAGGACCCGCTGGACACCGGCATCGCGCCGGCCGACCGCTGGAGCGGGGCGAACCGGTACGGCACGACCGCGGCCGAGGAGCGGGCCGGCGAGTCGCTGGACCAGTACCTGGCGCAGGAGGAGCCGGACGTCGACCCGAACGCCGAGGACGGCGACGAGGACGAGGACGAGCTGACCCGCCGCGGGTACGAGCGGGACCCGCGCGCCGGCCGGCTCGTCGCCGACGACGAGGGCTTCGGCGAGGACGACGAGCCCGACTCGGTGGGCTGGGACCGGGGCATCGACGGCGGCGGCGCGAGCGCCGAGGAGGCCGCGGTGCACGTGGTCGACGACCCGGACGGGCCCGGCGACGGGCCGCTGCGGTGACCACCGCCGCACTGCCGCACTCAGCCTAGAGATTTCTTAAGACCGATATTTGCCCCGGTCCGCGTCAGTCGCCGACCGTATGCTCCCGCGGGCACCGCGCAGGTCGGCGGCTCGCTGGCGCTCGCCGAAATCCCCGACCTTCGCTGCCAGGTCCGCGGTCCAAGCCCCACCCGCAGACCCGCTTCCTTTGATCGGCGCGGTCGGGTTGGTGCACGCGAGAGATCGTGGTCGGCCGACCACGACCCGGGGGGGGTGAGCTTGCCCAACCGCGCAGGGCGAGGCCGCGGGAGCGACGGTCCGGACCACAACGGACATCGCGGTAGCTCGATTTCCTTGGTTTGGGATCTTTATCCGCGACATGACGCCGAGGCCACCCTGACTCCAAAGCTCTCTAGGCTTTTTCGGCATTGAGGAACCGGACGTTCCGCAAGTGCCGTTAGCGTCGTGTCATGAGCCTTCGCGGATTTGCCACACTCAGCTTCTGGGCCGACGACCTCACGGCGGCCGCGTCCTGGTACACCGAGTTCCTGGGCGTGGAGCCGTACTTCCAGCGGCCCGGCCCGGACGGCAGCCTGGCGTACGTCGAGTTCCGGCTCGGCGACTACCAGGCGGAGCTGGGCATCATCGACCGGCGGTACGCGCCCGCGGGTGCGGCCGGTGGTCCGGGCGGGGCGATCATGTACTGGCACGTCGAGGAGCTCGAGGCCACGGTCGAGCGGCTGATCTCGCTCGGCGCCGTGGAGTACGAGCCGATCACCGCGCGCGGCGACAGCGGCTTCGTCACGGCCTCGGTCGTCGACCCGTTCGGCAACGTGCTCGGCGTCATGCACAACCCGCACTACGTCGAGGTGCTCGCCGAGAGCAAGGAGGACTGACCGTGGAGGTGCTCGACTTCCCGGGCGCCGCCGCGTGGGAGGGCTGGCTCGCCGAGCGGCACGCGACCCACACCGAGGCGTGGCTGCGCATCGCCAAGCGGCACTCCGGCCTCGCCTCGATCCAGATCGTGGACGCGCTCGACGTGGCCCTCTGCTACGGCTGGATCGACGGGCAGCGCCGCTCGCTCGACGAGATGTCGTTCCTTCAGCGGTACTGCCCGCGCCGCCCGCGCAGCTCCTGGTCCCAGGTGAACGTCGCGAAGATCGAGGTCCTCACCGCCGCCGGCCGGATGCGGGCACCCGGGATCGCGGAGGTGGACGCGGCCAAGGCGGACGGGCGGTGGGACGCGGCGTACGCGTCGCAGCGCAACGCCGAGGTCCCGCCCGACCTCGCTGCCGCGCTCGCCGCCGACCCGGACGCGGCAGCCGCCTTCGAGCGGCTCAGCCGCTCCGACCGGTACTGGATCATCCTTCAGCTCCTCAAGACCCGCACCCCGGAAGGGCGAGCCAAGAACGTGGCCCGGGCGGTCGAGCGGCTCAAGGGGTAGCGCGGCGGATGCTGGAGACCTCGGTACGGCTGCTGCGCCTCCTGGCTCTGCTCCAGTCCCGCCGCGACTGGTCCGGCGCCGACCTCGCGGAGCGGCTCGGCGTCACCACGCGGACGGTCCGCAACGACGTCGAGCGGCTGCGCGTCCTCGGGTACCGGATCGACTCCAGCACGGGCACGACCGGCGGGTACCGGCTCGGGGCGGGCCGCGCGCTGCCGCCGCTGGTGCTGGACGACGACGAGGCGGTGGCCGTCGCCGTGGGGCTGCGGGCCGCGGCGGCCGGCTCGGTCACCGGGATCGAGGACACCTCGCTGCGCGCGCTCACCAAGCTGGAACAGACACTGCCGCCCCACCTCCGCGGCCGCGTCGACGCCCTGCGCGCGGCCACGGTCTCGGCCGCGGGCGGCGGTCCGACGGTCGACGCCGAGGTGCTGACCACCGTCGCCGGCGCGGTCCGCGACCACCTGCGGCTCCGCTTCGACTACATCGGCCGCGAGGGTACCGACTCCGTGCGTACCGTCGAGCCACACCGCCTCGTCTACACCGGCCGCCGCTGGTACCTGCTCGCCTGGGACCTGGACCGCGACGACTGGCGGACGTTCCGCGCGGACCGCATCCAGCCACGGCCGCCGGCCGGGCCGAAGTTCGCGCCGCGCGAACCGCCAGGCGGCGACGCGGCGGCGCACGTGCTGCGCGGCGTTGGCGCGCGGGCGTGGCAGCACCAGGCGCGGATCCGGCTGCACGCCCCCCTCGCGGCGATGCACGACCGGATCGAGCCGGGCGGCGGCATGCTCACCCCGGACGGGGACGACGCCTGCGTGCTGGAGACCGGCACCGACTCGCTGCGCGAGCTGGCGATCTACCTGACCAGGCTGGACGTCGCCTTTACGGTGCTGGATCCACCGGAGCTGCGGGAGGTGCTTCGCCAGCTGGCTCTTCGCTATCTATCGGCGGCAGGTGCTCCTGCGCCCACTCGGCCAGGTGTTGCAGAGCCGGCATGAGCGCCTCGCCGCGCTCGGTCAGCGCGTAGGAGACCGAGATCGGCGGCCCGGGGTCGACGGTGCGGGAGATCACGCCGTGCTCGGCCAGCTCGACGAGCCGGTCGGCGAGCACCGAGTCACTCACCCCGCCTATCGCGCGGGCCAGCTCGCGGAAGCCGGCCGGGCCGGGGCGCAGGCTGCCGAGCACGACGCCGGTCCAGCGCTTGCCGAGCAGCGTGAAGGCGCGAGCCAGCGCCACGTCACCGCGCGTGCAGGCGGCGATGTCGCCGTGTTGCGCGGATCTCACTGCCATTCGTCCAGACTAGCCGATTCGATGGTGCTAGCTTTTCCGAAGCGACTGCGTCAATCGGTGTTACATCTTGTCTAGGAGTGAGACCAATGAGCCCCAGTGTGGTTGTCCTCGGTGGCGGGTACGGCGGCTACAAGGTCGCCAAGGCCCTCGACGGCGTCGCGGACGTGACGCTCGTCGACCCGTCCGACGCGTTCCTGCACAACGTCGCGTCCTGGCGCGCGCTGGTCGAGCCGCAGTGGCTGGAGCGCATCTTCTTCCCGTACGACCGGCTCCTGCACCACGGCCGCTTCCTGCGCGACCGGGCCGTGGAGGTGGACGGGCGGCAGGTCACCCTCGCCTCCGGCACCCGCCTGGAGCCCGACTACCTGGTACTGGCCACCGGCTCGCACTACCCGTCCCCGGCCAAGTGGGGCGCGGAGGATGCGGCGACCGCCCAGGCCGCCATGCGGGCCAGCCACGAGGCGCTCCGCGCCGCCCAGCGGGTGCTTGTCGTCGGCGCCGGGCCGTCCGGGCTGGAGCTGGCCGGCGAGATCAAGACCACGTTCCCGGAGAAGCGGGTAATCGTCGCGGACCGCGCGGCGGACGTGCTGCCCGGCCCGTTCGACCAGGAGCTCCGCGAGGAGCTGCGGCGCCAGCTCGACAAGCTCGGCGTCGACCTGGTGCTCGGCAGCCCGCTGCGCGCCCTGCCGGACACTGAGCCGGGTACCGCCGGCGCCGTCTCGGTGGCGACCGACACGGGCGAGGAGCTGGCGGCGGACATCTGGTTCCGCTGCTTCGGCGTGGTGCCCGCGACCGGCTACCTGCGCGGTGCGCTCGCCGAGGCCCGCGACGAGGCCGGCTACCTGCCGGTGGACGACCAGCTTCGGGTGCGCGGCCAGGAGCGGGTCTTCGCGATCGGCGACATCTCGGACGCCGAACGGAACATGGCGGGCATGGCTGGCATGCAGGCCGACTTCCTCTCCGCCAACCTGAAAGTGCTCATCACCGGTGAGGGCGAGCTGGGGCACTACAAGATCAACCCGCCCATGATCGCGGTCCCGCTCGGCCCCGAGGGTGGCGCGGGCCAGCTCCCGGGCATCGAGGGCGTCGCCGGCGCGGAGGTCATCTCCAACGTCAAGGGCCGCGCGATGCTCGTCGAGTTGCACACGCAGAACTTCGACGCCGTGCCCGCCTGACCTCTCAGGCCCCTGGGCGGTCCGGGCCGCGCCGGCCCGGCCGCTCAGGTGGGGCGGGCGTCCGGCAGGGTCATGTCGACCACGAGGTCGGCGCGGTCGCGTGTCTGGGAGATCAGGCGGGCGTTGGGATCGTCCACTATGGAGACCCAGCGGCCCGCCTCGTCCGGGGTCTTGCCGAACAGGACGTGCCGCGCGATCAGCCGCTCGCGGCGCAGCGGCTCGTCGAGCTCGACGAACCAGGTCTCGGTCAGCGCGGCCCGTACGTCCGGCCAGGGCGGGGCGTCGGCCAGCAGGTAGTTGCCCTCGGTCACCACGATCCGGACCTCGGGGTCGACGCCGATGCTGCCCGCGATCGGCTGTTCGAGGTCGCGGGCGAAGCCGGGCGCCCACACCGTCCGGCGGCGGTCGGTGCGGACACGGCGCAGCAGCGACAGGTAGCCGTCGGCGTCGAAGGTGTCGATGGCGCCCTTGCGGCCGCGGCGGCCCAGGCGGTCCAGCGCCACGTCGGCCAGGTGGAAGCCGTCCATCGGCACGAGCGCGGCCGGTACGCCGGCGGCCACCAGCCCACCCACCAGCAGCTCGGCGAGCGTCGACTTGCCGGCGGCGGGGCAGCCGGCGATGCCCAGGATCGCGCGCTCGGGGCCGGCGGCGACCAGCGCCGCCGCGCGGGTCACAAGTCCGTCGAACACGCCGCTACGTTACGCGGGCACGAGATCGGCGGGGCGGGACACCGGTGCGGACGGCTCGGGGCTTGGCGCGCGCGAGGTCCAGCCCGAGACGACGAGGTACTGGCCCACCAGGTAGGTGGCCATCACAAGTGCGTCGCGGCCGGGCACGTCGGCGGCCTCGGCGAGTCCGACGCCGATCAGCGTGTCCGAGAGGAACAGCAGGCCGCCGCCGATGCCGACCCGCCAGCCCCAGGACGTGGCGCTGGCCGCCATGACGGTCATCAGCGCGGCGTACCCGGCCATCGGCCAGGCCACGCCCCGCTCGCTCAGGCCGGGCCACAGCCAGGCCAGCGCGCCGGCGGCCACGGCACAGTACCCGGCCAGGTAGAGCCACCGGCGCCGGCGGCGGAACGCACCGGTGCGGACGAACTCGACGGCGTAGATGCCGTACGCCAGCGCGAAGAAGATCATCCCGACGATCAGCCCGACCGTACCGCCCACCTGGAGGGTGACGTCGCCGGCCCAGGCGAGCGCGAGCGACAGCATCAGCCGGCGGCTGATCCTGGCTCCCCGGACTCGGTACGCCGCCACCGCGTACAGGGCGAGCAGCGGCATCAGCAGTGGCTTGGTGATGTTGTCGAGCAGATCGTGGTGTACCGCCGCGCTGCCCACGTGGACAGCGCCGACCGCCGCGTACAGTACCGCCGCTTGCCGGGAACGGGACATGCTCACACTATGGCAGCCCGCCGCCCGTGATCACGGCGCTTCGATCGCACCGTCCGGCCGCCGGACGTGGGCGGCCCACCGCTCGTGGCCGTACTTCTTCGGCGGGTACTTCGCCGCCAGCGCCTCGTCCAGGTCGATCCCCCAGCCGGGCTCGTGCGACGGCTCGACGTACCCGTCGCGCGGCCGGGGCATACCCGGGAAGACCTCGTGCACCACGTCCGGGTACAGGTGGCCCTCCTGGATCCCGAACGCCGGCGTGGTCATGTCCAGCGCGAGGTTGGCGGCCAGCCCGATCGGCGACACGTCGGCCGGGCTGTGCCAGGCGGTCTGCGTGCCGGTCAGCTCGCACAGCGCGGTCAGCTTCCGGGCCGGGGTGAGGCCGCCGATCGCGGAGATGTGCAGGCGCAGCAGGTCGACGCCGCCGCGGGTGACAAGCCGGGCCGCCTCGGCGACCGAGACGATCTGCTCGCCGGCCGCGATCGGTACCGGCGACGCCTCCCGCACCTCGGGCAGCCGGTCGTAGTGCTCGGGCGCGACCGGGTCCTCCACGAAGAACAGCCGGTACGGCTCCAGCGCGCGGCACAAGGCGATCGCCTGCTTCGGCGTCAGCCGGCTGTGCACGTCGTGCAGCAGCGACACCTCGGTGCCAAGCTCCGCCCGGGCCCGCGCGAAAAGCTCTGGGGTGGCCGCGAGGTAGTGCTGGACGTCCCACCCGTCGGGGTACGGCGCGAGCGGGTAGCCGCCGGGCGTGCCGGGCGCGGCATACGTGCCGAGACCCGGGCCGCCGGTCTGGAGCCGGATGTACCGGTAGCCCTCGTCCATCAGCGCACGCGCATGCGCGATCGTGTCGTCAACGGTGGCGCCGTTGGCGTGCAGGTAGAGCGGCACCGCCCCGCGCACCCGCCCGCCGAGCAGCTCGTACACGGGCACGCCCAGCCGCTTGCCGAGGATGTCCCACAGCGCCATGTCGAGCCCGGACAGCGCGTTGTTGAGCACCGGCCCGTTTCGCCAGTACCCGGACAGGTGCACCATCCGGGTCATGTCCTCGATGTCGCCGGGGTGCCGCCCGACCACAAGCTCGGCCAGGTGCTCGACGGCCGCGGCGACGGCCTCGAAGCGCTGGGTGAAGGTGGCGCACCCCAGCCCGTACAGGCCGGGCTCGTTGGTGTCGACCCGCACGACGACGAGCGTCACGTCCGGCGCGGTGACGATCGGGCGTACACCGGTGATCCGCAGGCCGTCGCGCGGCGCCCACGGTGGCAGGAAGTCACCCACGGGGAAGCACCTCCACGGGCCACAGGCGCTCCGCCTTGAAACCCAGGACCCGTTCTCCAGCTTCGAGGATCATGGGCACCATCCTGCCTGGAAAACGCCTCCGCCTGGGAACCCCGGGGTGGAATTCGTCGAGTAACGCCTCGGT
This sequence comes from Phytohabitans flavus, assembly GCF_011764545.1. GTDB lineage: Bacteria > Actinomycetota > Actinomycetes > Mycobacteriales > Micromonosporaceae > Phytohabitans > Phytohabitans flavus. The sequence goes on along the minus strand of NZ_AP022870.1, from coordinate 278,868 downwards.
CTCGTACGGCGCGAGCGTCTCCGGCGCGGCCACGAAGACCACGTGGCTGCCGGGCGGTGCGTTGGTCACGCCGAGCAGGCAGGCCGCGGCGGCGTCGTCGGTGTGCAGGTACGTCCACAGCTCGGCCGCGCCGCCCTCCGGGGTGCTGGTGTGCAGCTCGACCCGGTGCGCCAACCGCTCGGGCCCGCCGAGAAAGGGGAAGCGGATCGCGGTGACGGTCATCCCGTACCGGCGCCACACCATCGTGCCGATCGCCTCGTCGGTCTGCTTGGAGAGCGCGTACGGGTCGGTGACCTGGAGCGGCAGCTCCTCGTCGATCGGCAGGTACGCGGGGCGGAGCGGCTGCTGCGCCCAGGCCAGCCCGAGCACGGACATGCTGCTCGCGATCACCGCCCGGGTGATGCCGGCCTGGGCCGCCTCGGTCAGCGCGACGAACGTGGCCCGCGTGTTGCCGCCGAACACCTCCACCGGGGTGGCGAGGTTCGGCGCCGGGATCGCGGCGAGGTGCACGATCGCGTCCACACCGTCCAGACCTTTGCGCACCACCTCCGGGTCGCCGGCGTCGCCGACCACCACCCGGTCCGCGGGCAGGTCGCCGGGGTCGCTCAAGACGAGGGCGGTGGCGGCGACGTCGCGGGCGGACAGCAGGTCGAGCACCGCCCGGCCGAGGAGGCCGGCGGCGCCGGTGACGAGCACGCGTTTCATTCCTTGACCGCTCCCGATAGACCGTTGACGAAATAGCGCTGTAGCGCGAGGAAAAGGACGATCACGGGTACGACCAGGATCAGCGAGCCGGCCATGATCTCGTTGTATGAAGGGACATTGCCCGAGGCGAGCTGCTCCAGGGCCAGCGGCAGCGTGTAGCGGGACTCCTCGTTGAGCGAGACCCGGCTCAGCGGGTACTCGTTCCAAGTCGGCACCGCGGTCAGCACCGCGACCGTGATCAGCGTCGGCCGTACCAGCGGGAGGTAGACCCGCAGGAAGATCCGGACCTCGCCGGCGCCGTCCGCCCGGGCCGCGTCGTGCAGCTCGCGCGGTATCGCGCGGAAGGCGTTGGTCAGCAGGAGTACGGTCAGCGGCGCGGTCCCGTTGACGAACGGCAGCACGAGCCCGATGTGGGTGCCGAGGATGCCGAGCCGGCTCTCCAGGATGGTCAGCGGCAGCAGCACGGTGATGCTGGGCACGAAGAGCAGCGCGACGAAGAACCAGAAGATCGCCCGCCGCCCGGGAAACTCGATCATCGCGAACGCGTACGAGGCGAGGCTGTAGACGACCAGCACGCCGAGCACGGTCAGCCCGGTCACCTTGAGGCTGTTGAGGAAGTAGTCGAAGAAGTTCAACCGCCCCCACGTGTCCACGAGCGTGTCGAGCGTGGGGCTGCGCGGGATGAGGTTGCCGCCCTCGAGGATCTCCAGGCGGTTCTTGAACGCGCCGGAGACCATCCAGGCGAACGGGTAGAGGCTTATCGCGGCGTACACGGCCAGCGCCAGGTAGGCGACGACCATGCCGGCCGACGGGCGGGTGCCGGCCCTCATCGGGTACCCCGCAGCAGCCGGGCGTTGAGCACGGCGAGCAGCAGGGCGGCGACGAAGATCAGCCACCCGAGCGCGCTGGCCACGCCGAGCGTGGGCGACATGCTCTGCATGAACGCCTGCTGGTACGCCTTGAGCCCCAGCACCTCCGTGTGCCCGGCCGGCCCGCCGTTGGTCATGATCAGGAAGATCTGGAAGCCCTGCATCGTGTCGCGGAGGCTGAGCAGCACGATCGCGACCGTGATCGGCACGAGCAGGGGCCAGGTGATGTGCCGTACCCGGCGCACCGTCCCCGCCCCGTCCATCGCGGCCGCCTCCATCAGGCTGGGGTCGATGGCCTGGAGGCCGGCGAGGTAGAGCAGCATCGCGACCGGCACGCTGCCCCAGATCATCACGACGATGAGCGCGGGCAGCGCGGTGTCCGGGTCGCCGAGGAAGCCCTGCGGCCGGGCGAGGCTGCCCAGCCCGATCGAGCGGAGCGCCAGGTTGATCGCCCCGTCCGGCTCCAGCACGTACCGCCAGGCGTAGTAGACCGCGATTCCGGTGGTGACGTACGGCAGGAAGTACACCGAGCGGAGCAGGCCGCGCAGCCGGCGGATCGAGTTGAGGAGCACCGCGAGCGGCAACGCGATCAGGACCGTGCCGGCCGAGACCGCCACCATCGCGACGCCGGTGTTGAGCGCGGCGCGCTGTACCTCGGGCGCCAGGCGCGGGTCGGCGTAGAGCAGGTCGTGGTAGTTCTTCAGCCCCACCCAGTCCCAGGAGGGCGAGAAGCCGTTCCACTTGGCGAAGCTGAGCGTGACGCTGTACCCCAGCGTGTACAGCCCCATGACGAGGAAGAGCACCACCGCCGGGGCGATGAACGCGTACCCGACCAGCCACTGCCGCGTCTTTCGCCGGGCCCGCCGCTTCACGGCGGCCTTGGGCCGCGCGGCGGCGGGCGGCGTCTCGGTCAGGTACGCGGTCATCTCGTCCGTCCTACTTGGACTGCCACATCGCGGCGAGCACCTTGTCCAGCTCGGCGCCGGTAGCGGCGGGCGCGACCTCCCCGAGCGGCGACATCTTCAGCAGCGGGTTGCCGACCTCGACCTCGTCGTAGTCCGGCGGCCGGAACGACTTGTCGGCCGCGTCGTACATGGACTCCGGCGGCCCGGTGAAGAACTTCTGGAGTGCGGCCAGGTCCTTGCCGATCAGCGTCTCGGCCTGGCTGCCCAGGTCGGTGGCGGGCAGGTCCAGCGACGCCTTGGCGAAGATGCCGGCACCCTCGGCCCCGGTGAGGAAGTCCAGCCACTTCACCGAGGCCTCGCGCTGCTTGCTGGTCTCGGTGACCGCGAGGCCGGTCAGCGCGAGCGGGGCGAGCCGCAGGTCGCTCACCTTGCCGCCGGTGGCCGGCGGGACCGGGAAGGTGAGCAGCTTCTCCGGCTTCATGTCGTTCTGCGAGAGGAACGCCATCGTGAACGTGCCGCCCACGTTGAACGCCGACTTACCCTGCGCGAACGCCACGTCCGCCTCGTCGATGCCGAGCGCGCTCGCGCCCGGGATCCAGTACGGCTTGAGCTGGCTGTACAGCTCCAGCGTCTTGATCCCGTCCGCCGAGGCGAAGCCCTGCCCCGCCTGCTGGCCGAAGAGCGCCTTGAAGCGGTCCGCACCCAGGTACGCGAAGGCGAGCTGCTCGTAGACCCAGTTGAACCCGGTCTGGGTCACCTTCAGGCCGAGCGAGAGACCGCCCTGCTTGGCGTCGACCTTCGTGGTGGCCTGGAGGTAGGTGAGGAACTCCTCCCACGTCTTCGGCGGCGTGTCGGGGTCGAGGCCGGCGGCAGCCATCTTGTCCTTGTTGGCGTACACGATGCCGAACGTGCCGGCCGTGAACGGGACACTGTAGAGGGTGCCGACGGTGGCGTTGGCCAGCTCCTCGATCTTGGCCTTGCGCTCGTCGGTGACCCGGCCGGCCTCGCGGGTACTGGGCAGGAAGCGCTGGAGCTTGGCCTCGTCGAAGTCGCCCTTGAGGTCGGTGAGCAGCCCGCCCCCGCCGACCCGCATGTCCTCGCCGCCCGCGTGCAGCTCCAGCACGTCCGGCAGGTCACGGGTCTGCGCGGCGCTCTGGATCTTGCTGGTGAAGACGTCGTCCGGGGTGAAGGCCTCGACCTTCACGGTGATCCCGGTCTTCTCCTTGAAGGTAGCGGCGGCCTGCTCCAGGGCCGCCACGTGGGTGCGCTTGAAGGTCCACATGGAGATGGTGGCGTCGCTGGTACCGCTGTCGTCGTCGCCACCGCAGCCGGCGGCGGCAAGGCCTAAGGTCGCGGCGGCCAGGGCAGCCACGACCCTCCGTCGTCCTGTCATGTCACTCTCCAACGATCGGCTCTAACTCTCCAACGTTCGGCGCGGTCGTGCGCGAAAGCGCTGGCCACGATGGATGCAAATCGTTAAGACTCGTGACCGGCAATCTACTCGTAACATCGAAGAAGTCAAGAGTGTTGTTACGCCGACTGCCGGCGGACAAGCCGCGCCGGGATGATCACCTCGGTCGATGGGCCGGTGACCGTACCGGAGATCCGCTCCAGCAGCAGCCGCGCGCAGGCCCGGCCGATCTCCCGTGCCGGGTTGGCCATCGTGGTGAGCTGGGGCGTGACCAGGCTGGCGGCCTCGATGTCGTCGAAGCCCATGACCGCCAGGTCGCCCGGCACCCGCAGCCCGCGCTCCCGGGCCGCGTCGACCGCGCCGATCGCCATCATGTCGTTGGCGCACATCACCGCGTCCGGCGGGTCGGGCAGCTCCAGCAGCCGCCCCACGCCCTCGGCGCCACCGGCCCGGCTGAACTCCGTGTGCGCGATCAGCTCCGGGTCGACCGCGAACCCCGCCTCGGCCAGCGCCGCCCGGTAGCCCGCGACCCGCTCGGCCGCCGGCCCTTCCGCGGCGGGACCGCAGACGAACGCGATCCGCCGGAACCCGCCGCGCAGCAGGTACCGGGCCGCCTCCGCCGCGCTCCCCTCGTCGTCGCTGTGCACAAGGTCGACCCCGGGCAGCGCCTGGCGCCCGCCGAGCCGCACGACGGGGATGCCCGCGTCGATAACCGGGCGTAGGTCGTCCGCATGGGTGTGGAACACCGCGAACGCGATGCCGTCGACCTGCCGCGAGATCATCTTGTCCAGGGCGTGCCGCTCGAGGTCGCGCTCCCCGTTGGTGTTGGTGACGATCTCGTCGTACCCGGCCGGACCGAGCACGTCCTGCAACCCGCGCGCGAGCACGGGGTAGAACGGGTTGGTGATGTCCGGTATGACCAGGCCGATGGTCAGGCTCCGCCCGGCACGCAGCCCGCGCGCGACCACATTGGGCCGGTAACCCAACTGCTCGATCGCGTCGAGCACCCGCCGCCGCGTCGCCTCGGAGACCGGACGCCGCCCGTTGAGCGCATGTGAGACGGTCGTCGCGCTGACCCCGGCCAGCGCCGCGACCTGACCGATCCGTGGCCGGCCGCCGCGAGACGCCACCTGCGCCCCCTCTCCGCGGTCCCACCGCACCGCTGAGCGGGATGCTACTCCCTCCCTTCCAGCCCGCTCCCTTCCGCTGTTGATCAGGGACTTCGTGGCGGGTCAGGGGTGGTCGGCCAGCGATTTGGCGCGGTGACGGGCTACCAGGGCCAGGGCGATCAGGGTCCCCAGGAGGATCGCGGCGGCTGCCACCCACCAGCGCCATCTCGTGTCGCCGCCGTCGCGCCGGTCGGTCGACGCGTCCGGCGGCGGGGCGGTTTGGGCTACGCGGGCGTCGACCTGGGTCTCGGCCTTGCCCGCGTTGGGCTCGGGTGAAGTCACCACGATCGTCCACTTGCCCGGGGCGAGCACCGGGCCGCTGGTGTAGAAGCCCTGGCCCTCGTTGGACGGCTCGAGCTGGACCGGGCCGATCGTGCGGCCGCCCTCGCCGGTGCCGTTGAGCACCAGGCGCAGCACCTGGTCGGCGACCGGGTGACCGTCCTGTTTGTACGTCGCGCGGACCGTCACGCCGGTCGCGCCGTCGCCGGCCACGTCCAGCACCAGCGGGCCGCCGTGCGCGGACGCGGGGGCCGCGGGCCAGAGCGCCAGCAGGGGTACGACCGCGAGCGCGGCCAGGAGCCTGCGCAGGAACCTAGCGGGCATGTCACTTTCCTTCCGGTGCGCCGTCGGCGGTCAGCGCCCCCTGCCCCGGCGCCGCCGGCAGGAAGACATGGGCGTGACCGTTGCCGGAGTCGATGTTGAGCACGTCGAGTTGGGTGGCGGCCGTCGACCAGGTGGCGACCGCGATGTCGCGCTGGCGGCCGGCGAGCTCGAAAAGCGGTCCCCGGCCGGACGCTGGCTGGGCGAGTGCCGCCGCGTACGTGTCGACGGCGGCGTCCAGGGAGCGGACCGCGGCCGCCAGGCCGGAGCGGGCGATGTTGACACCGGTGCCGCCGGACGGCGGGTTGGCGAAGTCCTCCACCACCTTGCCGGTGATCTCCTGCCAGCCGGCCACATCGGACTGGCTCGCGGCCGGGCCCACCGGTTTGCCGGCTGGTACGGCGGTGGCCATTCCTTCGAGTACGGGTACCAGGCGCTCCTGCACCTGCCGTGCCTTGGTGGTCAGCTCGACGATCTGGGCCGAGTCCCGCTTGGCCTCCTCGGCCTGAAGCTCGGCGACCCGGTCGTCCACCGGCGCGGACCCGCCGTCGTCGCCGCCAACGGCCAGCGCGCCGATCGGTCCGGCCAGCAGCGCGCCGAGCGCGAACGCGATCAGGACGGGCGCGACCCGCCGTACGGGCGAGGGACCGCTGGGGGCCGGCCGGGCCCCGCGCGTACCGACCGGTCGTGGCCTGGTCTTGTTGCTCATCGCGAAAGCCTCCCCAGCGGATGAGCCGTGGGGCCGGCCGGCGCACCGGCCGGCCCCACGTCAGGTGTGGTTAGAGCTTGCCGCCTTCGGGCACCCGGGTCGGGTCACCGTCGAGTCGGCCCGTACCGGCCAGCGTCTTGTTTCCGTTGGCCGCCTTGCCGGCCGCCGTCGCCTCGCCGCCCAACCGGACGATCATGGCTTCGGCGTCACGGATGAGCACAGCGCGCACATCCGCGTCGGTGACGAGTGCCGGGTCCGACGCCAGCCCGACGAACGCCCGCAGCTGCTGCACGGCGCGCTTGTCGTTACCGGTGGCCTCGGAGACCCGCGCCGCCTCCAGCTTGTTGCTCAGCTGGCGGTGCGCCTTGTTGGACAGCTGGCTCGTCGCCTTGAACCGGTCGATCAGGTTCTGCATGTCCCGGAACGAGGTCGTGACGAAGAACCGCACGTTCGCCGTCGTCTCGTTGCCCGCCTTGTCCTTCGCGGTCACGACAAGCTCGTGCAGGCCGAGCGTCAGGTCGTACATGACCTGGAGCGTCCCGGACTGGTACGGCTTGCCGTCCAGCTTGCCCACCACCGACTGGATGCCGGAGGTCGGGTCGACCGCCTGGAACGTGACCCGCACGTCCTGGCTGTCGCCGTAGAGCTGGCCGTCGGCCAGGCCCGAGACGAGGACCGTCGGCTTGTCACCGTCGACCCGCACGATCGCGGACTTGAGCGTCTCGGCGTTGCCGGCCTTGTCCGTGGCGCGGTAGAGCAGCTCGTGCTCGCCGTTGCCGGTGATGTCGACCGGCTGGGTGTACGGCGTCCACGGGCCACCGTCGAGCGACCACTCGACCTTGTCGACACCCGAGCCGGCGTCGGTCGAGGCGAGCGTCACGGGCACCGCGCCCGCGTGCCAGCCGCCGTCCGACGGCGGTGCGAACGTCGCCGCGGTCACCGGCGCGGTCGCGTCGATCTTGATCGCGGTGGACTTGGTCGCCTCCACGTTGCCGGCCTCGTCGACCGAGCGGAAGCGCACCTCGTGCGCCCCGTCCCCGGCCACCAGGATCGGCTCGGTGTACGCGGTCCAGGTCGTGGCACCGTCGAGCTGGTACTCGGTGCGGGCCACCCCGCTGCCGCCCTGGTTGTCCGTGGCGGTCAGCGTGACCGTCGCGGGGCCGGTGTACCAGCCCGCGACCGCCGTACCGTCCACCTTGGACACCGTGACCGGCGCGGTGTCGTCCTCAGCCTCCGTGCTCAGCCGGAAGTAGTCGAACGAGACCGTCTTGCGGGCGGTCTGGTTTGCCCCGAGCGTGAACAGGCCCACCTTGGGGGGCGCGCCCACCGCCGCGTTGGTCAGCGGCTCGAACGTGGTCCAGGTCTGCCCGTCCGCCGAGTACGACGCGGTGTACGTGGTGCCGACCTTGGCCAGTCGCAGGTACCACACCGCGGAGGTGAGGTTGGTGACCTGTGGCTGCGGGTTCTGCACCACGCTGGCGATCTCGCTGCGGAACTCGATCCGCCGCGTCACCGGCTGACCCACCGTGTTGTCGGCGATGAAGTCGAGCTTCACGTAGTTGTCGTCATCGGCATAGACCATCAGGCCCGCCTGCTGGTACTGCTCGTTCATCGTGCTGCCGTCGACCTTCGTCTCCACGGTCCAGTCGCCCGCGGGCGCCTCCTGGAGGATGAAGTTGGTCGTCCCGGAGTTGTTGCCGGTGTAGATGTCACCGTTCGGGATGTCGACGTACAGCTGACCGCCCTGCACCCGGTACGCGGTCGGGTCCTCGCGGACGATCGCGTCCCAGCGGCACTTGTCCAGGCTGGTGCCGTTGAACTCGTCGGTCGGGTTGACCGCACCGGCCGGCTCGTCCGGCGTGATCTGGAACCAGTCGAACGACGCGTCGACCACCGGCGCGTCCGTGCCGCCCTGAAGGGCGAACAGGCCCACCTTCGGGTTGGTGATGCCGGCCAGCGCGGCCGAGCGACCAACCGGGGTGAAGGTCTGGCCGTCGGCGGAGTACGCCGCGGTCAGGTTGGTGCCGTCACTCGTCAACCGCAGGAAGATCGTGTCCGATCCGGTCGGTGCGGCCGTGCTGTCGGCACCCTCGTTGCGCGGTGCCCCGGCCGTCTCCCGGATGAACTCGATCCGCCGGCTGCCCGAGTAGAGCACATCGAGCTTGGCGTAGTTCTCGTCGTCGCCGTACACGATGAGGCCGGCCTGCTGGTAGTTCACCAGCGTCGCGAGCGTCAGCTTCGTCGTGGCCTGCCAGGCACCGCTGGGCGTCGGCTGGAGCACGAGGTTGGTGGCGTCGTTGCGACCGGCGTAGAGGTCACCGACGCCGGTGGGCAGGACCAGCGATCCACCCTGTACCGAGTAGAGCTGGTTCTCGCGGACCACTGTGGACCAGCGGGTCTTGTCCAGGGTCGTGCCGAGGAAGTCGTCCGAGCGCGCCCCGAAGCAGGACGTGTTCGGCGCGTCGACCTTGATCTGCACGGTCCCGTACGCCGCGGCGCCCCGGCTGTCGGTCACCGTCAGCGTGGCGGTGAACGTACCCGGTGCGGTGTAGGTGTGCGTGGCGTTGAGCGTGTTCGCCGTGCCACCGTCACCGAAGTCCCAGGCGTAGGTGAGCGGCGTGTCGCCATCGGGATCCGTGGCCGTACCCGTGAACTCCACGTTCACCGGGGCGGTGCCCGTGGTCGGGGTCGCCGACACACCGCTCACCACCGGCGGCGCGTTGTCGGTCACGCCGCGGCCGAGGAAGTCGATCCAGTTGACGTTGAGCAGGCCGCCGCCACCGGTGTCGCCCGGGTTGTTGCGGGCCACGAAGTACAGCGGTCCGGTGGTCGTGCTCGGTGCGGGCAGGTCGACGGAGACGTCGGTGTACACCTGCCAGTTACCGGTGCCGGGCACCGTCGCGGTGAGCAGCAGCGGGCCGTCTGGCGCGCCGGTGCGCACCTGGATCGTGCCGCCGTTGCCGCCGGAGGCGACCCGGAAGCGCAGGGTGTCGATGCCGGAGAGGTTGGTGGGGTCGAACGACCACCAGTCACCGTCCTCGACGAACCCGATGTTCTGGAAGCCGCCGGCGCTGTCGCCGGTGGTCTCCCGCACCACGCCGGGGTCGCCGGTGCCCAGGCCGCCGGCCACCTTGCCCGTGGCCGAGAAGTACTCGGCCTGCTTGCGCTTGGGCTGGAGCTGCTCGACGGCCCGGCCGGTCAGCGGGTTGGCCCCGCCGGAGCCGCCCTTGTCCGTGTACGTGGCCTCGAAGATCGTGAACACGTTGGCGTCCGCGCCGTGCGAGGCGGCCAGAGCCGTCTGCACAGTGCCTTCACAGCCGGTCTGGGACTGCATCGGGTGGTTGTGCTCGTCGTGACCCAGGTAGACCTGGAGGTTCACCTTCGAGCAGTCGATCGTGCCGTCCTCAGGGTCGGTCACGTTGACCGTGTACTTGACCTGGTCGCCCCACTCGAAGAAGCCACCCTGCGGCGGGAACTCGATGGACACGGTCGGCTCGGTGTTGCCGACGGTCACCAGCACGTTCGCGATGGCCGTACGGCCCTTGGGGTTGGTCACCGTCAGCTGCGCGTTGTAGTTGCCGGCCGTCGTGTACTGATGCGACGGGTTCGGCTGGTTCGAGGTGCCACCGTCGCCGAACGTCCACGCGTACGTGAGCGTGCCGCCGTCCGGGTCACGCGAGCCCTCGCTGGAGAACTGCACGGTCAGCGGCGCCGGGCCCGAGGTCGGGTTGGCGGAACCGACCGCGATCGGGGCACGGTCGCCCGCGATGTAGTCGATCCGGTAGACGCCGGAGTTGTCGTTGTTGCCGCCGAAGCCGGTGCCCCACTCGATCATGTAGAGCGCGCCGTCCGGGCCGAACTCGAAGTCCATCGGCCGCAGGAACGTCACCCCGGTCAGCAGCTGGTTGATGTCCACGACCGTCTTGGCGTCGTCGTCGAGCTGGAACGTGTACATCTTGTTCTGGTTCCACTCGCCGAACATCGCCTTGCCGTCGAAGTACGCCGGCCACTTGCGGTCCGAGACCAGCGCCGCGTCGTACCGGTAGACCGGGCCACCCATCGGCGCGCCGCCGCCCCCGATTTCGGGGAAGAGCGGGTTGCCGCTGTAGTCGTAGTCGATGGTGGCGGCCTTGGCCGGCGGCAGGTTGGTCAGGCCGGTGTTGTTCGGCGAGTTGTTGACCGGCGCCGCGGCGTTGAACTTCGGCCCGCTCGGACCGGACGGGAACGTGTAGTCGTTGTACGCGTAGTTCGCGCCCGTGAAGTACGGCCAGCCGTAGTAGCCGGGCGTGACCACGTTCCACTCCACCGTGCCCTCAGGGCCACGGTCGGGGTTGTTCGCGCCGGCGTCGGGGCCGTAGTCCGCCACGTACAGCGTGTCGGACTGCGCGTCGATGCCGATCCGGAACGGGTTCCGGAAGCCCATCGCGTAGATCTCGGGACGGGTCTGCGCGGTGCCCGCAGGGAAGAGGTTGCCGGCCGGGACCGTGTACGTCCCGTCGTCCTCCGGGTGGATCCGGAGCACCTTGCCGCGCAGGTCGTTGGTGTTGGCGGAGGTACGCTGCGCGTCGAAGTCCTGCCGGCCCGGCCGCTCGTCGATCGGGTTGAACGAGCTCGACTCGAACGGGTTGGTGTTGTCACCCGTGGCCAGGTAGAGGTTGCCGGCGCCGTCGAAGACCATGCTGCCACCCGCGTGGCAGCAGGTGTTGCGCTGCGTGGTCACCTCCAGCACGACCTTCTCGGTGTTCAGCGCGATCGAGTCGCCCTGCACCGTGAAGCGGGCCACCCGGTTGCGGGCGACGCCGTCGTTGGGCGCGTAGTAGAGGTACACCCAGCCGTTGGTGGCGAAGTCCGGGTCGAGCCGGATGCCGATGAGGCCGTCCTCGTTGCCGGTGAAGACGTCGAGGTCGACCGCGGTGACCGTGGTACCGGTGTCCGGCTTGACGATCTGGACCCGGCCGTCACGCTCGATGTAGAAGACCCGGCCGTCCGGCGCGATGTCCAGTTCCATCGGGTTGTTGGTGTTGCTGTCCAGCGTGACCTTCTCGAAGCTGCTGGTCTTCGACGCGGCACAGTCCGCGTCCACCACGCCCGCGGCGGTCTGGATGCCGCCGAGCAGGTGCGCCAGGAAGTTCGGCTCCGAGTAGGACTCGTTGGTGTGGCCGCTGCCCGTGTACCAGGAACGGCCGCCGTCGAAGTCCTGGCACCACGCGGTCGGGTGGTCGGCACCCATCGCGCCCGCGCCGGGCGTGTAGGTGCGCTCGTCCAGGCTGGCCAGCACGTGCACGTCGGCACGCGGGTTGGTCTGGAAGTTGTACCACTCGTCGAAGCGGGTCCACTTGGTCGGCAGCGACGCGGTGGACGGGTGCGCCGGGTCCTCGACCTTGATGGTCGCGGTCTGGTTCTGCGGGTGGGAGGCGAAGTAGGCGCCCACCAGGTCCCCGTACCAGGCCCAGCTGTACTCGGTGTCCGACGCGGCGTGGATGCCGGCGTAGCCGCCGCCCGAGCGGATGTACCGCTCGAACGCGGCCTGCTGGTCGGCGTTGAGCACGTCGCCGGTGGTCGAGAGCCAGACCACCGCCGCGTACTTGTCGAGGTTGGCGTCGGTGAACGCGCCCGCGTCCTCGGTCGCGTCCACAGTGAAGCCGTTGTTGGCGCCGAGCTGCTGGATCGCGGCGATGCCCGCGGGGATCGAGTCGTGGCGGAAGCCGGCGGTCTTGGAGAAGACCAGGATCGAGAACGGGTCAGCCGCGGCCGCTTGCGCGGGGGCCTGCGCTATCGGTGCGGCCTGTGCCGGTGGAGCCCCCGCCACCAGCGCGGATGCGGCGGCGAGGACGGTGGTTGCGGCTACACAGAGCCTGCTTGTAAATCGGTGTGCGCGTCTGGCAGAGCCACGGAAACCGCGGCCTCGGCGAACTGCTGGCACGAAGGAGCTCCTTCGCTGGATGGGAACAGCGGGGAATCTCGCATCGGCTCGCCGAAGACCGGTGCGGGTGGGGTCGGACGACGCCGGCCCGCCGAGGCCGCCGCCGTAATTTGTTATATGGCTTAACGAATTAAGCCCAACGGGTCCGGTCGATGGCAAGTCACGTTCAGGTAACACAGCCCGACCGTTCGGACGAATCGCTCGTCGTCACGGCCGGGCTGCGCCCCCTGTGCTGCTCAGCAGATGATCTCCGCGACCGCCTCGTCCGCCCGGTGGTAGATCGCGAGGGCCTCCTCGTCACCGGCCAGCCGCGTGGAGATTGCCAGCACCACCGCGTGCCGGCCGTCGCTGGTCACGCCGTTGACGGTGCTGGTACCGGGCACGTCCCCACCGTGGCTCCAGTAGCCCCCGCAGCTCGTCGGTGTCCACATGATCCCGAGTCCGTACCGAGTGCCCGGGAAGACGTCCTGGAACGTCACGGCCAGCACCGTACGGTGCATCTCGGCGAGCTGCGCCGGGGCCAGCAGGCGTCCACTCTGGAGCCCCTGCCAGAAGCGGACCAGGTCGCTCGGGGTCGTGACCAGGTCACCCGCCACCCAGCCCCAGCTCAGGTTCAGCAGGGTGGTGTCCAGCAGCGGCCCGCCGGGCGTGAACTGCTGGTATCCCCGCGCGTGCGGGCGGGGCAGCGTGGGCACGTCGCCGGGCGAGTACGTGTGGGTCAGCCCGAGCGGCCGGATGACCCGATCGCGCACGACCGCCGCCCACCCCTTGCCGGTGATCTTCTCGATGATCATCCCGATGAGGATGTAGTTGGTGTTCGAGTAGTCCCAGCTCGTACCGGGTGCGAAGACCGGACCGTGCTTCATCGCGATCGCCACCAGCTCCTCCGGGTCGAGATGCTCGAAGCGATGCTCCAGGTACCCCTCCGGCGAGGCCAGCCCGGGCATGTCGTTCGTGTAGTTGTAGATCCCGCTGGTGTGCTGGAGCAGCTGCCGCACGGTGACCCGCCGGCCGTCGTTGCCGTTGCCGGCCACCACGCCGGGCAGCCAGCGGTCCACGGTGTCCTCCAGCGACAGCCGCCGCTCCGCCACCAGCTGGAGCACGACCACCGCGGCGAACGTCTTGGTGTTGCTCCCCATCCTGAAATACCCGTCCGCCGGCACGGGCGCGCCGGTGCGGATGTCGGCCACACCGGAGCGCGCCGCGCTGGTGCGCCGCCCGTCGGCGGCGATCCCCTGCACGCCGGTCACCCCGAGCCCGGTCAGGTCGTCGGCCGCCTCCTGCAACAACCGCCGGTCACCACCACCCGGCGCCGCCCCCGCGGCGGCGCCGGTGACCGGCACGGCCACCAGGACGGCGGCAAGCCCCGCCGAGACCACCGCGCGGGCAAGATGAATGCGCATGTTCTCCCCTTCGTCAGGCTCATGTCCTATGTGCACCCTACGAAGGTGGTCTATGTGAGAACATCCGTATTCACCCCGACCACTCCCCCTACGGGACATCGGGTGGTTTTGAGCTACCGCGACGTCCGCGGTGGTCCAGACCGCCGCTCCCGCGGCCTCACCCTCCGCGCTTCACACCCAAACCCCAACAAACCCCCAACCCGCAAGGCCCGCGGACCCACAGACCCGCACGACCCGCGCCGAGACACGGCCTTCGCGCAGACCCACAGCCGACCGAATCTGACGACAGGCCGACACCGTTATACGCGACACCGCTCGCCACGACGCCGCCCTGAATAGATCAAGAAAGCTTCGGCGTCGGGGGGCATCGAGTCCGTCCACAGTCTCCGCCGCCGTCTTGCGAGAGGTGGCTTTGTGAAGACTTGTGGTTGCCCTGGCAGCAATAGGTCTTCACAAAGCCCGACGATTCACCCTCGCCGTGATCGTTCGCCCAGAATCCGCGGCGCCGACGGCGCGTCCTATAGGTATTAGGCGAACGATCACCACCGAGACCACCGCCAGCGCGCGACACCAGGCGCCCACCCCCACCCCGCAGTGCCGTCCTGTCGGCCCTCGACCCGCTAGTTCTTGGAGCAGGCCAACGCCCGGGGCGCCACCACAGACGGACCGGAACAAGCGGCACAGACGCTGGCGCCCCGGGCGTTGGGCTGCTCTGCTCTTAACGGGTCGGGGGCCGACGGGACGGCACTTCCCCCATCCCGGAGGCCGGAGATCCCGCCGGAGGCAAGAAATGGGTAACCGCAACCCCGAGCGACCCCACCACCTGACACCGACCGATCCCAAAGAGCCTTTCGGGCCCCCGGCCCGCGTCGACGGGATCGAACCTCCACGCAAAAGAGGTCGATCATGGCCGATGGCCGCGGACTTTCCTTGATCGACGCAACCAGCGCCGTTTCGCGCTGCAAGCGTGTCGAGAAATCGCCCCTCCAGGGGCAATTTCTCGACACGGACGACCAGAGCACCCACCGATCAAGGCCATGCCCCATCGCCCTGATCATCGGCGCGGGATCGGATCACGCACCGATCGTCCGAAACAAGCGGTCAAGACTCGCCACCTCCGCGCTCGCGCGCCGCCAAGTCGACCGCCGCCCCAGAAGATGGGCATGCTGGTCGGGAGCGGAGGGTGAGGGCCCGGCTGGCGTCAGTTGTCGCGGAGAGTGCCGGCTAGTACGCCGCGTAGGAAGAAGCGGCCTAGCAGGAGGTAGATCGCCAGCGTCGGCAGGCTGGCTAGCAGGGCGCCGGCCATCGCCTGGCCGAAGGGGATCGACTGGCCGCCCGCGACGTTGTTCCAGCGCCAGGACCCCGACCCGTCCCTGCCACATTCCGCTAAGCCTCCCTCGGCTGCGGCATAAGGTACGCGTTGATCACAACGGGCGATAAGCCCAGTTGAGGGGCGTTCACCTGACCGGACAGACACTGTCCACATCGGCCGTAGGGCCACTGTCGCGATGCGTAATCGCCGCTGGACAGGCCGTTGATTTGGAAGCGCTCCCGTTCTTGGACGCTCCCGTTTCGTTACAGCGCCAGCCTCAGCCTCGGTACCGGGCCGGCGGCGGGGCGGGCACCGGGCCGAGCGTGGGGCCGAGCCAGCGGTTGTAGATCTGCATCCAGCCGCCGTCCGCGCGCAGGCGGTCGAAGACGCCGTTGACGAAGCGGACGAGGTCGGTCGCGCCGCGGGCGAACGCGAGGCCGTGCGGCTCGTCGCTGAAGCGCGGCCCCACGATCTTCGTGGTGGGGTCCTGGGCAGCCAGGCCGGCGAGCACGTTGTCGGTGGTGGAGATGGCGTCCACCTGGCCCTGCTGGAGCAGCACGAGGCAGTCGGTCCAGTCGACGGCGGAGATCGCGACCGGCTTGGCCGGCGCGTCGATGATCGCCTGGATCGACGTGGTGTTGGCCGCCGCGCAGACCCGCTTGCCGCCCAGGTCCTCGATGCCCTTGACGCTGGAGGTCTCCGGCACGAGCACCCGCTGCCCGGAGTCGAGGTAGTTGGTGGAGAACTCGACGAGCTCGCGTCGCGCGCAGGTGATCGTCATCGAGTTGGCCACCAGGTCGACCTGCCCGTTGACGGCGGTGAGCCGCTGCGCCTGGGTGACCACCACGTACTGCACGCGCTCCGGGTCGCCGAAGATGGCCCTGGCCACCTCACGGACCAGGTCGATGTCGAAGCCCTCCAGCCGCCCGGTGAGCGGGTCACGGAAGCCGAACAGATAGTTGTTCTGGTCGACGCCGGCGATCAGCCGGCCGCGCGCCCGGATCTTCTCCATCGTGGAGCCCGCCGGCATCCGGCCGGGCTGGGGCAGCGCGCCAGCGGGGCGCAGGCTCGCGCGGGGGTCGCACTCCGGCTCGGGCGGCACCGCGCTCGGCGGCGCGGCCGGGTCGGCCACGCCCTGCGGCACCGGCGCCTCGGCCCGCGCGCCGATGGGCGACCGGTCGGCCGGGCCGGTGGTACAGCCGCTCAGCAGGAGCACGGCAAGCAAGGTGGCCGTACCCACTCGAAAGCCACCGCACATAAGTCCATACCCTAAAACGCCCCCGCAAGGTGGGACGGCCGCCGCTACGCTGCGGCGGCCGTCCCGGGGTGGGGGTGCGAAAGGATCAGGCCGGTATCGTCCACCGCTGGCTCGCGGCGGTACCGCAGGTCCACAGGTGCACGACGGTGCCGTCGGTGGTGCTGCCACCGGCGATGTCGAGGCACTTGTTGGAGGTGCTGTTCACGAGGGTGCCGTTGGCCTGTGGCGCCCAGTTCTGGGCGCCGGTGCCGTTGCAGGTCCACAGCTGGATCTTCGTGCCGTCGGCCGTACCCGAGCCGGACACGTCCAGGCACTTGCCCAGCGCCCGCAGCGTCTGGCCGGTCCGGGTGAACGTCTGCGACGGGCCGCTGTTGCAGGTCAGGATCTGCATCTGGGTACCGTCCGCGGTGCCGCCGCCACGCACGTCCAGGCACTTGCCGCCGAGGCCGACGACCGCGCCGGGGCCCGGACCAGGGCCAGGCCCGCCCGACTTGACGAACGTGAAGTCGTCCACGTCGAAGAGGCCGCCACCGGCGCCGGCGAACGTGAGGTACACGTTCGCGTTGCCCGCCGGCACGCCGGACAGGGTGGTGTTGACGGTGGCGAACGTGTTCCAGCTGCCCGTGTTCGGTACCGCCACCGAGCCGAGGATCGGTCCGGTGGCCCCGCCGGTACGGACCTGGAGCGTGCCACCAGGGCCGCCGGAGACCACCCGGGCCCGCAGCGAGGTGGCGCCGCCGACGTTCACGTTGTTGTACGCGGCCCAGTCGCCCTGCTCGATGAAGCCGAGCGTCTGCCCGTTGTTGGCGCCGGTCTTGCCGACCGCCTGCACGCCGCTCTGCGAGCTGAACGACTCGGCCTGCACGGTCACGTCACCACCGGTCGGCGGTGCGCCGAGCTCCTTGATCCGGATGTTGCGGAACGAGACGTCGTCGCCGGTGCCGTGGTTCTGGATGCCGATGTAGCCGTCCAGGTTGCGGACCGGGTCGGTGTTGGTGAAGTCGTTGATCCGCACACCGTTGAGGAAGACCTGGATGCGCTGGCCCTCGACGAGGATCTCGTACGCGTTCCACTCCCCCGCCCGGTTGAGCGCCGCGTCCCGGGCCGCGAGGTCGGCCGACTTGAAGCCGTAGATCGCGCCGGTCGTGCGGTCGGCCGCGTCGGTGGGGTCGATCTGGATCTCGTACCCGCTGTTGACCGCCGAGTTGGGATCGGTCGACGCCGGGAAGCCGACGAAGATGCCGGAGTTGTCGTCGCCCGCGACCCGCCAGTCCAGCTTCAGCGAGTACGAGGTGTACTGCTTCTGGCTGTACCAGAACAGGCCCATGCCCCCGACGGAGGTCAGCGTGGCGTCGGTGTTGGTGAAGCTGCCCGGCCCGGCCTGCGACCACCCGGTCGTGGCTCCGTTGTAGAGGGTGGTGTAGCCGGTCTCCGGCCGGCAGTCGGCCTGGGAGCGGCTGGCCGCGTACCGGATGCCGCCGAGCAGGTGCGCCCGGAAGTTGGCCTCCGCGTACGTGGCCTGGGTGTGGCCCAGCCCGGTGTAGAACGAGCGGCCACCGCCGAACGTCTTGCACCAGGTGATCGGGTGGTCGGCACCCATGCCGCCGCCGGAGTACGAGCCCTCGTCCAGGTTGGCGAGCACCCGTGCGCTGGTACGGGGGTTGGTGCGGTAGTTGTACCACTCGTCGGTGCGGGTCCAGGTCTGCGGCAGGTGCCCGCTCGCCGCGTGACCCCGGTTTTCCACCCGGATGTTGGCCTGCTGGATCGCCGGGTGGGAGGCGAAGTAGCCGCCCACCAGGTTGCCGTAGAACGGCCAGTCGTACTCGGTGTCGGCGGCAGCGTGGATGCCCACGTACCCCTTGCCGGTGGCGATGTACTGCTCGAACGCCGTCTGCTGGGCGGCGTTGAGCACGTCACCGGTGGTGGAGAGGAAGACCACCGCCTCGTACTGCGCGAGGTTCGCCGTGGTGAACGCGGCGGCGTCCTCGGTCGCGGTCACGCTGAAGTTGTTCGCCGCGCCCAGGTCCCGGATCGCCTGGATGCCCTGCGGGATCGAGTCGTGCCGGAAGCCGGCCGTCTTGGAGAAGACCAGCACGTCGTACCGGGGGTCGGCCGGGTTGGCCGCCACCGGCGAGGCCGGGGCCGTGCATGCGATGGCCGCCAGGAGGGCGGCCGCGCCCACTATGGATGTCCTACGCATCTCGTCTCCCTAGGAGGGCAGCGTCCACTGCTGCTTGGCGGCGCCGGTGCAGGTGAGCAGCTGCACGATCGTGTTGTCGGCGGTGCCGCCGTTCAGCACGTCGAGACACTTGCCGGAGTTGCTGTTCACCAGCGTGCCGTTGGCCTGCGGCACCCAGTTCTGGGCGCCGGTGCCGTTGCAGGTGTACAGCTGGATCTTCGTGCCGTCGGCCGTACCGGCGCCCGCGACGTCCAGGCACTTGCCGAGCGCGCGCAGCGTCTGACCGGTGCGGGTCCAGGTCTGCGCCGCACTGTTGTCGCAGGTGCGGATCTGGATCTGGGTACCGTCGGCGGTGGCGCCGCCGCGCACGTCCAGGCACTTGCCGCCCAGGCCGGTGATGCGGCTGCCGCCGCCGGTGCCACCGCCCGTCGCGAACGTGAACGAGTCGAGGTCGAACAGCGAGCCCGCCGCACCGGCGAACGTCAGGTACAGCGTCGTCGTGCCGGCCGGCGGGTTGGCGATCGTGCCGGTGACCGTCGCGAACGTTTCCCAGCCGCCCGTCGGCGTCACCGTGGCGGAGCCGAGCACGGTGCCCGTCGCCGAACCGGCCCGCACCTGCAACGTGCCCCCGACGCCGCCGGAGGAGACCCGCGCGGAGAACGAGGTGGCGTTGCTGATCCGGTACGGGTCGAAGGAGATCCAGTCACCGTTGCTGATGTTGCCGACGGTGAACCCGCCCTCGGCCGTCGCCTTGGCGAAGGTGGCGACGCCGGACATCGTCTTGAAGTGCTCCGCCTGGCGCTTGCGCGGCTGGAGGACGTGCTGGGTGTGCGTGGTGATCCCGCCGTTGTCGGTGTACTCGGCGTCGAAGATCCCGAAGATGTTGGCGGCGTCGTCGTGCTCGCCGTCGACCGGGATGGTGATCGAGCCGGTGCAGCCGTTCTGCGACGTGATCTGGTGGCCGTGGCTGTCGTGGCCGAGGACGTAGGTCATCTTGACCCGGGCACAGTCGATCGCGCCGTCCTCGGTGTCGGCCACCGAGATCGTAAACGGCACCGTGTCGCCGAACGAGAAGAGCTGCCCGTTCGCCGGCGCGGAGATCGTGACCCGCGGCGCGCTGTTGCCGACGGAGATGGTCACGCTGTCGGTGCCGGTCGCGCCCTGCGGGTCGCGGACGGTGAGCGTCGCGGTGTAGGTGCCGTTCGCGGTGTAGGTCTTGGTGGGGTTGGCCGCCGTCGAGGTCGTGCCGTCACCGAAGGCCCACGAGTACGTGATCGCGCTGCCGTCCGGGTCGGACGAGCCCGCCGACGAGAACTGCACGCTCAGCGGCGCCGCGCCGGAGGTGGGGGTGCCGGTGGCGTTGGCGATCGGGGCGCGGTTGCCGCCCGAGCCGACGTAGTCGTAGCGGTACAGCGCCGAGTTGGCGTCACCGCCGAACCAGCCGGTGCCGTAGTCGAGGACGTAGAGGGCGCCGTCCGGGCCGAACGCCTGGTCCATGACCTGGGTACCGGTCCACGGGAACGTCTCGATGCCCTCGATCGCGCCGCTCGCGCTCACGTGGATCGGCTTGATCCAGCGCCGCCCGAACTCGCCGGCGAAGAACTGCCCGTCGAACCCGGCCGGGAACTTGGTCGTGGAGGGATTCGCCGCGTCGTACCGGTACACCGGGCCACCACTCGGCGACTCCGAGCCGCCACCGAACTCGGGCGGCGAGCCGGCGTCACCCGCGTACCGGATCCACGACGCGCGGGCCGCCGGCAGCGTGCCCTGGCCGGTGTTGCGGAACGAGTTGTTGGTCGGGCCGCCGGTGCAGTTGAACTTGGGCCCGGTCGCGCTGGTCGCGAAGTTCCACTCGTTGTACGTCTCGGTGGTGCTGTTCGTGCCGGTGCAGTACGGCCAGCCGTAGTTGCCCGCCGACGTCACCCGGTTGAACTCCACCTGGCCGCTCGGGCCGCGGGTCGCGCTCGTCGTACCGGCGTCGGGGCCGTAGTCGCCCACGTAGACGATGCCGGTCGCCTTGTCGACGCCGATCCGGAACGGGTTGCGGAAGCCCATCGCGTAGATCTCGGGGCGCGTGTTGGCCGTACCGGGCGCGAAGAGGTTGCCGGCCGGGATCGAGTACGTCCCGCTGGCGTTCACCTTGATGCGCAGGATCTTGCCGCGCAAGTCGTTGGTGTTGCCCGCGGAGCGCTGCGCGTCGAAGACCGGGTTGCGCTCGGTCCGCTCGTCCAGCGGCGAGTAGCCGGCCGAGTCGAACGGGTTGCTGTCGTCCCCTGTGGACAGGTAGAGGTTGCCCGCCGCGTCGAAGTCGATGTCGCCGCCCACGTGGCAGCACATGCCACGGTCGGCCGCCACGTCCAGGACGTTGACCTGGCTGGCCATGTTGATCGTGTTGTTGGCGTTCAGGGTGAACCGGGACAGCCGGTTGACGCCCTGCCAGGTCGCCCAGGTCGCGGCGCTACCGCTCGCGGGCGCGTCACCGGCCGGCGTGGACAGCGGCGGCGCGTAGTAAAGGTAGATGAAGCGGTTGCTGGCGAAGCCGGGGTCGACCCCGACGCCCTGCAACCCTTCCTCGTCGTGTGTGTACACCGGGATGGTGCCGATCACGCTGGTGGTGCCGGCCGCGTCGGTGCGGCGGACGGTCCCGTTGCGCGCGGTGTGGATCACCGAACGGTCCGGGAGCACGGCGAGCGTCATGGGCTCACCGACCTCGCCGGCGCCGCTGGCCAGCGTCACCCGCTGGAAGTCCGCCGCGTTGATCGGGTGTGCCTGCGCGGGGGCGGCCGTGGTGCCTACGGAGATCGCCGCACCGGCGACGACGAGGAGAACGGCCGAGCCGGCCGCGTGCGCCCGGCGGTGCCTTCGGGCGCGTGGGATCGACGGCGCGGGGCGGCGCCGGAAGTCCAGTATGGACATGGTGGGGGTTCCCTCTCCTGACCTTTGCCAGGCAAGGGCGCAGGCCGTCGCGCCGGATGCCGTGGGCGGTGGAAACCGACCCGAGTGTGGGGACCCGTGCCGGTGACGTGCTCGGGGCGAACACCCCTGCTGGGTGAGCGCACCTTCGAGCTAACCGCGCCGTCGGTTACCTCGACGAAACAGCTGTGTCGTGGTCGTCACATTAATTGGTAGACCTAGATGTGTCCATACTTTCCAGCGCCATGACCCGAACTTTCGCTCGTGTGGCGAAAAGTCCACGCCGGATACAGCGACGCGAGCCGCACCTGCCGGTGCGGCTCGCGTCGTCCCCCGATCATTTACCGAGCTGGCATCGCCACAGGCTGGCCGCGCACCGGCGCCTCTTGGCGCGGTTGGCGGCGGCGGCGAGCCTCACGGGCGGTGGCGAGCAGGCGCTCGCGGTCGGCCTCGGCGATCAGCTCGCGCTGACGGTCGTTCGCCTGGGCCAGGACGAGGTCCGGGTGCATCATCATGATTCCGTCTCCCTTTGGTGTCTTTCCCGGTGAACCGCTGATGTGTCAATTTTCGGCGGGCAGGGGAGTGACCACATCGGGAGCGCTTACCTATCTTGGCCAGGCGGCTGCCTTAGCCAGGGCCTATGGAGCCTTAGAGACGTGGCCCGGACCACACAAGCACGCCTAGGTATACCTAGGCGGCCCGCCTCCTGGATCACGGACGGGCTGGCGTGGGCCACGCCCGTCGCCGTGCACATGCTGGCCGGTCAGCGAGAAGAGGGTGATGCCGAGGTGGAAGTTGCCGGCCGCGTCCCGGTCCAGCACCCCGAGCTCGAGGAGCGTCGTGACGTACCGGTGGGTGGTGCTCACCGCGATGCCCACCCGCCCGGCCAGCTCACCCAGGGTGAGGCCGGCCCGCCCCGCCTCGGATACCGCGCCGATCAGCTCGAACGCCTTCTCCACGCTGGACGACGTGCGGCCGCTCTTCATCGGAAGCTATCCATTTCCATGCATGCATACATCGTGGTACCGGCGATCGTGCGCTGTGCAAAACGATTTGTCAAACGGCACTGTCGTACGCCCCCAGTACCGTCCACGGCCATGATCTACGAGTTGCGCCAGTACACCCTGTGGCCCGGCAAGCGGGAGACGCTCGTCGACCTCTTCGACCGCGAGTTCCTGGAGAGCCAGGAGGAGACGGGGATGCGGGTCGACGGCCAGTTCCGCGACGAGGACCGGCCGGACCACTTCGTGTGGGTGCGTGGCTTCCCCGACATGGCGTGGCGTGCGGCCTCGCTGTCCGCCTTCTACGGCGGCCCGGTGTGGCGGGCCCACCGCGACGCCGCCAACGCCACGATGATCGACTCGGACGACGTGCTGCTACTGAGGCCCGCCGGCCCGCTCTGGGACCTGCCGGCGCAGCGCCCTCCACAGGGGACGGTCGAGGTGCCGGAGACGCTCTTCACGGCGTCGATCGCCTATCTCCCGGCCCCGGTGACGCAGGACTTCCGCGACTTCTTCGCAGCCGAGGTCGCGCCCACGCAGCCGGTGATCGCCTGCTTCGAGACCGAGTACGCCGAGAACACCTTCCCGGCACTGCCGGTCCGTACGGGTGAACACGTGTACGTCTGGTTCTCCCGCTTCTCCCCCGCCGACCCGCTTCCGGTCTCACCCCCGCTGGACGACTGGCTAGCCAAGCCGGTCCAGACGCTCCGCCTGACCCCGACGGCACGCTCGCGACTGCGCTGAGGTCCGGACACCAGCCCGCGGTTTCCCCGCCGTTCCGCCCCGCTTGGCGTATCAGGCATATCACGATATGGCCGATACGCGTATGGCCTCTGCGGCGGTGACGGGTGACGGGAGCGCGACGTGGAAGGGCTTTTGCTGATCGCGGTGCTCGGCTTCACCGTGGTGGTCGGCACCATCGTCGGTGGTCGCTACCGCGTGGCGCCGCCGGTCCTGCTGATCGCGCTGGGCGGGGTGATCGGGCTCGTGCCGCCGTTCGACCACATATCGCTCCCGCCCGACGTGGTGCTGGTGCTCTTCCTTCCGGCGATTCTCTACCGCGAGAGCCTCGTGATCAGCCTGCGCCAGCTCCGGGACAACTTCGCGGCTATCACCCTGCTCGCGGTATTGCTCGTGTTGATCTCGACGGCCACGGTGTCGTTCGCCGCGCAGGCGATGGGTGTCTCGCCGACCGCGGCGTGGGTGCTCGGCGCGGTGCTCGGCCCCACCGACGCCGCCGCGGTCGCCGGCCTGGCCAAGCGGATGCCACGCGGCATCCTCACCACGCTGCGGGCCGAGAGCCTGGTCAACGACGGCACCGCGCTGGTGGTGTTCGCCGTCGCGGTCGGGGTGATCGCGGGCGGTTCGTTCCCCGGGCCGGTCAGCCTGTTCGGTCAGTTCGTCGGCTCGGCCGCGGTCGGTCTGCTGGTCGGTCTGCTGGTCGGCCTGGTGATCATCAAGATACGGCTACGCGTCGACGACGCCATGATCGAGGGCGGCTTGAGCATCCTGACCCCCGTGGTGGCGTTCCTGGTGGCGGAGCTGCTGAACGGCAGCGGCGTACTGGCCGTCGTGGTGGCCGGGCTGCTGATCGCCTACGCCGCACCGCAGGTGATCCGGGCCCGCTCCCGGATCGTCGCGCTGTCGTTCTGGGACCTGTTCACCTTCATGCTCAACGGCAGCCTCTTCGTGCTGCTCGGCACGCAGGTGCCTCATTCGCTGAGGGCGATCACCAGCCACTCGCCGGCGGAGTCGTTGGGCATCGCGGTGTCGATCGCCGCGGTGGTGGTGCTCACCCGGATGGTCTGGCTGCATCTGGCCGTCGGCGGCCTACAGGCGATCGATCGGCGCCCTTCCAGCCGCGCACGCCGTTTCGACTTTCGGACGCGGACCGTCGCCGGCTGGGCCGGCTTCCGCGGTGCGGTCTCCCTGGCCGCCGCCCTGGCCGTGCCCGTCACCACCTCCCACGGCACCCCGGTCCCGGAGCGCGATCTGATCGTCTTCGTCACGGTCGTCGTCATCGTGCTGATCATGTTGGTCCAGGGCATCACCCTGCCCCTGGTCACCACCTGGGCGAGGTTGACCCCGGACGGCGAAGCCGAGGAAGAGGCACGGCGTGCCCAACTCCTCGCCGCCGAGGCCGCACTGCGTGCGCTCCCCCAGGTGGCCGCCGATGTCGGCGCGCCGCCGGATGCCGTCAGCCGGCTCAGCGCCGAGTACGAGGACCACCTCAACGACATTCGAAGCGCGAGCGACGAGGACACGACCCAGCAGCAGGAGATGACCCGCCAGCTCCGCCTCGGCCTGCTCGGAGCCAAGCGGAAGGAGCTCACCCGGCTCCGGAACGCCAGGGAGATCGACGACACGGTGATGCGGGAGCTGGAGTCGGCGCTCGACGTGGAGGAGGTTCGACTGCTCGGCCTGAGATCCGAGGATTGACCACGACTAAAGATCTTTCAGGTTCGAGGTCACATTCTCTTGAGACATGTATTTGCCCCCGTCCGCGTCAGTCGCAGACCGCATGCTCCCGCGGGCACCGCGCAGGTCGGCGGCTCGCTGGCGCTCGCCGAAAGCCCCGACCAACGCTGCCAGGTCCGCGGTCCAAGCCCGCAGGCGTCTTTGCTCTGCTTCCCCCGAATGGCCGCGACGCGGGCGGCGGAAATCGGGCCTGGATCGATCCCGGGCGCTGACGCGCCGGGGCGACCACGCGGCGGCCCGGTCTGGCCAGGGCCGGATGAGTCGGCAGTGCCGGGAGGACCCGGCGGGGTGCCCGCCCCCGGTCCGGGGCGGGCGCATCGGTGCGCCCAGCTCCAGAGCCCCGCCGGCTGGCGGCCCACCGACGGTCCGCCGAATGCCCAGAGGCGGGGCGGGGTTGTGAAACAGCGGAGGGTGAGGCCGCGGGAGCGACGGTCCGGACGACCGTACCCGTGCGTTAGGTTGGGGCGCGTGACGGCGGTGCGGTTGCATTACCGAAGCTGGGGTTCGCCGGAGCGCGACGCGCTCATCCTGCTCCACGGCGGCGGCAGCGACTCCTCTACATGGGACGACGTGGCGCCGGGTCTGGCCGAGTTCTGGTCCGTATACGCGCCCGACCTGCGCGGGCACGGCAAGAGCGAGTGGCCCGGTGAGTACTCGCTGGAGCTCATGCGCGACGACACGCTCGCGCTGATGGACGAGATCGGGCTGATGCGGGCGTCGTTCGTCGGTCACTCCATGGGCGGCGCCGTGGCGTATCTGCTCACCCTCGAACGTCCCGAGCGGGTGAACCGGCTGGTGCTCGAAGAGGCGCCGCCGCCGGTGCCGGCCGACCTGCCCATGCCCGAGCGGCCGGACGGTCCGGTGTCGTACGACTTCGAGGCGCGCACCGCGATCGTCGAGGAGCTCAACGCGCCCGACCCGCAGTGGTGGGTCCGAGCCGACGAGGTCAGCAAGCCCACGATGGTGATCTCCGGTGGCCCGAGCAGCCACCTGCCGCACCGGATCATGTACGAGTTCGCCGCACGCCTGCCCGGTGGGCGACTCGTCACGATCCCGGTCGGCCACCGCGTGCACGCCAGCGTGCCGGCCCGCTTCCTCGACACCGTGGTGCCGTTCCTCGAAGAGTGAGGCACACCACCCCGCCCATCCTGAAACGGGACCCGCTCCCCAGGTCGTGATCAAGGCATGCGGGGTGGACGGATCGCGGTGGCCGTGGTGGCATGCGGGGTGGTGCTCGCCGGTGCGCTCGCCGTCCGGGCCGGGCTGCCGGAGTCGGCGATCCCGTCCGCGGCGCCAGCCACGCCGGCGCCACCATCGCGATCCCTCGCGCCGCCCCCGAGCGTCTCGCCCACACCGCCGCCGCCGCCGGAGATCACCTATCCGGCGCGCGGCGACGGGACGTGGCGGTTCGCCGCCGGCGGCGGTCCGGTGGCGGGGCGGTCCGGCCAGCTGATGCGGTACCGCGTGGCGGTGGAGCGGGGCATCCGGAACATCGAGCCGGACGCGTTCGCGAGCGCGGTGACCAGCACGCTCGCCGACCCGCGGAGCTGGACCGGCGACGGGCGGTGGCGGCTCCAGCGGGTCCCCAACGGCTCGCCCTACGACTTCACCGTCTACCTCACCACCCCGGGCACGCGCGACGACCTCTGCCCCGGCGACGACGGCTACACCTCGTGCCGCAACGGCGAACGGGTCGTGCTCAACGTCGCGCGCTGGGTGCACGGCGTGCCCCGGTACGGCGCACCGCTCGAGGAGTACCGGCAGTACCTGGTCAACCACGAGGTCGGCCACCGCCTCGGCCACGGCCACGAGAAGTGCCCCGGCCCGGGCCGGCCCGCGCCGGTGATGCAGCAGCAGACGCTCGGCCTGCACGGCTGCGTCGCGTTCGCGTGGCCACTGCGCGGCGGGCGGCTCTACGAGGGGCCGGCAGGCTCGTACGACGACCCGGTCCCGGAGGAGCCGTGATGCCCGGCACACCACCGCTGACCTGCGGATTGAAACGGATCGGAGGCCCGACCACGTGTATCGGTGGGGAGGGCGATGATCTCGTTCGACGAATTCGTGACCGCACGCGGCCCGGCGCTGCTGCGGTTCGGCTACCTCATGTGCGGCGACCGGCACCTGGCCGAGGACATCCTCCAAGAGGTGCTGGCCAAGGTGTACCGCCGCTGGGGCCGGATCGCGCGCGCCGAGCCGCCCGAGGCGTACGTGCGGCGGGCGATCCTGCACCAGTACCTGTCGTGGCGCCGCCGCCGGGCCAGCACCGAGGCGATCGTCGCGGAGGTGCCGGAGCACCCCGACCGGGGGCTGATGGCCGACCAGGTGGCGGTACGCGACGAGATGTGGGCGCTGCTCGCCACACTCCCCGGGTACAACGGGCGGTTCTCGTCCTGCGGTACTACCTCGACCTGCCCGACCCCGAGATCGCCGACCTGGTCGGCTGCGCCCCGGCGACCGTGCGCGTACACGCGTTCCGGGCGCTCGGCACGCTGCGGGCGCGGCTCTCGGCGCACCTGACCGCGGAGGATCACAGTGGATGACATCGAGCACCTCGTGCGCGTGACGCTCACCGACCGCGCCGCCGAGGTCGGGGCCTCCGCCGACCTGCTGCGGGCGGCCCGCGGCCGGGCGCACCGGGGACGCCGCCGCGTGCAGGCGGCGGGTGTCGCGGTGGCGGCCGCGGCCGTGCTGCTGGCGGTGCCGGCGGTACGGTCGTGGACCCCCGAGCCAGGGTCCACTGTGGAGGTCGCCGCACCCCGGACGCCGGAGCCGGTGCCGCCTTTCCCGTTCACGCCGGGGGTGTCGCTGCCCGGCTACGGCGAGCCGATCGCGGAGCTCTCCGCCGGCCAGCCCACGCTGCGGTACAACGGCGGTGCGGACCACTGGCTCACCGTCGCGGTCTTCGACGGGCGTCCGGCCACGCCACGGTGGGACGCCCAGCCGAAGTCGTACGCCGTGGCGGTGCGCGACCGGAAGGCGTCGCTCGAGCTGGGTTCGACCGGTTTCGTGCTCACCTGGCAGGAGACGGGCGGCCGGTGGCTGCGGGTGGAGGCGGACCGGCAGGTGACCCGCGAGGCCCTGATCGGGTACGCCGCCGGCCTCACCCCCGGTGCCGTGCCGGTGCGGTGGCCGTTCACCTTCGACGCCGTACCGCCCGGCACCGTGCCGGACGTGGTGAGCCGCGCCTCGGTGTCGTTCCGCCCGGAGAGCGCGCCGCCGAGCCACGGCTTCTCCGGCAAGCTCACGGTGATGCTCTCGGATACCGCCGAGGTGATGCCGAGCGGCCGGCCGGTGGCGGTCGGCGCGCGTACCGGCTTCCTGGCCATCCGGTCCGAGGCGTCGATCCTCACCGTCGACCTGGCCGACGGGCGGACGCTCGTGGTCCAGTCGGAAATCGGGCTTGGCGAGGCGGAGCTCGTCGCGTTCGCGGCGGGCACGCGCCCGACGCCGGACGCGGTGGTCGGGCAAGGCTGAGCGGCGCGGGCTAGGCTATGAGCTGGCGGCGCCACACCGCGACCGCCCCGGACGAGAGCGCTGCCGTACCCGGCCAGGCAAAGACGGCGCGCAGACGACCATGACTCTCTTGAGCTTCATCGAGATCGGCGGCTCGCTGCTGATCCTGTCCGCGTTCGCCGGCGCCCAGCTCGGCCGCCTCGACGGACGATCCCTCCCCTACCTGCTGCTCAACCTCGCCGGCTCGGCGGTGCTCGCGGTGATCGCGCTCCGGCACCACTCCTGGGGCTTCCTCCTGCTGGAGGGCACCTGGGCCGTGGTGTCCGCCATCTCGCTCGTCGCGGTGCTGCGAAAGCCGGCTACCGCACCTCCGCGAGGGCGTGCGCACTGATCGCGGCCATCCGCGGGTTGTCGTCGGAGTGCAGGCCCAACGCGGTCGCGAGGTTCAGCGCCCAGCCGCGGGCCCGTACCCACGTGTCCGGGTCGATGTCGGTCAGCGCGTCGTAGCGGGCGCGGAACGCGGCCCGGCCGGCGGCGTCGAAGGTCAGCCACGCCGTCGCCAGGTCGGCCGCCGGGTCGCCCGAGGTGAGGTCGCCGAAGTCGATGACCGCCGCGAGCCTGCCCGGACCGGACGGCGCGAGCACGAGGTTGGCCGGGTGCAGGTCGCCGTGCAGCCAGTACGGCGGGCCAGCCCAGGCCGGCGTGGCCACGAGACGCTCCCAGAGCGCGCCCAGGTCGGGCGTGCCGGCGAGGCGCTCGCTTACCGCCGCGTACCGGTCGGTCAGCGGGACGCCGCGCCACGGGTTGTGCGGTGCGTCCGGTGGCGCGGGCGTGTGCAGGCCGGCCAGAAACTCGGCCAGGTCGGTCGCGGCCGGCGCGCGCTCGGCCGGCGGCACGTCCGCGGCCGGCCGTCCCTCGAACCACGGGCAGATCGACCACGGCCACGGGAACCCCGCACCGGGCGTGCCGGCCCGCACCGGCGCCGGGACGACGGGGCCGGTCCGCTCGGCGATACCGGGCAGCCAGCGCTGCTCGTGGTGGATCAGGTCGACGGCGACGGCCCGCCGCGGCAGCCGTACACACATGCCGGCGCCGAGCCGGTAGATGACGTTGTCCCAGCCGTTCGCGACGAGTCGCAACGGTCCGGCGAGGTCGGGGTGCTGCGCCCGGACGAGCCTGTCGACCAGGGTTGCGTCGATATCGATCTCCGCCGTCGGTGTGTCCACTGACACATCCCGCCCTTCTCCCGGAAAACCGCGACAACCAGGCCGACGGGCTCGGGCGTCCATCAGAAAGACAGCAGGGCCCACCTGCGTACATAGATCACATAACGCTCGCCAGCTGCGCTGATACCCCCTGCGCGGCGCGATCCACTGCGGGCTGAATCAGGGAGGGAGTCGGCATGGTGCACAAGATGCATCGGTCGAAGCATGCGCTCGCGCTCACCGCCGTCGCGGCGCTATCGCTCGTCGCGGCGGGGTGCAGCAGTGGTGGTGAGGATACCGGAGACCCGGATGCGACCGCCAACGCGACCATCACCATCAACGGCACGCAGCCGGAGGTCGGTCTCGTGCCGGGGAACACGAGCGAGACCGGCGGTGGCAACATCCTCGACCACCTGTGGACCGGCCTGATCACGTACCCGCCGGGCGGCGGCGAGCCGCAGAACGCGGTGGCGGAGTCGATCGACACGGCCGACTCGCAGAACTACACCGTGAAGATCAAGAAGGGCACGAAGTTCCACGACGGTACCGAGGTGACGGCGAAGAGCTTCGTCGACGCCTGGAACTTCACCGCCCTCGCCACGAACGGCCAGCAGCAGGCCAGCTTCTTCGGCGACATCGAGGGCTTCGCCGAGGTGAACCCGGAGGACCCGGACGGCGAGGGCCCGCAGAAGGCGCCGGAGCCGAAGGCGCAGACGATGTCCGGGCTCAAGGTGGTGGACGACCACACGTTCACCATCAAGCTCCAGGCGCCGTTCTCCATCTTCAAGACCAAGCTGGGCTTCTCGGCGTACTCGCCGATGCCGGCCGCCTTCTTCGAGCAGGGCCCGGACAAGTTCGGGCGCAACCCGATCGGCAACGGGCCGGTCAAGTTCGTGTCCTGGCAGGACAACGTCGAGATCAAGCTGGCCCGGTTCGACGACTACACGGTGGGCGACAAGGTCAAGGTCAAGGAGGTGCGGGTCAAGCTGTACCAGGAGGACACCGCCGCGTACGCCGACCTGGAGTCCAACAACCTCGACTTCCTTCAGCAGGTACCGGTCGTGAGCCTCGCCGGGGAGCGATGGAAGTCCGACCTCGGCGACCGGGCGCTGGCGATCGACATCCCGGTCGTGCAGATCATCACGTTCCCGATCTACGACCCGCGCTTCAAGAACCCGGACGTGCGCAGGGCCATCTCGCTCGCCATCAACCGCGAGGAGATCGCTTCGAAGATCTTCTTCAACACGCGTACGCCGGCCACCAGCTGGGCCGCACCCGGCACCCCGGGCACCGACCAGTACACCTGCACCGCCTGCGCCTACAACAAGGACGAGGCGGTGGCGCTGCTCCAGAAGGCCGGCGGGTTCAGCGGCAAGCTTGTCTTCTACTACAACGCCGACTCCAGCCACAAGGACTGGATCGAGGCGGTCGCGCAGAGCGTGAAGAACACCCTCGGGATCGACGCGATCGCGCAGGGCATCCCGACGTTCGACACGTTCCGGCAGCAGGTCAACGCGCGCAAGATGCAGGGACCGTTCCGGGCCGCGTGGCAGGGCGACTACCCCGACGGGGAAAACTGGATCGGCCCGCTGTACGTCAAGGCGGCCGCCTCCAACGACGGCCTCTACGACAACGCCGACGTCAACCGGCTGTACGCGGAGGGTACGAAGGCGCCGAGCGAGGAAGCGGCACACGCCAAGTTCGCCGAGGCCATCAAGATCGTGGACGCCGAGGTGCCGGCGATGCCGATCGTCGCGGTGTCCCAGCAGTCCGGCATCTCCGAACGGCTCAAGCCGATCAAGACCAGCTGGGTGGGCGTCATCGACCTCGCCTCGGTCGAGCTGAAGTGACCAACTGAACCGCAACGGGGGATCGGCCGGGCCGCGCGGGCAGTCCCGCACGGCCCGGCCGCGTTCGCCAGATCAGACGGCAGGTCAGGCGGTGCCGGTCTGGGGTTAATCGACGGGCCTCGTGGCATTCATCCATGTCCATCAAGGTGTTGACCATGAGGAACCTCTCCCGCCGGACCTTCGTCCTCGGTGGACTCGCGGTCACCGGCGCTGCGGCTCTCCCCGCCCGGGCGGCATCCGCCGCCGTCCCGTTCCCTTTCAAGCTCGGTGTCGCGTCGGGTGAGCCGGCGCCCGACAGCGTCGTGCTGTGGACCCGCCTGGCCCCCACCCCGCTCAACGCCGACGGGCAGGGTGGCATGGCCAACGCGGACGTGGTCGTCGACTGGCAGGTGTCGACCAACGACCGGTTCACGACGCTGGTCGCCTCCGGCACCGTGACCGCCCGCTACGCCGACGCCCACTCCGTGCACGTGGTGGCCGGCGGGCTCGCGCCGGACGCCGACTACTTCTACCGCTTCCGGGCGCAGGGCCACATCTCGCCGGTCGGGCGGACCCGCACCGCGCCGGCCGCCGGCACGTTCGGGCGCGACCTTGTGATGGCGTTCGCCTCCTGCGCCCACTACGAGTCCGGCTACTACACCGCGTACCGGCGGCTGGCCGAGGACTCGCCCGGCCTCGTGCTGCACCTCGGCGACTACATCTACGAAGGCGGCGCCTCGTCCGGGTCGATCCGGCAGCACGTGGGCGCCGAGATCGTGTCGCTGGCCGACTACCGCCGGCGCTACGCGCTGTACAAGTCCGACCCCGACCTCCAGGCCGCGCACGCGGCCGCGCCGTGGCTTGTCGTGCCCGACGACCACGAGGTGGAGAACAACTACGCCACCAACACGCGCGCGGACAGCAGCCCGGCGCTGACCGCGGCACAGTGGACGGCCCGGCGCACCGCCGCGTACCGCGCCTACTACGAGAACATGCCGCTGCGCCCCTCGTCCGCGCCGAGCGGCAACAGCATCCCGCTGTACCGGCGGGTCCACTGGGGACAGTTGGCGACGTTCCACATGCTCGACACCCGCCAGTTCCGCTCGGACCAGGCGTGCGGCGACGGGTGGAAGGTGTGCGCCGACGCCGACCTGGCTTCCCGCTCGCTCACCGGCTCGGCCCAGGAGACGTGGCTGCTCGACGGGCTCGCACAGCACTCCGGCACCTGGGACATCCTCGGGCAGCAGGTCTTCTTCGCCCGCCAGTACGACTCCTCCGGAGCGGCGAGCATGGACGCGTGGGACGGCTACCGGGCGTCCCGCTCCCGGATCCAGCAGGGCTGGGTGCAGCGGGCCGTACGCAACCCGCTCGTGCTCACCGGCGACGTACATCGGGCCTGGGCCAACGACCTCAAGGCCGACTACGCCAACCCCGGCTCGGCGACGATCGGGACCGAGCTGGTGTGCACCTCGATCACGTCGGGCGGCAACGGCTCGGGTAGCACCACGATCCCGAACGTGGCCACCAACCCGCACCTGCGCTTCCACTCGGACCGCCGCGGGTACACCCGCACGACCATCTCCCGTACCCAGGTGCGGGCCGACTTCCGCACGGTGGCGAACGTGACCGAGCACGGCGCGGCGGTCTCGACGCTGCGTTCGTTCGTCATCCTCGACGGCCGGCCCGGCCTCCAGGCGGTGTGACATGTCGATTGTTTCGATGGCGACCGCCATCCTGATGCTGGGCATTGAAGCCGTCTCGTGGTCGACGGCCAACAGCGTGGCCACCGGCGACCAGGATGCGCCTGCGATCGCGGCCAACCGCAGCGGCCAGGTGGCCGTCGTCTGGGAGGACGACCGCGACAGCACGGGCCCCGCCGACGACGCGCACTCCGAGATCTTCCTGCGGCTCTTCACCAACGGCACACCGGTGTACGAGCTCAAGCTCTCCGCCGGCGGCACGAGCGGCGTGGCGTGGAAGCACATCACGCCCGACGTGGGCCTCGACGACCGGGGCAACGCGGTCGTGGTGTGGGCGGACGACCCGGACGGCAACGGCTTCTACAACATCCCCTACCGCGTGATCTCGCCCACCGGTACCGTGCTCGCCTCCGGCCGCGCCAACGCGAGCACCGACGGCCAGCAGGTCTTCCCCAAGGTCTCGGTCGACCCGGACGGCGTGCCCGGCAGCACCACAGCGGTCGCGTTCACGGTCGTGTGGGAGGACATCCAGGGCACAAACCCGGCGACGGTACGGGCTTCCGGCTACACCGCCGCGACCACGAAGGCGTACGAGGTGGTGGCCAGCCAGACCGCTGGTGACCACCGCCGGCCGGACGTGGCGGTACTCCCCTCGGGCGAGGCGCTCGTGGTGTGGGAAGAGGACGCCGACGCGAACGGGTTCGACCAGGTGGGCCTCACCCGGCTGGCGCGGGCCAACGGCGCGGTCACGCTCTCCCGCCGGGCCGCCAACTCGATCGCGGACGGGCAGCAGCAACGGCCCGCGGTGGCGGCCGGCTTCAACGGCGACTTCGCGGTCGCGTGGGAGTCCGACCACACGGGTACGCGCGGCGTGTGGGCCAGCTCCTTCACCGCCGCCGGTACCGCGCGGCACGCCGAGGTGCAGGTCTCGTCCGGCGCGGGTGTGGCACCCGGCATCGGCATCGACGACCAGGGGAACGTCGCGCTGGCCTGGACGGTCGGCGGCACCGACCCGCAGGTGTGGATCGCCGGCCGCAACCCGGACGGTACGGGTACCGGGCGGCTGGGCGCACAGGTGCTCAGCCAGGCCACCGCCGGGCGGCAGGAGCAGATCGCGGTCGCGGTGTCGCCGTGGTCCGAGGTGAGCGTCGCGTACACCGACGACAACGACGGGAACCAGTTCGACCAGATCATCCTTGGTACGGGGGTGACGAACTCGAACTGGTGAGCCTCAGCCCGCGACCATCCGCAGCAGCTGCTGGATCTGCGCCCGGGTGGTCTCGTCGGTGCGCTTGGCGAGCTCCTTGACCTGCGGGTTCTGCCCGCTTGTCGCCTCCATCCGGGCGAGCTCGACGGCGCCGTGCTGGTGCCCGATCAGCATGTTGAGGAACGCGGTGTCGAACTCGGCGCTGCCCGTCCGTCCCAGCTCGGCGATCTCCTTGTCGCCCAGGGCGGGCAGCCCGCCGTGCGCCGCGTGCGCGTCCGCGTGCGCGGTGGAGACCAGCGGCTCGCCCCACGCTTCGAGCCACCCGGTGATCGTGCGGGTCTCGGCGGCCAGCGCGGTGGCCAGGTCGCCGGCCAGCCCGCGTACGTCCGCCCGGGTCGCCTTGCTCTGCCCCAGCTCCAGCAGCGCGGCGGCCGGCTCGTGGTGCGCCAGCACCATCTGGAGGAACATCACGTCGGTCGCGTTGCGCGCACCGTCCACAGTGGCCGGCAAAGCGACGGCCGCACTGGTAGCCGCGGGCGCCACCGGCGCCACGGCAGCCGGCGCCCCACAACCCCCAAGACAAAAACCAAAACCACCAAAACCCGCCGCATGGCTAGCCTCCGCGCGAAGTGGGTGGGGGGTTGATCAGGGAGTTCGTGGCGTGACATGCCCGGCGACACGCGCACGAACTCCCTGATCAACTGGAGAGAGGGTCAGCCGCAGGCGCCCTGGTCGCGCCAGACGCCCCACTCACCGGTCGTTCCTGGGGTTTCGCCCTGGGTCCACCACTGGGCCTGCCAGCGGCGGCCGTTGTGGGAGACCAGCGCGCCGGCCGTGTAGACGGCACTGGCGCTCCACGCGTTGCCGCACGCCGGGGCGGGCGGTTGCGTGGTCGGCGGCGGGTTGCCGCCACCCCCGCCGACCTGGAGGTCGACGCAGGCGTAGAACGCGTTGATGGTGTCGGCGATGTTCCACCGGGCGAGCACTGTGATCCGGCCGGTGCGCCCGCCCAGGTTCACGTTGTGCGAGACGTTCGCCGCCGGCTGGCGTCCCCCGTCGTCGAACACCGCGATGCGCGTGCCGCCGACGAAGTACTCCCAGGTGCTGGTGGCGTGCCGGGCGGTGAGCACCCAGCTGAACGTCACGTTCTGACCCACCGAGGTGGTCGGCCAGTTGCGGCTGTTGTCGTTGAGCACCGCGAACCGGGTGCCGCCGCCGTTGCACTGCATGGAACCCTTTGGCGCCTCGACGCTCTGCGGCTCGTAGACGATGTCGCCACAGTTGGCGACCCGACCCTGGGCACACATCGCCTGCCGGCTGGCCGGCGAGGAGATGTACCCGTGCGCCTGCGCCGGCGAGATGGCCACGAAGAGCGAGGCCACGATCGCGGCGACCGTCAGTAGTGGGAGGGTGATGCCTCTTCGCATGAAATCCTCCTTGTTTCGGGGGATCCGCTCGGGTTGATGCCCATCAACATAAGGTAAACAAACCTAACAGTAAATAGACTTCACCAAATCTTTCGATGGGTGTGCTAAGCAACCAGGGATCGACCACGATCAACGACCAGACCGGATTCCGACCGATCCTAGAGCCGGCCGAATTAGCCTCTCGATCGCTGGGCGCCCATGGCTAGGAGAGGCGGGTGCACCATATGTGTCGGTTCCGGTTGAGCGTTGTGGTACCGGCGTACAACAACGCTCCCCTGCTCGACCTGACGCTCGGCGGGCTGGCGCGGCAGACCATGCCGGCCGGCGACTTCGAGGTGATCGTCAACGACGACGGCTCGCCGGTGCCGCTGGCGCCCGCCGTCGACAAGTACGCCGACCGGCTCAACGTCACCTGTGTGCGGGCCGAGCACAACCGCGGCCGCTCGGCCGGGCGGAACGCCGGAGCGGCCCGGGCGAGCGCCGACCTGCTGGTGTTCGTCGACGCCGACACGGTCGCCCACCCGGCGCTGCTGGAGCGGCACGCGGCGTACCACGACGGCCGCGAGGGCCGCCCGGGCGTGCTGCTCGGCGAGCGGTTCGACATCGACTGGGCCGGCGCGGGCGCGCTGCTGCGCGGCGAGTCACCCACCCCGGCGATGCTCGACGCGTACCGGGCTGACCCGCGCGACGGGCACACCGCCCACCCGCAACACCGGCTCGACTTCGCCCGCGCGCCGTGGCTGCTCGGCTTCACCCACAACGCCTCGGTCGACCGGGCCACCTTCGAGGCGGTGGGCGGCTTCGACGAGGCGATCGTCAAGTGGGGCCTGGAGGACAGCGAGCTGTTCTACCGCGTCTTCCACCACCACGGCTGCCCGCCCGACCTCTTCGCCCGCGACCCGCTGGCCATCTCGTACCACATGCCGCACTACCGCCCGACCGGCGAGCTGCTCGGCACGCTCGACAACATCCGGTACATCGCCCGCAAGCACCCCCGCTACGACTTCGAGGCGATGCACAGCCCGGCCACGCTCGGCCAGGTGATGGGCAAGGTGCGGCTCTACTCGGACGCGGTCGCCGCCTGCCGCCGGGCCGGGCTGGGGCGTCCCGGCGTGCTGCCGGCCGAGGTCCGCGCGGGGCTCGCGGACCGCACGCTCATCGCGGGGTACGGGGTGTCGCGCCTGCCGCTCGGCACCGGTTCGCACACGTTCGACCAGGACGCGCCGATCGACGAGACGAACTGGCACCGGCTCGGCCTGATGCTTCAGGACTTCCGTACCGGACAGTTCGCCCAGTTCATCCACATAGACCTGTGGCGCTGCCTCATGCCGGACGACCTGAGCCTGCTGGTCACCAAGGGGCTGCGCAAGGCCGACCGGCTCGTGCTGGTCGCCTCGCACTCGGCGCCCGACGCCGCGTCGATGCTGCCGGTGCCGTTCGTCGACGACCTCGACTACGCGGCGCGGATGCTCGCGGCCCGCTTCGACGTGTCCACGGCGGTACACGAGGAGGCGACGGTCCTGACCATCCGGTGAGCCGTTCGCGTATCCTGTCCCAGGATGAAACAAAGCGGTGTAACAAAGGGGACCCGCGTCACGGTGCGGGCCGTCGCGGCCGAGACCGGCCTGTCGATCGCCACGGTCTCCCGGGTGATGAACGGGCGGGCCAACGTCGCACCGCACACCCGCGACCTCGTGCTGCGTGCCATGGGCCGGCTCGGCCAGCACGCGCCCCGCCGCCGCGCCGATCCCGAGCCGGCCGGTGGCGCGGTCTACGTGCGCTGCCCGTACGTGCTGACCGACTACTTCGGCATCATCGTCTCCTCGGTCGCCGAGACACTGGAGGTGCACGGCCGGCCCGTGGTGCTCAACGCCGGCGAGTCGGCACAGCACGCCGCGGTGCTGCCCGGCCTGGCCGGCCGCGCCGACCTGGGCGGGGCCATCCTGATCCTCCCGCCGGAGCCGGGCGAGGAGCTCGAGCGGCTGCGCGACCAGCGGTTCCCGTTCGTGGTCGTGGACCCGCGCACCCCGCCGCCGCGCGACGTGCCGGCGGTCTCCGCCGCCCACTTCGCCGGCGCCCGCCGCCTCATGACGCACCTCGTCGAGCTGGGCCACCGCCGGGTCGGCATCATCGGCGGCCCCCGCCACTGGCTGGTGACCGACCACCGCCAGGCCGGGTACGTGGCACCGCTGGCCGACGTCGGCGTCCTGCCCGTGCCGGAGCTGGTGCGGTTCGTGGTCGAGCCGACCGCCGAGCACGGCTACCGGGCCGCGTGCGAGCTGCTCGACCTGGCCGAGCCGCCGACCGCGCTCGTCGCGTTCAACGACAAGATGGCGGTGGGCGCGTTGCGCGCGGCGGCCGAGCGCGGCCTGCGCGTGCCGGACGACCTGTCGGTGGCCGGCTTCGACGACATCGAGGTCAGCCGGGCCACCCAGCCGATGCTGACCACCGTGCGGCAGCCCCTCGAAGAGCTGGGCCGCATGGCGGTCAACCTGCTGATGCGGCTGCTCGGCGACCACAAGCTGGACGCGCTGCACGTCGAGCTGGCGACCGAGCTTGTGGTGCGCTCGTCGACCGGTCCAGCCCGTGTTACATATTGACACTCGTTCCAAGTAGGAGTTTCATTCCTGTTACCGCCGCCGCGCCTCCGGGTCGAGCGTGGCAGCGGGCGCTGGACCCACCCGAGGCCATCGCCGCTCCGCTGATCGGGAGCGGTGAGGGGGTCTAACGCCGCACATCCATGTCCGGCGTCGCTTGGCGGGACCGCCAGGCGAGACGATCCCTACGCGAGGGAGATCCCTTCATGTCCAGAGCAGGAGTCCGCGGGCGGCGCATGTTCGCCGCCGCCACCAGCGCGGCCGCCCTCCTCGCCGCCGCGGTCGGCACCGTCGTGCTGTCGCCGTCCGCGCACGCCGCAGGCGAGCAGGTGAACATCTGGCTCACCACCACGTCCGACGGCGGCGGCCGCACCGTCACCCGCGGCCTACAGCAGCAGGCGGCCATCGCCTTCGGCCCGGCCGGCGGCTCGGCCAACCAGACCATCACGGTGAACGAGAACGCGCGCTACCAGACCTTCGAGGGCGGCGGCGCGTCGATCACCGACACGACGGCGTACCTCTTCCGCGGCGGCCCGATCAGCGCGGCCACCCGGGACGCGGTCATGCGCCGCCTCTTCAGCCCCACCGACGGCATCGGGCTGTCGTTCGTCCGCAACCCGATCGGCGCCTCCGACCTCTCCCGCCCCGGCAACGTGTCGCTCGACGACACCTGTTGCAACCTGAACGACTTCGGCGCCAACGGCTACGACACCAACGTGCGGCTGCTCACCCAGCAGGCCAAGTCACTCAACCCGGCCCTGCGCGTCAAGGGCGTGCCGTGGAGCGCGCCCGGCTGGATGAAGGACAACGGCCGGATGGACCAGATGGGCTGGCTCAAGTTCGAGTACTACCCGATGTACGCCCAGTACTTCGTCAAGTACGTCCAGAGCTACCAGTCCGCCGGCATCCCGGTCGACTACGTCTCCGTGCAGAACGAGCCGAACTGCTGCCAGGCCGGCAACCCGACGGCGATGAACTACCCCGGCATGAGCTGGAACTCCTCCGGGCTCGTCGAGTTCACCAAGAACCACCTCTTCCCCGCGTTCCGGGCCGCCGGCATCAACACCAAGGTGCTGGTACACGACTGGAACTACGGCGACTACGGCCAGATCGGCCAGGGCATCCTCGCCGACGCGGCAATCCGCAACGACCCCCTCTTCGGCGGTATCGCGTGGCACGGGTACTTCGGCGACCCGGCCGTGGGCACGCAGGTGCGCAACACGTACCCGAACGTGCGCCAGTTCTCCACCGAGCACTCCGGCGGTACGTGGGTCGGCAACCAGCACAACGACGACCTCAACGACATCGTCAACTACACGCGTAACTGGAGCGGCAGCCTGGTGAAGTGGAGCCTGGCGCTCAACCAGTCGATGGGCCCGCACAACGGCGGCTGCGGTACCTGCACCGGCCTCGTCACCGTCCAAGAGGGAGGGTCGCGCGCCGGCCAGGTGGACAACACGATCGAGTACTACACGACCGGCCACCTGACCAAGTTCGTGCGGCCGGGCGCCCAGCGGATCGACTCCAACAACACCGCCGTGCAGAACGTGGCCTGGCGCAACACCGACGGTTCGAAGGCGCTGATCGCGCACAACGGCGGCACGGGCGCCCAGTCGGTCCGCGTCAACTGGGGCAGCCAGTCCTTCACGTACACGCTGCCGGCCCGCACCACCGCGACGTTCACCTGGACCGGCACCCAGTCCGGCGGCGGTGGCGGCGGCGGTGGGAGCACCGGCCAGATCACCGGCCTGGCCGGCAAGTGCATCGACGTGGCGGGCGCCTCTCCGGCGAACGGCGCGGCGGTACAGCTCTACACCTGCAACGGCACCACCGCCCAGCAGTGGACCCGCGGCACCGACGGCACGATCCGCGCGCTGGGCAAGTGCCTGGACATCGCCGGCCCGAGCACGGCGAACGGCGCGCAGACCCACCTGTGGGACTGCCACGGCGGGGCGTCGCAGCAGTGGACGTACACGGCGGGGCGCGACCTGACCAGCGTGTACGCCAGCAAGTGCCTCGACGTCACCGGCAACAGCTCGACCGACGGCGCCCGGCTCCAGATCTGGACCTGCACCGGAGCCGCCAACCAGAAGTGGAACGTACCCGCCTGACGCGGGCGTGAGCGGGAGGGCCGCCGCTCCTCGGCGGCGGTCCTCCGGGCGTACATCGGCGCGGCGACCGGCGCACGCCCAGGGGGAGCCGGCACCACCCGGGGTGCCGGCTCCCTGCTGCGTCCGCGACGGCGGGCGGCCGTCTCGCTCACGCGCTCCGCCCGGCCGTGACATCATCCGTTTACACCGTGACGTCGCTTGATTACAGAGAGTGACGAACGCGAGGAGGGGCGGATGCACGACACCTGGGTGCCGGTGGAACGCCGGTGGTTCGGGTTCGACCGGACCACGATCAAGCCGGCGCTGCTCGTGCTCGGGCTGGCGGTGGTGCTGGCGCTGGTCGTGCCGGCCGTCGACAGCGCCGTCCCGACCGGTACCCGGGTGACGGCCGGCGACGTGGTGGTGTTGGCGGGTCGCATCCAGTTCACGCCGGCGACGGGTTGGCAGCTGACCGACGGGAACCTGCGCGGTGAGGAGCCGAGAGCCGGTGACTCGCCCACCGCGACCGTGGTCAACGGACCGGTGACGTTCGCCGTCAAGACCGGACCCTTCACCGGTACGCCGCTCGCGCTGCTGGAGCAGATCAAGAAAACCACGGACGCGCTGCACGGCAAGCACGGGCTGCACGTGACCGGCAACCCGAGCCCGATCCAGACGAACGGTGGCGACCAGGGAGTGATCGCCCGCTACCGGGGGACGTCGTCGGACGGGGCGCTGGCCGCGTTCGTGATCCAGGGCACCGGGGTGGAAGCCGTGGTGACCGGGCCGCCCGGCGCGACCCAAGGCCCGGCGCAGCAGATCAACAGCATGTTCACCAGCATCGGCGCCGAGCCGGGGGGCCAGCGATGAGCACGGACACGCGCCGGGATGCGCTCTGGGAGTCCGGGTGGGGTACCCGCTTCACCTTCTACCAGCCGCGCAACCTCGCCATGTGGGTGTACCTGCTGCTGGTCTGCGCCGGCGCGGTGCTCTGGGTCCGGAACGTGGCCGGACAGGCGACCGCGTACGGCGACGTGCTCGTCGTCGCCATCGTCCTCTTCGGACTGTACGGCGCGCTCTTCTGGTGGTTCACCCAGCACATCGACCGGTACGCGCACCAGTCCCGCAAGCTGATCGTGGTGGCGTTCCTGTGGGGTGCGTTCGCCGCGACCTGGGCGATGGCGGCGAACGCGAACGGGCCGATCATCTCGCTGTGGGGCAAGGGGATCGGGCGGTCCTTGGCGACCGACTGGGGCGCCGGGCTGACCGCGCCGTTCACCGAGGAACTGTCCAAGGGCTTCGGCCTCCTGCTGCTCATCGCGATGGCACCGCGGCTCGTGGCGACGGCGTTCGACGGGTTCGTCCTTGGCGCGTTCATCGGGCTGGGCTTCCAGCTTCTGGAGGACGTCCAGTACGCGCTGACCAGCGCCGGCCAGGAGTTCGGCGCCAACCCGGTCGGCAACGCCCTCACCACGATCGTGCTGCGGATGGCGCTCGGTGTGGCCGCGCACATCCTGTACAGCGCGGTCTTCTGCACCGGTCTGGTGTACTTCCTCGGCCGCCCGGCCGAGCCCCGCCGGCGCGGCCGGGGGCTGCTGCTCATGGCGAGCGCGATCGCGCTGCACGGCCTCTGGGACAGCCTCAGCGGCTTCGCCGGGTCGAACGGGCTCCTGATCTTCGTGCTGGTGGTCATCCTCCTCGCGCTGTCGTTCTACGTGGTGACCCGGGCGTTCAAGTGGAGCGTGCCGCGCGAGCGGGAGTTCATGCGGGAGGTCATGGCGCCCGAGGTGGCGGGCGGCGCCATCACCCA
The DNA here is from genome assembly GCF_011764545.1 of Phytohabitans flavus. Lineage (GTDB taxonomy): Bacteria > Actinomycetota > Actinomycetes > Mycobacteriales > Micromonosporaceae > Phytohabitans > Phytohabitans flavus. The sequence goes on along the minus strand of NZ_AP022870.1, from coordinate 236,715 downwards.
GGAGGAGCTGGACACGCTCTCCGGCGACCGCAAGGCGCGCAAGGCGTACCGGAAGGCCGGTCACGGGCACGCCAACCGCCAGCGCCGCCGCCACCTGCTGGATGCCGCCCACGACCTGGCCGACGAGCTGGCCAGGTCGGGCGGCCAGGAGACGCCGCGCGTGTCGCACGCCCGGACAGAGGTGGCCCGGGTACGCGGCGGGAGCGGCTGACCTACTCGAAGCGCACCGAGGTGGGCTCGGTGACGGTCTTGACGAGCGGCAGCGTCGTCGAGGACACGGCGAGCGTGACGATCAGCCCGGCGACCGCGGTCAGGAAAAACGCCGGCCCCGGACCGGTCCAGTGGCGGCCGGTCGACGACGCGACGGCGGCGGAGGCGGCCAGGCCCAGCGCGATGCCGCACACCGCGGTCGCCACCAGCGGCAACGCGGTCTCCAGCAGGATCGTGCGGCGCAGTTCGCCCAGCTGCAAGCCGGTCGCGCGCAGGAGTGTGAACGGCCGGCGCCGCTCGACAAGCCCGGCGGCGACACCCACCGTGAGGCTCGCGGTGGCCACGAGCAGCACGAATACCATCGCCAGCCGCAGCCCCGCCTCGAGCTCCGTGAGCTGGCGGTGGTCGAGCTCGACGATGTCGCGGCCGGTGCTCACCCGTACGCCGGGCGGGGCCAGTGACCTGATCCGCTCGCCGGTGAGCGGCGCGCCGTCGGTGACCACGTAGATCGCGTGTACCGGCAGGCGCTCGTCGGGCGGGTCGAGGCGGGTGATGCCCTCCAGGCCGCGCGGGACGAGCCCGTTGGGCGCCGGCGGGGCGGGGCAGGTGAGGTTGACGGCGGCGGCGAGGTCGCGGCACGGTACCGCGATCGCGCCGGGCTTGGCGGGGTCACGGCGGGCCACGACGGTACCCCGTACCCCCGGATCCGCCCTGATGGCCGTGAGCAGCGGCGCCGCCGGCCGCGTGCCGGGCAGCACCTCGACGGCGTCGGCGCGCAGGGCGTCCGGGGCGGGCCGGTCGAGGTTGGCCTCGACGCCGGCGGCCGTGCCGGCGAACATCGTGGTCACCAGCGCCGCGATCGCCACGCCGCTGATCGCCCGGAAGGTGGTGTACGGGTCGGCCGCGATCCGCCGCGCCGCCATCAGCTCTGGCATCGACCGGCTCAGCCGGCTCAGCAGCCGGGCCAGGAGCGAGCAGAGCAGCGGGCCGGCGAGCACGAGGCCGAGCAGCAGCGACCCGAAGGTCCCGCCGATCAGCAGCTGCGCGGTGGCGATGCCGCTCGTGGAGGAGTTGGCGAGGTCGGTGCTGGCGATCGTCGCCAGGCCCGCCACGCCGAGCGCGACCGGGGTGAGCCGCCAGAGTCCTGGGGCACGGGTCCGCACCCGCTGCCGCACGCCCAGCGGGGTGACCTGCGCCCGCCGCAGCGCCACGACGGTCGCGGCGACGGTGAGCAGCGGCACGCCGAGCAGTACGACAAGCTGATGCGCGGCGGGCGCGCGCACGTCGGCGGCCATGAAGTGCGCGCCGTCGAACGTCACCCGCGCCGCGACGACTGGCCGCGCCAGCAGGTACCCGACCCAGCCGAGCGCCACCCCGGCGAACGCGGCCAGCGACGTCTCGGTCGCGGCCATCGCGGCGACCTGGCCACGGGTGGCACCGACCAGGCGCAACGCGGCGAAGCGCTGCTCGCGGCGGGCGGCGGCGACCCTGGCCGAGGCGGCGATGAAGATGACCACGGGGGTGAGCAGGCCGACCGCGCCGATGGTGAGGATCACCCGCAGCGCGTCGTTGACGAGCAGGCCGGGCGCCGTCGTGGCGAGGCCCGAGATCTCCGCGGCACCCGCCGCCCGCAGCTGGTCGGGTGGGAGGCCGACGACCGCGACAAGCTCTTCCGGGTACGCCAGCCCGGCCGCCCCGATGCCGGCGGTGACGGTGCCGGGCAGCCGCGCGGCGAGTGCCTCGGGAGGCGTGGTGGCGAGCAGGTCGCGCAGGGCTGGCGAGACGGCCACCTCGCCGGGCGCCGGCAGCCGCTCCAGCCCCGGCGGCACCGGCGGGCGCGGGCCGAGCGCGGCGACGCGTACCAGGAACAGGTCGCGACCGAGGAAGTGGTCGTCACTCGCGAGCCAGAGCGCGCGGTCCGCGGTGGCCGGGCTGGCCGCCGTCGTAGCGTGCCAGGCCGCGCGGTGGTCCCGGCCTTGGAGCGCGGGTACGGCGGTGAGCGTCAGCAGCACGAGCGTGACGCCGACCGCCACACCGGCCGCGGTGAGCGCGAACCGGGCCAGCGTGGTGAACCGCGCACCCATCCAGACCGACGGCATCACCGCGCCGCCACCCCACCGTCCACATCAGATTTGTCCACATCGGATTCGTCGTCGACCAGCCCGTCGTGGACGAGCACCGTACGGTCGGCGAACGCGGCCACCCGCGGCTCGTGCGTGACAACCACGGTGGCGGTGTCCTGCTCGCGGGCCGACGCGACGAGCAGGTCCATCACGTCGTCACCGGCCGCGGTGTCGAGCGCGCCGGTCGGCTCGTCGGCGAAGAGCACCCGTGGCCGCCCGACAAGCGCCCGCGCGACCGCCACCCGCTGCGCCTGCCCGCCGGACAGCTCGCCGGGCAGCCGCTCCTGGAGCCCGGCCAGCCCCAGCCTGTCGAACCACACGCTTGCCGCGCCGATCGCGGCCCGGCGGCGCTGGCCGGCCAGGAGCAGGGGCGTCGCGACGTTCTCCACGGCGGTCAGCTCGGGGATCAGCTGGCCGAACTGGAACACGAACCCGAACGACCCGCGCCGCAGCTGGGTCCGGCGCCGGTCGCTCAACCTGTCCACGCGCCGCCCGTCGAAGACGACCTCCCCCGCGTCCGGCCGCAGGATGCCGGCGAGGCAGTGCAGCAGCGTGGACTTGCCCGAGCCACTCGGTCCCATGACGGCGACCACCTCGCCCGCGCGTACCGACATGTCCGCGCCGCGCAGCGCCTCGGTCAGCCCGAAGCGCTTCCGCAGGCCGTTGCCCGCGAGGATCGTGGTCATCGGACCTCCGCGGCGACATCGGTGAGGCGGCTCTCCGCGTGGTCGATCCAGCGCAGGTCCGCCTCGACGTGGAACAGCTCGTAGTCGAGCCGCAGCGCGGCCGCCGCGTCGGCGCCCCGCCGCCGGGTGGTCAGGTCGCGCATGCGGGACATGTGGTGGGCACGCTGGGCGCGCAGGTACGCCTTGGCCGGGCGACCGGACATGAGCGCCAGCATCACCTTCATGAACAGCACCGTCTGTAGGTGCGGCTGCGGGTCCTCCGGCTCGGCGAGCCAACGCTGGAGGTCGGTCACGCCGGCTTCGGTGATCGCGTACCGCTTGCGCTCCGGCCCGGCACCCGGCTCGATTGCCACCACCGTCGCCTGGCCGCCCTTGACCAGCTGGGAGAGCGCCCGGTAGAGCGCGCCGAAGGTCAGCTCCCGGGTGCCGTCGAAGCGCTGGTCGTAGGCGCGCTTGAGGTCGTAGCCGTGCCGCTCGTTCTCTTCGAGCAACGTCAACAACGCGTATGAGACCGTCACGGCGCGGACTATACCGGCACGGTATACCGCTGCGGAATACCCAGTTGATCAGCTTCGGGGCGCGTACATGATGGGTACCGGATGCAAGCGTGACCGGCGACCGGCCTGTCGCGGGGCGGGTCGGGGCAGTGGGGCTAAGCCCCTGTCGGGGTAGCGCTGGGGTGGGCATTCGCACCGCGTCGAGCAGGCGCTGCACCGCGTCGGCGTCACCGGTGACCGCCAGGCGGCCGGCCACCTGGGCCGCCGCCACCCGCTCGCCGGCGAGCAGCGCGCCGAAGGTCTCGCCGTCCGTCTCGACCCGGGCGTCGGGCTCGCCCCAGGCCTCGCCGCGGGCCACCTCGACAAGGCGGCCATCGAGCACCTTCAGCCGGTACGCACTCGGGCCGAGCCGGATCTCGAACGTGGCCGTCCACGGCTCGGACGCGCCCGGGTCGAAGAACGTGCCGAGGCTGAGCAGCCACGAGTCGGTGCCGACCGGTCCCTCGGGCGCGACGACCGGCGAACGGGCTCCCCACCGCCCCAGCGCGGCGACAACCGGCGCGAGCTCGGCGCCCCAGCTCGTCAGCTCATACACCCGGGCAGCCGACGGCGGCGGCAGCGTGCGGCGACGCACCACGCCCACCTCCTCCAGCTCGCGCAGCCGCTGGGCGAGGATCGTCGGCCCGGCTCCGGGCAGCCCGGCCTGGAGGTCGACGTAGCGCTTGGGGCCGAGCACCAGCTCGCGGACGACGAGCAGCGCCCACCGCTCGCCGACGAGGTTTAGCGCGTGCGCTACCGCACACCCATCCTGGTACGCCCGCCGGCCCATGCCTCGACGCCCTTCCCGCAGCTCCGCACCGCTGTCCTACAGATCTTTGACAACACACTACAGATAGTGAAGCATCAGGTCCATGACCAGACCACCGATCGTTTCGCCGGCCGAGTGGCAGGCAGCCCGTGACGCCCTGATGGCGAAGGAGAAGGCGGCCACCCGCGCGCTCGACGCGCTCGCCGCCGAGCGCCGGCGGCTGCCGATGACGCGCGTGGAGAAGGAGTACACCTTCGAGGGCCCGGGCGGCCCCGCTCAGCTCCAGGACCTGTTCGAGGGGCGCCGGCAGCTCGTCGTGTACCACTTCATGTGGCTCGACGACGGCTACTGCCGGGGCTGCGCAACCTTCACGGACAATGTCGGCCACCTGGCGCACCTCAACGCGCGGGACACCACGTTCGCCCTGGTGTCGCGCGGGCCGTTCGCCGACCTCGAGGCGCACCGCCAGCGGATGGGCTGGACCATCCCGATGTACTCGTCCGCCGGCACCACGTTCCACACCGACCACACCGGCGGCGAGGGCTTCGGGCTCAGCGTCTTCCTGCACGACGGCGACGACATCTTCCGCACCTACTACACGACCTCGCGCGGCGTCGACCGGCTGCGGTTCGACTTCAACGTGCTCGACCTGACGCCGTACGGGCGGCAGGAGGCCTGGGAGGACTCACCGGTGGGCTGGCCCCAGACCGAGCCGTACACGTGGTGGCGCCTGAACGACGAGTACGCCACCTGACCCCTCGGCGGGAGCTTTAGCGGGCCAGGCGGTGGAGGAAGTCGACCAAGGCGCGGTGGTAGGGCGCGATCGTGGAGATCTCGGCGTACTCGTGCGGGCCGTGCTGGCCGTGACCGCCCACGCCGAACGCGACCGCCGGGATGCCGCGCGCCGAGTAGAAGCGGCCGTCGCCCGCCCCGTGCTTGTAGAGGAACTCGCCGCCGTAGCCCTCCTCCCGCGCGGCGTCGCGCAGGTGGGCGATCTCCGGGCGGTCGTGGTCGGCGTGGTGCGGCGGGTCCACGTGGTCGACCGCGACGGTCACGCCGGGCTCGCAGAAGGCGGCCAGGTGGGCGGTGATCCGCTCCGCGTCGGCGCCGGCCCAGTCGGTGTCCTCGGTGGGGAAGCGGATGTCCAGCCAGGCCTCCGCTTCGGCCGGGATCTGGTTGAACGCGCGGTTGGGCGTTTCGATCCGGGCCAGGTTTACCGTGGTACGCCACGCCTCCTCGACCGGTACGGGGTAGCGCTCGGTGACCCGCTCGATCGTGCGGCCGAGCTTGAGCAGGGCGTTGTCGCCGAGCCACGGGTATGCGCCGTGACCACTGTGGCCCGTCGCGTGCAGGCGGACGTGCGCCACCCCCTTCGAGTCGGCCACGATGTCCAGCTTGCTGTGCTCACCGATCACCACGAACTCGCCGGTGACGCCCTGCTCCAGCTGGTACCGCGTGCCGTCGCGCCCGCCCACCTCCTCGTCGGCCACGAGCTGTAGCGCGAGCGGGTACGGCAGGGTCGCCGCGGTCTCCCGGAAGGCGAGCGCCTGGGCCAGCGCCGTGATCTTCATGTCCTGGGCGCCCCGCGCGTACAGCCGGTCGCCGTCCCGCCGTGGCTGGAACTGCTCAGGCGCAGCCGGCACGACGTCGAGGTGGGCGTTGAGCACCACCCGGAAGTCGCGCCGCTCGGGTCCATGGTGGACCAGGGCGCTGGGCACCCCGCTCGACTCGAACCACGCCACCTGGAAGCCAGGCCCGACGAAGTCGAGGACCAACTCCACGGCCCGGCGCAGCTCGGCTGGGCGATCCGCGGTGGACGGTACGGCCAACAGCTCTTCCGCGGCGGCGAGAAACCCATTCAACTCCACGGACCCATCGTGCCCGACGCCCAAAAGCCCAGACGCTCCATGCCAAGACAGAATCGAGCTACCGCGATGTTCGCGGTGGTCCGGACCGCCGCTCCCGCGGCCTCACCCTCCGCGCTTCACAACCCAGCCCGGCCCGGCCCCGAGGTTTGTGAACGTTTCCCGTTGCTGGAGCAGCAGGAAGCGTTCACAAAGGCTGGATCGCGAGCACATACCCGCGGGGACGGCGGTGCAGCGGACCGGGCCTGGTCTGCGGGCTGGGCGCATCGGTGCGCCCAGTTCCAGAGCCCCCGGGGCCGGCGGCCGCCGGCCTGGCCGAGTCCCAAAGGGAGCGGGTTGTGAAGCGCGGACGGTGAGGCCGTCGGAGCAGCGGCCTGGACCACGGCGGGCATCGCGGTAGCGCAGGAAGGCGTCGGCGGGCGACGTGCCTGACGGAGGATCATCATCCGGCCAGGGTCCGGCGTTCACCGGCGATTTGATCAAACTCGCCAGGGTGTGGCTACCCATACCCTCAGTTAGGGAGATGGCATGGCCAACCCTATTCCCAAGACCCGATTCCTGCTGGCTGCGGGCGCCGCGGCGCTCGTACTGCTGCCCACCGCGGCGGCCCAGGCCGGTGGCTCCGGACACGGTCCGTCCGGGCACCAGACGATCTGGCGCGGCGACTTCGACGGTGCCGGCGCCGCCTGGTCGGTGCAGACCGACGGCGCGGCGGCCAGTTGGCGCGGCTGGACCCTCACCCAGCGGGACGACTGGTTCACTGCCGCCGCGCCAGAGGGCGTCGGCTGCAACCCGGAGACCGACCGTCCGCTGGACCAGCGCTGCTTCCTCGACGGGCGCCAGCAGTTCTCGCGTTCCCGCGGCGTGATCGCGGTCGCCGACAACGGCGTCGCGGCGGCCAAGGGCGCGGTCGTCGACGGCGGCAACCCGGTCAACAGCACGCTTGTCAGCCCGGGCGTGCCGGTCGGCGGCAAGCGGGCCGTCGAGCTCGTCTTCTCCTCGCACTACCGCCAGGCGCACAAGGCTGTCGGCCGGGTGACCGTGGCCTTCGACGGTGGGGCGGAGCAGGAGATCCTGCGCTACTCCGCGGCCCGCGTCAGCGCGAACGGTGGCGGTGACGTCATCTCCGGCCAGGAGGTCATCCGGGTCGACGTTCCGTCGCGGGCGCGCACCGCCGTGTTCCGCTTCGCGTACAGCAACAACCGCCCGCAGATGTTCTGGGCGGTCGACGACGTGGTGGTCCGCACGCCGCTCCCGGCGCTGTCCCGTGGCGCCAAGCCGGTCACCTTCCAGGTGCTCAGCGACATCCAGGTGGAGGGGCTGCCGTACACCGACGGCGCGCTCGACCTGCTGCACCGCCAGGCGCCCAACGCGAAGGGCCTCATCTTCGTCGGCGACATCATCTCCGGGCCGCGCGAGGCGACCCAGGAGCAGCAGGTCGCGGAGTACGCCCAGGTGAGCGAGGCGTTCGCCGGACACAAGCTGCCGCCCGTGTACCCGGCGATCGGTAACCACGACGTGCGCAGCCGTGTGCTGACCATGGAACAGCAGATCGGCAACTACGTCACCTGGGCGAACCAGTGGGGCGCGAACATCACCAAGACGTACTACGAGAAGGTCATCGGCGGTGTGCCGCTGATCGTGCTCGGCCCCGAGGCCGGCGTCGCCGAGGATGAGAAGAACGACATCAGCGACGCGCAGATGGCGTTCCTGAGCCAGCGGCTCGCGTACTGGTCCACGAAGGGCAAGCAGGTGCTGGTGCAGCGCCACTACCCGTTCGAGTGGACGGTCTCCGGCACGTACGGCAACTTCTACGAGAACGGCCCGCGCGAGTTCGACATCGAGAAGATCATCGGCAAGTACCCGAACGTTATCTACCTGAGCGGGCACACGCACTGGTCCCCGTACCGTCGGGACTGGGCCGCGCAGGTGGTCGTGGACGGCGGTCACAAGGACGGCTACACGGCGATCAACACGGGCGCGCTGGCGATGGAGTTCATGCCCAGCCCGGACGACCCGTGGGACGAGGACTCGGCGACCGACCGGCCTGAGTCGCCGGGCGTGCTGACCGTCTCCGTGTACGAGGACCGCACGGTGGTACGCGCCTTCGACGTGCTCACCGGCGAGCAGATCAACGAGATCGAGGTTGCCAACCCGGCGCCCCGCCGCTGATCACCGCCACTCCGGCCCCGCCCGTCAGTCCGTCGGGCGGGGCCGGACCCCGGCTCACCACAAACCGCTACTCACCACAACCGCTTCAGGTCCAGCATCATCGGCGTGCCGTCCTGGGTCAGCCACACGCGTATCGGGCCGCCCTCGCCCCAGTCGCCGAAGTTGCTGAAGGCCGGATCAAAGGCGCCGATCCGGTCCCCCGGCGTCCCTTGCTGCTTGATCTCCGCGGCCCGGCCGCTGCCCCGGTCCCAGACGATCTGCCGTTGGCCGAGTTGGCCGGTCGCGAGCCGTCCCTCAAGGCCCGGCGAGAGGCTGCCCATCTGTTTCAGATCGACGTAGTCGCCACCGTCGAGGTCCTGGATCGCGGCGGAATTGGCGACGTTCCAGCCGGTGCACCAATCAGGTCCGCAATAGACGGACGAGACCATCTCGTCGTTGGACTTCCATTGCAGCCGGCGCCCGGTGGCGACCTCCACGATCGTGCCGGCGCGCTCGGCCACGCCGCCGAAGGGTGACCCGCCGTACTGCGACGTGATCCACCCGGGGATGGTGGAGAGCCAGTAACCGCGCGAGCCCGGCACGTCGCCGACCTTCCCGTCGCGCAGCGACAGCCGCTTGATGACGGCAGCGTCCTTGCCCTCCGCCACGTACTCCTCCCAGATCAGCGCGTCGCCGGCCAGCACACCGCGCTGCTGGACCGCGCTGTGCGGGAGGTCGGCCAGCTTGGTCGCCGCGCCCCGGCCAGCGGTGCCGTCCACGCCTCGCGGACCTCCTTGCCCGCTCGCCGTCCTGTCACGAACCAGACCACCCGATCGCCGGCGACCAGGGCCGTCGTGACCTTTGGCGCGGCCAGGCCGTCGGAGATGGACGGGGTGGCCGCTCGGCGTACCGCCGCGGTGTCCGGGTTGAAGAACAGTGGACCCGCCTCGCGACCCTGCGAGATGACCAGCAGGTCGTCGCCGTCCATCGTGTCCGTGATGCGGTAGAACGACCCGTCGGGAAGCTTGATCGGCAGCCGGCGTACCGCGTCCGGCCACACCACCTCCGGCCCCGGGAGCTGCGTGAAGTCCGGGATCCGGTCGGGTGAGTACACCGGCGCGAGCCCGTAGTGGGTCTCGCTCCGGGTCACGGCGACCGCGGTCACCGTGCCGCAGACCACGACGGCGACCGCGGCCGCCACGGCGTGGACGACCCATCCGGGCCGCCGTCGAGGCCGGGCCGCGGCTTCCGCGCGGCCCACGATGCGGGCCAGGTCCGGCGGGGGTACGTCCTGTGCGGCGATGTGTGCCCGGACGGCGGCCCGCACCCGCTCGTCCCGGTCGCCCTGTGGCTCAGTTCTCATCGAGATGCTCCCTCAGCGTGGCGAGCGCGCGGTGCAGCAGCGACTTGACCGTGCCGGGGCGGCAGCCGAGCGCCTCGGCGATGGCCAGCTCGGGCAGGTCGAGGTAGAAGCGGAGGAAGACCGCCGCGCGCTGGCGGCTGCTCAGCGCCAGCAGCGCCTGGCGCACCGCCGTGCCGTCCTCGGCGGACGGTGCCGACTCGGCGGGTGAGCCGCGCGCCACGTGCCGGCGGGCCACCACGAGGCGCCGCCACCATGACCGGGACCGGTTGACCACCACCGTGTGCAGCCAGTTCTCCGGGTCACGGACCGTGGCCCAGCGCCGGTACAGCTCGACGAACGCCTCCTGCACGATGTCCTCGGCCGCCGCCATGCTGTCGGTGATCACGTACGCCAGCCGGATCATGCCGTCGTAGTGCGCCCGATACGCCGCGCCGAAGTCGTCCAAGGCGCTCCCGCCCGTCTTGGGCTCCTTTATCGCAGACCGCGTCACGCTACCTGGTCGCGCCGGACCCCCGATCGGTTCCGTCCCCTTCGATCGGGGTCCCGTTGAACAAATGCCGCTGACCCGCCCGTGTCTCTGTTCAGGGGAGTGTGAACTGTGACGGTGACGAAGGTGGCGACACCGCCCGCGCCGGCGACCGGTCCCGCAGGGGGTCGGGCGGCGGTGCTGGCGCGCCACCGGCGGTGGCTGTACCCGCTGGTGGTGGCCATCATCCTCGGCCAGATGGCGGTCGCGATGCTGACGACGGCCGTCCAGCAGACCCCGACGATCGACGAGCCGGTCTACGTCGGCACGGCCGTCTGGCAGCTACAGGAGCACAGCCTCCGGTACAACCCGGAGCACCCGCCGCTCGGCAAGCTGCTGATCGGCGCCGGGCTGGCGTTCTCCGGTGCCGAGGTCGACCCGGGCTTCGAGGACGAGCAGAGCGTGCTCGGCCGGCGCCTGCTGTACGAGTCCGGCTACGACCCGTGGCGCCTGATGCTCTTCGCCCGCCTGCCGGTGATTCTGCTGACGCTGCTCTTCGGGCTGGTGGTGCTGGCGTTCGCCCGGGACGTGACCGGGAGGTTCGGCGGGCTTGTCGCGCTCGGCCTCTACGCCTTCTCGCCCGACGTCATCACGCACGGCTCCCTCGCCACCCTCGACCTGCCCGTGGCGGGTTTCCTGCTCACCTCGGCGTGGCTGGCGTGGCGGGCGCGGCAGCGCCCCAGGCTCTACATGCCCCTCGCAGGGCTGGCACTCGGGGCGGCTCTCGCTACGAAAATGAGTGCCCTCCCGGCCGTACCATTGCTGCTTTTGCTGATCTTGCTGTCGGTGTGGTCCGCGAGCGGGCGGACCTGGCGTGGCGCGGCCTGGGGGGTGGCCGCCGCGACCGGCGCGGCGGTCCTCGCGGTGGCCGTGGTGTGGGGGTCCTACCTGGCCGTCGACCCCCGGCTGGAGTGGGTGACGCCGCCGGACGTGCCGGCCGTCGGCGGGTGGCGCGGGCTTGTGGCGCGGCTGGTGCCGTTCCCAGCGCCGTACGGGGACGGGCTGCGGATGCAGTTCGGCTTCGAGGACGGGCTGTGGGGCGGCTTCCTCTTCGGCCAGCTGTACGACGGCGGCCGCTGGTACTACCTGCCGGCCGCGCTGCTGGTGAAGTCGCCGCTCGGCGCGATCGCGCTGTGGCTGGCCGGCACGGTCGCGCTCCTCGCGATGCCCCGGCTGCGGCCGGCCGCGCCGTACGTGCTGGCGCCGGTCGCCGTGCTGCTCGGCGTGGCGATGACCGGAACCCGCAACTTCGGCATCCGGTACGTGCTGGTGGTGCCGCTCTTCCTCGCCGTCGCGGCCGCCGCGGTGACCGTGGTGCGGTGGCGGTGGGTGCGGGCCGCCGCGGTGGTGCTGGTGCTCTTCGTGGCGGTGAGCTCGCTGCGCACGTTCCCGTACTACCTGCCCTACTCGAACGAGGCCTTCGGCGGGCCGGCCCGCACCCACGAGCGCCTGCACGACTCCAATGTGGACTGGGGGCAGGACCTGGGGCGGCTGGCCGACCGGCTGCGTTCACGCTATGCCGGCGAGCGGGTGTGGCTTGTCTACAAGGGAAGCGGCGTGCCGTCGTGGTACGGCATCGAGTCGTCCGACCCGCTGACCGTGCCGGCGGGCGAGGTGCACGGACTGCTCGTCGTCTCGGACAGCGCGGTCGCAAAGGCCATCGGCCCGCTCGCGGAACTGATCCGCGCGAGCGAGCCGATCGACTCAGTGGGGCACTCGATCACCATCTACCGACGCTGAGCACGAACTTGCCGCTCGCGTGGTGCCGCTCGATGTGGCGGATGGCGTCGGCGGTCTCGCTCAGCGGGCACGTCTGCTCGATGACCGGGTCGAGCTTGCCGGCCGCGACCATCTCGCCCAGCTCGGCCAGCTCGTCGGCCTTCGGCGTGGCGACCAGCGGGCGCAGCCTGTGCGACACGAACGGCGCCTTCGCCATCATGCCCACCAGGCGTGGCATCGGGCCGAGCAGCTTGCCACCACCGCCGAACGACGCGATGTACGTGCCCTTGGGTGCGAGCACCCGGCGCATCGCGGCGAGCGGCTTGTCCCCCACCAGGTCGAACACCACATCGAACCGTGCCTCGCCGAGCGTCACGTCCCCGGTCGTGTAGTCGACGACGGTGTCCGCGCCGAGCGAGCGCACCAGGTCGGCGTTGCGCCCGCCGCACGTACCGGTGACGTGCGCCCCGAGCCCCTTGGCGAGCTGCACCGCGAACGTGCCCACCCCGCCGGACGCCCCGTTGACCAGCAGTCGCGTGTCCGCACCGACCTCGCCGAGCCGGATGCCCTGTAGCGCGGTGTTGGCCGCGACCGGCAGCGTGGCCGCCTGCTCGAACGACACCTCGACCGGCTTGGTGGCGAGGTGCTTCTCCTTCGCCACCGTGTACTCCGCGAAGCCCTTCTGGCTGACCTCGCCGAACACGTCATCGCCCGGCTGGAAGCTGGTCACGCCCGCCCCGACCGCCTCGACTGTGCCGGCGATCGCCCGGCCGAGGACCCTCGCCCGCGGCCGGCGCAGCCCCATCGCCAGCCGGATCGCGCCGGGCTCGCCGCGCATCACCGCGCGGTCGCCGAAGTTGAGGGAGGCGGTGCGCACCCGGACGAGCACCTGGCCGGCGCCTGCGGTGGGCTTCTCCACATCGGTGTACCGCAGGACCTCGGGCGGCCCGTACCGGTCGTAGACAATCGCCTTCATCGCTACCTCGTCTCCATCCAGCGTTTGCGGTAGTCAGCGCTTGCGGTAGTCGCGAAGGCCGGTGAACACGGCACTGATCAGCGAGGCGATGCACACGGCGACGACGACCCCGTTGATCCACGTGCGCACCCCGGACGACCAGCCGGCCGCCTCGACGAACGCGGGGTTGAGGATGTGGTCGTTCGTGGCGATCCAGATGAGCGTGAGCCCGGTGGCGACGTCGGCGGCCGCCCGCCCGATCGCCAAGGGCGCGGAGGCGCGCGCGTAGTACCTGGTGAAGGCCATGCTCAGGCTGGTGATGAGGAGCCCGACGAAGATGTAGATCACCCTGGTGTCCCACAGCCAGGGGTCGAGCGCCCCGATCGGGTCGCCGCTGGCGTCCGTCTCGAAACGGAGCATCGGAGACAGCAGGATCAGTGCGGTGAAGAGCACCGTCGCCACGGTCTCGGCGATCAGCTCGGCGTAGCGCGTGCGGCGGGCCGTCGGCTCGGGCAACGCCGTCGGGGTCCACCGCCGGGCCGGCAGCTTCGCCGACGGGACCCGCTCGATGACCGCGAAGAGAAGCGTGGTCCAGAAGGTCACGTGGAGGGCGGCGGTGAGCGCCGCGCCGACCGCGTCACCGGCCACGGACGAGGCGCCGTCGCCGTCGACCGCGCGGAGGAGACCGACCACCGCGGCCACGGCGGGCACGACGGTGATGAGCAGCGCGCTCAGCAGGCGGGTGTAGTCGAGGAAGAGGGCCGGGCCGATGAGGTGCAGCGGGCGGTCCGCGTAGCCGGCGGCCAGCCGGGCCGGGTCGCCCAGGTCGGTGAGGACCGCCACCTCGGCCTCCGCCGGATCGGCGCCAGCTTCGAGCCGGTCGTCCACCGCGTCGGCGATGGAGGTACGCAACTCGCGCTCGATGTCGGGCCGCTGCCTGCTCGGCACGCGGCGGAGGATGGCCTCGATGTAGCGGTCGGTGAGGGAGGTGGTCGCAGTGGCAGTCATGACTCGCCCTTCAGGGTGCGGAACGCGGCGTGCAGCTCGTCCCAGTCGCGGCTCAGCGTGTCGGCAAGCTCCCCGCCCAGGTCACTGGTGCGGTAGAACTTCCGCGGCCGGGACTCGTCGGTGTTCCAGTCGCTGGTGAGCAGGCCCTGCTTCTCCAGCCGGCGCAGCAGTGGATACAGCGTGTTGGCGTCGACGGCGAAACCGCTCCGCTCGAGCAGGTCGAGCAGCGCGTAGCCGTAGTTGGGCTTGCGCAGGATCAGCAGACAGGCGAGCACGACGGTGCCGCGCCGCAGCTCCTGCTGGTGCGTCGAAAGCAATTCATCGTCGAGCATGCATCACACGATACTGTGCGTCGCACAGCATTGCAAGACGCACATGGTTGTTCCCCGTTACAGCAGTGTGCTGGGCCAGCTGCCTTGACATGCAAGTAGCAGCTTGCATATCGTTCCGGCAGTGGGCGACGTGTACAAGGCACTCGCGGACCCCACCCGGCGTGCCATCCTCGACGAGCTGCGGGATCGCGCTGGCCAGACGCTGTTCGAGCTGTGCACCCGCCTGCTGGGCAAGGGGTTCACCTCGTCGCGTCAGGCCATCTCGCAGCATCTCGCGGTGCTGGAGGACGCTGGGCTGGTAGTGATCCGGCGGGAGGGCAGATACATCTTCATCGACCTTGACACGTCCCCTCTCCAGCAGATCTACGAGAGATGGGGCATCGGGCCGTGCGCATCGGACACATGAGCATCTTTGTCGACGACCAGGAGAAGGCGCTGGCGTTCTACACCGGCGTGCTTGGCTTCGTGAAGAAGACCGACTTCCCGGCGGGAGAGCACCGGTGGCTGACCGTGGTCTCTCCCGAGGAGCCGGGCGGCGTGGAGCTGGTCCTCGAGCCCGACGAGCACCCGGCGGCGGCAAGCTTCAAGCAGGCCCTGGTGGCGGACGGGATCCCGTTCACCGTCTTCGGTGTGAAGGACGTGCGGGCCGAGTTCGAGCGGCTGCGGGCCCTCGGCGTGACCTTCACCCAGGAGCCGCTGACGATGGGCCCCATGACGACCGCGGTCTTCGACGACACGTGCGGCAACCTCCTCCAGATCGCGGCGCAGGAGGCATAGTCGCCGCCGCTGTGCGGTCCGAGGGTGCGCGGCGCGGTCGGCGCTGCCCACCCTCGGATCTGGATCGGCGTCAGCCGCGCCAGGCCTTGACCACCTCGTCCCACTCCTTGCCGGCCAGCTCCCACAGCCGCTGGGCCTCCGGGGACAGGTCGCTGGGCGAGTCGTCCTCCGCCAGCTCGCCGCGCAGGTAGCTGTCCAGGCGGCTGAGGGCGTGGTCCCAGCCGGGCGCGAACTGGCCCAGCCCGCGGCCCAGGTCTCGTCGTCGAAGGGCAGCACGGCGGAGTGCGTCAGCCGCACCTCGGTGGCGTCGTCCCCCTCGGCCGACAGCCGCACCTCGAGGTCCGTCGACCCGCCGCCGAACTCCCAGGTCACGACCAGCAGGCTCGGCTGCTCGCAGCGCCGGATCTCGCCGCCGGCGTTGCCCTCCAGCTGGTACTTGCCGCCGACGCGAAGGTCCCCACTGATCGGGTAGAACCACCGCTCGAGCCGGGTCGGGTCGGTGATCGCGTCCCAGACGTCCTCGACGGGCGCGGCGAAGGACCGGCGCAGCAGCACGGTGCGGGAGCGACCCGCGTCGGTGTCCTCGGCGCTCACCTCGCGGTGCACGGTCTTCAGCCAACCTGCGGTGTCGGTCATGACTCCTGGATCCTTTCCTGGCGGATGGATGCCCCGGCGGGGCCGGAGCGGAGTCACCATATCAAACCCACGACTTATATAAGCACCCTCTAAGTTTCTCCGGCGGAGCGGCGGGCCCGCTTGCCCCGCGCCAGCTCGGTCGCCAGCGCGTCGAGCCGCTGGCTCCAGAACCCGCGGAACCGCTCCAGCCACTCGTCCACCTCGCGCAGCGGCCCGGGCTCGACCGCGTACAGCCGGCGGGTGCCCTCGGGCCGGACCGACGCGAACCCGCTGTCCCGCAACACGCGCAGGTGCTGCGAGACAGCGGGCTGGGAGATCCCGAACTCGGCCTGGATGACCTCGGTGACCGCCCCGGAGGTCTGCTCGCCGTCGGCGAGCAGCTCCAGGATGCGGCGCCGCACCGGGTCACCCAGAACGTCGAACGCGTGCACGGGTTCAATATAGCCGGACCTTATATAAGGCAAAGCTGTATATGAGCCGAAGCTTCAGAAGCCCGGCGCCGTACCCGTCAGTCGCCGGAGTCGGCCGAGCCGCCCGAGTCGGCGGAGTCGTCGCCGTGGTACCGCCGGGGTGCGGGCGAGTCTCCGGAGTCGTCGCCACCGCCACGGCGGGCCACCGGCGAGTCGGCGGAGTCGGCGGCGGGCTTGGCCTTCGCCGGCTTGCGCACGGCGGCCGGCGAGTCGTTGGCGGACTCGGCGCCGCTGTCGGCGGACTCCGGCGACGGGTCCGTCCACTTCGGATCTCCCGGGCTGTCGGACGCCGAGCCGGCCGAGTCGAACGGTGACTCGCCCGCGCTGTCGAGCGACTCCGCCGAGTCCTCCGCGTCGGCCGCGCCGGCCGTACCCCCGTCCAGCTGCTGGCTGTCCAGCTCGATCGGCTGGATCCGGTCGTTGAGCTGGATGCCGCCGCTGGCGGCGGCCGCGCCCGCGACGCCGGCCAGGACGGCGGCGACGCCGGCTCCGGCGACTGCGATCCGCCAGGGTCGTGATACGCGCATCTGTCACTCCTCCTTCTGGGTGTTGCTTCCAGCCTCTGCCCGCGCGGTGAGACGGGGATGGTGCCACGATGAGGAGTCCTTCATGGACCGTGCGCTGGCCAGCCAGCGCTCGGCGAGGGCGAGGCGGCGGCGGGTGGCGGTCGGCCAGTCCGGCTCCTGTACGCGATGCGGGCCGGTCGCCAGCGACAGCACCACCGCGGCGACCCGGTAGCGCAGGTCCGCCGGGTCCACCACCCGCTCGAACGCGCCGAGGTACCGGGCACCGAGCCGGTTGATGGCTGTGGCCCGTGGCGGGTAGAGGTCGGCGAGCACGTACAGGTGGCCGAGCACGCAGGCGAGGTCGTCGAGGCGCTCCCCCGGCCCGGCGGTGTCGATGTCGAGCAGCCCGGTGACCCGTTCGCCGGCGACGAGCAGCTGGGCCTCGTAGAGGTCGCCGTGCACCGGTACTATCTCGCCGCGCCCGCCCTCCGCGCGGATCGCCGAGGCGATCGCCGCCGCCTGCTCGGCCGACGAAGGCAGTGCCGCGCCCACCACGGCCGCGTAGTGCGGCGCCTTCTCCGCCCAGCTGCGCCGCCGCCGGCCACGGGCCAGCTCCGCGGGCAGCTGATCCAGCAGCGCGAGTACGGCGGACGCCGGTGGCAGCACCGGAAACCCGTACCGCAGTGCCTCCCGCAGGGTGCGGCCGGGAAGCGCCTGGAGCACCAGCAGCCCGTCGGGCGTGTGGCCGAGGCTTGGCGCGGCGGGCACGCCGGCACCGACAAGCATCCGATGCCGCTCGTGCAGCCGCCGTACGCGGTCGGGGCGCACCACCTTGAGGAAGAGCCGACCCCGCTCCCCCACCGCCTCGATGATCGCCCGGCGGCGTGGCCGGTACGCGCGCAGCGCCAGCCGCACCGGCCCGCCGCCGAGGTCGAACCCGTCGAGCAGCGCCGCGACGGCGGTCTCGTCCGCGGCCGTGGCGAGCGCGGGCAGGTCCGGGTCGTGCGGGTACCGCCACACGCCGACCCGCTCCTGCCCGTCGTCGAGCACCGCCGCGCCGGCCGGGATGCGCCCGGTGCAGGCGGCCAACCGCTCGTCCGTGTCCCGCCCGTCCGGCCAGCGCACGCGCACGTCGTACGCGGCGGTGCAACCCCGGCCGGGCTGCTGGTCCACCTGGCGGGCCCGCCAGGCGAGCAGGCGGCCGGGGCGTACGGCAACACCGAGCAGGTCGCCGGCGTCCGGGCCGGTGAGCAGGTGCGACATGAGCACACCCTCCAGCACCGTCGTAAGTGGACGGTGAGCCGTGGGTGAGAGTCCTCTTAGGGCTCGCGCAGCCGGTATCCCACGCCCCGCACGGTGTGGATGAGCTCCTGGCCGAGCTTGCGGCGCAGGTATCCAATGTAGACGTCCACGACGTTGGAGCTGGGGTCGTGCGCGAGCCCCCACACCCGGTCGAGCAACTGCTCGCGGCTGAGCACCTGGCCGGGGTGGCGCATCAGCGTCTCGGCGAGCAGAAACTCGCGGGCGGTCAGCTCGACCGGCTGCCCGTCGGCGGTGACGGTACGGCGTACCAGGTCCATCACCACCGCCCCGGCGCGCAGCGTGGTCGGGGTGTCCCGGCCGCGGTCGCGCAGCCGGGCCCGGAGCCGGGCGAGCAGCTCCTCGAAGCTGAACGGCTTGGTCATGTAGTCGTCGGCGCCCTGGTCCAGCCCGGTGACCCGGTCCGGCACGGCGTCCCGCGCGGTCAGCACGATCACCGGGAGGCGCTCGCCCCGGGCCCGGATCTGGGCTAGCACCGAGAGTCCGTCCTGGCCGGGCAGCCCGAGGTCGAGGATGAGCGCGTCGAAGTCGGCGCTGCGCGCGTAGGCGGCCGCGTCCACACCGGTCTCGACGACCGTGGTGACGTACCCCGCGGCGCGCAGCCCCTTGGTCAGGAACGAGGCGATCCGCGGCTCGTCCTCGGCGATGAGGATGCGGTTCATCGTGCTGGCGCCGGCAGTACGAGCGTGAACGTCGCACCCGCGCCCGGCACGCTGTCCACCGCGACCGCGCCCCGGTGGGCCTGGGCGATGGCCGCGACGATCGCCAGGCCGAGACCGGTCCCTCGGTACGGGCCCGGCCGTCCCGCCCACGGGCGAAGCGGGCGAAGATCCGCTCCCGGTCCTCGGGCTCGATCCCCGGCCCGGTGTCCCGTACGGCGAGCAGCACCCGCCCGTGCTCGGCGCTCGCGGACAGCTCGATCCGGTCGTCCGCGCCGGTGAACTGGACAGCGTTCTGGGCCAGCTGCATGAGCGCCTGGGTGAGCCGCTGCCGGTCGGCGAAGATCGTCACCTCGGCCACCTCGCCGAGCCGCCAGTCGCGGTCGCCGAGGGCCACCGCCTTGGCGTACACCTCGTGCATCATCAGCGCCATGTCCACCCGGTCGAGCTGGAGGAAGTCCGGCTGCTCGGCCCGGGCCAGCATGAGCAGGTCGTCGACCATCCGGTTCATCCGGTCGAGCTCGTCGGTGACCAGCGCGACGGTCTCGGCCCGCTCGGCCGGGTCGTCGCCCATCAGCTCCAGGTGGCCGCGGACGATCGTGATCGGGGTACGCAGCTCGTGCCCGGCGTCGGCGACGAACGCCTTCTGCGCGGCGAACGCGCTGTCCAGCCGGCCGAGCATCGCGTTGAACGTCCGGGCCAGGTCGGCGACCTCGTCGGTGGCGGTCACCTCGATCCGCCGGGACAGGTCGGTCTCCTCGATGACCCGGGCGGTCTCGGTGACCTGGCGCAGCGGCCGCAGCGCCCGGCCCATCGCGAGGTAGCCGCCGGCGGCCACCACCACGAGTACGAGCAGGCAGGCGAGCGCCATGATCTGCACCGCGCGGTTGAGGTCGGCGCGCCGCTCGGCGCCGAACTCGGCGACCACCACGTGCCCGCGTACCGAACCGTCGATCACCACAGGCACGGCCAGCCACCGCCCGTCGCCGGCCGCCCCGCCGTCGACCTCCCCGTACGTGCTCTCCCGCAGGCCGGTCCAGCGGTCTACGAGCCCGGCGTCGGCGACGAGGTCGTACGGCGGGTTTTCGGTGGAGCGGTAGAACGTCCCGTCGACGAAGACCAGCACCGCCTCGCCCGGCTGCGGCTCGTTGCGCAGCAGGTACGTGTCCGCGATCGCCCGCAGGTCGGTGCCGAACGGCTGCCCGTTGGTCGGGTTCCGCCCGTCGACAAGGCGGCGGAACTCGGTCACCTCCTGCCGCATGTCCGCCGTGATCCGGTTTTCCAGCTGGTTGAGCAGGACCTGCCGGATCACCACGACGGACGCGAGGCTGGCGATGCAGAGCAGCACGAGCGCCCACCCCAGCAGCCGCAGCCGCAGGCCCAGCGACGGTCGCCAGCGGCTGCGCTCAGTCGTCGTCCGGTTCGTCGGGCTCGGCGTCGTCGTCGGCTTCGGGAGCATCGTCGGGTTCGGGAGCGTCGTCGCGTTCCACGGCACCGTCGCGCTCGGCGGCGTCGTCGTCGCGCTCGACTCCCCGGTCGTCAAGGGCATCGTCATCGTCGGGTCCAGCGCCACCTCCGGCTGCGGGTGGCCGGGCGGGCCGGTCGTCGGCATCGTCATCGTCGTCTCCGGTGGCGGGCCTGCGTACGGTGCCCGCGCTCGGCGGTGCCGTCTCATTCTGCCCTTGTTCGAGCTGGTGGGCGGCCGGCACGGTGATCTCGATCGGCGGTACCGGTGCGGGTGGCAACAGCGCCGGCAGGCCGACGCCGGACAGGAGCGTGGCGAGTGCCGCCAGCCCGATCCCCGTGGCCACTTTCTGCGCGCTCATGCCCGAGCCTGTCCGACGAGCGTAATCACTCGATGAGGCAAGGATGAGAGGGCTCTCATGTACGCAACCGGTAGCCGAAGCCGCGCAGCGTCTCGATCACGTTCTCGCCGAGCTTCTTGCGCAGCGCGCTCACGTACACGTTGACGAGGTTCGTGCTCGGGTCGAAGTCGTACCCCCACGCCTGGGAGAGCAGCTGCTCCCGGCTCAGCACCCGGTCGGCGTGCCGGATCAGCGTCTCCAGGAGGGCGAACTCCCGTCCGGTCAGCGCGACCGCGCGTCCCCGTACCGACACCTCGCGCGACCACAGGTCGAGCCGCACCGGGCCGGCGATGAGCACCCGCTCCTCCTCCGTGCCCACCCCGCGCAGCCGGGCGCGGATCCGGGCCAGCAGCTCCTCGAAGCGGAACGGCTTGGTCATGTAGTCGTCCGCGCCGGCGTCCAGGCAGGCGACCACGTCGTGCACCTGGGCCCGGCCGGTGAGCACGAGTACCGGCAGCCGGTGCCCCCGCGCGCGCAGCCCCTGGAGCACCTCGAAGCCGCCCCGACTAGGCAGCCCGATGTCCAGGATCAGCAGGTCGAAGCCGCCGCCCAGGGCCAGCTGCTCGGCCTCGGCGCCGTCCTCGACGTGCACGGTGGCCCAGCCGTTCGCCTGGAGTCCTTTCTGGAGGAACGATGCGATCTTGGCGTCGTCCTCAGCGATCAAGATTCTGGCCAACAGGCCACCCCTTCCGGAGCAGATCGGGAATCACCAGCGTGAACGTCGCACCCGCGCCGGGGCGGCTGACCAGCTCGACCCGGCCGCCGTGCGCCTGCGCGATGGCCCGGACGATGGACAGCCCCAACCCGGTCCCCCGGTACCGGGACTGCGCCCCCGCGCCGCGCCGGAACCTGTCGAAGACCCGGGACTGCTCCTCGAGCGGGATGCCCCGCCCGGTGTCCCGCACCCACAGGCGCAGGTCTCCGCCGTCGAGCGAGGCGCCCAGCGCGACGGTGTCGGTGGGCTCGGTGTTGTGTACCGCGTTGTCCGCCAGGTTGATCACGGCCTCGGTCAGCCGGTGCCGGTCGGCCAGGATCCTGCCCTGCGGCGCCTCGTCGAGCTGCCACGGCCGCGGCGCGAGCGCGCTGAGCTTCGCGACCAGCTCGACCACGAATATCTCCAGGTCGATCCACTCCGGCTGGAGGAACTGCGGGTGCGCCACGTCGGCGAGCAGGTGCAGGTCGCCGACGATGCGGCCCATCCGCTCCAGCTCGTCCGAGACGATCGCGATCGTGCGGCGCCGATCCTCCTCGTCGGTCACCGCGTGCTCCAGCAGTCCCAGGTTGCCCAGCGAGATGGTCAGCGGGCCGCGCAGCTCGTGGCTGGCGTCCACGATGAACTCCCGCTCGCGGCGGAACACCGCCTCCAGCCGGTCGAGCATCGCGTTGAAGGTGCGGGCCATCACGGCCGCCTCGTCCCGCCCGGTGACGGGGATGCGGCGGGTCAGGTCGGACTGGGAGATCAGCCGGGCGGTGTCGGTGAGCTGGCGCACCGGGCCGAGCACCCGGCTTGTCATCAGCCAGGCACACGCGGAGGCGAGCAGCAGCACGCCGAGGATCGCGGCCACGCTGTACAGGAGCAGGTCGGCGATCTCCGCCCGCTCCTCGATCGGCAGGAACGTCACCACAAACGCGCCCCGGTCGTTGCCGATCGTCACCGGCATGATCCGGTAGAACGCCTCCCCCTGCGCGGTGTCGAACCTCTCCAGCTCGCCACCGGCCCTGGTCCGCGCCGAGGTGCCGAGCCGCTCCATCACGGGCTGCGGCAGCCGCTCCAGCGGGAAGCGGGTCATGCTACTGCGGTAGATCTTGCCGTCGGAGAAGGCGAGCATCGCCTCCTCGTTGTTGGGGACGTTGCGCTGGAAGTACACGTCGAAGGCGCGCTCCACGGAGGTGAAGGCGGCGCCCGTACGCGGGTCGCTGCCCTGGCTGACGAGCAGGTCCATCTCCAGGAACTCCTGCTGCACCGACGCCTGCACGCGGTGCTCCAGCCGGATCAGCAGCACCTCGCGGATGGCGATCGTGGACAGCCCGCTGGCGAGCACGATCAGCCCGACGTACGACAGCAGGATGCGGGTATGGATGCTCCGTGTCGCCGGTAGCCATCCGGAGCGGCTCCTCACGGTTACTCACCGTACGGTGCCCGGCACCATGACCGACAGTCTTCGATCGGGCGGGCAGGGCGGCCACTGATCCGTGCTTTTTCGACCGATCCGGTGGCCTCTTCTTAGAGTTTTCTCATCTTTCCCAATGTGCACGTGTCGCCACCGCGTACGGCGGCGCCGCCCCTTCCTGGGAGGTGGAAGGGGCGGCGCCTTTTATGGGGGGTGCGGTTAGCCGAACGTGATGACCAACCGCGGTGGGTTGTCGGTCCCCTTCTCTCTACTGTGGAATCCCTGCTCGAGACCGCTGCCGTTCTCCACGCTGTCCCGGATCAGGAACCCGAAGTTGCCGTTGGCGTAGGCGCCACCGATCTGCGCGGTGACCGCCCATTCCCGGTACCCGGAGCCGGACGTGGTGGTGGCCGCCGTGCCGGTGGTGGCCGGCTGGTTGTTCCACCGCACGTTCGCCTCCGACCAAGTGGCCGCGAGCGGGATCGCCTGGAGCGTCCGCCCGGTCTTGTACGACGAGGCGTACAGCCGCAGCTTCGCGTCGGTCACCTGGCATCCGGACGGGATCGCCGGCAGGTTGAACCGCACGAGTGCCCGGGCGTTGTTGCCGGATTTGGTGTCGACCTTCAGCACCGAGTCCTGCCCGTAGTTGCTCGACGCCGACGACTGGAGGACCCAGCTGTCCGCGTTCGCCCCGAGCGTCACCGTGCCCGGAGCCGCGCAGCTCGGCGGCGCCTGGACCGTCCAGTTGTGCGTGGCCGGCGTGCCGTCCACGTTCCCGGCGGCGTCGGTGGCCCGTACCCGGAACTGGTGCGCTCCGGGCTGGAGGCCGCTGTACGCCTGCGGGCTGGTGCACG
The DNA here is from genome assembly GCF_011764545.1 of Phytohabitans flavus. Lineage (GTDB taxonomy): Bacteria > Actinomycetota > Actinomycetes > Mycobacteriales > Micromonosporaceae > Phytohabitans > Phytohabitans flavus. The sequence goes on along the minus strand of NZ_AP022870.1, from coordinate 213,274 downwards.
GACCGAACGCGGCGGCGTCGAGCGAGCACTCGAACGTCGACCCCGCCTCGCTGGCGGAGAAGCCGAACGTCGCCGTCGGGCTGGTGGTCGTCGCCGGTGGCGCGGAGCCGATGGTCGTCTCCGGTGCCGTGGTGTCCGGCGGCGGCAGCACCGTCCATTCGAAGTGCGCCGGCGTCGGGTCCACGGTGCCCCCGGCCGTACGGGCCCGGACCGCGAACTCGTGGTCGCCGACCGCCAGGCCGGTGTACTGGACCGGCGATACGCAGGCCGCGTACGCCGCACCGTCAAGCGCGCACTCGAAGGTCACACCCGGAGCGCTGGCCGAGAAGGTGAACGCCGCGGTGGTGCCCACCGTCTCCACCGGTGGTGCGGTGGCGATGGTGGTCTGCGGCGCGACCGGCGTACCGGCCACCGTCCAGGAGTACACCGCGGGCGTGGGGTCCACGTTGTCCTCCTGGTCCAGGGCCCGCACCTCGAACACGTGCGGTCCCGGCTCCAGCTCGCCCGGCAGGTCCACGTTGGGGTACCCGAACGGGCTTGTGCACTCCACGAAGTCGGCCTCGTTCTGGCTGTCGAGGCGGCACTCGAAGAGCAGGCCGGCGGACGCGGTCACGTTGTCCGTACCGGTGAACGTGAAGTTCGCGATACCGTCCGGCGCCGGGTTGGCGGGCCCACTGAGGACGCTCGTCTCCGGCGGAGTCAGGTCCGGCCCGGGAACGATCGACCACTCGTGGTCGGCCATCTCGTCCTCTGTGGACGTCATCCCGTCCAGGTCCACGGCGCGCACCCGCATCGAGTGATCACCGATGGCCAGCCCGTTGTACGACGCCGGTGACGTGCACGTCGTGAACGGGGCGAGGTCGAGCGAGCACTCGAACCGGGCGACCGGCTCGTTCGCGGTGAAGGCGAACGTGGCGGTCTGGTCGGTGGTCTCCGTGTCCGGCGCGACGACGAGCGTCACGACCGGCGGTCCGGTGACCGTCCAGGTACGGGTGGCCGGGGTCGGTTCGAGGTTGCCCTCGGCGTCCCGGGCCCGTACCGCGAACTCGTGCGCTCCCGGCAGCAGGTCTTCCAGGAAGACCGGGGAGACACAGTCGGCGTACGCCGCACCGTTGAAGGAGCACTCGAAGGTGGCGTCCGGTTCGTTGGCGAAGAAGGTGAACAGGGCGCTCCGGGCCGCGGTCTGCGCCGGCGGACCGGCGCTGATCGTGGTGACCGGCGGGATGCCCGGCGGCGACAGCGCCACCGTCCAGGTGTACGTGGCCGGGGTCGGGTCAGGCTTGTCGGCCAGGTCCACCGCACGCACCTCGAACGTGTGCGTACCCACGCCCAGGTTGCCGTACGTCTGCGGGTTCTCGCAGTCCGTCCAGGCGGTCGGGCTGGTGCTGTCCAGGCGGCATTCGAAGGCCAGGTCGAACAGCGGGGTGTTGTCGTCGATACCGGTGAACGTGAAGCTCGCCGAGGTGCTGTTGCTCGGGTTCGGCGGCTCGTCCACGATCAGCGTGTCCGGCGGGTTGACCTCCGGCGGTACCGGCGCGGATCCGTCACAGGAGACGTTGTAGCACTGCATCGGCTCGGTGTTGCCGGTGGCCCGGTTGCCGCCACCGTCCACGTTGCCGACCTCGGCGTAGATGCCCCAGCCGTCGTTGTTGTCGGCGGAGTTGGCCGAGATCCGGTGGCCGGCCTTTTCGACCGCGATACCGGCGCTGTTGTTGCTGCTGGTCGTGTTGCGGTCGATGACGTTGCCCGGCTCGGTGCTCTCCGGCAGCACCTCGGCCTCGACCGAGATGCCCTCCGACTGGTTGCCGCTGGAGGTGTTGAGCACGATCGTGTTGTTCAGCGACTCGGGCCCGATCGAGATACCGCTCGACGACGAGCCGGAGGCGTCGTTGGACTCCACCCGGTTGCGCGACGACTGGTACAGGTCGATGCCGGTGCCGTTGAACCGCACGTCGTTGCCGCGCAGCACGTTGTCGTTGGCACCCTCCAGGACGAAGCCGCCGTCGCTGGAGCCGGTGGCCACGTTCGCCACCAGATCGTTGCCGGACGAGTCGGTGATGATCACACCGGACTCGCTCTCGGTCAGCTCGTTGCCCGACAGGCGGTTGCCGTTCGAGCCGGCCTGGAGCGTCACCGCGGGGTCGGAGTTGTCCATGATCGTGTTGCCCACGATCGTGTTGTTGGTAGCGCCCTCGAGAACGAGGCCGGAGCCGCTGGAGCCGCTGACCCGGTTGTTCTCCACCCTGTTGCCGCTGGAGGCGAGCACCTGGATGCCGTCGAGCGCGCTGGCCGTGATGACGTTGTCCAGCACCGAGGTGCCCTGCGTGCCGCCGAGCAGCGCGATGCCCGCCGCGTTGCCGGTGAGCGTGTTGCCGCGCAGCAGGTTGCCCCGCAGGCCGTTGTCCGCGTCGGTGAGCTGGATGCCCACCTCCTGGTGCAGCTCGACGGTGAGGTCGGAGACGATGTTGCCGACCGTGCCGGCGTTGAGCTGCACGCCGTAGTCGAACTCGCGGACGGTGCCGTTGGTGATGGTCACGTTGTCGTGGCCGTTGTTGCGGATACCGACGCCCTGGCCGATGCCGTCCACCGCGAACCCGTTGAGGTCGACGGTGATCCCGGCCGCGCCGATGACGAGGCCGTCACCGGAGCAGTTGGTCAGGTCGTTGCTGACCAGCGTGCTCTGGGTGAGCGTCTGGCCGCAGTTGACCTGCATCGGTACCGGCGCCGGGCGGATCGTCCACGAGTGGGCGGCCGGCGTCGGGTCGACGTTGCCCGCCGCGTCGATCGCCCGCACCCGGAACTCGTGGTCGGTGACCCAGAGTCCGACGTATTCCGTCGGCGAGGTGCAAGCGCTGAACGCGGCGCCGTCGAGCGAGCACTCGAACGTGGAGCCCGGCTCGCTGGCGGAGAACTGGAACGTCGCCTCGGTGCTGACCGTGGACGCGTCCGGCGCCGAGTCGATCGTCGTGTCCGGCGGGGTGGTGTCCGCCGGCGACGGCAGGACCGTCCAGGTGTACGAGGCCGGGGTCGGGTCGACGTTACCGGCCAGGTCCACCGACCGCGCCTCGAACGTGTGCACGCCGAGGCTCAGGCCGGAGTACGACTTCGGGCTCAGGCAGGGCCCGAACGCGGCCTGGTCCAGGCGGCACTCGTACCGCAGGTTGGGTCCCGGGGTGGCGTTGTCGCTGCCGCGGAAGCCGAAGGTGGCGAGCGGCGTGGTGCTGGCCTGGTCCGGGTGCTGGAAGATCGTCGTGCTCGGCGGCGTGTTGTCCGGCCCGGGCGGGGTCGCCGCCACGGTCCAGGTGTGCGACGCCGCGGTGAGGCTCTTGTTGTCCGACGGGTCGATCGCCCGCACCTCGAAGCGGTGCACGCCGACGAAGAGGAAGTGGTACGTGACCGGGCTGACGCACTCCTCCCAGCCCGGACCCTCCGGCGCCTGCGGCGGCTCACCCGGCTCCGGCGGCTCGGGCTCCGGGTCCGGCGGCGGGTCCAGCCGGCACTCGAAGCGCAGTGCGGTCGGCGGGGCCACGTTGTCGGAACCGGTGAACCGGAACTGAACGCTGGCGAGGCTGCTGCTCGGGTTCGGCGGCGTACCGGTGATCACCGCGGTCGGCGGCGTGATGTCCGGTCCGGGCGGCGTGCCGGGCGTACCGGCGGCGCAGACCACGCCACGGCACTGCTCGAGCTCACCGTTGCCGCTGGCGGTGTTGCCGCCACCGTCGATCGTGCCCTCGGCCGCGTCGATACCCCACGCGGAGTTGTGGTGCGCGGTGTTGCCGGTGACCGTGTGCCCGGCTTCGGCCACCGAGATGCCGTCGCCGGTGTTGGCCGACGCCGTGTTGCCCTCGATGACGTTGCCGCCGAGCGGGTTGCCCTCGGGGTCGACCGCCGCACCGCCCACCGCGATCCCGTCTCCGGTGGCGCCGACGATGGTGTTCCCCGCGATGCGGTTGCGCAGCGACTCAGCCGACACCGAGATGCCGACGCCGCTGCTGGAGCTGGCGTCGTTGTCCTCGACGATGTTGTCGCTGGCCCCCTCCAGTTCCACGCCGCCCGGGTTGAACCGGACGTCGTTGTCGCGGACGATGGTGCCGCTCGCGCCGCTGAGCCCGATCCCGACGTCGGACGCGAGGTGCGAGGTGTTGCCGGTCACCACCGTGCCGTCGGAGTCGTCGATGTTGATGCCGGCGTCGCCGGTCCGCGACATGACGTTGTCCCGCACCACGTTGCGGTGCGAGCCGGCACTGATCACGATCCCCGCGTCACCGGTGTCGGCGAGCGTGTTGCCGGCGATCGTGTTCTCCCGCGCGTCCTCGAAGAGGAAGCCGCCGTCGCTGCTCAGCGCCGGGTCACTTGTCACGCCGGTGACGGTGTTGTCCTCGATCAGGTGACCGCTGGCGTCGAGCATGTGAATGGCCACGCCGAGGTTGCCGGCGAAGTCGTTCTCCCGCACCACGCTGTTCTCCGAGCCGGCGATCAGCGCGAGGCCGAGCTCGTTGTCCGCGATCGTGTTGCCGCGCACCTGGTTGGCGTTGCGCCCGTCGTCGGCGTCGGCGAGTTCGATACCCGCCGTCGCGTTCTCCCGGACGGTCAGCCCTTCGACCAGGTTGAACCGGGTGCCGGCCATCAGCTGCACGCCGTAGCCGTAGCCCTTGATCGTGCCGCCGGTGACGACGACGTTTTCGAACCCGACGTTGCGCACACCGGCCGGCAGACCCAGCTCAGGCACCTCGTACGGGGAGCCCGGCTGGCCCGGGAAGTAACCCGGCCCGTCGATCGTGTGGCCGTCGAGGTCGATCTCGATGTTCGGCGCGCCGACGACGAGGCCGTCGAGCGGGCAGTCGGTCAGGTCGTTCAGCAGCCGGGTGCTCTGGGTGATCACCTGGCCACAGGTGACCGTACGGGCCACCGGCGCGGGCGGCGGCGAGGGCGGCTCGGCACCCGGGCCGTCGAAGCGGAGCACGAGCTGCGGCACCTGCGGCGGCTCGGCGATCGTGTGACGGGAGCTGAGCGACTGCTCGGCACCCTCACCCTCCTCCACGGCGTCCCGGATCATGAAGCCGTGGTTGGGCGAGCCGGCCAGCATCGCCGCCACCTGCGCGGTGACATTCCACTCACGGAAGCCGGAGCCGGACGTGGTGGTCGCCGCCGTACCGCTGGTGGCTGGCTGGTTGGCCCAGGTCACGTTGGTCTCGGCCCAACCGGCGCTGATCGGTACCGCCTCCAGCGTGCGGCCCGCCTCGCCCTCGCCGTACAGGCGGAGCGTGGCCCGGGTCAGCTCACAGGCGACCGGCGTGTCCGCGGGCAGTCCGAAGTGGACAAGTGCGCGGGCGTCCTCGCCGGGTGCCTGGGACCGCACCGTCAGCTCCTCGGCGATGCCGAAGTTCTGCTGCGTGATCGACTCGTCGATCCACGCGTCGGCGCCCGCGGTGAGGATGACGTTCGAGGCGTCACAGTCGGCCGGCGAGCCGACCGTCCAGGTGTACGTGGCCGGCGTCGGGTCGACGTTGTCGCCCTCGTCGATCGCGCGCACCTGTACCGTGTGCGACCCGGTGGTCAGGTTGGAGAAGCTCCACGGGCTGGCGCACTCGAGCCACGCCTCCTCGTCGGTGCTGTCGATCCGGCACTCGTACTCCAGCAGGAAGGTCGGTGTCAGGTCGTCGGTGCCGAGGAAGGAGAACGTGGCCGTACGGCCCGCGCTCGGGTTGGGCGGGGTGCTGGCGAACGTGGTCTCCGGCGGCGTGGTGTCCTCCCCGCCGGTGAAGACGTGCACCGCGGGCGTCGGGTCGACGTTGCCGGCCCGGTCGATCGCCCGCACCTCGAGCGTGTTCTCGCCCATCTCGATGTCGAGCAGCTCGTACGGGTTGGGGCAGCCGACGAACATGAACTCGGGGTCCGGCGGCTCGGTGGGGTCCGGCGGGTCCGGCGGGTCGGTCGGGTCGTTGCTCAGGACCCGGCACTCGAAGAGCAGCTCGCCGGCCGGGGTGACGTTGTCCGTACCGGCGAAGCGGAACGTGGCCCGCTCAGCCGCGAACGACGGCCCCTCCAGCACCGACGTCTCCGGCGCGACGGTGTCCGCCGCCGGGAACGGCCCCTCGTGCTCCAGCGACCCGATGTCGCACGCGGTGTTCTTGGGGCGGGTGACGCCGCGCTGGTCGACCGGCACGCACGGCGCGACGCCGCCGTCGAGGGCGAAGCTGCCCTCCTGGATGGCGTGCGTCATCGTCGGGCCGCCGTTGTCGGCGATCGCGTCCAGGCCGGGGTCGCCGGCGCCGGTACGGTCGCGGCTGCCCCGGAAGTAGCAGGAGTCGGCGCTGTCCAGGTTGCCGCCCTCGGAGCCGACCGCGAAGCTGCACTCGGCGCCGTGCAGGTTGCCGGCGACCACGGTGTTCCGGAAGATCACCGAGGTGCTCGGCTCGACCGGGAAGTTCACCGAGCCGCCCGGCTCGTTGCCGACGCCCGCGCCGTGCGGCGAGACGTTGTGGGTGATGGTCACGTTGACCACCCGCAGGCCGGCGTCCGCGTCACTGTAGAGGCCACCGCCGGCCACCTGTGCGACGTTGCCGGAGGAGGTGCTGTTTTCGATCAGCGCGGTGGCGTCGGAGGCGTTGTAGATGCCACCGCCGTACACCTTGGCGCGGTTGTCCCAGAACGTCGAGCCGGTGATCTGGAGCGTGCCGTCCGCCACGTTGGCGAAGCCGCCGCCGTGCTCGGCCGTGTTCTGGCTGACCGTGGTGTCCTTGATGGTGAACGCGCCGCTGCCCTGGCTCTCGATGCCGCCGCCGTCCAGGCCGGCGGTGTTGCCGGTGACGGTCAGCCGGGTGAGCGTGACGCCCATGCCGCTGTTCTCGATGCCGCCACCGCCGGCGTCGCTGTGGTTGTCGCGCACGACCGTGTCGGTGACCTGCGCGGCGCCGCCATTGTGGATGGCCAGGCCGCCGCCCTCGCCGATCGCGGTGTTCTCGATGAACGAGGCGCCGGTGATGTTGAGCGTGCCGTCGCCGCCGGCGTTCAGGCCGCCACCGCCGCCGTCGCCGGAGACCTCGTCGCCCGCCGCGTTGCCGGAGAAGACCACACCGGTGAACGTGGCCGGGCGCGAGGCGTCGGTGGAGACGCCGCCGCCCGAGCCGCCGGCCGTGTTGCCGGAGACGGTGCCCCGGGTCATGGTGAGCCGGGCCTTGGAGGTGTTGGACAGCCCGCCGCCGTCGCCCGCCGCCGTGTTGCCGGTCAGCGACGTGTCGGTGAGGGTGATCTCGCCCTCGTGCTGGTTGTAGATGCCGCCGCCTTCACCGCCGGTCGTGTTGCCCCGGATGGTCGAGCCGCCGATCTCCATGCGGCCCTCGGTGTCGGCGAAGATGCCGCCGCCGGACACACCGGCGTAGCTGTCCAGAACGGTGACGTTCTGGAGCCGCACCAGGCCGGGCGAGAGGTTGTGGACAGCGCCGCCGACCTCTATGTCGTACCCCTCCCGCAGCGTGATGCCGGAGACGGTGACGTTGCCCGCGGTCTCGTGGATGTCGAGGAGCCGGTCCAGGCCGCGCACTTCGGGCGGTGAGCCGCCCAGCGGCTGCCCGCCGTCGACGATCGTGGTGGCGGCGCCGGCGCCGACGACGGTGAGCGGGCTGACGACGTCGAAGTCGCCGCTCGAGTCACCGTTGTCGCCGGAGGGGGCGATACCGATCTGGTACGTGCCAGCAGGCACCTGGATTGTGTCGGCAGCGAGGGTCGAGTTCGCCTCCTGCACGGCCGCCCGCAATGTGCAGACGCCCGTACTGGTGGCGCAGACCCCGTTGCCGACGGCGGCATCGACAGCATCCGCCGTACTGTTGACTGTGTACGTCATCGCCCACACCGGCTGCACACCGAGCAAGGTGGCGGCGAGTGAGGCGACGAGTACCACCGCGATGACGACGCGTTTTCGCGTCGACCTTCTGCTCCTACCCTGGACCATGACTCCGGAGTCTGGGGAGGGTGCGTAAGCCCGGCCTCAGCCGTTGGTGAAGACATCTTTATGTGTCGGGCTGCTGTCAGTTTGTTCCACCTGGCCGGCGCCGCTGTCCGATCGAGGGGCTGCCCGTTCGTCGTCTTGGTATGGCTTCCTCGAACGCAAGGCTTGCCCGCTGGGCGATCACGGCGGTCTTCGGCGGCAACGGGCTGATCATCGCGAGCATGGTGGTGCGTACGCCGCAGCTCAAGCTCGACCTCGACCTTTCCCCCGCCCAGCTCGGCCTGGTCAGCGCCGTGTTCGGCGTATCGGCCGTGCCGGCCATGCAGGGCGCGGGAGCGCTCGCGGCCAGGGTGGGCAGCGGCTGGGTGGTGCGCGTGGCGATCCTCGTGCTGCCGCTCGGGCTCGTCGGCGTCGGGCTCGCGCCGAGCCTGGTCGCGCTGCTCGCCCTGCTGCTCGGCTTCGGGGCGGCGCACGGCCTGCTCGACGTGAGCATGAACGCGCACGCCGTCGCGGTCGAACGCGCGCTCGGCCGCCCGATCATGAACGGCTGCCACGCGGCGTGGAGCATCGGCGCCGTCGCGGGCTCGCTCGTCGGCTCGGCGGCGGCCCAGGCGGGCATGTCGCGGTCACTGCACTACGCGGTACTCGCCGCGGCGCTGCTGCCGGCCGCGCTGGTCTGCGGCCGCCTGCTCCTTCCCGGGTACGCGGACCGGCGCGCCACCGAGGCCACCCCCGCCGCCCGCGCGTCGTGGCGGAGCGGCTGGTCGCGGCGGATCGTCGGGTTCGGCGCGATGGGCGCCACGGTGCTCACGGTCGAGGCGGCGGTCGCCAACTGGAGTGGCGTGTACCTGCACGACAACCTTGGCGCGTCACTCGGCGCCGCCACGCTCGGCTACGTGGCGTTCACCGCCTGCCAGACCGCCGGCCGGCTGGTCGGCGACCGGCTCCAGGCCCGCGGCTCGGCAGCCGGCCTGGTGGCCACCGGCACGCTCGTCGCGGCGGCCGGCCTGGCGGTGATCGTGCTCAGCCCGTGGCCGGCGCTGGCGGTGGCCGGCTTCGCGGTGGTCGGGATCGGGCTGGCCACCCCGCTGCCGGTGCTCTTCGGCGTGGTCGGCCATCTGGGCGCGACCGGCTCCGGTGCGGCCACGACCGTCGCCCGGTTCAGCACGATGACGTACACCGGAATCCTGATCGCGCCGGCGATCATCGGCTGGGTGACCGAGCTTGTCGGTCTCACGTGGACACTCGCCGCGCTGATCCCGCTGCTGGCGCTTGTCGCCCGCGCCGCCGGCCCGATGATCCGCCCCACGCCCGCGTCAGTGCCGGCGCCTGCGCTCACAGCCACTGGATGAGCTCGACCGCGTTGCCGTCCGGGTCGCGCACGAGGGCGGCCCGCACGCCGACGGCGTCGTGGTTGGTGGGTGGGAAGAACGCCGGCACGCCGTCGGCGGCCAGCGCCGCCACCGCGGCGTCCACGTCGTCCACCTCCAGGGCGAAATGGCGGTATCCGGTGATCTGGTACTCCTGCTTCGGATCCGGGGCGACCGCATGGTGCCCGGTCTTCTCGCCGTCGCCGATGATCTCCATGTAGAACGTGCCCTTCCGCAGGTAGCACATGCGGGCGCCGGGCAGCATGTCCGGCGCGCTCCACTCCTGCGCCACGCTGAAGCCGAAGTGCCGGCAGTACCAGTTCACCGTCTCGTCGTAGCTCTTCGCGACGATCGCCAAGTGATGAAACCGGTAGTCCTGGGCCACGCTGGATAGAGTAAATGATGATCACGATCCCGCCCGGCCACGTGACGCTCGCCGACCGGCGCACCGAGCGCAGCTGGACCGTCGATGTGGCACCGTTCCTGCTGGCCTCCCTTCCGGTGACCCAGGCGGAGTACGCGGAGGTGACCGGCGCGCACCCGAGCGCCGCCGGACCCGGCGACCGGCTCCCGGTGGAGAGCGTGTCCTGGTGGGACGCCGCACGGTTCTGCAATGCACTGTCCACACGGGACGGGCTCGCGCCGGCGTACCGGCTGCTGGGGGACGACGAGGTGGAGTGGGACGGCGAGGCCGAGGGGTACCGGCTGCCGACCGAGGCGGAGTGGGAGCACGCGTGCCACGCCGGCACGACCGGCCCGCGCTACGGCGAGCTCGACGAGATCGCCTGGTACCGCGACAACTCCGACGGGCGCGTACGCGAGGTGGGCGGCAAGCGGCCGAACGCGTGGGGCCTGCACGACATGCTCGGCGACGTGTGGGAGTGGTGCTGGGACGTCTACGACCCGGAGGTGTACGGGACGTACCGGGTGCTCAAGGGCGGCGGGTGGTTCGACGAGCACTGGAGCTGCCGTACGTCGGTACGGCGGCGCAGCCACCCCACGCTGCGGATCGAGGACGTGGGGTTCCGGGTCGCCCGGTCGTCGCCCCGCTGACGGACGGGCGTACTGCAACATTCCTGCACATCGATTCTATTGACCTTAGGAAAGGGCTTTCCTAGCGTTATTTCTGTCCGGTTACGGCCGTGAGACAGGAGACAACGCCCATGCTCCACAAAGGACGGAGGGCGCTGCTCGCCGCGGCCCTCGCCGGCGCGGTGGCCACCGCGCTCGTATTCGTCGGCGTCCAATCGGCACAAGCAGCCACCCTCTTCAGCACCGACTTCACCGGCGGCGCCAGCGGCTGGACCCGCTCCGGCGGGAGCTGGTCCGTCGTCACCGACGGCTCGGCGGTCTACCGCCAGTCGGGCACCGGCAGCGACGCCCGCGCGCTGGCCGGGTCCAGCTCGTGGACCGACTACTCGGTCCAGGCGCTGGTCAAGCCGACCGCGTTCAACGGCTCCGCCCGCCATGCCGGCGTCATCGCCCGCGCGCAGAGCACCAGCGCCTACTACTACCTCGCGCTGACCAACGCCGGGGACGTACGGCTTGGCCGCCGCGGCTCCGGCGGCCACACGACGCTGGCGTCGGCCGCCGCGACGGTCTCGCTCAACACGTGGTACCGGCTGCGCCTCGAAGCCTCCGGCAGCACGCTCCGCGGCTTCCTGAACGGGCAGCTCGTGGCGACCGCCACCGACAGCGCGTACGCGTCCGGCTCGATCGGCCTGGCCTCGTACTACGCCAGCGCCTCCTTCGACGACGTGCTGGTGACCGACTCGGCCGGCCCGAGCCCGACGACGCAGTCGCCGACGCCGGTGGTGACCACCCCACCGGCGCCGCAGCCGGTGCCCGGGCAGGCGGACGGGCACGCGACCGGCACCACCGGGGCGCCGGCGGCCCCACCGTCACCGTGACGAGCGCGGCGGAGCTGGCCCAGTACGCGGGCGCGAACACGCCGTACGTCATCCGGGTCGCGGGGCGGATCACGGTCGACGACATGATCACGGTGGTCGCCAACAAGAGCATCATCGGCGTCGGCTCGACCGCCGAGATCGTCGGCGGCGGCCTCCAGCTCGGTACGACCACGCGCCCCGGCGACAACGTCATCATCCGCAACATCACCTTCCGGGACGCCTCGGACGACTCGGTCAGCGTCCACAATGGATCACGTCGCGTGTGGATCGACCACAACGACTTCTACCCCGGCTTCGACGGCTCGGTCGACGTCAAGCGCCAGTCGACGAACGTGACGGTGTCCTGGAACCGGTTCCACGCCACCGACAAGAGCATGCTGCTCGGGCACTCCGACTCGTTCCCGGACGACATCGGATACCTGAAGGTCACGTACCACCACAACTACTTCGACGGCTCCAACCAGCGCCACCCGCGGGTGCGCTTCGGCGAGCCGGTCCATGTGTACAACAACTACTACCGCGGCATCGGCCTCTACGGCGTGGCGTCCACGGAGAACGCGGGCGTGCTCGTCGAGGCCAACTACTTCGAGGACGTCGCCTTCCCCTGCCACTCGGTGAGCGGGTACGCCGACTCGGCACCCGGCCGCCTGGCCGAGCGGGGCAACGTCTTCGTCCGCTCCGGCACCTGCGAGAGCGGCGGCAACGTGCAGGATCCGCGCGCCTACTACTCGTACACGCCGGACAGCGCCGCCTCGGTACCGTCCCTGGTCACCTCAGGTGCGGGCGTGGGGCGCATCCCCGGCGCCTGACGCCCGTACGACCGCCCCGGCCCGCGCTCCCCACAGGCGCGGGCCGGGCGCGGTTGCGCCCGCTCCCGGGGACGCCGTCGGCAGAAAGGCATACTGAAGGTCCACGACGAGCGGAGATGCCCCCGATGGACGCGACCGAATACGACCTCATCGTGCTGGGCGCCGGCGCGGTTGGTGAAAACGTCGCCGACCGTGCGGTCCAGGGCGGACTGACCGCGGTGCTCGTGGAGCACGAGCTGGTCGGCGGCGAGTGTTCGTACTGGGCGTGCATGCCGTCCAAGGCGCTGATCCGCCCCGGTCAGGCGCTGCGCGCCGCGCGGCAGGTGGACGGCGCGAAGGAGGCGGTCACCGGCACGCTCGACGTGGCCGCGGTGCTGGCCCGCCGGGACTCGTTCACCCACGACTGGAACGACGACAGCCAGGTCCGATGGGCCGAGGGCGCGGGCATCGCGGTCGTGCGCGGGCACGGCAAGCTCACCGCGCCGAAGGAGGTCACGGTCGCCACGCCCGACGGCGGCGAGATCGTGCTGCGGGCGCGGCACGCGGTGACCATTTCCACCGGCTCCGACGCCTTCGTCCCGGACATCGAGGGCCTGCGCGACGCGGACCCGTGGACCAGCCGCGACGCGACGAGCGCGAAGGTCGCGCCGGAGAGCCTCGTCGTCATCGGCGGTGGTGTGGTCGCCACCGAGATGGCCACCGCGTACGCGAGCTTCGGCACCACGGTCACGCTGATCTCGCGCGGCGGGCTGCTGGCCGGGCTGGAGCCGTTCGCCGGGGAGATGGTCGCGGAGGCGCTGCGCGAGCAGGGCGTCAAGGTGCTGCTGGATACGGAGACCACCCGGGTGCACCGCGACGACGACCGCGTCACGGTGGAGACCGGCGACGGTGGTGCGGTGACCGCCCAGGAGGTGCTCGTCGCGACCGGCCGCACACCCCGTACCCGGGACATAGGCCTGGAGGTGGTCGGCCTGACGCCCGGCGACTGGCTGGAGACCGACGACACGATGCGGGTCAAGGGCTTCGACTGGCTGTACGCGACCGGCGACGTCAACCACCGCGCGCTCCTCACCCATCAGGGCAAGTACCAGGCGCGGGCGGCGGGCGACGTGATCGCCGCACGGGCCGCGGGCAAGCCGGTCTCGGACGGCCCGTGGGGCACGCACGTGGCGACCGCGGACCACGAGGCGGTGCCGCAGGTGACGTTCACCGACCCGGAGGTCGCGTCGGTCGGCCTCACGCTCAAGGCGGCCACCGACGCCGGCTACCGGGTCCGCGCCGTCGACTACGAGATCGGGTACGTGGCCGGGGCGAGCGTCTACGCGGACGGGTACAAGGGGACCGCGCGGATGGTCGTCGACGAGGACCGCAAGGTCGTGCTCGGGGTCACCTTCGTCGGGCCGGACGTGAGCGAGCTGCTCCAGGCGGCGACCGTGGCGGTGGTCGCGCAGGTGCCGCTCGACCGGCTGTGGCACGCGGTGCCGGCGTACCCGACGATCAACGAGGTCTGGCTCCGCCTGCTGGAGACCTACGGCCGGCCCTAGCCGATCGCGCCGTCCCGCAGCACGGCGTGCGCGCCGACCACCTGGTTGACGATCTGCGTGACCCGCAGGTCGACCACCACGCTGGCCAGCGCGATCGCGTCCCGGCGGGAGACGCCGTGGAGCCGCTGGAGCAGGGCGAACATCCCTTCCAGCGCCGCGTACGACGCGTCGTCGAGCGTGTCGCCCAGGCCGAGCGTGAGCCATTCGCCGGCCGGCGTCCGCACGACCGGCGCGGTCAGCGCCCAGTCGTCCCGCAGCCCGAAGGTCAGCTCGACCCGCTCCATCGGGCACTCGATGGCGGTACCGCTGACCTCGCCGTCGCCCTGCGCGGCGTGCCCGTCGCCGGCCGAGAAGAGCCCGCCCGCCACCGGGATCGGCAGGTAGAGCGTGCTGCCCGCGACAAGCTCCTTGCAGTCGAGGTTGCCGCCGTGCGCCCGGGGCGGCGTGGTGGAGTGCTCGCCCGGCTCGGCCGGCGGCATGCCCATCACGCCGAGGAACGGGTGCAGCGCCACCGTGTGGCCGTACTGGTTGCGCCCGAGCATCGTCGCGGCGTCGAGCTCCCAGCCCTGGCTGGTCTGCGTCTCGACCTCGCCGTACCGCTCGTTGAACACGCTCGGCCAGCCGCCCGCCACCGTCGTGCCCCATGGACCCGGCACCATCGCGTCGACGCGTACCTCGAGCACCATGCCCGGCTCGGCGCCGCGCACGGCGATGGGTCCGACGAGCGCGTGCCCGTACCCCTTGCGGTGGTGCTCGCTGCGCGGCCGGTCGTCGAGGCTCAGCCCGGTGTCCGGCCCGGCGAACCAGAACGCGTCCAATGTGGAGAAGCGCACCGAGTCGCCCGGGTCCACGGTGAGGACGGGCGGGTAGTCGCGGGAGAAGTAGCCGTGGAGGGTCGGGCCGCCGGTCTCGATGACGTGCGTGGTCGCCATGACCCCGCACTATACGACCGCGCTACTGACCGTCCTGGACGTCAGGTGACAGTAGATGTCAGGATTCCGCGGATAGTGTGCCGGGCATGCATCAACACCAACCAGTTGAAGACGAGCTCGATGTGACGGCGACCACCCGGGCCACCGTGGAGGAGTTCCTTCAGCGGCTAGGGGATGGCGACCCGGATCGGATCGCCGCACTGTTCGGTGAGCCTGTCGACTGGCGGCTGGACTGGCCGGACGAGGGGCATCCGGCGGTGCCGTGGATCCGTCCCCGCCGGAGCCGGGCGGACGTCAGCGACCACTTTCGTACCCTTGCCGACTTCCACGTACCGGAGAAACGGTCCGCGTCGATCGACTCGTTGATCGTCGAGGGTGCGGAGGCGGTCCTGCTGGGCGAAATCTCCCAGACCGTACGGGCGTCCGGGCGGGCGTACAGCTTCTCGTTCGCGCTGCGCCTGACGGTCGAAAACTCCCAGATCACCCGGTTCCACCTCTACGAGGACAGCCTCACCGTCGCCAACGCGCTCAGCTGACCTACCACCGCGAGGCCGCCGAGCCCGCATCGGCGGCCTTGCCGGCGGTCGTCCCCTACATGCCGGACCGGCGGCGGCGCCACAGCAGGCCGACCAGCGCGACGAGTGCCAGTGCCACGGCGACGGCGACCACCCACACCACCGGGGACGAGGAGGAGCCGTCGTCGCTGGCCTGGGCCACCGGGCTCTGCGGCGGCGCGGCGCCGCTGGTGACCGGCTCGATGCTCGGCTGGGCGGTCGAGGTCGGGCTCGGCTCCGCGGTCGGCGTGGGCGGCGTGATCGGCTCCGCCTTGTTGTTGAACATGAAGGTGCCCCCATCGGATGCCCATCCGAGGCGGCGGTCTGCCAGCGCACCGTGATCATCCCCACCGGCAGCCCTGTCACCTTCTGGGTGATCGTCCGGTCCACGACCTGGGCCTCACCCGCGCTGTGCGAGATCTTGTCCGGACCGGTCACGGAGACGGCCGTCTCCGGCTTCCTGATCAGCCCGCTGAAGGTCAGCGTCACCTCGGTGACCGGCTTGGTCGTCGTGCTCTTGTCCACCGGGGCCGTGCTCTTCAGCACGGTGTGCGCCGAGGCGGGCGCGGCCGGCAGCACGACGGCCAGCGCCACGACGAGAACGGCGATGGCGGCGGACAGCGTTCGGTAACGGCTCACGGCGCCACCGTAACGCCTCTCCTGGGACGGGGTGGCCGAGCCGGTCAGGCTGCGCGAAGACGCGGCGCCAGGGTGGTGAGCACCCCGGAGATTAGTATCGCCGTGACTGGGGCTCCTCTTTTGGCAGTGGGACGTGGGTGACGGGTGGCGGCTACGATGCTGGACCTCGTCGACGGGCGTGACACGTCGCGGGTTCGGGTAGTACCCGGCCATGAGCAGCGCTGACCCGCCCGCCCGGGACCGGGTGGGGCCGGCGCCGACACTGGCTCCCGGGGCGGTCGCCGTGGATCACCGGTTCGACGCGGATGGGCTGTACGCGATGCGCGCCGCGCTGGCCGCGCACGCCGACCACCTCGGTGCCGCCCCCGAGCAGGTGGAACGGCTGCTGATCGTGGGCGGGGAGCTGGCCACCAACGCGATCCGACACGGCGGGGGCTCGGGGCGGCTGCGGCTGTGGCGGGAGGGCGGGCTGCTGCGCTGCCAGATCAGCGATCACGGCCCGGGCATGGTGGACCTGGCCGCCGGTACCCGCCGGCCCGCGCCGACCGCGCTCGGCGGGCGCGGACTGTGGATCGCCCGGCGGCTCTGCGAGGACCTGGTCATCGAGACCGGCCCGAAGGGTACGACCGTCACCGCCGCGATCACGCTGGATGCCCCGAGTTAGCGGGATCGGCCGGGCTGCGGGTGAGCGCGGCGAGCACGTCCTCGACGCCCGGCGCCGCCTCGATCTGCGCCCGCACCGCCCGCGCCGCCGCCGCGAAGCCTGGCTCGTCGAGCAGCCGCCGGGCCGCGGCCCGTACCGCCTCGGGTGTGACCGTCCCCGGCTGGAGTGCGATCGCCGCGCCGGCCGCCTCCGACGCCGCCGCGTTGAGGAACTGGTCGGCGGCCTGCGGGACGACGAGCTGCGGCAGCCCGTACGCGTACGCGCCGAGCATCGTGCCGGCCCCGCCGTGCGAGACGACAAGGCGGCAGCGGGGCAGCAGCAGCGCCTGCGGCACGTACCGCTCGACCACCACCGAGGGTGGCTGTGGCCCGAACCGGTCCGGGTCGCCGTCGCGCCCGACGGTCACCACCACGTCGAGCGGGAGGGCGCGAAGCCCGGCCAGGCACGCCTCGAAGACGCCGGGCGCGCTGTGGAAAATCGTGCCCAGGGTCAGATACGCGAGGTCCGCGCTGGGCCGGGCCGCGAGGGCGGCCGGCAGCCGGTCGATGGGTAGGACCTCACCTGGGTACGCGCGCAGGGGCACCACGTTGGCGAACGCCGGCTCCCCTCGGGGTGGAGTGCACGCGGCGAGATGTCCAGGTAGGGCGCCGCGAGGACCTCGTCGGCCAAGCCCGGTGCCTGCCACCACGCGTACACGTCTCCCATCGCCGACCGGAGCACCTGCCGCATCGGCGCGGGCGGCGCCACCCCCAGCCCGTGCGTGACGTGCGTGGCTCCGGACCGACGGGCGGCGAGCGCCCCGGCGAACTCGACGGTCTCGTGGACCACGAGGTCGGGGCGCCACGCCTGGGCCCTCGGCACCAGGTCGACCGCCCGCTTGGCGGCCGAGGCACCGAAGAGCGCCACGGTGTCCAGCGAGATGTGCCGCTCCGGCGGCACGGTGGCGAGGTCGGGCAGTGCCGCATTGCGCTCGTCCCACGACTCGGCGAAGGTCGGCCCCACCGCCCACGTCTCGTAGCCCCGCTCGACCAGGTGCGGGGCGAGGTCGGGTCCGGTCGCCACCGCCACGTCGTGGCCGGCGCGCGCGGCCGCCCGGGCGAGCGGAAGCATCGGGTGGATGTGCCCATACCCAGGGCAGCCACTGAACAGAATCCTCATGCCATGTCCCCGACTCTGGCCGCCCACCCCAGTCTGGCCGGTACGGACGCCGCGGGGACTGGCCCGATCGGACGGCCCTTTCCACATCCGCATTCACTTAAACTGGGATATATCGATAAGGGTAGGTAGCTGAATGACCGTCCTGCCGGCGAGCCGCCGCCGCTACGACTCCTTCGGCCGGCGGGCCCAGGACCGGGCCACGAGGGAGCGGATCCTGGCCGTGGCCAGCAGCCTCTTTCGTGAGCACGGATACGCCGCGACCTCGATCGCGCAGGTCGCGGACGAGGCAGGCGTCCCGACGCCGACTGTGTTCGCGGCCTTCAAGTCGAAGGTCAACCTGCTGAAAGAGGCAGTCGACGCCGCGCTCGCCGGCGACACCGAGGCCGCCGCCGGCGACGACGAGCTGGCGCGGTGGGTGCGCGAGGCACCGACCGCCGCCGAGGCGCTCCGGCGGTACGCGGAGGCCGTCGCCGAGCAGGGGCAGCGCGCGTACCCCATCTACGCGGTCGCGCACGCCGCAGCCGACGCCGACCCGGAGATCGCCGACCTCGTCGCCGACCTGGACCGGCAGCGGCTCACCGGTGCCGGTTACATCGCCACCGCCGTGGCCGCCAAACGGGGCGACGCGGACCTGTCCCGGGTCGGATACCTGCGGGACACCATCTGGGCGCTCAACTCGCCGCTGCTCTACGGCCTGCTGGTACAACAGCGTGGCTGGCCCGTGGCGGCGTACCGGGACTGGGTCGCTACCGCTCTCGTCGCGCTCGCGGCACCGTCAGTCCGTCAGTGAGCGGTCCGGCTGGTAGGCATACGCGGCCTCGCGCACGGTCTCGTCGCTCTCCAGCCCGGCACCGAGCGCACCGCCCAGTGTGGCCAGTGCGCTGGCCAGCCAGGCCAGCTCCGCCTGGTCGGAAAAGTCGACCCGATGGTTCAACGCGTCGCCTTGCAGGTCCGGCGGTACAAGCAGCTGCACGCCGAGCAACGAGATGAGGAAAAGCGCGCCGTAGAGCGCGAGCACCCCGATGACAAGCGTCGTCACGGTGACGATGTTGAGCAGGACCACCTGCTCCCGGGTGTTGCGGGCAACCTCGGGGTCCTCTGACGGTGGCGGCGAGCGTTCCCACAGGTGGGCGCCGAGCAGCAGGGCGAGCACCACCGCCGCGACCGAGATGGCGGCGACCAGCAGCTGCCGTACCCAGCCGAGGTTGTCGGCGAGCAGCCAGATGTCGTTGGTGACGAGCGCGAACACGCCGGCCGCGAGCGCGGCGACGAGCGCCCGGGACAGCCCGACGGCCAGCCGCCACGGGCGGTTGGCGCGCAGCATGCCGAGCAGCAGCCGCAGGTTGCCGGTCACGACGCCGGCGACAAGGCCCGCCCCGCGCTCGTCGCCGATCACGGTGCCCAGCTCGCGGAGGCGGCGCAGCAGCGCGTCGCGGCGCCGTCCGCCGCTTCCCTGGGCGGGCTTGATCTCGACGGGCGCGTCCCCCTCGCCGACCAGCACCCCGACGAGCCGCACGATCGCCTCGCCGGCCCGCCGCTCGATCCCGACCGCGCCGAGCGCAGGCAGCGAGAGTATGGCGACGCCGTGCGCCCTGCTGGCGTGCGCGACGACCGGGCGCCGGGAGGTCTGGAGTGGCAGGTCGGTGAGGCAGATGCCCAGCTGCCAGCCGCTGTCCAGCAGGCGGCGCCGGGTCCCCGACACGAGCTGGTGCAGCGGCCCGGGTCCGTCGACGAGCCGGTCGGTCACGACCCGGACCGTCCACTTGGCACCGGGCAGCCGGTCGCGCATCTGGTCGGCCAGCCCTCCGCCCATCGCCAGCGTCGCGGCCAGCTCCGCCGCCGGCCCGGGCGAGGCGACGAGGCCGACGACGACGGTAGTGGGATCCGCCTCCCCCACCGCGCGCTACTCGGCCTGGTCGGCCGGCGCGGCGGAGACCACCACGGCGGCCGGCCGCAGCTGGCGTTTGCCGTCGCCGTACCCGGCCCGGAGCACTTCGAGCACGGTCCCGGGCGGCAGCTTGTCCTCGGTACGCGCGACGACCGCCTCGTGCCGCACCGGGTCGAACGGGACCCCGGTCTCGTCGTACCGCTCGTACCCGAGCCCGGACAGCACGACGATCGCCTGGTCCCGTACGGCCAGCAGCCCCTGCGCGAGCGTGCCGGCGTCGTGGCTGAGGTCCCGCTGTACGTGGTCCAGGGCCAGCTCGAGGTTGTCGAGGACGGGCAGCCAGGCGAGGGCCACCCGTCCCCGCTCGTCGGCCCGCTCCCGGTCCAGCTCGCGGGCGTACCGCTTGCGCAGGTTGTCCAGGTCGGCCAGCGCCCGCCGCCAGCGGTCCTCCAGCTCGGCCACCGTCCGCTCGGAGTCCATTGTGGACTCGCTGTCGACCCCGTACTCGTCCGGCTGCTCGGTCACGGCTCGGCTCAAATCTTCCCGAAGTCGACGTCGACCGGGTCGTCCGCACCCTCGGCCCGGCGCTGCCAGCGCTTGCCTCCCTTGTGGCCGTCGCCCTCCGGGTCGGTACCCATCTGCGGCCTGCGCGCCATCAGGATCTGCGCCACCTGCTGGAGCTCGTCGGTCAGGGTGCGCAGCCGGTTCATCGCCGCACCGACCTTCAGCAGCTCCCGGGCGTCGGCGGTGAGCAGCTGCGCGCGGGCCCGCTCGTGCTCCGGCACCGCGTCGCCCAGCTCGTCGAGGCGGCGCTCCACGACGTGCGTGACGGACTCCATCGTGTTGCGGGCGTCGACCGACTCGCGCAGCCGTACGTCCTCCTCGCGGTGCCGCTCGGCCTCGCCGATCATCCGCTCCACTTCGACCCGCTCCAGGTTGCCGGTGCCGGTGATGGTGATCGCTTGCTGCGCGCCGGTGTCCCGGTCCCGGGCCGAGACGTTCAGGATGCCGTTGGCGTCCACGTCGAACGTGACCTCGACCTGCGGCTCACCCCGTGGCGCCGAGCGGATGCCCTCCAGCCGGAAGCGGCCGAGCACGCGGTTGTCCGGCGCGCGTTCCCGCTCGCCCTGAAGCACCACGATGTCCACGGCGGACTGCTCGTGCTCGGCGGTCGAGAAGACCTCGGTGCGCCGTACCGGAATCGTGGTGTTCCGTTCGACGATCTTCGTCATCACCTCGCCGAGCGTCTCCAGACCCAGCGACAGCGGGATCACGTCGAGCAGCAGGACGTCCGGGCCCTCGCCGGTGAGCACGCCGGCCTGGATCGCCGCGCCCATCGCGACGACCTCGTCCGGGTTCACCGTCATGTTCGGGTCCTTGCCGCCGGTCAGCCGCCGGACCAGGCCCTGCACGGCGGGCATCCGGGTGGAGCCGCCGACCAGGATCACCTCGTCGAGGTCGTTGTCGGTGACCTTCGCGTCCGACATGGCCTGCCGTACCGGCCCGAGGCACCGCTCGATCAGATCGGCGGTGATCTGCTCGAACGTCGACCGGGTCACGGACGCGTTCAGGTGCTTCGGCCCGCTTGTGTCCGCGGTGATGAACGGCAGGCTCACCTGCGTCTGGGTCACCGCGGAGAGCTCCACCTTCGCCTTCTCGGCCGCCTCGAAGAGCCGTTGCAGCGCCTGCGGGTCTTCGCGCAGGTCGATGCCCTCTTCCCGCTGGAAGTCCCCGGCCAGGTGGTCGACGAGCCGGTGGTCGAAGTCGTCGCCGCCCAGGTGGGTGTCACCGGCGGTGGCCCGTACCTCCACGACGCCGTCGCCGACGTCCAGGATGCTCACGTCGAACGTGCCACCGCCGAGGTCGAACACGAGCACCGTCTCGTGCTGCCGCTTGTCCAACCCGTACGCCAGCGCGGCGGCGGTCGGCTCGTTGACGATCCGCAGCACCTCCAGGCCGGCGATCCGGCCCGCGTCCTTGGTCGCTTGGCGCTGGGCGTCGTTGAAGTACGCCGGCACCGTGATCACGGCCTGCTTGACGCGCTCACCGAGGAACCTGCTCGCGTCCTCGCCGAGCTTGCGCAGGATCATCGCGCTGATCTCCTCGGGCGAGTACGGCTTGTGCCGCACCCCGAACCGCGCGGTGCCCTCCGGGCCGGGTACCACGTCGAACGTGACCCCCTCGCCTCCTCGCCGACCTCTTCGTGCTTGCGGCCGACGAAGCGCTTCGCCGAGTAGATGGTCCCCTTCGGGTTGAGGATCCCCTGCCGGCGGGCCAGCTGCCCGACGAGCCGCTCGCCCGGCTCGGTGAACGCGACGGCGGACGGGGTCGTACGCGAACCCTCGGCGTTCGGTACCACCTGCGGCTGGCCGCCTTCCAGCGTGGCGATCACGGAGTTCGTGGTACCGAGGTCGATCCCCACTGCCTTGGCCATGCGATGAGCCTTGGCTGGGGTGGGGTGAGGCCGAATCGCCCAAAGCGGGTGATTGGGGCGCTCGGAATCGGCCCCGCTGAGCGCGAATGGGCCGGCGCCAGGCGGGTACCAGATCCGGGAAGACGCATACCCCGGAGGATCAACCGTGACAGACAGCTTGGAGCGCATGGTTGGCGACTGGCCGGTGGAGGCTGCCGAGGCCGCGCGGCTCACCGCGGAGCGATACGGGCCACCGGACGAGACGATGCCCAGCCGCCTGGTATGGAACCACGCCCTGCCCTGGAAACGCGTGGTGGTCAACCGGGACGCCTCGGAGCACCGCTTCCCCATGCCACACGTGGACCGGATGGAGAACTGGATCGACCTGGAGGTGCCGAGGGAGAGCGCCGCCGACCTCGCCGCCTTCAACGGCAGCATCCGGGTCGAGCGGACCCGGGGCGAGATGGCCGTCACCTGCGACGTCGAGGCGATCAACTTCCTCGCTGTCAACCTGGCCCACGACCTGGTCAAGGGTCGCATCAACGTGGACGAGGCGCGCCGCGAGTACACCGAGATGGCGGCCGGCCACCTGATGGGCCGCCCCCAGCCGTACACCAGCGGTCTGGCCTTCGCGCCGGTGGACGCCGGCGCGGGTACCGCCGACGAGGACGAGCCGGTCGCGCCGCACCACGTACCGACGGTGGACACCCGCCGCATGGGGAGGCGGAAATGACCGGGTTGTTCACCGAGGGGTGGCCCAGCTCGGCGACGGCCGCGGCCCATGCCACCACCGAGAAGTACGGGCCGCCGGACGAGGCGAGCCCCAGCACGCTGATCTGGCACGACCGCGCGCCGTGGAAGCGGATCATCGTCTCGCGGGCGATGGTCCCGCACCGCTTCCCCCACACCCACGTCGACGTCATCAAGCACGTCGTGGACCACCCCGTGCCGATGGACCGGATCGGCGACCTGGCCCACTTCAGCGGCAGCGTCGTGTACGACCGCACCCGCGGCGAGCTGTCGTCGCACTGCGAGGACGAGGAGGGCAACGTGCTCTCGCTAAACCTCGCCCATGACGTGGTGGTCAACGGCCTGGACCCGCAGTCGGCCCGGCGCCGCTCCCACCACGCGATCGAGACGAGAAACAGCCAGAACCGCGACCCGTACCTGGACGCGCTGATGTTCACGCCCGGCCGGGGCGCCGACCCGGACGAGGCGACGATCGACGAGCATCTGCGCGATCGGCTACGCCAGGCGTTGGGCGGCGTGGACCGGTGAATCTGGTCAAAGGCGCTTTCTTCGGCGCCGTTGGCGCGGCTGGCGTCGCGGCCGCAAGCAGCGTGCTCGCCGCGCGCAGCCGCGAGCGCCAGCTCGCGTCGGACCCTCGGTGGCACGTACTGACCGTCCACAAGGCACTGGACGAGATGCGCGCCGCCCCACTTCCGCCGCCGCTGGCCGAGCTCGGGGAGGCGGTACAGATCGAGCTGCGCCGGGCGGCGGGCGACAAGGGCACCGAGATCGCGGTCCGGCTCCGCGAGGGCGAGCCGTCCGGCCTGTCATCGGTGACCGCCAGGCTCACCGACCAGGACCCCCGGCGCGCGGTGCGCCGGGCGCTGCGCGAGGCCAAGAGCATCATCGAGACCGGCGAGGTGCTCAAGCCGGACACCCAGACGTCCACCCGCCGCACCGTCGTCAACCGGCCGCTGGAGTACGCGTCCCGCCACGGCCGCGAGGAAGGGCTGCTATGAGGGCGCTGGTCTGGGAGGGCGTCGACGCGCTCGCGGTGCGGGACGTGCCGGACCCGCGGCTCGAAAACCGTCAGGACGCGATCGTCCGGGTGCGGCGGACCGTCACGTGCGGCTCGGACCTGCACCTGCTCGGCGGGTACATCCCGTTCATGCGGGCCGGCGACGTGCTCGGCCACGAGTTTCTGGGCGAGGTCGTCGAGGTCGGCCCGGACGTGCGTAAACACAGCATCGGCGACCGGGTGGTCGTGTCCTCGTTCGTCGCCTGTGGACGGTGCTGGTACTGCGCGAACGACCTCCACTCGTGCTGCGACAACAGCAACACCAACCCGGCCGTCACCGAGACCGTGTGGGGCCAGGCGGCGGCCGGCTGCTACGGGTACTCGGACGCGATGGGCGGCTTCAGGGGCAGTCACGCCGAGTACGTGCGGGTGCCGTTCGCCGACGTGGGCGCGTTCAAGGTGCCGGACGGGGTGAGCGACGAGCGGGCCGTCTTCGCCTCCGACTCGGCACCGACCGGCTGGATGGGCGCCCACCTCGGCGGCGTGCGGCAGGGTGACGTCGTGGCGGTGTGGGGCGCCGGCGCGGTCGGGCAGCTGGCGGCGCGGGCGTCCATGCTGCTCGGTGCCGAGCGTGTGATCGTGATCGACCGCTTCGACTACCGGCTCCAGATGACCGAGCGCCACATTGGCGCCGAGACCATCAACTACACCCGGACGAGCGTGGCAGGCGAACTCCGCGAGCGGACCGGCGGTCGCGGGCCGGACGTCTGCGTCGAGGCGGCCGGCATGGAGGCGCACGGCATCGGGCCCGAGTACCTGTACGACCAGGTCAAGCAGCAGCTCCGGCTGCGGCAGGACCGGCCGCCGGCGGTCCGTGAGGCGATCCACGCCTGCCGCAAGGGCGGTACCGTCTTCGTGCTCGGCGCCTTCACCGGCATGGTCGACACGTTTCCGCTCGGCGCGCTCATGAACAAGGGCCTCACGCTGCGCGGCGCGCAGACGCACGGCCCGCGCTACATCCCGATGCTGCTGGACCGGATGGAACGCGACGAGGTGGTCACCGAGCACCTCGCCACGCACGTACTCCCGCTGGCCGAGGGGCCGCTGGGCTACCAGCTGTTCAAGGAGAAGCAGGACGAGTGCGTCCGCGCGGTGTTCACGCCCTGACGCTTGCCAAGTGACGATGCTCGATTGATACTGCTATCGGTTTCAGAGCCGGACATGGTCGCGAGGCTGGGCAACCTTCGACCCTCTTTTTCAGGAGCGACGCGTCGTCCCTGCCGATGCGTCATGTCCCCGGAGCGTCTGACCGATGAGATACCACAGCATCCGCCGCGCGGCGTCCGCCGCGGCCCTCCTCCTCGCCGCCGGCGTGCTCGCCGGCATCAGCCAGCCCGCCGCCAACGCGGCCGCCACCCCCACCACCGTCTCCGTCAACGCGCGGGCCGGCCTCGCCGCGATGCCGGCCACCGGCCTCGGCATCAACGACGCCATCTGGGATCAGGAGCTCGGCACCAACGCGGTGGCCGACCTGCTCAAGTCGGCGGGCGTGACGATGCGCCGCTACCCGGGCGGCTCCTACGCGGACATCTACCACTGGGCCGACCACACCGCGCCCGGCGGCTACGTCGCGCCGAACACCGACTTCGACAGGTTCATGGCGGGCGTCCGCCGCACCGGCGCGCAGCCGATGATCATCGCGAACTACGGGACCGGCACCGCCGCCGAGGCCGCCGGCTGGGTCCGCCAGGCGAACGTCGTCAAGAAGTACGGCGTCAAGTACTGGACCGTCGGCAACGAGAACTACGGCAACGGCCACTACGGCTCGGCCTGGGAGGCGGACAACCACCCGGACAAGAGCCCGCGGCAGTACGCCACGGAGGTCGTCGCGTACGCCGACGCGATGAAGGCGGTCGACCCGACCATCAAGGTGGGCGCGGTGCTCACGATCCCCGCCGGCTGGCCGGACGCGATCGTGGCCGAGGGCGACGCCGGCAGCTGGAACCAGGTCGTGCTCTCCATCGCCGGCCCGAAGATCGACTTCGTGGATGTGCACTGGTACCCGGGCGGTGGCAGCGCGGCCGAGGCGATGGGCAAGACCGCGCACCTCACCGACGCGCTCTACATCGTGCGGCAGCAGATCGCGAAGTACGCCGGCGCCAACTCCGGCCGCATCGGCATCAGCCTCACCGAGACGAACGTCGGCGTCGGCCCGAACACCCAGCCGGGCGCCATCTTCCTCGCCGACACGTACGCCACGCTGCTGGCGAACGGCGTCTTCACGGTGCAGTGGTGGAACGTACACAACGGGATCGGCAACGTGTCCACTGTGGCGGGACAGACCGACTACGGTGACTTCGGCATCCTCTCCAGCGGTACGTGCACATCGGACGGTACGACCTGCGAGCCGGCACTCAACACCCCGTTCGCGCCGTACCACGCGCTGTCCCTGATGAACTCCTTCGCCCGCCCGGGTGACCAGTTCGTCCGCGCCGCCACAGGCGACCCGCTCGTCACCGCCCACGCGGTCCGGCGGTCCAATGGGGACGTCAACGTACTGCTGCTCAACCGCGACCCGGACAACGCGCGCGACGTCACCATCGACTACGCGGGCTTCGCACCGGCCACCGGCGCGGTGACCGTCCACACGTACACGAACGGCGCGGCCGGCATCGCCACCGCGCTGGCGGGGACGGCGACAAGCCAGACCCTCCCGCCGTACTCGCTGACGGTCGTGCGGGCTCGCGACTCGCGGGTAGTGACCGGCCCGCCCAGCGCACCCGGCCAGCCCACGGCGAGCGGCGTCACCGACCGCACCGCGACGATCAGCTGGCCGGCCGCCCGCGCCGGCGCGCACCCGATCGCCAAGTACGAGGTGTACCGCCAGTTCGGCGCGGTCAGCGAGCAGCTCGGCGAGACGCCGGGTACCTCGTTCACCGTCGGCAA
The DNA here is from genome assembly GCF_011764545.1 of Phytohabitans flavus. Lineage (GTDB taxonomy): Bacteria > Actinomycetota > Actinomycetes > Mycobacteriales > Micromonosporaceae > Phytohabitans > Phytohabitans flavus. The sequence continues at coordinate 186,752 of NZ_AP022870.1, read as the reverse complement.
CCTGCGGCCCGGCAGCCGGTACACGGTGAACGTGCTGGCCCGCGACACCGCCGGCAACGTCTCCTGGGCCTCCCCGCCGTTGACCCTGACCACGGGCACGCCGGCGCAGAGCACGTGCACGGTCAAGTGGACGTACACCACCGACTGGTCCAGCGGCTACGTGGCGTCGGTGGACATCACGAACACCGGGGACCGCGCGCACCCCAGCTGGACGCTCACGTACGAGTGGCCGACCACCTGGCAGCAGATGAACGGCGGCTGGAACGCCACCTGGACCGAGACCGGCCGCACCGTCAAGGTGACAAGCCTGGACGGCAGCGGCCCCCTCGCCGCGGGCGGCGGCACGGTCAACGTCGGCTTCGTCGGCGGCTACAGCGGCCCGAACGTGACACCCACGGCCTTCACCCTCAACGGCACGCTCTGTACGACGCTCACCCCCTAGCCGAGGCCCCGGCCGGCCGCATCGCAGTGCGGCCGGCCGCCCTCAGCCGTGTCTGATCGGTCACAGCGGCCGGAGGGTAGACATGGCCGTGGCGGGGCAGTTCTCCGGTATGAAGATCGGAATCATCGGCTCGGGCAACGTCGGCGGCACACTCACCCGCCGCTTGCAGGCCCTCGGCCACGAGGTCACGGTCGGCAACTCGCGTGGCCCCGAGACGCTCACCCCGCTCGTCGCGGAGACCGGCGCCACCCCCGGCACCGCCCGGCAGGCAGCCGAGTCCGGCGACGTTGTCGTGATCGCGACCCCGGTGCGCGCGGTACCGGACCTGCCCGCCGACGCCCTCCGCGGCAAGGTGGTCGTCGACGCCAGCAACTACTACCCGCGGCGCGACGGCCAGATCGGCCCGATCGACGGCGGGGAGGCCTCCAGCCGCTGGACGTCGGAGCACTTGCCCGGCGCGGCCGTGGTGAAGGCGTTCAACACGATCCAGGCCGGGCACCTGCTGGCCGGCGGGCTCCCAGCCGGCGACCCGACCCGCATCGCGCTCCCCGTCGCCTCCGACGACCCGTCCGCCAAGCGGACCGTGATGTCGCTGGTCGAGGAGCTGGGCTTCGACCCGATCGACGCGGGCGGCCTGGACGACAGCTGGCGGCAACAGCCCGGATCGCCGGTGTACACGACCGACCGCGACGCCGCCGGCGTACGCGACGGCCTCTCCGAAGCGCGCCGGTAGTCCAGGGCTCAGGTCCGGGCGAACTCCTCGCCCAGCGCCGCGCGCAGCCGGGTCAGCGCGCGGGCGCTCTGTGTCTTCACCACCGAAGCGGAAACCCCGAGGATGTCGGCGACCGTCTCCACGCTGTGATCCTCCCAGTAGCGGAGCACGACGATCGCCTGGTCGCGTACCGGGAGGGTGGCCAGCACGCCCATCAGCGTGACGTGCAGCTCGGCCGCCGCCTCCGGGTGATTCGCCACGGGCTCGGGCAGCTCGGCGAGCACGACCTCACCGCTGCTGCGCCGCTTGCGCTGGTCGAAGATGGCATTCATGAGCACACGCCGGGTGTACGCGTCCAGGTTGTCGGAGCGCTGGACGCGAGCCCACGAGGCGTAGATGCGGGCCAGCGCGGTCTGCGTCAGGTCCTGGGCGAGGTGCCAGTCGCCGCACATGAGGTAGGCGGTGCGGCGCAGCCGGGGCGCCGTGGCCGCGACGAACGCGGTGAACTCCTCGTCCCGCTGCCGGCGCCCGCTCCCGCGCCACCGAACGCCCCTCACTCGGTCTCTCCCGGAAGCGCGCACCTGGCACCCACGACGGTAGACACCCCAGGCCTCGCCTGGAGCTCCTCTTGCAGCGCCAGCCGCCCCTCCGGCTGAGCCAGCCTGACCCGGAACTCCTCCGGTATCTGATCCAGCTGGACGGCCGCGACAAGGTCGGGTGCGTCCCGGTACATCTCCTTGAACCGGGCGTAAGCGGCATCCTTGCTCTGGTACCACACCTGCCGCACTCGGGGGTCGGTCCGCAGCGCCTGGTCGAGGTCCGCGCGCTGCTCATCGGTGACGTCCAGATCGAGGAAGAGCACGATGTCGGTCCCGGCCGCCTCGATCTGGGCACATCTCGCACCGGACGAGAGCGCCATCACGGTGGAGGTGCTCTGCCCGGCGGGGACGGCGTTCACGGCGACGACGGCGGCGAGCGCGGTGACCACGGCCGCCGCACCGCCAAGCGCGAGGTGGCGTCGGCGGCGCAGGCGGCGCCCGCCGGCCATGGCCTCCTGGGCGAGGTCACCTGGCGGCGGGAGGGGCTCGCCGCTGAGTGCCCGGTCGAAGAGCACTCGCAGGTTCTGGTCCACAGTGGCTCCTATCGTCTGACGGCTTCCCCCTCTACGACTGGTTGGGCCGGTGGTTCGGTGACAGGTGCGCGGCCGAGCGCCCGAGGAATGGTGACGGCGATCGCGGCCGCGACGGCGAACATCGCGGCGGCGCCGACCAGGCCAGCACGGTACCCCTCGACCAGCGCGGATCCGCCGATCCCGCTGGCCACCAGCGCGAGCGCCGCGAGGCCGACCGCCGCGCCGACCTCCTGCGACGAGTTGACCAGGCCGGACGCGGCGCCCTGCTCCTGCGCCGGTACGCCGCTGGACGCCGCGATGTACGTCGGCGCGTAGGCGAGGCCGCTGCCGAACGCGAGCAGGAGCATGCCGGGCAGCACGTCGGTCCAGTAGCCGCCGCCGCTGGGCAGCCGCGCGAGCAGGAGCGCGCCGGCGGCCAGCAGCGCCAGGCCGGTCGTGAGCAGCGAACGCACGCCGAACCGCCCGGTGAGCTTCGCCGCGCGCGGAGACAGCAGCAGGATCAGCAGCGTGATCGGGGCGAACGCGGCACCCACGGCCAGCGGCGGATAGCCGAGCACCACCTGCAAATAGAGCGTCAGGAAGAACAGGGTCGCACCGAGCGCACCGGCGTTGAGCAACAGCGTGGCGTTCGCCGCCCGTACCCCCGGCAGGCGAAGCAGCGCGAACCGCAGGAGCGGTGCGGGCTGCCGCCGTTCCACGATGGCGAACGCCGCGAGCAGCGCGGCCGCCGCGGTGGCGGCGGCGAGCGACCGAACACCGGCGCCGTCCTCGCCAAGCCAGGTCAAAGCCAGGATCGCGGCGGCCAGCCCGCCCGCGAGCAGCAACCCGCCGGCAAGGTCCATGCGGGGTCGCTCTTTTCCAGGCGCATCGTGTACGAGCAACGTAAGCGCCGCCACGACAGCCAGTCCAATGGGGACGTTGATGAAGAAGATCCAGCGCCAGCCGAGAAACTGAGTGACCGCTCCGCCGACGAGCTGGCCGGCGATCGCACCCGCCGAGCCGACGCCGGCCCACAGTCCCAGCGCCCAGTTGCGCTCCGGCCCCTCGGCGAGGCTGGCGGTGATGGCGGCGAGCGCGTTCGCCGAGACCATGGCCGCGCCGACGCCCTGAAGGCCGCGGGCGGCGAAAAGCTGCCAGTCGCTCTGGGCGGCGCCGGCGACGAGCGACGCCACGACGAACACGGCGAGGCCGCCCAGCAGCATCCGGCGGCGGCCGAGGAGGTCACCGGCGCGACCGCAGACGATGAGGAGGCTGCCGAACGTCACCGTGTACGCCGCGGCGGTCAGCTGGACCCGACTGTCGAGCAGCCCGAGGTCGCGCCGGATCGACGGCACGGCCACATTGATGATCACCACATCCAGGATGAGCATGAACTGCGCCGCGCAGAGCGCGATCACCGTCCACCGGGCCCGCGGTCCCATGGGTCCTCCGTTTCCCTACACCGTAGGATTTAAACCCTACGCCGTAGACTCGACCCGTGACAACCGCATCCGCCCGCCGCCCCGGCCGACCCCGTCCGGGCACGCTGACCCGGGAGGCGATCCTGGCCGCCGCCCTCGCGCTCGTCGACGAGCAGGGCATCGAGGCGCTGAGCATGCGAAAGCTGGCCGCCCGCCTCCAGGTCGACCCGATGTCGATCTACCACCACGTGCCGAACAAGGCGGCCCTCGTCTCCGGCCTGGTCCAGGCGGTCTTCGCGGAGATGGCACCCCTGCCCGACGGGTCCGGCCCGTGGCAGGAGCGGGTCCGCGGCTGGGCGCGGGCGTACCGTGATCTGGCCCTCGCCCACCCCCACCTGGTGCTCCAGATCGTCACGGACGCCGCGGCCGCGTCCGAGGCCGCGATCCAGATCAGCGAACCGCTCTACGCCGCGCTCGCCGCCGCCGGCCTGCCCCCGCATCCGGTGATCCACGCGGCGGGGACGCTTGTCGACTTCGTCCACGGGTACGCGCTGGGTGCCTCGGCAGCCGCGGCCGCCGCCCCGATGAGCGACCATCTCGCCGCGATGGACCCGGCGCTGGTGCCGACGATGCATCGCGTACACGCGGAGGCCGAGCCTGGCGGTGGCTTCGAGGCAGGTTTGGACATCATCATCCGGGGCATCACGCGCTGATGCGCGACAACGTCGTTCACCTGCGGACGCCCGATCCCGACGCCCCACTCGACGACCTCGAGCCGCTGCGGGAGATCGTCGGTGACGCCCGTGTCGTCGCTCTGGGCGAGAGCGCGCACTTCATCCGCGAGTTCACCCAAGCCCGCCAGCGAATCCTGCGCTTCCTCGTCGAGCGTTGCGGCTTCTCCGCCTTCGCCTTCGAGTACGGGTTCAGCGAGGGGTTCGCCCTCGACAGGTGGGTACGCGACGGTGCCGACGTCGACCTCACCGAGGTCAGTGAGGCGGCGAGCGCCTGGGGATCCGGCGACCTGATGCGCTTCCTGCGCGGTCTCACCACGGGCTCGGGCCGGCCGGTTCACTTCGCCGGAATCGACTTCCCCGAGGCCGGCGGCTCGCTGCTGCCCGCGCTGATACCGCTCGCCGAGTACCTGCGCGGCGTCGACGCCGACGCACTGCCGTCGATCGATGCCGCCATCGCCACCGCGGAACGCTTCGCCACCGCCTCGGCCGCCTCCGCCGCGCCCGCCTGGGCCCAGCTCGAAACCGCCGAGCAGGACGCCCTCACCGCGACGCTGGCCCGACTCCTGCTGCGCTTCCGCGGGCTGGGGCCGCTGTACGTCGAGCGCGGCACCCTGTACGACTACGACGTCGCGCTCCGCCGGCTGGAGGCGGCCGCATGCGGGGACTACATGCTGCGCGCCATGAACGGGCTCTTCACCGGCACCGGCCTGCCCGCCGACATGTCCGTCCGGGACCGGTACATGGCGGACTCGGTCGGCTGGCACCTGGAGCACGCCGACCCGGACACCCGGCTCGTGCTCGCCGCGCACAACAACCACATCCAGCGCACCCCCGTCTCGTACGGCGGCGTGCTGACCACCCTGCCGATGGGCCTGCACCTGGACCGGGCACTCGGCACGGCGTACCTGCCGATCGCGCTGACCAGCACCGCCGACCACACGGCCGAGATGCGGCTGGACAGTTCCACGGCGGCCGGCTTCACGGTCGTCGACACGCCGATCCCACCGCCGGAGCCCGGCAGCGTAGAAGCGGCCATGCTGGAGGCCGGCGTACGGTTCGGCCTCGTCGACCTGAGACGCGCACCCGTGGCGGCGGTCGAACGGCTGGACCGTATCCGCAGCCAGAGCGGCTACATGCACACCCCGGTCGCCGACGCGTTCGACGCCGTACTGGCCGTCCCAGACGCCACTGTGGAGGAAGGGCTGGCCATCTCCGGCCGCTGATCTTTCCCGCGCTCACGACCAGGCTCGGCACTGTGGAACGTTCATATAGCGGGTCGGGGACCTGAGAATGCCGAGGTTGAGAACGTGTTCTATTGTTCGACGCCGTGGACACAAATGCGCGCTTGTTGATCTCGGCGGAGGTTCACGAGATTGAGTCCTTGTACGAGTGGCTGTGTATGGATCGCGGTCTCGCACGCGTCGCCGCGGTTTCCCCGGCCGATTCGCGCGATCCGTCCAGTATGTCCACGCTGGAGCTCATCAATGTGATCCTGACCCACGTTGGTGCCGCAGCGAACCTTGCCCTGGCACTGGCAGCGTGGCGGCAGAGCCGCTCCGACCCCGGAGTTGTCACGGTGACCCGGCCGGACGGGCAGGTGCTGACGATCGGCGGTTCGGCCGAGGTCACGTCGGAGCTGATTGTCGCGTTTTTGTCCACAAACGCACAGGAAGCGGTCAGCCCGACGTCGCAACAGGAGTCGTGATGCTCAAGCTCCCCGATCCGGAGGAATCACGCGCTGTCCTGATCGGCGTTTCGGACTATCGCAGTCTGACCGAGCTTAAAAGCGTCACCAAAGGGCTCGAAAGCCTGCGCGAGCTACTCATCGATCCGACAATCTGGGGCCTTCCACCTGAGAATTGCGTCATTGTAGCCAACCCGCAGAATTCGAAAAAACTTCTCGAACCGCTACACGACGCGGCTCGTTCCGCGACCGCCGCATTGGTCGTCTACTTTGCTGGACATGGCCTCATTGAACGGGGCCGAGACCTGCGTCTCGCGCTGCCCGACGCGAATCGGGAGCGCCTCCTGGACACCGTGTCGTATGAGGATGTCAGGCGTGAGGTCACCGTCACCGGACGGCGTTGCCCCGCCAAGGTCGTGATCCTCGACTGTTGCTTCGCCGGCATGGCCATGTCCGAGTTCCTGACGGGCGAGGTGGATATAGCGGACCAGGCAACGGTCGAGGGTGCGTACCTGATGACCGCGACGGCGGGGACAGCACTGGCCCAGGCGCCGGACGGTGAGATGTACACCGCCTTCACCGGCGCGCTCGTGAACACTCTCCGGAATGGCGTGGCGGACGGCCCTCGCCTGCTCGACACGGCAACGATCTTTGGGCAGGTCGAGCACCGGCTCCAGGCGGACAATCGACCGATTCCACAGTGCGCGAGCCGCGGCCAGGGCAGCCGGATCGTCATCGCGCGAAATCGAAACGCCGGCTCGTCGATCTCGACTCTGTGGCGAGAACTCGTTGCCGATCACAAGGTGTGGACCCACGTGCCCGCCAGCGAGCAGAGCGAGATGGTTCGGCGCGGCTGTGTCGATCTGGTGGAACACCTCGCTCGCTTGCGTGCAGCGGCCGATCCAGCTATGGAGTCCGACCCCTGGACCGATCGCGGGCTCGCGGCTCGGATGTCGGAGCGAGCCCAGTGGCTGGTCGGACTGATCCCCGCTGATCACGGCACAACCGCTGCCGACGCGCACCGGTTCTCCGCCGGTGACGCTGCCCTCATCGCGACACTTCCATTCTTGTATGACACGTACTGGGCGCTGCTGGGGGCGGAGGCCGCGACGATCGCTCCGCAGGAGTGGATGCCAACTTACGAGGGGGACAACAAAGCGGCAGACTTCTGGAGGTTCGCCTCCGGCTACGGTCGGCTTGTGCGCCGGGTCGAGGCGGCGCGGGACAGAGCCGGCGCGGCCCGTGACATTGGCTGGTGGCTGCTGCACCGATGGATATACCGGCGTACGGTCGCCAATCCAGCCGACCTACTGGCCACGCTGCTCGAACCAACTGGTGATGACAGGTGGCTGGCCAAGGTGTTCCGTCGCGGCCTCGTCGGCGAACTCCTCCACGGGTTGCGCGGCGACATAGGGTTCGCGCTGCGGACCGACCGGCCCGACGCTCTGCTTCCAGTACGAATGGTCGACGGCGGCAGCACCCGCGAGCAGCCCATCCACGAACAGCGGGTGGCCTATCTGCTCGCTGTCGCGCACGCGATGGCCATCGACCCGGCTCGGCTACCGCAAGTGGTGGTGGAGCATCTGGCCACTGGTGACCCGGTGAAGCTCCCGAGTCTCAAGTCGGCGGTGGCCGGCGCGGAATGGTCGGGCCAGGCCGGAGTGCGGACACTGGAGGCAGCCTGTGACCACCCCGCGATCGATCTGGCACTGCGTGAGCACGTCATCGCACTGGACAGGCTACTGACAGAGATCCACCTCGCGGCGAATGCCCACGCCGCGTTGGAGCCGCTCAAGAAGCTGCCGCACCGGGCCAGCGCGGACCTCGTTCGGCCAGCCATCGTGAATGGCAAACCTCAGTACGACGACGCCGGAGCAAGGTTCGAGCTCGCAGAGGATCGAGTGCAGGAACTCCTCATGGGCGAGAAGCTCTACGGCGACCCGGCCCTGGCCATCCGGGAGATGTATCAGAACGCACTCGACGCTTGCCGATTCCGGCTGGCCCGCGAAGAATACCTAGCCCGCCGCACCGGCAGGCCGCAGACCTGGACCGGCATGATCCAGTTCACGCAGGGCGTCGACAAGAGCGGACGGGCCTACCTCGACTGCACCGACAACGGCGTTGGGATGAGTAAGCGCGATCTCACCCGGGTCTTCTCAAAGGCCGGAGTGCGGTTCGCGGACCTGCCGGACTTCCTTGAGGAGCAGGCCGAATGGGCACGGCAGCAGCCGCCGATCCGGCTGTATCCGAACAGCCGGTTCGGAATCGGCGTGCTGAGCTACTTCATGCTCGCCGACGAGATCGAGGTGCGGACCTGCCGATTTGGCCGTGACGGCCGGCCAGGAGACCAGCTGACAGTTCGGATCGCCGGTCCGGGCACCCTCTTCCGGGTCATCAACGAGGGCCCGGGGCGGGATCCCGGCACCCGGATCCGACTCTACCTGCGACCGGACACCCAGCACCCGTACAGTGTCGACCTGCTACGACGGCTGCTGTGGGTGGCCCAGTTCGACACCACCGCCAGGCACGGCGTCGATGAGCACCATTGGCCGGCTGGCGCCCTGTCCGACGCGGCTCCTGTGGGTTGCGACGATCCGTTCACCGATACCCCACAGGATGACCTGGTCATTTGGGCATCGGCGGATAGTCCTGTCTGGTGGTGCACTGACGACGGGGCAGTCCTGGTCGACGGCCTGTGGCTGCAGCACGGCCCGTACGGTGCGGTGGTAAACCTCGACGGAGAGGTCGCACCGGATCTTTCGATTGACCGCAAGAAGATCATCAACTACCGGGCCCAAGACGTCGATGCTCTTCTCCGCCAGGCCGCCGTTGCCGCTGCCAGCGTAGACAGCCCGGTCTTCACCCACGAGTGGATCAGCGCCATTGCGCGAAGGAATCCAGAGCTCGCCGACCTTATCTTCGACCTAGGGGTCAAAGCAGGTTGGCGACAATGGCCAAACCAGGATCACTCTGGCGAAACTCTGCTTATCACAGGCTGCTTCCCGCCAGACGAGGATGCCTCCTGGCTTCCTCCGGCGAGGTGGGCCGCAGACCCCGACAACAGATTGGCACCCGGGAGCGCTGACAGCCAGGACAGCGTGAGCGCCCACTATGGACTAAGTAAGTGGCGCGCGACAGCTTGGGCCGCGACGGGTGCATTCGGGCCCGATGTCACACCCGGCGTCCCAAGTAGAGCTATCGTCCCAGCCCGCCCGAGCGACGCCTCCATACTCTCCACCAAGCCGCACCCATCCTTCCGATCTGGTACTCCTCCAAGGGCCGGGCGACGCTGGCTGGATCCGGCCGAGCCGGTGCCCGCCGGACACCTGTTCGCTGCGGCCGTTCGCCTGCGGCGAAGCCCTCGCGCTATCGCAGACCGACTCACCGAGCTTGGCTACACCGTCGAGAACGACCCGGACATACTTCCCACCCACGTACCGTCCGAAGAGGACACGAGTGTACTCAGCTTCAACCCTCGGAAGGCGGGATCGTGGCTCCGGCTAGGCAAGACAGTCCCCTTGTCCGCCGTGTATGCAGCGGCCTTTCGACTGCGCCAAAGTCCCAGCGTCATCGCCGACCGGCTCACTGAGCTCGGCTACACCATTGCCACTGATATCGACCCGCTCATCACGCAACCCCTCTCGCCCGACGACGCCATCATGCTCAGCCGTGACCTCGGCGGTGAAGCACCCTGGCTGCGCCTCTCCGACCTGGTGCCCACGGGACACCTGCACGCCGCAGCCATTCAAATGCGTCAAAGTCCCCGCGCAATAGCCGACCGGCTCATCGAACTTGGGTACACCATCGCCACCGACGTCGACACACTCCCCAAGCAACCCCTGCCCAAGGACGACGCAATCCTCTTCAGCCTCCATGTCAATGGCAATGCGCCGTGGCTGGACCCTGCGGCGCCCGTGCCCTACGCGAACTTCTTCGCCGCAGCTGCCGAATTGGCGCGAAGCCCTCGCGCCATAGCTGACCGACTCACCGAACTCGGCTACACCATCGACGTTGACATCAACACCCTTCGCGCCAAACGCCCGTCCCAGACTGACGCCAGCCTGCTCAGCCTCGACGGCGACGGCATCGCGCCATGGCTGAACCCGGCCGAGCCGGTACCCACGGGGCACCTGTACGCCGCCGCCGCCCGACAGCAGCGAAGCCCTCGCTTCATAGCCGACCGACTCACCGAACTCGGCCACACGATTGACATCGACATCGATGTGCTTCCCACCCAACCCTCCGAGGACGACGCCAAGGTGCTCCGCATCGACTCGGACGAGGAAGAGCGATGGTTACGGCTATCTGGACAGGTGCCCATCCATCACCTCTATCTCGCAGCGGCTTCGCTGCGACGAAGCCCTCGCGCTGTCGCCGAGCGACTCGCCGAGCTCGGTTTCACGATCGACTTCGACTTCGACATCGACACACTTGTCGCCCAGCCCATATCGAAAGACGACGTCGCCCTGTTCGATCTCGGTGAGGACGACGCCTCGCCGTGGCTACGGCGATCCGAACCGGTGCCTACCGGACACGTCAATGTCGTAGCCGCTCGACTGAGCCGAAGCCCTCGCGCTATCGCCGAGCGACTCATCGAACTCGGCCTCACCATGGACAGCGACGTCGACACGCTCTCCAGCCGACCCCCAGTCGAGGACCATGTCACGATACTCAGCCAGGACCTCGACGGCGTGGCACCATGGCTGCCGCCGTTCAGGCCGGTGCCCGTCGTACGCCTGTACATCGCGGCCGCTCTACTGCGGCAAAGCCCCAAAGCCATCGCCGAACGACTTACCGATCTCGGCTACACCGTGGACACCGACCTCGACACACTTTTCGCCCAACCCCTTTCCGAAGACGACGCCAAGGTGCTCCGCGGCGACCGCGAAGCCGAGGGGCCGTGGCTGGACCCATCCGAGCCGGTGCCTACCGGACGCATCTTCGCGGCAGCCGCTCGACTGCAAAGAAGTCCTCATGCCGTCGCCGAGCGACTCACCGAACTCGGTTACCAGACGAGCGGCTGGCTTTTCGGTGCGAAGCCCGGAACCTCCGCAAGCACGCCAACGAACCGCCTTTAGATCGCGGCGGCCTTGGCGACCTTCCACTCCCCATCGACCGGGACCATCGTGAGTACGACCCGGTTCTGGTCCACCTTCTCGCCCGCCGTGTTTACGTTGCGGCGGTACTGGTTGAGGTAGAGCAGCAGCTCGACCTCGTCGCCGGCGGCTGTGACCACGCCGGTCGCGGAGACCTCGGCCACCACGACGGCTTGCTCCTTGACCGCGGTCTCCTTCAGCGCCGAGGTGGTCTGCGCGTACTCGTCCGCGAAGCCGCCGGTGACGAAGAGCCGGCCGTTCGCGACGCTCGTGTCGAACGTGCGGTAGTCGTACGAGAAGATGGCCTTGGCGGCCGGGGTCGCGGCGGCGAGCGACTGCCGCACGGCGCTCTCGCGCTGGTCGGCCCGGTGGTGGCTCCACCAGGCGGCGCCGCCCACGCCCGCGGCCAGCGCCGCCGCCACGGCGAGCGCGGGAAGCAGCTTGAGTCTCATGTGGATCCTCCTATCCCACGAACTGGAGCCGGGCGACGCGCCAGGCGTCGCCGTCGCGGGTCACGTCCACCTGGATCCGGTAGTGCGACGGCCGGCCCTCGGGCGCCTTGGCGTTCTTCACGGTGGCGTCGACCGCGACGAGTACCACCGCCGAGCGGCGGTCGCCGGAGACAAGGCCGGCGCGGAGCACGGTGCCGGTCGACTCCACCTTGTTCTCGACGATCGCGGCCCGCACCTGCGCCTGGCCGCGGACGAACTCGTCCTTGAACTCGCCGGTCGCACCGGCCACGATGCGCTGGAGGTCGCGGTCCACACTCGACGCGCTGACCGAGACGAAGTTGACGGCCGTCTGGCGGGCGGCGGCGAGGGCCGCCTCGTGCGCCTTGTCGAGCGCGCGGTCGCCGTACCACCGGTAGCCGCCCAGCACGGCGGCGGCGAGGGCAAGTGCCACGACCGCACAGGCGACAAACACGATCCACTGTGGACGACTTGGGCGCTGGGGTGGGCTGTCGAGGACCGGCTCCTCGTCCAAGCGGCCGAGCAGCTCTACCGGGTCCTCCTCCACGCGGGGTACCCGGCGCACGACCGCCCGGCGGCGGGTCACGGTGCCGCCGGAACCCTTCACCAGCTTCAGCGTGCGCTCTTCGCGCGTCGGCATGGGATGCCTCCCTGACGAGAAATGGCTACGGAGCCAGGCCAGCAAGGAGCAGCTGCTTCCAGGACTGATCGCCGGCGAGCTGCCCCTGACCGCCGGTCGTACCGAACCGGAGCGGGCTGCCGTCCGGCGCGGTGACAAGCCCGGTGGCGGGGTCATACCCGGCCGCGGGCTCGGGGCCACCGGGGCGGGGCGCGTTCGCCGTACTGCGTACGCCTGAGCCACGCGCCCGGTCGGCGGCGGCGCACTTGGTCGACGTGCCGTACTTGCAGGACGGCGGGTCGTCGATGTTGACCACCAGTCCTAAGTGGGCGGTGCCGTCTCCGGGCGTGACGGTGAAGCCACCCGCCACGACGAGCGGGTACACGACGAGGATCTGCTCGATGCCGGGCAGGCGGCGGGCGGCGACACCGTTCACCGAGACGAGGTTGCCGAGCAGCGTGCCGATCGTCGGTTCGAGGTCGCGCAGCAGCGTGACTAGCTCGGCGGCGGCCGGCGGGGTGACGGCGAGCAGCTTTCGCAGGTCGGCGTCCGAGGCGCGCAGCGTGGCCGAGAGCTTGGCGAGGCCGTCGGCCCACTCGCTGATCGCGCCGGCCGACTCCGCCTGCGTGGTGAGGACCGTGCGGCCGTCCCGGATCAGCGCGACGGTCTCTGGCAGGCTCGCGGCCGCGTCGGTCAGCAGCGCGTCGCTGGCGTCGAGGATCGTCCGGAGCGCGGTCTCGTTTTCCTCGAACGCGGTGCCCAGCTCGTCGATGACCACGGCCAGGTCGTCCGGATCGACCGAGCGGACCAGCGCGTCGAGGTTGGCCAGCAGCGTCTCGGCGGCGATCGGGGTGCCGGTGCGGTCCCGCGGGATGACTGAGCCATCAGTCAGGTATGGGCCGGTGTCCCGTTCCGGGCGCAGGTCGAGGTACTGCTCACCGACCGCCGAGCGCTGCGTCACCACGGCCCGGAGCGCGTCCGGCACCCGCACGTCGCCGTCGAGCCGCAGGTCCACGCGTACGCCGTCGCCGTGCAGCCGTACCGCCGCGACCCGGCCGGCGGGCGAGCCTCGGTAGGTGACCGGGGCGTTCGGGAAGATGCCGCCGGCCTCGGCGAAGTCGGCGTGCACGAGGTATCCCCGGCCGAGCAAGCGGTCACCGAGGCCGACGTACCGCACCGCGACATAGGCGATGCCGAGCACGCTCACGACGAGGAACGCGAGCACCCGCAGCTTCGTACCCGTCCCGATCACGGCTACCCTCCCCCGCCGAGCAGGTCGCCGACGCCGCCGATGATGCCCTCGACCGCGCCGGTGACGGGGTTGAGCAGGCACTGCACGGTGAGGATCGTGCCCGCGGCGAGCCGGGTGCCGACCGGGAAGACGGTGCCCTGCGGCAGCAGCCCGTCCGCCGGGACGACGAGGGCGCCGAGCGGTACCTGCGAGCCGGGCTTGAGCAGCTTGCAGCCCTCGGGCAGCTCGCATTCCTTGGGCGGCACCCACTCCGGCGGCAGGATCCCAGAAAGCGGCAGGCAGAGCGGCGGCAACTGGCCGGGCAGGGACGGCTTGGCGCCGGGTCGGGGAGTTTCGCCCTTGCGGGGTGCGGGCGTCCGCGGTGCGGACGGGCCGCGCGGGGCAGCCGCGGTCGCGGTCCCGGTCGCCGGCGCGGCGGCGACCAAATTGGACAGGATCGTCGCGGCGTCCAGGTCGGCGGTGATCGAAAGGTTGACGAAGTCGCCGACGATCGCGCCGGTCACGTTCGGCGGGAACGGGTACGAGAGCATGAAGTCCAGCGACTTCGGCAGCGCGTCGCCGGCCTCGGCGAGCTGGTCGAGGATCGGCTGGAGCGCGCGGAGGCTGGCGACGGTGTCGTCCTTGCTCGCCTTGACCACCCGCGCGCCGACCTTGCCCAGCTCGCCAAGTGCGTTCAGGGCGGCGGTGAGCTGCTCGCGCTGCTCGGCGAGCACGGTGATGCCCGGCCCCAGCGCGTCGAGCGCGTCGCCGATGACCGCCTTCTGCTGGTTGAGGCGGCCGGTGAGCCGGTCCAGCGCCTCGATGGCGCGCACCAGGTCGGCTTTCTGCCCGTCCAGCCCGCCGACGAACGCGTCGAGCTGCCGCAGCGCGTCCTTCGCCTCGGCCTCACGCCCGTCGAGCGCGGTGCCCAGCTCCTCGTTGATCGTCTTGAGCTGGGCCAGGCCGCCGCCGTTGAGTAGCAGGCCGAGCGCGGCGAGCACCTCCTCCACCTCGGCGCCACGCTTGGTACGTACCAGCGGGATCGTGGCGCCGTCCGCGAGCGTGCCGCGCGCCGCCTCGGTGACCGGCGCGGACACCGCGACGAACTTCTCCCCCAGCAGGCTCGTCTGTCGCACGGCGGCCGTGGCGTTCGCGGGGAGCCGCACGTCGCGGTCGATGCGCAGCCGCACCTTCGCGGTCCAGCCGTCGAGCGAGACGTCCTCGACGCTGCCGACGGTGACGTCGTCGACCTTCACGGCGGCCTGCTTGACAAGGTCGAGCACATCGGCGAACTCGGCGGTGACGCGGTAGCTCGGGCCGGACGGCGCGCCGCCGGGCAGCGGCACGTCGGCGAGGCTGGGCAGGCCGCATCCGCCGGCCAGCAGGACCAGCGCGAGCGCCGCGGGGGTCAGCCTTCTCATCGCAGGATCCCCCGAGCGTGCGGTCCATTGTGGATGGCTGGGGCTCGTCCACCGGCGCGGGAGGCAACGGTGCTTTGGGAACGGGCGGGAGCTTCAGGAGCTTGCGGAGCTGGTCGGTCATGGGCAGCTTTTTCGACTGGAGGGTCTGCGCGAGCAAGAAGCACTTCCGCGACACCTTCGCGGCCGGCAGCAGGTCGACCATCAGCGAGCAGACGAAGCTCGCCGAGTCGTACGGGCCCAGCACGTTGTCCCGAGTGTCCAATGTGCCGGAACGCGGGTTGTACGCGAGGTTCAGGTTGGACAGTGCGAGCGGCGCCACGTCGAGGATGTCGATCAGCGACTGCTGCTGCCGCACCAGGATGCCGGTGACGTCGGCGAGAGCGTCCACGTTGGACGCCAGGGCGGCGCGGTTCTGCTTGACGAACGTGGTCACCTCGGCGAGTGCGGTGGCCAGGTTGCGCAGGGCGGCGGCCAGCTCGTCGCGCTCGCCGGCGAGCTGCTGGGCCACGCCTGCGAGCTGTACGTTGAACGAGCGCACCTGCTGGTCGCTGCGGGCCAGCGCGGTGGTGAACTCCTGGAGGTTGCCGACCGTGCCGAAAAGGTCCTGCCGGCCGTCGGAGAGCGTGTCGAGCGCGCGGGAAAGCCCGTCGAGCGTCCCGCCCAGCGCGGCGCCGTTGCCCTCCAGGTTGGCCCGGCCGGTGGCGAGCAGGTCGGTGAGGGCGCCGTCCGCGTTCGCCCCCTGCGGCCCGAGGGCCCGGTTGAAGTCGTCCAGCGCCCGGTAGATGTCGTCGATCTCCATCGGCGCGGCGGTGCGTTCGACCGGCAGCTCGGCGCCGTCGGCGAGGGCCGGGCCACCGTTGTACGCGGGGGTGAGCTGGACGTACCGGTCACTGACCACGCTGGGCGGGACGATGACCGCCTGGGCCGACGCCGGCACCAGCCAGTCCCGGTCGTAGCGCATCTCCACCCGCACGGTGCGCCCCTGCGGCTCCACGGCGACCACGCGTCCGATGCGGACACCGAGCACGCGTACGTCCGAGCCGGGGTACACGCCGACCACGCGGGCGAAGTGCGCCACCACCCGCCGCTCCGGCTCGCCCCGTACGACCGCGCAGGCCGCGACCACGGCCACTGTGGACACCGCGAGCGCGATGCCTGTTCGCCACCGCATCAGCCGCCCCCAACTGTCGGTTGATACGGCTGGAGCAGCCCGCGGACGTACGAGTCGAACCAGCGGCCGTTGCCCACCACGTTGGCGAACGCCTCGACGAACGGCGCCATCCCTTCGATGGTCTTCGTCAGGTTGTCCCGGTTGCGCTGGAGGATCCCCGCCACGCCGCGCAGCTGGTCGAGCGCCGGCTTGAGCTGCTCGCGGTTGTCGGCGACCAGGCCGGACAGCTCCTTGGCGAGCTGGTTGGTACCCACCAGCAGCTCGTGGATGGCGTCCCGGCGGCGGCTGACCTCGCGCAGCAGCGCGTCCCCGTCGGCGACGAGCTTGCGGAACTCCTCGTCCCGCTCGGCGAGTACCGCGGTGACGGTGCGCGCCCGCCCCAGCAGCTCGCGCAGCTCGGCGTCGCGGCTGGCGACGGTCTGCGAGAGCCGGGACAGTCCCCTGAGCGAGGACTCGACGCTCGCCGGCGTGTCCGCGAACGTGCGGGACAGCGTGGTGAACGCCTCCCCCAGCCGCTCGGAGTCGATCTCGTCGACGGTCTCGGCGAGCCCGGTGACCGCCTGGATCACGTCGAACGGCGCCGCGGTGCGGTCGAGCGGGATCTCCGCGTCCTCGGGCAGCCGGCCCGGCCCGGCTGGGGCGAGCGCGAGGTACTTCTGGCCCAGCACGGTCTTGATGCGGATCGTCGCGCCGGTCCGCTCGCCGAGGCGCACGCTCTCGTCGTCGAGGCGGAAGCGCACCCGCACGTACGGGCCGGCGGGGCCGCGGGCCAGGCCGACGTCGGTCACCTTGCCCACGCGTACGCCGGCCACGCGCACCTCGTTGCCGGGCGCCAGCCCGCTCGCGTCCCGGAACGCCGCCCGGTAGGCCGGGTCGCCGATCGACGTGATGCCGTCGAGCTGGAACGCGGCGAGCACCAGCAGCGCCAGGACGGCGAGGCTGACCGCCCCGGTGACGCGGGGGTGCCGCTTCATCGGGCACCTCCCGAGGTGTCGCAGCGGGCCGCGGGCGAGTTGACGCCGGCCGGGGTGACCGCGCCCGCACCCGGCAGTGTGACCCGGCCATCGAAGTCGCAGAGGAAGAAGTTGAACCACGAGCCGTACGACGCGGCCCGGGTAAGGGACTCGTACCGCCCGGGCAGCGTGCCGAGCGTACGGTCGATGACCGCGGAGTTTTCGTTGAGCGTGCCGGCCACCTGCTCCAGCGCGGCGACGTCGGACTGGATGGCCGGGCGGGCGTCGTGCAGCAGGTCGGCGGTCGCGCCGGTCAGCTCGCCGAGGTTGGCGACCGCCTCGCCGATCGCCGCGCGGTCCGCGGAGAGCCCGCTCACGAAGCTCTGTAGCTGGCTGATCGTCGTGTCCAGGCTCTCGTCGCGATCGGCCAGTGTGGACAGCACGCCGTTGAGGTTGGTGACGACCCGGCCGATGACCTCGTCGCGGTCGGCGAGGGTGTTGGTGAGGGAGGCGGTACGCCGCAGCAGGCTCGTCACCGTCGGCCCCTCGCCCTGGAGCACCTGGATGATCTCGTACGCCAGCTTGTTGACGTCTTCCGGTGTGAGCGCGGTGAAGAGCGGCCGGAACCCGTTGAACAGCACGGTCAGGTCGAGCGCGGGTGTGGTCTGGGCGAGCGGGATCAGGCCGTCCGGGGGCAGCGGTCGGCCGTCGCCAGGGCCTTCGCTGAGCGCGATGTACCGCTGGCCGACAAGGTTGCGGTAGCGGACCTTCGCCCGGACGCCGGTGCCGAGCGGGATGTCACCGTCCACTGTGAACTCGACCTCGGCCACCGTGTTGTCGGCGACCCGGATGTCCTCCACCTGGCCCACCCGGACACCGGCGATCCGCACGTCGTCGCCTTCGAGGAGGCCGGTCACGTCGGTGAACCGGGCCCGGTAGCTGGTGCCGCCGCCGGTGAACGAGCCGAACGTCTGCGCCAGCATCGCGGTGAGCAGCACGGTCACCGCCGCGAACGCGATCAGCTTCAGGAGTGGAGCGCGGATACTCATGGCGCGTTCACCACCGCTCCGCGCAACAGCGGCCCCCACAGCAGTACGGCGATGTCGGGCACCTCCACGGGCAGGAGGCCGGTGACCGCGCTGATGATGGGTTTGACCAGCTCACGTTCCTCGGCGGTACCGGCCGAGCCCATGTCGGTGGGCTGGTCCGGAGGTCGCGTGCCGGCCGTCGCCGGTGTCGTGGAGGGCAGGCCGATCGGCAGCTTCGGCGTGGTGCGGTCGGCGCCGTAGTCGTAGCCGTCGTTGATCGGCTGGCCGGGCGACGGCACCTTGGGGTTGGGCAGCCCGTGACACTGTGGACCGTTGCCGGGCCCGTAGGCGGGCTCGTCCCGGCCGCGCTCGTACTTGCCGCCGTCCTTCGTGATCTCCAGCGTGATGTGGAACTTCCCCCCGGAGAAGCTTTCCTCGACACGCGGCTGGAGCGCCACGAGGCCGCGCATCAGGCACGGGTACTCCGGCGCGTAGGCGGCCAGCAGCTCCAGCACCGGCCGGCTCACGTCGCCGAGCCGGATCAGCTGGTCGTCGTGGCGGTCGAGGAAGAGCCGCGTGGTGTCGGCGCTCCCGGTGGCGCTGGCCAGAAACGCGGATAGCTCGGCCCGCTGGTCGACGACCGTGCCGGCGGTGACCGTGACGTCGCGCAGGATCGAGAGCAGGTCGGGCAGCGCCGCGTCGTACGCGTCGACCACTGTGGACAGCTTGCGGACGTCCTCGGCGATGACGGGCATCTCTTTGTTGAGCTGGCCCAGGTAGCCGCCGGTCAGGACCAGGTTTCGGCCCAGCTGCTCGCCGCGCCCGTCGAGCGCGGCGGCGAGCGCGCCGAGCACCGTGGCGAGCCGATCGGGCCGGATCGACTGGAGCAGCGGCAGCGCCTCGTCGAGCACCCGCTCCAGCTCGACGCCGTTTCGGCTGCGGTCCTGCGTGATGACCGCGCCGTCGCGGATCGGCTGGCCGCTCGCGCCGGGCGGGGCGACGAGCGCCACGTACCGCTCGCCGAAGAGCGTCTTGGGCAGCAGCCGCGCGGTCACGTCGGCCGGCACCTGGCGGGCCAGCGCCGGGTCGAGCGCCAGGCGCAGCCGGGCTCCCCCGCCCTCGCTGTCGACGGAGCGGACGTCGCCGACGACAACGCCGCGCAGCTTGACGTCGGCGCCCGGACTGAGCTGCATGCCGGCCCGCTCGGCGTCCAGTGTGACCCAGGTGGCCGGGGTGAACGCCTTGCGGTACTGGAGCACGGACGCGGTGAGCGCGGCGACGAGGAGCAGCACGAACGCGATACCCAGGATGCGGTGTCTCATGTGGAGGTCACCCCGCGATCCGCACCGTCGTCGTCGCGCCCCAGATGGCCAGCGACAGGAAGAAGTCCACGATGTTCACAGCCACGATGGACAGGCGCACCGCCCGCCCCACCGCCACGCCCACGCCGGCCGGCCCGCCCGTGGCGGTGTACCCGTAGTAGCAGTGCACGAGCACGACGATGACCGCGAAGACGAGCACCTTGACGAACGACCAGAGCACGTCGACCGGGGCAGGAAAAGGTCGAAGTAGTAGTCGTACGTGCCCGCCGACTGTCCGAAGTAGAAGACCGCGATGGTGCGCGTGGCGAAGTAGCTGGAGAGCAGGCCGATCACGTACAGCGGGACGACGGCGACGAACGCGGCGATCATCCGGGTGGTGACGAGGAACGGCAGCGACGGCACCGCCATCACCTCCAGCGCGTCCACCTCCTCGGCGATCCGCATCGCGCCGAGCTGCGCGGTGAATCCACACCCGACGGTCGCGGAGAGCGCGAGCGCGGCCACGAGCGGGGCGATCTCCCGGGTGTTGAAGTACGCCGAGACGAAGCCGGTGAACGCGCTACTGCCGATCTGGTTGAGCGCCTGGTACCCCTGGAGCCCCACCTCGGTACCGGTGAAGAAGGTCAGGAAGCAGATGACGCCGACGGTGCCGCCCGCGACGGCGATCGCGCCCTTGCCGAAGCTCACCTCGGCCAGCAGGCGCACGATCTCGCCCTTGTACCGCCGGAGCGTGCGCGGCGTCCACGCGAACGCACGCAGGTAGAAGTCGAGCTGCGTACCGAGTGTGTTCAGCACGTCAGGTCCCCTTCTGCGGGACGACCTGGAAGTAGATCGCGGTGATCACGAAGTTCAGCGCGAATAGCAGCATGAACGTGATCACCACGCTCTGGTTGACGGCGTCGCCCACGCCCTTGGGGCCGCCCCGCGCGGTCATCCCCTTGTACGAGGCGACGAGCGCCGCCACCGCGCCGAAGACCAGCGCCTTGATCTCCCCCACGACGAGGTCAGGGAGCTGCCCGAGGGCCTGGAAGCTGGCCAGGTACGCGCCCGGGGTGCCGCCCTGGAGCACGACGTTGAAGAAGTAGCCGCCGCCCACGCCGACCACGTTGACGAGGCCGTTGAGCAGCACCGCGACGAGCATCGTGGCGAGCACGCGGGGCACGACGAGGCGATGGATCGGGTCGATGCCGAGCACCCGCATCGCGTCCAGCTCCTCGCGGATCTTCCGCGCGCCCAGGTCGGCGCAGATCGCGGAGCCACCGGCGCCGGCGATGATGAGCGCGGTCACGATCGGGCCGGCCTCGCGCACCACAGCCAGCACCGACGCCGCGCCGGTGAACGACTGCGCGCCGAGCTGGCGTACCAGCGAACCGAGCTGCAACGCGATCACCGCGCCGAACGGGATCGAGACAAGCGCGGCCGGCAGGATCGACACGGAGCTGATGAACCACGCCTGCTGCACGAACTCGCGCACCTGGAACGGCCGCCGGGGCAGCCCGCGCAGCGTGTCGAGGCTGAACGCGACGAAGTTGCCGGTCGCCGTGATCATCTGAACACCGCCGACTGGAACGAGCCGGCCGGCGGCTCGACGCGGTTCGCGATGCACCAGGCGCCCGGCGGGTGCTCGGCCGCGCGCGGCATGCCGTTGGAGGGGCGCAGCTGGAACGGGATCGGCGGCAGCGGTGGCAGCTCCACACCGGACGCGGCCTCGGCGCGCAGCTCGTCGGCGTCCTTCTCCTCGGCCATCCCGATCGGCCCGACCCGCTGCGCGTTCAGGAACTGCCGCACCACCGGCTCGGTGCTGGAGAGCAGCATCTCGCGCGGCCCGAACATGGCCAGGTGCCCGTGGTAGATCAGGCCGATGTTGTCCGGCACCGTCCGCGCGGTGTTGGTGTCGTGGGTGACGATCAGGAACGTCGCCTCGGTCTGCTGGTTGAGGTCGATGATGAGCTGGTTGAGGTACGCCGTGCGCACCGGGTCGAGGCCGGAGTCCGGCTCGTCGAAGAGCACGATCTCCGGGTCGAGCACGAGTGCCCGCGCCAGGCCGGCCCGCTTGCGCATACCGCCGGAGATCTCGCCGGGCAGCTTCTCCTCGGCGCCGACCAGCCCGACCATCTCGAGCTTCTCCCGCACCACCTCGCGGATCCACGACTCGGAGCGGCGGGTGTGCTCGCGCAGCGGGAAGGCGACGTTGTCGTAGATGCTCATCGAGCCGAAGAGCGCGCCGTCCTGGAAGAGCACGCCGAAGAGGCGGCGGACCTCGTAGAGCTTGCGCTCGGATAGCCGGGTCAGGTCGTGGCCGGCGATCCAGATCGACCCGCGATCCGGGCGCAGTAGCCCGACTAGGGTCTTCAAGAAGACCGATTTGCCGGTACCGGACGGGCCGAGGAGCACCGAGATCTCGCCGGTGGGCAGGGTCAGGCTCACGTCCGACCAGACCGGCTGGCGGCCGAACGACTTGGTGAGGCCCTCGACCCGTACCTCGACTCCCACACCTGTTGCATCGGCCCGGCGCCGCCCGGCGCAACAACGAATTTCCCGCGTTGGCCATTTACGCTGCTCACCGGTACGGTGCGTGGTTAACCCGGCAGTAACGAAGGTGCGGCCCCTCACGACATGACGGCAACCATCGATCCGGAACTCGTCGCGCGCGCCGCCAGGCGCGACTCCACGGCGACGTCCGCCCTGCTCGCGCAGCTGCGACCGGGGCTCGTCCGGTACTGCCGGGCGAGGCTGGGCCGCATCGGCGGCGCGTACACGACGGCCGACGACGTGGCCCAGGAGGTCTGCCTGGGGGTGCTCCGGGCACTGCCCCGTTATCGGGACGAGGGACGCCCGTTCTCCGCTTTCGTGTACGCCATCGCCGCCAACAAGGTGGCCGACGCCCAGCGCGCCGCGATCCGCGACTCGTCCGCCGTGACCGCCTCGGACGACGTGCTGGACCGCCCGGACGCGGCGCCCGGACCGGAGCAGCAGGCCGTCTCCACCGACCTCGCCCGCCGGCTGTCCGCGCTGCTCGACCGCCTCCCGCAGGCACAGCGCGAGATCATCCTGCTGCGGGTGGCGGTCGGACTCCCGGCCGAGGAGGTCGGCGTGGTCATGGGCATGTCCGCGGCCGCGGTCCGGGTCGCGCAGTCCCGCGGGCTGGCCCGCCTGCGTACCCTGGCCGGGAGTGCGCTGGACGAGGTGAGCGCGGCATGACCGACCAGAGGGGCAAGGCCGACAAGCCGGTCTCGGTGGCCCAGATCGCGGCCGACGACCGGCTGCTGGACGCGCTCGGCCGCGGCGACCCCTTCGACGGCGACCCGGCGACCGACCCGGCCGCCACGATGCTCGCCACGTGGCGCGCCGACCTGGACGGCGACCCCGTGGACGCGCTGCCGGACGACGCCTTCCTGGCGGCACTCGACGACGAGCCGGCACCGCTCCGCGCCGGCGACCCGGGGCGCAAGCGGCGGCTGGTGCAGGCCGTCCTCGGCGCCGCGGCCGCCGCGGTGGTGGCGGTGGGCCTGGCGGTATCGGCACACCAGGCCCAGCCCGGCAGCGTCCTGTGGCCGGTGTCCAAAGTGGTCTACCCGCAGCGCGCCGAGGTGAAGGCCGCGGAGCAGGCGATCGCGGACGCCCGTGCCGCGCTGGCCGCCGGCCGTACCGCCGACGCGCAGGCCCTGCTGGCGACCGCCCAGGCACACATCGCCCACATCGGCGACGGCGCCACGGCCGCGCGGCTGCTGGCCGAGGTGGACGCACTGCTGCGCGCCCTTTCCGCCGCCACCGTGCCCGCGCCGCCGCCCACCCCGGCCACGCCGGCGCCCGCCCCGACCACGGCGCCGGCACCGCGCACAAGCCAGTCGGCGCCGGGCGGCTCGTCCGGCTCGAAGCCCGTACCCCCGCCGGAGGGCGGTGACCCGACGCCGGAGCCGTCGGAGTCGTCCCGCGGGCTCCTCCCGCTACCGACCCCGCTCCTCCCGTTGCCGCCGCTGCCGCTCCCCTCCCTCCCCCGATCCTGCCCGGCGGCGACTGACCTCATTGAACGGTGAGGCGTGCCGCAGCGTGACCTATCGGCCGCCTTCACCGTTTTGTTTCCGTGGGATCCGAGCGCACGTCCACGCCCTCCGCAGCGCGCGCGGGCAGCGTATTCCTGCGGCACTACGACCGGCTGGTGCGGATCGCGTACCTGGTCGGGCACTCCGGCCGAGCACCGCAGGCCAGGCTTGTACGCGCCCACCGGGACGTGCAGCGGGCGCTTCCGTGGCGGTCGGAGCGCGAGCTCACGTACCCGGAAATGCGCCGCCGCGTGCTGCGGACCGCGACCCGGCGCCGCCCGTTTCAGCTGCCGGTCCTGGTCACCTGGGCCTGGCACACGACGGTGAGCGGGAGTGCCGCGCACCGTACCGTGGCGGGCGGCCTGGCCCGGCTCGCGCCGCACGCCCGCGCGGCGTACCTGCTGGTCGTGGTCGAAGGGCTGACCCGGGCCGACGCCCTCCTGGTCATGCGAGACCTGGGCTGGCCCGACGCGGACCGCGCGATGGTGGCGGCGGCCGAGCTTGTCGCGCGGCTGCGGGACGAGCGCGCGCTGACCGGCGGGCAGCAGCGGGCGCTGCTGGCGGAGTCGCCCGCGGACCCGACGGTGGTACGCCTTCGGGCGCCGGATCCGCTGGGCGTGCGGCTGCTACGGGCCGGGCGGATCGCGCTCGTGGCGGCGGCGCTGTCGCTCGTCGTCGCGCTGGTGATGGTCATCCTGGCGGTGTCGCGCGCGGAGCGGGACCCGGCCGGCGCGCGACACGCGGCCACGACGGAGGCGGCGGTCACGCGGGTACCGGCGGATGCGTGGACGGGTACCAGTGAGCTCACGCTGGCGTCCTGGCCCAGCCGCGGGGCCCGCTCCGGCGACGACGCCCTGGTCCAGGCGGCCTCGTCGGCGTGGCAGGTGGGCGGGGCGGGCGACGACGGCGTGGCGGTCACCGCCGAGGGCGGCACGGCCGCGGACCCGCCCGTGGGCTCTCCCACGCTGCTCTTCGCCGGGCCGGTGGACGGCACCACGCTTGTCGTGCTCGCCGACGCCACCCGGGTCGCCACGTACGCGGAGCGGGAGGGCGGGACGCGGACGCTCACCGTCCAGCCGGCGCCCGCCCAGGACGAGTACGCGACAAGCGCCCTACGCATCCCGGCCGGCCCGGGGAAGGCGCGCTACCTGCTCGCGCCCTGGGCCACGGCACCGCAGGCCCGCGCGTTGACCGGCGCGGACTGGCACGGCCTCGCCGTGGAGGACGGGCTGACCGAGGCGGTGGCCGTACCCGAGGGCGAGCGGTGCTGGAACGGGCCGCTGCTGCGGCTCAGGTCCACGTCGGCCGGGCAGGGGCAGCCGTACACGCTCGGGGACTTCGGGAGCGCGGGCCTGGCCCATCTCATGTACGTCCCGCCGCGCGCGCCCGGGGCGGTCACCCAGCCGAACGAGCTCGACGCCGCCGGCGGTCCGGCCGCCTGGTCGCGCCTGGGGTGTGCGCTCGCCGGCGCCCCCGGCCGGAGCCCTGGGTCGGTGACGGCTTGGGAGCTGTGGCGCGGGCGGCTACTTCAGGGCACGGCGAGCGTGGTCTGCGTGCGTACCGCCGGGCCGGGCAGCGCCAACCGGGTGGCCGCCGTGGTCGTGTCGGACACGCCGACCGTGGTGGCGGCCGCGTCGGGGACCCGGCTGTGCAGCCGATACACGCGGGACGTGGTGGTGGGCTGGTGGACCCGCGACGCGCGCGGCCAGTGGTACCACGTGGCGGCCGGCAGCCAGGCCGTGCGGCGGATCAGCGTGGAGACCTCGGCCGGCACCCGGCAGGGGACGTCACCGCTGGTCTCCGGCCCGTACGACCGGCGCCCGGCCGGAAAGGTCACCGTCACGGCTACGGACGACAAGGGCGAGCCGGTCCCGGTCCTCGCCTGAGCACCGCACCGCGCTAAACGAGGGTGCGGAGGAGGCGGGCGAGGTCGTGGGCGCAGCGTTCGACCAGGCGGAGCACGTCCGGGGCCAGGGCGGCGATCCGGTCCGGCCGGCCGCTGATCGCGAGTCCTGCGACGAGCGTGCCGTCCGGATCCCGTACCGGCATCGCGACGCAGCCGCGGTCCGGGCGCACCTCGCCGAACTGCCGCGCCACCTGGTCGCCACGGACCTGGTCCAGCTCCTTCTCCAGCGCGTCCGGCCGGCCGACCGTCTGCGGGGTGAGCTGACGCAGGTCGGCGGCGCCGGGGGCCAGGGCCTGCCAGTCGTGCTGTTCGGCGAGGAGCAGCTTGCCCAGCGCGGAGGCGTGCAGGTGCCGGGCGAGCACGGCGTCCGGTGACGGCGGGTGGTCCGGGTCGGGGTCGACCATGCGCAGCCGGCCGTGCCGGAGGGAGGCGAGGTGCACCGCGAGGCGTACCCGGGACCGCAGCTCGGCCACCGCGTCGGCCGCGCCGGCGGGCACCGCGGAATGGGCGACGGCGCCGGCCAGCTCCACCACCTTGCGACCCAGCGCGAAGCCGCGCAAATCGGGGAGGCGGACCAGGTACTCCTCGGCGACGAGCAGGTTCACCAGCCGGTACGTGGTGGCCGGCGACATGCCGAGCGCGGCCGACAGCTCCCGCGCGGTGACGCCAGGGCCGGCGCGGGCGACCTGTTCGAGCACGGTGAGCGCGCTGCGGATGGCCGCGGGCTGGCGGCCGGCGGGCGGGTGGTCGGTGGTGGCCACGGCCGGCCTACCGTTCCCGCCGCGACGCGCCGCCGGAAGCCATCTCGTCCGGCGAGGCGCCCGGCAGGATGTCGTCCGGCGTGGCCGCGTCGAAGAAGCCCATCGCGCTCACCCGGTGCGGTGCGCGCCGCCGCACCCGCAGCAGCCACAGCAGGCCGAGCCACAAAAACCCGACCAGCCCGACGACGAGCCAGCCCAGACCGTCGTTGAGGCCGGCGCGGACGACGAGCACGATCGATCCGGCGATCACCGCGGCGGCCAGGGCCGCCAGGCCGGTAGCGGCGCCCGTGGCCTCGCCGATCCGGTGCAGGAACGGCGCGACGGCGAGGCAGACCAGCAGGTACGCGATCAGGAACGCGAGCACGGCGACGAGCTCCAGCCAGCCGGAGATCCAGCGGCCGGGCTTGCCGAGCACCAACAGCGTGAGCGGCACGCCGACGGCGAGCGGCACCATCGCGTACGCGGCTACGTACGGCGTGCGGTAGCGGGCGTGGGTGCGGCCCAGCGCGGGCGGCGCGACCCGGTCCCGGCCCATCGAGAAGAGCACCCGCACGACCGCGTTCATCGACGCCATCGCGCAGGCGAAAAGCGACGACGCGAGGCCGAGCTGGACCAGCGCGGGCAGGATCGGCAGCTCCGGCCCGCCGCCACCGCCGGCACCGCGCGCGATCCCGACGAGGTGCAGCACCGCGGCCAGCGCGAAAAGGGCACCGCAGGCGGCGGGCGTCCAGAGCACCACCCGGGGTACCACCGCGAACGGCTTGCGCGCCTCGACGCTCAGCGCGCACCCGCTCTCGAAGCCCACGAGCGCCTTGATGCCGGTCATCAGCGCGGCCGCGAAGACACCGACGTCCAGTGGGGACGGTGGTGGGACGGCGTTCGAGCCCCGGTACGCGGCGACGGTGAGCGCGGTCAGCACCACCACCACCGAGCCCGCCTCCAGCAGCAGCGTGAGCGCCGCGGAGACCCGGATCCCGCGTACCACAATGGCGGTCATCGCGGCGCCGAGCAGGGCGGTGACCACGAGCGCGGGGGCGCCGCCCCTGTCTGGCAGGACGCCGGCCTCGGCGAGGAAGCCGACCACCCGGCGGCCGGAGCCGAGCAGGCACATCACGACAAGCGAGCCGTACGCGAGGATCAGCGCGCAACCGGTCAGAAAGCCGGCGGCCGGACCGAGCCCTTTGGACACGTACGTGTAGAGCGAGCCGGCAGCGGCCATCCGGCGGGCGAACTGTGCCACCGCGAGCCCGACAAGCGTCATCGCCAGCGTGGCGAGCCCGATCACCGGCACCGCCGCCGCGCCCATGGCGGTGACCATCGCGGTCGCCGACATCATGCCCGGCGACGGCGCCACCACCGAGACCGCCTGGGCCGCCACAGGTAGCGCGGAAAGCCGCCGCCGGTCGAGCCCCGCACGGGGTTCCGGCGGTCGCTCGTCGGGGCGGGCGAGCGCGTCCGCGATGGCATCGGCAAGCGCGCTGATGGTCCACCCCTTCCGCGCCGATGGCCGGAAATTAAGTGATCAACGTTTCAGGGGTGTTGCGGGAACTGAGAAATGGCGTACGGCCCGTCTCGTTTGGTGGCGCCGCGATCTTCCAACGCGTTGATGATCGTGACATCGACGGCACACAGGGTGAGGTCCGTCCACTCACCCCCGCTGGAGGGTTTATGGAGCATCCCTGGAAGTCCCGGGCGCAACGGCTGCGATGGGGGTTAGGCGTCGCCTCCTGCACGGCCGTCGTCGCGCTCGCCGTGGCCTGGATCGGCGGTGCCACCGCGTCGACACCGCACCAGGTGCCGGGCGGCGAGGCGGCGGCCCCGGCAAGCGCCGAGGCCGAGCCGGCACAGGAGCCCGCCGCCGATCCGACCCTCGGACCCGCGCCGGCCGCCGGTACCGGGCGCGACCCGCTGACACCGTCCGAACTGGACCGGGCGCGCACCGCCGCGCTGGCCGCACCACTCGCCGGGGCCACCGACGTCAACGGTGCCGCCGGGCCGGAGTACCTCTCGTTCGAACTCGTCGAGACGAAGGAGGCGAACGCGCCGCGGCGGGCGGCCGTGTACTTCTACGACTACACGGCCGACAAGCTCGTCAAGCGCACCGTCAACCTGAAGACCGGCGCGGTCGAGGGCACGTTCACGGCCGCCAAGCGGCAGCCACCGCCCTCTGACCGGGAGGTCGCCAAGGCGGTCGAGCTCTTCCTCGCGGACGGGCTGAGCACCGACTTCAAAGCCGCGTACCAGAAGGCCACCGGAAAGGCGTTCACCTCGCCGGACCAGCTCGAGATCACTGGCACGACGTACGTCGCCCGCCCGGCCGACACCGGCGCGGACAAGTGCGGCGAGCACCGGTGCGTGCAGTTCATCACCCGGGTCCCGGATGGCCCGTTCATCGACATCACCGACATCGTGGTCGACCTCTCGGGTCGCACGGTGGCGCGCCTACGTTAGGAGCCGGATGCGCAGGAAGCTTTGGAGCGCCGCTGCGGCGGCGCTGCTCGTCTCGGCCGGCATCGCGGTGCCGGGTCCGGCCGAGGCCAACGACCGGTGGGAGTACTGCGGCAACGACGCCCTGGTCAAGCAGGAGCTGAAGAACGGCACGCTGTGGCAGATGTGCTGGCGGGTCGACGTGAAGACCGGCCTGGTGCTGGAGAAGGTCGCGTTCAAGGGCAAGCGCGACAAGCTCCCGATCATGGTGCTCGACTCGTCCACGATCGCCCAGCTGAACGTGCCGTACGACTCGGGTTTCAACGAGTGGAACGACATCACCTCGTACGGCTTCGGCGGCGACTTCATGCAGCCGCTCGCGGCCTCCGACTGCAAGGGGCAGCGGCGCGGCGTGTGGACCGGTGCCGGCCAGGACGCCAAGAAGGTGCTGTGCATCAGCGAGGAGGAGGCCGGTCTCGCGCACCGGCTCGAGGGTGAGACGCCCGAGAAGCCGTACGCCAAGATGGGCTCCGACCTCGTGCTGCAAACCATCTCCAAGGTGGGCTGGTACGAGTACATCACCGAGTACCGGTTCGCCGACGACGGGCAGATCTCGGTGCGCCTCGGCGCCACCGGCGACCTGGCGCCGCGCGACTACACCACTCCTGACCAGGGCTGGCCGATCGGCCCGGGCCAGACCGACTACTCGGTGAACCACTACCACAGCGCCTTCTGGCGGGTCGACTTCAACATCGGCGGGTACGGCACGGAGAAGGTCGAGCAGTACGACACCGCGCCGACCGGCGAGCGGGGCCGGCGGGCTGCCATCTACTCGACCAGCAAGACCGACGTGGCGACCGAGGCCACGCTCAACACCGCCACCCGCCGGTGGTGGCGCGTGGTCAGCCCGACCAGCAAGAACGCGGACGGCCACTTCCGCTCGTACGAGCTGGAGCTGGGCGCGAACGACCCGTACGAGGCACACCCGGAGACCCAGCCGGACGTGACCTTCACGCAGTACAAGCCGTGCGAGAAGTTCGCCACGTTCAACCAGGACCCGGAGTGCGCGGGCACGACGATCCTGGAGTACACGAACGGCGAGCGGCTCAGCGACCCGGTGATGTGGGTCCGGGTCGGCTTCCACCACGTGCCGCGCGACGAGGACCAGAGCCCGATGCCGGTGCACTGGCAGGGCTTCGACCTCGTGCCGCGGGACTTCACCGCGCAGAACCCGCTCGCCCCGGCCGACCGCCTGGACGTCAACGGCGACGGCGTGTCCTGACCCATCCCCGACTCCGCCCCGCGTGCGCGCCGACGCGCGCGGGGCGGATCCCCTTAGGAGGTTGCCGTGCGCGCGACGCTGTTGCTGACCGCCTGTCTCCTGCTCGCCGGCTGCGGCGGTGGCGTGCCGTCCACTGTGGTCTCTTTGCCACCACCGCCGCCCGCCACGTCCCCCGCCCCGGCCGCCTCCTCGACGCCCCCTAACGGGCAGGACATGCTCTTCGCCGCCATGATGATCGCCCACCACGGTCAGGCGGTACAGATGAGCCAGACGCTGCTCGGCAAGTCCGGCGTACCGGAGCGGGTGGTGGCGATCGCCGATTACATCCGCGCCGACCAGGGCCGCGAGATCAAGGAAATGAACGCCTGGCGGGTCGCCTGGGGCTCGCCCGAGGTCTCGCCGGACGACCCGGCCGCCGCCGCCCGGCACGGCGCCGGCCACGGCATGATGACCGAGGAACAGTTGGCCGCACTAGCCGCCGCCGACCCTCCGGCCGCGACGAGGCTCTACCTGGAGCAGATGATCGAGCACCACAAGGGCGCGATCCTGATGGCGAAGGCGGTGCTGAAGGTGGGGCAGAACGCGTACGTCCGCAACCTCGCCAAGCACATCGTCAACGAGCAGGGCGCCGAGAACGACGTGATGACCAAGCTCCTGGCGGCACCGCCGGCTTAGATCTCAGTCGGAGCGGCGAAGAAGTCGGCGTAGGCCGTTTCCTTGAAGTGCTCACCCATGAGGCGCGAGAAGAGCAGTACCGCTGACAGTGGCCGGTGGTTCATGACCAGGTGCTGGACCTTGCCGTTGTCGTTCCGGTAGATCACGGCGATATTGCCGATGGGCTGGCCCTGGATGCGGGACGAGTAGTCCTCGACGTAGCCGTTTTCCCCGTACTCGCCGACGAAGACGAAATCCTGGTACTCGTACAGCGTCCGGGCGTACGACAGCAGCGTCCGCACGGCGTCGGCGCCGCGGACGATGCCGTTGAGCACCGCGCCCTCCATCGTCACGTCGTCAGCCAGATCGGCGAGCCAGGGCGGGGTGTAGTCGGTCCGCCGTCGGGCCGGATCGCCACTTCCGAGGTAGGTCATCGCCGCCTCGCTCTCTGGTCGGTTGGCTGATCGTGGCCGTTTGGGGTACGGGAATGCCCACAAATGCCACAAATATGTGCAGCCTCAGCGTTTGGGCCACTGCCAGGCGGGCTGGTCGAAGCGGTCCTGCCCCGCGACCCGCGTCTCGCCGAGGTCCTTGACCAGCTCGATGCGGGTCAGGTCGGGCTCGTCCTGGGTGAGCGCATCGATCAGAGGGCCGCTGTGGCTGACGACCACCACTTGGGTACGCACCGCGGCGCCCGCGATCAGCGCGGCGAGCGGCCGGATCAGCTCGGGGTGCAGGCTTGTCTCCGGCTCGTTGAGCACCAGCAGCGCGGGCGGGCGTGGGGTCAGTAGCGCGGCCGTCCACAGTAGATAGCGCAGCGTGCCGTCGGAGAGTTCGGCGGCGCCGAGCCCGCGGAGCAGACCGGGCTGGCGCAGCCGTACCTCGAACCGCCCGCCATCGACGCCGATCTCCAGCCGGCTGCCCGGAAACGCCGCGTCGACCGCGCTGCCCAGCGCGGCCGCCTCGCCGATCTCCCGGATCGTCTGTAGCGCGGCGGCCAGGTCGCCGCCGTCATGGCTGAGCACCGGCGTACGGGTACCCACCCGCGCCTCACGGGCCGGCGCCGCCGCGTCGGTCCGTAGCTGGTCGTAGAAGCGCCAGGACCGCACCCGCTCGCGAAGGGTCAGCAGCTCGGGCGCGCGCTGCGGGTCGCTGTACTCGCTGAGCATGCTGTCGAACGGCCCCACCGCGTCCGCGAACGCCGACCACGCGCGGGCCTCGCGGATCCGCAGCGCGGTGCCGCCCCGGTCGACGAGCAGCGTCCCCGGCCGCAGGATCGGGCCAGCCCAGACGGCCTCCCGCTTCACCTGCGGGTCCAGCTTGAACGCCGAGTCCTCCGACTCGTTCGGCATGCCGAAGTCGACCGCGTACCCGAGGTCGTCCCCGGCGAAGCCCAGCTTGAGGCTGACCGGGCCACGCCGCACCGTGCCCTGCACCGGGTACTCGCCGGCCCGCACGGCCTTGCCGATCGTCGCCGGCCCGGCCCAGAGTGTGGAGGTCAGCCCGCCCTCCCGGGCCAGCGCGGCGACCGCGCCATTCCGCGCCGAGTCGGCGAGCAGCCGGAGCGCCCGGTACAGGCTGGACTTGCCGGTGCCATTCGCCCCCGTGATCACGGTGAGCTGGCCCAGCTCGACGACCAGGTCGCGCAGCGAGCGGTAGCTCTGCACGGCCAGGGTGGTGATCACCTGGTCAAGCTACCGAAGTTCACCGACGATTTTCGGCGTCCCGATCAGTCTGACAACTGGAAGAACGGTACGGGGGTCGACGCCGCCGCCCCACCCCCCGCGGGGCGGCGGCGCCGGTTGGCACCATGCCGCAGACGCTAGGCCGCCCGCGCGGACCGCACCTGGGGGAAAGCCCCTATGTTGGCATCGTCGGTCGCTCCACCGTCCGGGCCCGAAAGTCCGGCCGATCGCGACGCGACACCTACCGCGACAATCGGTACTGTGCCGCCCGTGACCGTTCCCGTCGCGGCTCCCCCGCCACCCGCCGAGCGGCGCCGCCCCGCCACCGTGACCGTGGCGTTCGGCCTTCAGCTCGGCGTGGTCGCCATCCTGCTGGCGCTGGCCGCGCTGACCGTGGTCGAGGCGGTCGTCTACGACGGCCTCATCGACAGGGCCGCGGAGCTGACCAACGCCGACCCGGAGGAGGTCAGCATGGAACGCGCCTCCAACGTGCAAATCACCGCGTTCACCACACTGGCCGCGGTCGTCCTGCTGGCCCTCTTCGCGGCGACCGCCTTTCCGGTCCGCTCCGGCAGCAACGTCGCCCGCATCCTGACCTGCGTCGGCGCCGGCATCCCGGCATTGTGCTGCGTGGCGTGCGGCGGCTTCGGCACACTGGCGGCGGTCCTGCTAATAGGTTTCGCGCCACCGGAGGACCTGGACGAGGAAGGGCCCTGGCTCGAGGAAACGCCGTTCTACGACAAGCTCTTCGAGCTCGAGTCCACCGGCTCGGCCGCCTGGCTGGGCGGCCTGGTCCCCGCACTGATCGTCCTGGGCTGCGTGCTGGCGATCGTGGTCGCGATCCTCCTGCTGGTGCCACCGTCGAACAGGTACTACCGGCCGCCACTGCCACCCCTTACGACGCCCGGCTACCCCTTCGCCTACCCGGTCCCGCCCGGCCCCCGTACGCCTACCCGGCCCCGCCCGGCTACCCATCCGCCTACCCGGTCCCACCCGGCTACGCCCTCGTCCCGATCGCCTACGCGGCACCCGCCCCGCCGCCTCCCCCGCAGGCGCCACCCACAGATTCCCCACCCCCGCAGGCACCGCCCACCGATCCCCCACCCCCATCTGACTGATCTGCCCACCAATGGCGGCCCCAGATCCATTCAGGACAGAGATTTCGAGCTACCGCGACGCCCGCCGTGGTCCAGACCGTCGCTCCCGCGGCCTCACCCTCCGCGCTTCACAACCAAACCCCCGGGCCGGTGGCGACACCGCGCCCGCCCGCGTCACGCTGACCGGAACCGCCCGAACTCGGCGCTACGGCCGGGGGCTTTCCGGCAGATCGTGGTATTTCGCTGTGCCCATAGCGACAGCTGAGTACCACGATCGCTGGCATGCTTTCTGCTGCCAGGCGGCAAATAGTCGACTAGATCCAGAAGGTCTTCCGGGCGCCGCCGGCCTTTCTCAAGGCCGGCGGCGGGTTGTGGGACGCGGAGGGTGAGGCCGCGGGAGCAGCGGTCCGGACCACCGCGGACGTCGCGGTAGCTCAAATCTCCATTGTGGAATAGATCTGTGACCACTGTGGACAGATGCAACGACCAGACTCCGAAAGTCTCAGGCGGCGACCGTCCACGACATCTCAGCGGGCGTAGCGTCGGCGAGCAGGCGGAGGATCGCGTCGGTGACCGGCAGGCGCGGCTCTCCCCGGCAGTCGGCGGGCCTGAATGGCGCCGGCGCCTGACCCGAAGGCCAGGCGCCGGCTTTGGAGCGGGACGGTTCAGCTACCGGGCGTGGGCGAGCCCACGGTGAAATCGTTGGCGTTGTCGTCGGTGTCGGTGCCGGCCGGGCCGCGGCTCCACGACTGGCCGGCGGGTGCGGACGGGAGGGGTGCGCCCTCCCAGCAGCCCTGGCCCGCCGAGGCGCCCGCCGCGTCGGCCCGGGTGCGGTCGGGGCGGTACAGCTCCGAGCCGCTGTTGGCGAAGAGGCGGCCGACCCGCTGGTTGGGCGCCGGGTAGGCCGGGTCGGCGGTCGGGTAGCTGCCGGTGGCGACCAGCCAGCGCTGGCCGGGGGCGAGGATCGTACCCGCCGGGACGGTGGCGAGTGCGGTCTCCTCCTGGCGGCAGGCGGTCAGGTACCAGCCCGAGGCGTCGACCGGCGCGTCAGTGATGTTGCGCAGCTCGACGTACTCGGGGCCGCCCATCTTCAGCTCGTTGATGACGATGGGGCTGCCCGGACCCTTGCCCACCCACAGCGCCTTGGGCTGAAGCGACGTGGCGGTCTCGCCGTCCGCGTTGGTCACCGTGGCGCGCAGGTCGTACGCCCCCGGGGTCTGCGGGACGGTGGCCGGCGCGTACCGGGAGCCGCTGACCTGCCCCGAGAAGACCGTCGTCCACTCCCCGGTGCCGGTCGGCGCCATCTCGAACTTCAGGTCGTACGTGCCGGACGTCGTGATGAAAGTCTGCACCGAGGTGCCCGGCCGCCGGTACAGCGGCTGGACGCTGCTGGGCTCCTCCATGCTGACCACCGGCTGCGGGTTGTCGATCACGAGGCCGCCGGGCACGACCTTGCTCGTCGACCCGCCCACCACGTTGGTGACCGTCACCTGGAGGTCGTACGTGCTGCTCGCCACGAACGGCGCGGTCAGCCCGACGAACTGGACGCCGCCGCCGTCGCTGCCGTCGACCGTCGCGGAGCCGGCCGGCGTCCACGCCGCGTCCGAGCCAGCCGGACGGATCTCCAGCTTGATGGTGGCGACCTGGTCGGTCTCCACCTGGACGCTCTGGCGGCCGCCGGCGGTGGTGCGCAGCGGCTGCTCCGCCGTCGGCGCCACGACCGTCAGCGCCGGGTTGGGGGTCTCCACCACGATCGCGCCGGGGAACACCTGCTGCACCGCCGTGCCGACCTCGTTGACGAAGCCGATCCGGATGTCGTAGGTGCCGTCGGCCGTCGGGGCCTGCATGAACGCGGACTGCTCGAGCTGGTTGTCCGAGATGGTCCGCGGGGTCGCCCACGACTGGTGACGCGTCCAGGCCCCGTCACCGCTGCCCGCCGGCCGGGTGTCGAGCACCCACGTACCGGTCTGGTTGAAGCGGAACGACGGCCGGATCACGCCCTGCGCCGAGTTGCGTACCGGCAGCGCGGTCACCGCCGCCACCTCGGGCGCCGGCGTGGCCACGACAAGCGCGCCCGTCTCCACCACGCGGGTGGTGGCGCCGGCCGCGTTGCGGGCCTCGACCACGAGGTCGTACTTGCCGTCGACAAGCGGGGCATCGACCTGCACGGTACGGCTGCCGGTGAAGGTCGAGCCGGCGAGGCCGGGCAGCGGAAGCGGCTCACCCTGTGCGGGCACCAGCGTGGCGGTGACGCTCGCCTCGATGTCCGTGGTCACCGTGACCCGTACCAGGCCGCCCGCCCAGGTGGTGAACGGCTGGGCCGCGCTCGGGCTGGCCGTGATGGTCGGCGCGGGCGGGGTCGCCACGACGAGCCCACCCGGGACATCCACAGTGGACGCCGCGTCGCCGCCGGAGCGGAAGGTGACCCGCAGGTCGTACGTACCGTCGCCGGCCGGCGCGGTGACGGACAGCTCGCCGCCGCCGGGCGTCGGCACGATCCCGCCGCCGGCCACCTTCAGCGTGACCCACTTCGCCCCGGGGGACGACGGACGGGCCTGCACGGTGGCGACGCCGGCCCGCTCGGTGGTGAGCCGCACGGGGAAGGCACCGCCGGGGTACGTCTTGGCCGGGGCGGTCGCGGTCGGCGCGGTCACCGTCGCCGTACCGGCCGGGGTGTCCACGACAAGCTTGGCGGCCG
This sequence comes from Phytohabitans flavus, assembly GCF_011764545.1. Classification (GTDB taxonomy): domain Bacteria; phylum Actinomycetota; class Actinomycetes; order Mycobacteriales; family Micromonosporaceae; genus Phytohabitans; species Phytohabitans flavus. The sequence goes on along the minus strand of NZ_AP022870.1, from coordinate 150,784 downwards.
CCTTGAGCGTGGCGGTCGAGCCGGTGCCGGACATGAGCACGACGCGCACGTCGTACTTGCCGTCCACGGCCGGGACACGTACGTCCACGGTGGACTCGCCGGCCGGGATCTGGCCGCCGTCGCTCAGCGCCACGAACTCGCCGCCGGCGATCCGGGCCTGGACCTGGTAGCCGGCTGGGCGGGCGCTGCCGATCGTCAGGGGCACGGTGGTGCCGGCCTGCGCCACGGTGGCACCGAGCACGACCGAACCCGCCGGGGCGCTGCCGCCGGAGCGGTCGAAGCGCGGGATCCGGACGAGCGGGATGAAGCCGCCCTGGGGCACCGGAGCCTCGACGATCAGGTCACCGCCGGGCAGCACGGCCGCCGCCTCGCCAACCTCGCGGTCGGTGCCCATGAAGCCGAACTCGGTGGCGAGGTTGGCCGCCCGCGCCACGAGCGCCGGCTGGCCCTCCGGCACGTTCGACACCCGTACGCGGTCGACAAGCGTGGCGGCGTCGTCCGCCCGGCTGACCACACCCAGGTCGCCATTGCTGTACGCGATGAGCTCGACGACGTCGCTGACGCGCGCCGGCCACGAGCGGACCTTGCGGCCCTTGATGTCGTACGACACGAGCAACTGGCGCCCGTCCTGCTGCTGGATGACCGCCCACAGCCGGCCACCCGCGGGGTCCGCCGTCAGGGCGACGATGTCACCGAGGTGCGGCGCGAAGGTCTCGACCACCCGGCCACCCCGGTCCAGCCGGGCCAGGACGTGCTCAACCGGGTCGCCGCTGAACGAGTCCTGGCGCAGCGCGACCCACACGTCGCCCTTGACCGGGTCGACCGCGACAGCGTCGACGCTGGCGTCGGAGATGGCCGCGTCGGGGCGGCCGGCGATCGGCAGGCTCTCGTCGACAAGCACCTCGGTCGGCGTGATCGACAGGCGCAGCAGCTGGTCCGTCGCGGTGACACCGACGAGCGAGGACGGACCGGAGGCGGCCCAGCCCACGATCTCCTTCCAGCCGGCGATGTGCGAGGTCGCGATGGGCCGGTCGGTCTCCCGCACGGTCGGGGTGCGGCGCATGATCGCGACCGTGTTCTCGTCTTCGTTGGCGACCAGCACCAGGTCCCGCCCGGTGATCGCGTACACGCCCTCGGGGCGCGGGTCGTCGTTGTAGAAGTTGGTCCCGACGATCTGGCTCAGCCGCGGGTGCTCGGCGTCCTCCATCCGGTTGACGGCGAGGGCGCCCCACCGCTCGGTGGCGACCAGCGCGAACGTCTCCGCCTCCGGGCCGGTACCGAACGTGGCCGCGGTGACCTGCTCGAACTCCGGGTCGGTGGTGCGGAACATGCCGTGGTACGAGAACTGCCGCTCCAGCTCGGCGCCGGAGTCGAAGACAAGCACGCCATCGGTGGTGAAGACCGACCACGAGCGGGAGCCGCCCTCTTCGTTCGGCGTGAGGATGTGGTGGTCCGGGGTCCACGCGATGCCGTCCGGGTGGCGGCTGGCGGTGCGCTGCACGTCCTCGCTGAAGACGTTGCCGTCCTGGCCGCTGTCGTAGAGGCGGGTCGAGGTGCCCAGGTTGAAGAGGCTCACGGTCGCGCCGCTGGCCAGGTCGACGACGGCGACCGCGTTGTTTTCCTGGAAGGAGAGCGCCGCGTAGTTTCGCTCGTCGATGTCGATGTTTTCCGGCTGGAGGTCGGAGCCGGTCTCGAACGCCGGGTCGTTCTCGTCGAACGGCACCACCCGGGTCGTCCACGCGTCCGGCTCGCCGACCAGGTCGACCGCGAGCACGCCACCCTGCCCGGCGCCCTCGGCCTCGACCGCGACGGCGGCGTACCGCCCGTCCGGCGAGACCTTGACCGCGTCGGCGCCCTGCGGGATCGGGATCCGCCGCGCGACGGTGGCGGAGGCGAGGTCGACGACGCCGAGCACGCCGCTCGTGGAGGAGACGAGCGCCCACCGGCCATTCGGGGTGACGTCCACCGAGGTCACGCCGTCGGTGACGGGCACCGCGCGGAGCGGGCCGGGCTTGGTCGGGTCGGTGATGTCGACGAGGCCGACGCCGTCGCCGTTCGTGGTGACGACAGTCTTGCCGTCCGGCGTGGCCGACACGATCTCGGTACCCGCCGCGATGACGCCGACCGGCACGAACGCCGAGGCAACAAGCACCTGGGCCGCGCGCACGGCGATCGCCGTGTTGCCCTCGCGGACGGTGACCCGTACCGCGTAGTCGCCCTTGGTGAAGAACGTGGGCCGCACCGCCACGGCGCCGCCGGCGCCCGCGGCGACCTTGACCGTCCCGGACAGCACGGCCCGCGGCTGGTCCTCCAGGGTGACCGTCTGGTACTCGGCGGAGCCGGGCGCGGTCTCGACGTCGACCCGCACGTCGGCGCGGGGCAGGTTGCCCGTGCCGAGCCGGGTGACCTCGACGTCGAGGTTGTACGACCGGCGGCTGCCGTCGACCGGCGCGCGCAGCAGCGTCGAGCCGCCCGCGTGCGTGGTCAGCTCTTCGGTGGTGACGGCGGGAGCGGGCGCGGCCTGGGCTGGCGTGGCCGCCGCTACGGGGAGAAGGGTCAGTGAAAGCAGCAGTATGAGTATTCGGCGAGGCATAGAGCTCTCCAGAGGCCGCCGCGATCGCGTTCGGGTCGGGCGCCATGGTGCACGTTGATCATCAGTGGTGGCCAGGTCCGGACGGGTTTGTGACCAGCGTGCTAAGGCCGCATGGCATCTTCTACGGGGCCAGGCTGGGAAAGGGCCAGGTAGCCGTCCTCAAGGTTCGGGCTGAGCGACTCGGCGTCCAGTGTGGGCGCCGTCGCCGCGACCACCCGGTATCGCAGCCCACCCTCCACCGGCAGCGCCGAGACGATCGTGCCGCCGGACGGCGCCGGACCGGCCGTGACCACCGACCACACCCGACGGTCGGCGCGGCGGGTGAGGTCCTCCACGGTGCCGCGGAAGACCAGCCGCCCCTTCGCCAGCACGGCCAGCTCCCGGCACGTCTGCGCGATGTCGTCCACGATGTGGGTGCTGAGCAGCACCGTGCGCTCCCCCGCGAGCTGGGACAGCAGCGTGCGGAAACGGATCCGCTCCTCCGGGTCGAGGCCGGCGGTCGGCTCGTCCACGATCAGCAGGCGCGGGTCGGCGAGGAGCGCCTGGGCGATGCCGACGCGGCGGCGCATCCCGCCCGAGTAGCCGCGCAGCCGCCGGTCCGCCTCACTGGTGAGCGCCACCACCTCCAGCAGCTCGCCGACCCGGCGCCGTCGGGTCGCGCGGTCGTCGATGCCCTTGAGCAGGCCGACGTAGTCGAGAAACTCGCGCGCGCTCAGATCCGGGTACACACCGAGGTCCTGCGGGAGGTAGCCGAGCACCCGCTGCACCGCCTGCCGCCCGGCGCGGCTCGTCACGTCGTTTCCGCCGATCCGCACGTCGCCGGAGGTCGGCCGCAACAGGCCGGCGAGGATCCGCATCAGCGTGGTCTTGCCGGCACCGTTGGCGCCGAGCAGCCCGAACATGCCGGTCGGCACCAGCAGGTCCAGGCCGTCGAGGGCCGGCACCTTTCCCTTGTACGTCTTCGTGAGCCCGGAAATCTCGATCCGCAAGGGACTCTCCTATCGGGTGATGCGGGCACGCAGGGCGGGCGCGGCGCTGAGGACGAGGGTGGCGAGCGCGAGCAGCACGCCGATGGACAGCAAGGCGGTGGCGGCGGTGGCTTCCGGCCGGAGGAAGTTGAACAACGCGCCGGGCTCGGGTCCGGCCAGGTCGACGCCGAAGAACACCTCCAGCGGGTAACTGCCGATCGGTGTGACAAGGCTCGACGCCAGCGTCGGCATCGCCGCGGGGCTGATCGCGTTGCCCCAGAACCAGTACCCGACGAACAGCACCCGGAACAGCGGCGCCGGGATCAGCAGCGGCACGACGAGCGCGAACGCGCCGACGAACAACACCGCCGGCAGGATGACCACCGCGAAGAGCGCGGCCGCCCAGCCGAGCGCGACCGGCCGCCCGGCGGTGGCGGCGTAGAGCGCGGCGAATCCGAAGTAGACGATCGCGAGCGGGACGGCCGCGGCGGCACAGGAGCCGAGGTACTTGCCGGCCAGGCGACCCGCGGCGGAGGCGGGCGTGGCGTCGAGGATGGCCGCGACGCCGAGCCGGTCGTCCCGGACCAGGCGGTCGGCGAGGAAGCAGCCGTAGCCGACCGGCAGGATCAGGTTGACCAGGACCGCGGTCGAGGCCATCGTCGCCTTCGCCGCCGGGTCGTCGAGCACGTCGCCGAGCGAGCGGGCGCTGAGCAGGCCGAGCAGCAGCACAATCGCGCCATTAGCCAGCCACATCGACCGCTTGCGCACCTGCATCAGGAACTCGTATCGGAATGCCGCGCTCACTCCGCCTCCCCGCGCAGCAGCCGCTCGGTGCGCCCCAGCAGCAGCCAACCGACCACACCGAAGGCAAGCGCGGTCGCGACGAGCGTGAGGCGGTTGGCCGTCCACTCATCCGACACGGCACCGCGGGTGGTGGCGAAGAGATACAGCAGGCGGGACCAGGCCTGGTCCTGGAACGCGCTGGGAAAGACCTGCTGCACGATCCAGACGGCGGCGATCAGCGAGCCGGCCGCCGCCGGTCCGCGGAACGCCGCAGCGGCCAGGAAGCCCAACCCGCCCAGGCAGAGCGTGGGCGCGAGCCAGATGAGCTGGCCGCTCACGATCCCTCGGCTCGGCGGCCACCAGCCGGTCATGACGAGGACGCCGACGACGAGCACCGCCAGGAGGGCCGCCCAGCCGAGCGTGACCACGAGCCGGCGCAGCAGCGTCGACCGATACGAGGTCGGCGCGGTCAGCTGTAGCTCGACGGCCGGGTCGCGGCCGACCAGCGACGCGGCGCCGACCCCGGCGGCCAGCGGCATCGCCATCTCCAGGGCGGCGAGCAGACTGCGGGCGGTCGCCTCGTCGGTGGCCGTGCCACTGTCGAGCAGCGCGACGAGCACGAGGACAGCGGTGGCGACGGGCGGGGTCAGCAGCGCGGTCCAGCCGGCGCGGCGCACCTCAGACCGCCAGAGGTCTATTGGTCTCACGCGAGGTAAGTAGCGCGGTGGTGGCGGATGGGTTCACCGCGTGCGGCGAGGAATACCGCGAGCGCGGTGAGCGCGGTGGCGGCCAGAACGGTGCCCGCGTTTGTCGCCCACACGATCCGGACGGCGTCGAGCGCCCAGGTGGCGTTGCCGAGCGGGCCGCCGGCCAGCACCCGCAGCGACCACAGCACGACCGCCACGCCGGCCGCGACGTCGGCGCCGAGCCACACGGCGAGCACCAGGCTCAGCGCGGACAGCAGCGCCATCGGCCCGAGCCAGGCGTCGACCAGCGTGAACAGGCCGCCCGGGTCACCGCCCAGCGCGGCGAGCACGCCCGAGGCGGCGAGCGCGAGCACCAGGTCATACCCGAAGACGAGCGCGATCCGGGTGAGCAGGATCAGCCCCGGCGCGGTGGGTGTGGCCGCGACCACCTCGAAGGCGGGGTCGCGGCGTGGCCCATACACCCCGGCGATGCCCAGCGCGGCCACGACCGGCGCGACCAGGGCGAGCACCTGGCCCGCTGAGCCGGTGGCCGACGGGGCCGCGGCGAGAGCCACGCCGAGCGCCATCACGAGCGCGGAGGCGATCGGGACCGCTGGCCGCACCAGCCGCGCCTCGGCCCGCAGCAGCGCGAGCGAGAACCAGGCCTTCCGCCGCGTCGCCGGCGGCGGTCCGGAGAGTGCGCTGCGCAGCAGCACCCGGTGGATCAGCTCCGGCCCGGGCGGGCTGGGGTCATCCGCCGCCGTCGCCAGGGAACGCCAGGCCGCCACGTCGGCGCGACACTTGGCACACTGGGTGAGGTGGGCCTCGAACTTCGCGCGCTCCGCTGCGTCGAGTGCGCCGGTCACATACTCCAGGCTCATTTCGGCACCTCCTGGGTGGCGAGCGTGCGGGCCAGCGCGGCCCGGGCGTGGTGCAGCCGGCTCTTGACCGTCCCTACCGGTATGCCGAGGACGGCGGCCGCCTCGGCGAGCGGCAGCCCGGCGACGAAGACCAGCGCGACCACGTCCCGCTGGTGATCCGGCAGGTCACCGACCGCGCCCGCGACCGGGCTGCCACCGGCCGCGGCGATCGCCAGCTCCTCCGGCCCGGGCGCCGGGTCCGGGCGGTCGACCGCCTCGAACGGTGGCGGCGGTGCCTGGCCGCGCAGCCGGTAATACGCCTGGCGGCGGGCGATGGCGAACAGCCAGGTCGAGACGGCCGAGGCGCCCGCGTAGCCGCCGGCCGAGCGCCACACCGCCAGCATCGTGTCCTGGAGGATCTCCTCCGCGACCATCCGGTCACCGACTAGTCGCAGCAGGTAGCCGAAGAGGCGGCCGGCATACGCCTGGTACAGCCGCGCCAGCGCGCCGCTGTCACCCCGCGCCACAAGCGCGAGCAGGGCCGCGTCATCGTCCATCACCGGTTGGTAGCACCTGGTGAGTGGAAAGGTTCACGCGTTCAAAGCTGCTTCTCAGATGGGGTGAAGTCGAAGTGAAGCACCACGGCGGTGGCATCGGGACCATGACGGACGTCGCTGCCCCGAGGCAGGCCGGGCTGACCTCGGCTAGACAGCTTTGGAGTCAGGGTGGCCTCGGCGTCTTCTCCCGGATAAAGATCCAAAATCAAAGGAGTTGGGCTACCGCGATGTCCGTGGTGGTCCGGACCGTCGCTCCCGCGGCCTCACCCTCCGCCGTTGGGCACGCTCACCCCGGGGCCGTGGTCGGCCAACCACGACCTTCGCCTCCGGGTCCGCGCTCCGGCCCAACCTTGACCTAGCTCAGCGGTTGGGCGGGGGCCGTCCAACCAGGTCCGCGCTCCGGCACCAACCCGACCGCGCCGATCAAGGAGACGGGTCCGCGCGGTCGCCGCGGGACCAGCATCATCCAGGACCAGAGGGCCCACCCGGCGGCAAAGTCGCCGGTGATCGCCGGCACGGCCACTCTAGGGAAGCAGAGCACATGCGCCCGCGCACCCACCTCTTACCCGACGGCGATCCCCGAGGTGGAGTTGGGCTTGGACCGCGGACCCGGCAGCGCAGACATCCCATGTGGATTTGTTGTCAAGCGGCAGTGTCAAGATCTTTTCTGTGGTGTGCCCAGGCGATGTCTTCGCTGTATGGCTTGCCTGTTTTGAGGCATCCGTGGAGGATGCCGACGAGACGGTTGCCGAGCTGGCGGAGCGCGGCGCGGTGGCCGACGCCTTTGGCCCGGAGTTGGTCGTAGTAGGTGCGGGCGCCTGGTGAGTTGTTCAGTGCGGTGAAGGCCTGCTGGCCGAGGGCGTCGACCAGCCTGTCGTTGTGGACGTAGCGGGCCAGCACAACCTTCTTCTTGCCGGACTGGCGGGTGATCGGACTGGTCCCGGCGTAGTTCTTGCGTGCTCTTGCGTCGGCGTAACGCTGTTTGTCGTCGCCGAACTCGGCGAGCACCCGGGCGCCGAGCACGACGCCAAGGCCGGGCTGGCTAAGGTAGACCTCAGCGTCCGGGTGCTCGGAAAAATGGGCCTCGATCTCCTTACCCATGGTCTTGATCTCGGCGTTGAGGGTGCCCAGGATCGCCACGTGCGCGCGCACGGTCGCGGCGAAGGCGGTAGCCACTACTGGGGGCTGGCCCAGATGCTCGGCCCGCAACGCGGCCGCGATGGCCTCGGCCTTGGCTGCCCTGCCGTGGCGGCGTGCGCGCTTGAGCGCTTCGTTGATCCGTTCGGTGCTCAGCGCGGCGGCTGCGGTCGGTTCCGGCGCGGCGCCCAGCAGCTCAAGGGCCTCCGGGGCGGTGAGATCGTCGAAGGCGACCAGCGCGGCCGGGAAGAACTCACGCAGCGCGTGACGCAGCCGCAGCATCTGCCGGGTACGGTCCCAAATCAGCGTCTTATGCACACGGGACAGGACCTTGACCGCCTCGGCCTGGGCGCTGTCCCCGGCGACCGGGCGCAGCTGGTGGCGGTCGGTGCGCACCATGTCGGCCAAGGCATGTGCGTCACCGGTGTCGCTCTTGGCACCCGACACACCACGACGCTCACGGTACCGGGCCACCTGCAGCGGATTGATCGCATAAACCTGGTAGCCGGCCGCGATCAGCGCCTGCACCCACGGGCCGCGGTCGGTCTCGATACCGACCACCACCGTCGCCTCGTCGTCCTCACCCAGGTGCTCGCCGATCATCGCGTGCAGCCGCCCGATACCCGCCACACCCTCAGGCAGCTTCGCCCGGCCCAACACCCGGCCCGTCTCGTCTTGCAACTCGACGTCGTGGTGATCCTCCGCCCAGTCATCTCCGACGAACAGCAAACTCGACTCCAATCCATAGCGGACAGATCTGCTCCGGCGAGCCTGCGGAGAACTACCAGCGACCTAATAAACGAGTGCTCACGCCACAGTCAGCGAGGCACGACATCCCATCAGCGGTCCTGTCTCCCGACCACCAACGGGGCACGATCTGCGCTGAGGACTCAACGTCCTGGTCAGGGAAGTGCTCACCCGCCGGCGGCTACCGGAGCCGAGTATGACTGCCGCCCTACCCGGTTGCTCTTATTAGGTCGGGGATCTCGGCGAGCGCCAGCGAGCCGCCGACCTGCGCGGTGCCCGCGGGAGCATACGGTCAGCGACTGGCGCGGACCGGGGCAAATACCTTGTCTCAAAGAAAGAGAAGCTGTCGGCTGCGTGACCGGCGTCCGTCCCGCGCGGAGAGGTCTAAAGCGAACCGCTATGGGCGGCGGGTCGGCAGCTGGCCCGCCTGGTCGGCTCGTACGAAAGTCGCCCCGTCGATGGCTGATTAGAGGCAAGGCGGGTCCTCACTCGCGGGCGGCGACGAGGCGGATCGCGGGTGTACGGGTCGCGGAGAGGGTGGTGAGCACGCTCGCCGTACCCACGATCAGCGTGGCGCCGACCGCGACCGCGCCCAGCAGCGCCCAGGGTGGGCTGGTCGCGCTGATACCGATCATGTCCTTGATGGCGAATGCGATGCCGACCACGGTGCCGGCCGCCGCGAGCGTGCCCAGGAGCAGGCCGATCGCCACCACGCCCAGCGCCTCGCCCAGCGCGGTGCGCACCACCTGACCGCGGGTCAGGCCGGTCACTCGCGCCGCCGCGAACTCGCCGCGCCGGTCCGAAGCGGAGATCACCACCGCGTTGACCATGGCGATCACCGTGTACAGCATGGCCATGCCGAGCAGCGCCACCATGACGTCGACGCTCTGGCGCTGCTCCTCGTCGGCGTATGCCTCGATCCACTCCGAGGTCGTCTTCACCTCACCCAGGCTGGCGAGCCGGGGCGCGACGGCCTGCGGGTCGGCCGCCTTCACCGCGTACCGCCAGGCGCCGTCGGCCGGCATCACGTCGGGTGGGAGCAGGAAGAACGGGCCGGCGAGCGTGTCCGGCAGCAGGGCCACCACGCGCAGCCGGTCGGGTCCGCCGTCGATCCGTACCGGCAGCGTGTCGCCGACCTTGAAGCGCAACTCGGGCGCGTAGCTGGGGCTGAGCGCGATCGTCTCGCCGCGCAGGTCGGCCAGGCTGCCCGCGGTCGGCACTACCCGGTGCGTGCTGGCGTACCCGGCGGGGTCGACCGCGAGCGCGTCCACGCCCTGGTACGTGATCTGCTCGCCCCCGTAGTCCAAGCCGACGTCCAGGATGACCGGCGCCTCCTCGGAGACGGCGTCGACACCCTGCACGGCGGCCACCTGGTCGCGTACCGGGCGGTCCGCGTCGAGTACCAGGTCGGCGCTCATGTCGCGGGCGACCTCCTGGCGGCTGGCCTCGGTGATGGTGTCCATCGTGCCGGCCATGCCGACCACGAACGCGACAAGCACCATGATCGGGGCGGCGGTGGAGGCGCTGCGGCGCACGCCGGCGCGCAGGTTGGCGTGCGCCAGCACCCCGAGCCGGCCCCGGAAGAGCAGCCCGAACGGCCAGCCCACCAGCGGCACGACCAGCGGGGCGAACGCCGCGAACGCGGTCACCAGCGTGAACGACACGAAGATGGACAGCGGCAGCGCGGCCTCCCCGCCGAGCACCGGTACAAGGATGAGCAGTGCGATGCTCCCGCCCAGGAAGAGCGTGCCGAACACCCACCGGGACACGGTCATGACCCGGGCCGCCCCGCCGACGTCGCGCAGTGCCTCCAGCGGCCGTACCTTGGCCGCGCGGCGGGAGGCGGCCAGCACGCCGAGGACGGCGATGCCGATGCCGGTACCCCGGAGACGGACAGCACCCACTGCCGCCACTCGCCGACGAAGCCCGGCGGCACGAACCCGAACGCGTCCAGCATCGCCGCCTGGAGCCGCATGACCACCACGCCGACAAGCACGCCGAGGGCGGAGCCGAGCACGCCGAGCAGGAGCGCCTCCCCCACCAGCAGCGTGCGCACCTGCCCCCGGCCCGCACCGACGAGCCGCAGCAGCGCCAGGTCACGGCGGCGCTGCGCGACGGTGAAGGCGAACGTCGAGCTGACGATGAAGATCGCGACGAACGCGGCGAGCCCCATCGTCATGCCGAGCAGCGCGACCGCACCGTCGTACCCGTCGCGCAGCGCCCGCTCCTCGGCGGCGCTCAGCCCCGGCGGGATCTTCGCGGTGGCCGCCGAGACAAGTGTCAGCAGCGACGACTGGACCAGCGCCACGCCGAGGCAGACCGTGACGATCGCGCCGACGAAGACCTGCCACCGGTCCCGAAAGGTGCTCCACGACATGCGCAGCATGGCCTACTCCTCCCACCGGGCGAGCAGGTCGGCGACCTGCCGGGTGGTGGGCCGCTCCAGCCGGTCGACCACGCGCCCGTCGCCGAGGAAGACCACCCGGTCGGCGCTCGCCGCGGCGGCCGGGTCGTGGGTGACCATGACGATCGTCTGGCCGCCGTCGTCGACCATCGCGCGGAGCAGCCCCAGCACGGTACGCGCCGAACGGGTGTCCAGCGCGCCGGTCGGCTCGTCGGCGAAGAGCACGGCCGGCCGCGTGACCATCGCCCGCGCGATCGCCACCCGCTGCTGCTGGCCGCCGGAGAGCTCGCCGGGGCGGTGCCGGGCCCGGTCGGCAAGCCCCACCGAGGCGAGCACCTCGCGCACCACCCGCCGCGGCGGCCGCTGGCCGGCCAGGCGGAGCGGCATCGCCACGTTCTGCTCCGCGGTGAGCGAACCGATCAGGTTGAAGCTCTGGAAGACAAAGCCCATCACGGTACGGCGCAGCCGGGTCAGCTCGGCGTCCGAGGCATCGGTGATGTCCCGCCCAGCGACCCGTACCCGCCCCGATGTGACCTTCTCCAGGCCGGCCGCGCAGTGCAGCAGCGTCGACTTGCCCGAGCCGGACGGCCCCATCACCGCCGTCCACGAGCCGGCCGCGAAGGCAATGTCCACATTGTCCAGTGCGCGCACGGCCGCGGAGCGCGCCCCGTACACCCGGGTGACGCCGCTCAGCTCGACCGCCGGCGCGGCGGCCCCGGGCGCGTCCAGAAGCTGGTTCGTGATCTGCGTGTCCACGTACCCCATTGCAGCCGCGCACGGGCCGCGAAGCAGTAACGCCCTCTGGTGTCTTCGTGGTAGGGCTAGCCGCACCCTGACCGCTATGTTGGCTGCGTGACCGCGGCGCCTCACCCGCTGACCGGCGATTAGAGGCTCTTGGCCAGATCACGGGCGCGGGCGTGGGCGGCCCGCCGGCCCGGGTCGGCGTCGGCGATCGCGAGGTTGGGGCGGAAGAAGACCTCCTCGATTTCGGTGATGCCGGCCCAGCGCAGCCAGCCGCCGAAGTACGGCGCCTGGAAGTCGCTGCCGAACGCGGGCGGGCGGCCCTCGCCGTACACCGCGCTGGTGTACACCACGACGGCCTTCCGCCCCGCCAGCAGCCCGGTGTAGCCGCGCTCGGGGTCGAACGAGAACACCATCCCGGGCTGGCTGACCACGTCGATGAACTGCTTGAGGATGTACGGCACACCGGCGTTCCACATAGGAACGCTGAAGAGGTAGCGGTCGGCGGCGGCGAAGCGCGCGAACGTTTCTTGGGCCCGCCGCCAGGCGGCGGCCTGGTCGCCCTCCGGGTCCGCGCCCGCGAAAACCGCCATCTTCGCCGCCGCGGCGTCGGGACCGAAGGGCGGGAGGGCACCCTCGTCCCACAGGTTCCACGTCTCGACGGCGTCGTCCGGGTGGTTTTCCCGGTACGCCGTCAGGAACGTCTCCGCGATCGCGAGGGACTCCGACCTGGCGCCCCGGGGTGACGCGGAGATGTGCAGCAGCGTGGTCATTTCACGTCCTCCAGAGAATTGGACTACAGTCCGGTTATGGATCCGAACGCTACCGGACCACAGTCCGCTTCTGCCAGCGGTGTAGCCGAGCTGCTCGTGTTGCGCTCGTCACCACCCCGTGAGCGCGCCGACGCGGCCCGCAACCGGGCAGCCGTCCTGGACGCGGCGGCCACGCTCTTCCGCGAGCACGGCGTTGCCGCGGTGTCGATGGACGCGGTCGCCGCCGCGGCCGGCGTGGGGAAAGGCACGCTCTTCCGGCGGTTCGGCGACAAGGCCGGGCTCGCCGTGGCGCTGCTGGACGCCCGCGAACGCGAGCTACAGGACGCGATCCTCGCCGGACCCGCGCCGCTCGGCCCTGGCGAGCCGGGCGACGAGCCAGCGCCGGCTGATCGGCTGGCCGCTTTCGTCGACGCGTACCTCGCGTACGCCCTCGACCACCTCGACCTGCTCCGCATGTCGGAGACCGGCTCGGCCGGTGCCCGCTACAGGATCGGCGCGTACCGCTTCTGGCACCGCCACGTGGCGCTGCTGCTCGCCCACCGCGCCGACCCGGACGCGGACGCACACACGCTGCTCGCCCCCTCGCCGCCGAACACCTCCGCGCCGTCGTGGGCGAGCTGGGCGCCGACCGGGTACGCGGAACGATGCGCGCCCTCGCCCGGGACATGGCTTCCGCTCCACCTGGGTAGTCCGATGGGCATGGCTGGAAAACAGAGGTCAGAAGCCCTCCCGGACAGCGCGTACGCATTTCCCCGGTTGCGCAAGGAGCCGATCCACGACGCCTCACACGTCCGCAACGCGATCGCCCGCTTCGACCAGGTGCAGGACGTGAGCGACGAAGAGCGCCGCGAGGCGTTCCAGCGGATCTGTACCTAACCCATCTGCGGATCTATCCACAATAGAGATTGAGCTACCGCGATGTCCGCTGTGGTCCAGACCGTCGCTCCCGCGGCCTCACCCTCCGCGCTTCAACACCCCACCGCCGGCGCGGCTCGGCAACGGGCGTCGTGGGAGGGACCATCGGAGGATGAGCGGCCGATCCCTCTTCCTGCACGCGCCCCACCGCCGGATGCCACACGCGGTGCTGCGCCGGATGCTCGACCACGTCGACCCCGAGACCCCGCCGGACGGCCCGGAAGGCCCGGTCGCCCAGCTCGAACGCCGCCTTGCCGGCTTGCTCGGCACGGAGGAAACGCTCTTCTTCCCCAGCGGCACGATGGCCCAGCAGGTCGCGCTGCGCATACACGCGTCGCGCAGCGGCCGGCAGGCGTTCGCCGCGCACCCGCAGTGCCACCTCGACGTGTGGGAGCAAGGCGGCTACGCGGTGGTGCACGGGCTGCGCATGCACGCGGCCGGCGACCGTTACCGGCTGATGACCGCCGAAGACCTTGCCGCCGTCGGCGAACCGCTCGCCGCGGTTGTCTGGGAGTTGCCGCAGCGCGACATCGGCGGCCTGCTACCCGAGTGGGACGACCTCGTCGCGCAGGTCGCCGCCGTACGGGAGCGCGGGTGGCGCCGCACCTGGACGGCGCCCGGATCTGGGAGGCGCAGACCTACTACGAGCGCCCGCTGGACGAAATCGCCGCGCTCTTCGACACCGTCTACGTGTCGCTCTACAAAGGACTTCAAGGGGTACGCGGCGCGGTCCTCGCCGCGGACCCGGAGACGCTCGCCGAGGCGGCCGTCTGGCGGCAGCGGCTGGGCGGCGCCATCCGGGACGCCTGGCCGCTCGCGCTCGCCGCGCTGGTCGGCCTCGACGACCAGCCGGCCCGCATGCCCGCCTTCCGGGACCACGCGATCGCGATCGCCCGTGCCATCAACGCGGACGGCGCGGCGCTCGCCTGGCCGGACCCGCCGCAGACGCCGCTCTTCCACGTGCACCTGCCCGCACCGCAGGCCGCTGTGGAACGGGCCGGCGCGGAGATGGTCGCCGAACGCGGCATGTACGTCTTCGGCCGCACCCGCTCCTCCCCCGACCCGACCCGGTGCAGCTTCGAGCTCAGCGTCGGCGACAACGCGATGGAGTTCACGCCGGACGAGGTCGTCGGCCTGGTGCACGAGCTGCTGCGCCGCGCTGCTGCCGCCTGACCGGGGCGCCGGCTCAGCGGGACGGTGTCAGGGGCGGCAGCAGCGCTTCGGCCAGGAGCAGGTCGTGGAACATCCACTTGCCCGCCGCGTTGCCGTCCCGCCGTACCGCCGCGAAGCCATCGCCGAGCAGCACCGACACCCGGCGCCACGACTTCGCCGGCTCGCCGGTGAGCGCGGCCATCTCGGCCGGCCCGATCGGGTTTGCCACGACGGGCGCGCCGCTCGGCGGCTCGCCGACAAGGGTCGCGGCCAGCTTCGGCTCCTGGACGATGTGGACGGCGCGCCCGTGGCGGACGCCCCGGTAGGTCACCGCGCCCACGGTGAAACCGCCGAGGAATCCGCCGGCGAAGTCGGGCACGCGCAGGTACGTCGGCATCGCGACCAGCTTGAGCCCGAGCCCGCTGACGGTGTCGCTGGCCGCGCGGGCCATCGCCCCGTACGCGTAGAAGAAGTAGCCGCAGAAGAGGAGGCCGAGTCCGCCGAGGATGCCGGCTCCGACCATCGAGTAGGTGGTGGTCTGGACCACGAACATGGAGATCACCACGGCGGTCATCACGACGGGCACCCCGAAGTAGACAAGCCGGACCTGCCGCATGGCCGCCTGGCTCCGAAGCACGGCCTCCGGATTGGGCACGAGCGTCAGCCGCTGCTGGATCAGCTCCATGCGCTTACGGTCCATCACCGGTCCCCTTCGTCGTGTAAGCGCATACGATAAAACGCCCGCACAACAGCCGGTCAGCGGCGTGGGACTATCCGCAGTGAACGGTCGGCCAGCCCGATCCGCAGGCGCTGGCCCCAGCCGAGCTCCAGGTGGTCGCCCTCCAGCCCGTCGGCGAAGGCGACAAGCCGCTCTGACTCGCTGGTCAGCTCCAGCCACTCCGGGCCAGTCAGCTGGCCCTGGGTGAGGGTGGTGCCGGTGGCCGGCGACGGCCATGCCTCCCGGATGAACCAGCACAGCGACGTCTCGGTCGGGCCGGGCAGCGCGGGTGCCCGCGCCAGGGTCCGGGCGATCGAGGCGCACCACCCGGTGGCGCCGGTGCCGGTACCGACCACGATCCCTGAGGAGGACTGCCGCTCGCGGGCGCCGCCGGCGGTGCCGAGCACGTACCGCGCGGACTGGTGGCTCGGGTGTCCGATGTAGACCTCGTTCAGCCCGTACAGCCGCTGGCCGTCGTCGAGCTCGGCGACCACCATCGCCCGGTGCTCGGCAGCCAGCTCGCGGCGCAGCAGCGCGGCCACGGCTGTCGGCGGGTGCTGCGCGAGCACGCCTGGGTTTCGCTCCGGCTCCGGGTTGACGCCGATGACCGGCTGGCCGTCGAGGTACTTCGCGACATTCGCCACCAGGCCGTCCTGCCCCACCGCCAGCACGATGTCCTCGGGTCCGAAGAGGAACCGGGGCAGGTCCGCGCGGTCCACGTGGCCGCGCCGCCAGTCCGCCGGTACGGCCGCGCCGACCGTGGTCAGCGCGGCCGCCTGGGCGTCGTGCCGCCGCCGCACCTCGGCGAGGTCGCGGCCGCGCTGGCGCAGGAAGTAGCCGGCCGCGCCGAGGGTGCCGTGGCGGGCCAGCAGCTCGTCCAGCTCGCTGCGGCGGGTCACGGTCACCACCCGGGGCGGCAGCGTCATCGCGCGCCGTCCCCGTTGCCGCTGGCGAACCGCCCGACGAGCTTGGTGATCACGTCCGGCGTGATGGTCAGCTCGCCGATCTGTGGCAGCTGGCCGGCGAGCTTTTCCAGGGCGAGGGCGTAGAGCACCGACTCGGGGACGTCCCGGTAGGCGGCCAGCCGGGCGGCTTCCGCCTCCGCCGAGGCGAGGCCGACCGCGCGTACACCATCGGCGCGGGCCTGCTCGCGGGCCCGCTCCGACTCGGCGGCGAGCCGTGCGCGGTCGGTCTGCCCCTGGCTAGTGACGAGCTTGGCCGCCGCCTCCAGCTCGGCGGTGCGCCGGTCGTTTGCCCCGCGCTGCTCGACGAGCTGCTGCTCGCGGCGGGCCAGCTCGATCTTGTTCTGGAGCTCGTTTTCCGCGATGGCGCGCTCCTGCTCGACGGCGACCGCACGCCGGGCGTAGCTGGCCCGGTCGGCCTCCTGCTGCACCGCCTCCCGGGTCGGCGTCTGGAGCGCCCGCTCCACCTCAGGCTCCGGCCGGATCGCCACCACCCGCGACGAGACCACGCTCGCCCCGATCTCGGCGAGCCGCTGGTCGCCGGCGAGGGCCGAGGCCACCGCCTCGCGGACCGTCGCGATGCCGGCCAGCGCCTCGGTGAGCGACACCCGGGCCAGCAGGTCGAGGGCGGGCTGCTGGGCGAGCTCGGCCAGCAGCGTGGCCACCTGGTCGAGCGGCTGGCCGCGCCAGCCGCCGCGCAGCGGGTCGATGGAGAAGTCGAGCCGGGTCGCGGCCAGCGCCGGCTCACTCATCCGGTACGTCACCGTGGCCTGGACGGTCACGTCGGCGAAGTCGGCCGTGCGCGCGTGGAACAGCAGCGGCAGCTCGCGGTCGTCGACCGGCACCTCGGAGAGCACCGCGTGCAGCGGCCGGTACCAGAACGACGTGCCCACGCCCTCGTGCCGCACCCGCCCGCGGACGACGTGCCGCACGTATGCCGTCGGCGCGCCGCGCAGGTGCCGCAGGAACAGTCTGCTCGTGATGTCGGCCATCCCGACCCTCCCTCGTTATCGTCGTCATGACGATAAGCGCTCGGGAGACTTCTCGTCAAGGTGCCGATAATCTCCTGTGGACGCTGGCTCGCGCCGGGTGCGCAGCAGCGGGATGACCAGCCCGGCACCGGCCAGACCCACCGCCCCGGCGATCGCCATCGTCAGGCTCAGCCCCGACGCGGCCGCCGCCCGGTCAGCGAGGTTCCAGGCCTCCACCCGGGAGGCGAACGCGGTGCCGAGCGCGGCGATCCCGAGCGCGAGGCCGAGCTGGCGCGCGGTGTTGAGCGCCCCCGCCGCCATGCCGGCCCGCTCGGCGGGTGCGGCCGCCATGGCCGCCGCGGTGAGGCTGGGCAGGCAGATGCCGACGCCGGCACCGGCGACCACCAGGCCGAGCGTGATCGCGGTCCACGAGGCGTCACCGTCCACGGTGGACTGGAGGAGCGCGCCGGCGCCGACGAGTGCGAGGCCGAGCCCGACCGTCAGCCGCGGCGATACGTCGTGCAGCCGCCGGGCGGTCACCGCCGACGTGACGAACGCCGCGCCGCTCATCGGCAGCAGCGCCAGCCCGGCGCGCACCGGCCCGAGGCCGAGCGTCGACTGAAGCCACATCGAGGTGTAGACGAAGTAGGCGAACGCCGCCACGGATACCAGCGCCGCGGCCAGCATCACGCCGGTGAAGGCCGGGCGCCGGAAGAGGGCCAGATCCAGCATTGGGTACCGGCTGCGCCGCTCGACCGCCACGAACGCCGCGAGCGTCACCGCGCCGGCCGCGAACCAGGCCAGCGTGACCGGCGCGGTCCAGCCGCCGTCACCCGCCCGGATCAGCGCGTACGTGAGGGAGCCCGCCGACAGCGTGAACGTGACCAGCCCCGGCAGGTCGGTACGGCGGGCTCGCGGATCGCGCGACTCGGTGAGCACCGTCGCCGCCAGCGCGATCGTGACGACGCTGACCGGGAGGTTGACCAGGAAGATGGCCCGCCAGCTCAGGTGCTCGGTCAGCAGGCCGCCGAGCACCGGGCCGGTCGCGGCCGCGGCACCGGTGACCGCGCCCCACACGCCGAACGCCACCGCCCGGTCGCGACCCTGGTACGCGAGGTTGAGCAACGCCATCGTGGTCGCGAACATCGCCGCCCCACCCACGCCCTGCACGGCCCGGCCAGCGATGAGCGTGCCCGCGTCCGGCGCCAGCCCACAGGCGAGCGACGCGACCGCGAAGATCACGAGGCTGGCCAGGTACGTGCCGCGCCGGCCGAACCTGTCGGCGAGCGAGCCGGCGGCCAGCAGCAGCGCCGCCAGCGCGAGGGCATACGCGTCCATCACCCACTGGAGGTCGGCGAACGAGGCGTCCAGCCCGCGGCCCATGTCGGGCAGGGCCACCACCACGATTGTCACGTCCACGAGCAGCATGAACGCGCCCAGACAGACCGCCACCAGCGGCCACCACTTACGCATGTCGAGTCTCCTTCCGCTTGGGAGGGAGGCTGCGCGGGCCGGCGTGCCTGGTGCCACTCTTCAGGGGAGATGTGCGGGTTCTCGACATTGGTTAGCGTGCTGGGATGGATTCCGTCACGGTGGATCCGCTCGACCGCGCGCTGATCCACGCGCTTCAGATCGACGGGCGGGCGCCCTTCAGCCAGATCGGCGCGGTGCTCGGCGTCTCCGACCAGACGATCGCCCGGCGCTACCGCCGGATGCGCGCCGCCGGCGTGGTACGGGTCATCGGCCAGACCAACGTGTGGCGCTCCGGTGAGGTGCGCTGGTACATCCGGATCCACTGCACGCCGGACGCCGCGTCCGCGGTGGCGGAGGCCGTGGCCCGCCGCCCGGACACGTTCTGGGTCAACCTGATGTCCGGCGGCACCGAGGTCAACTGCGTCACCCAGGTCCGCAGCGCCGACGAGCGCGACGCGCTGCTGCTGCGGAAGCTGCCGCGCACACCGCGCGTCGTCGGGGTGAGCGCGCACTGCCTACTGCACCTGTACTTCGGCGGCGCCAGCGAACACCCGGCGGTGGCCGACGCGCTCACGCCCGCCCAGGTCGCGGCGCTCACCACCGACCTGCCCCGCCGCGACGAACCGGTGACCCTATCCGCCGAGGACCGCATCCTCATCGACACGCTGGGCAAGGACGGCCGGGCCAGCTACGGCGAGTTGGCCGCCGCGACCGGGTGGTCCGAGTCGACCGCGAAGCGCCGCCTGCGGTACCTGCACGAGGCGGGCATCGTCTTCTTCGACCTCGACCTGGACCCCCACCCGCTCGGCTTCGACACCCAGGCAATCCTGTGGCTGTCCGTGCCACCGTCCGAACTGGACGCTGTCGGCCGGGCGGTCGCCGCGCACCCGGAGGTCGCCTTCGCCGCCGCCACGACGGGGCAGACAAACCTTGTCGCCACCGTCGTCTGCCGGAACGTACAGGCGCTGTACCGGTACCTGACCGAGCGGCTCGGCGCGCTGACCGCGATCCGCCACGTCGAGACGGCGCCCATCATCCGCATCGTCAAGGCGGCGGGCGCCAGCCGACCGTCAGGTCCTCTTTAGACAGGAGAGCTGGCCGGGTCCCTCGCGGGGGGTGCGAACTTTGGGACCCGGCCAGCGGTCTAGGTGTGGGGTCAGCCGTTCCAGTGATCAGCCACGATGTTCGCGGCCTGCGACTCCCACTGTGCGTAGTGGTCCGGGAACGCCGACACCTGCACCGACTGCGCGGCATCGGTCAGCGGCATGTCCCGCCACCCGTCGATGTTCTTCAGCCCGGACAGGAACGCCTCCGTCGAGTACTCCGGATTGGTGATCTGCTCGGGCGTACCCCAACCCGCGGACGGGCGCTGCTGGAACAGCCCCAGCGAGTCGTGGTCGTTCATGTCACCGAGGTGACCCAGGTTTTCGAGCTTGGACTCCTGCAGCGAAGTGGCGACCGCCACGACAGCCGCACGCTCGTCCATGTCCGACTTCTTCGTGGCCGCGATAATCGCCTTCGCGTTCGCCACCTGCTCATCGCTGAGCTCGACGTACGACTGCTCACCCTGCACACCGTGTGGGACAAGCTTGTCCATGCACGGCTTGTTTTCGGCATTCGGCTTGTCCGAACCCGGCGCAGCCGCCGCCACCGACGCGGTCGTCGCCACAGCGGTGGCCGGCACGGCCAGCGCCAGAGTCGACGAACCGAAGAGGGAACCACCGGCAAAGGTGAAACCCGCGAATGCGGTGACTGTCTTGCGCAGCAGCGTGTTCATGCTAGACAAACCAAACTCCATCCATTCCAGGGGGAAGCGCACGGCGCATACGGGCACCATTTGGGCGCTTCAGAAAGGGGGAATCAAACGCCGGGCGCTCTCTATTCACCGGCGCCAGTCATTCAACGACACGGCCGGCCCGGCCATTCCGGCAATGGCGCCCGTCACAGTACCGGGCCCCGTTTCCTTCGTGAGCCGCATGCATAACGACGTCCGGCCGCCGGCAATTCCGCCGGGCGACCGGACATCCGGACCCATCGAACGCGGACGGCCACGAACCGGACGCGAGGTGCGTCGCGGACACCGGCCGCCAAAGGCGTCAGGTCGTAGCTCGCTCGTTCCGCCGGGCCAGCGCGATCCCCATCCCGGCGAGGGCCAGCACCGCGCCGAGGAGCAGCACCGCGTCGGCGCCGTGTGCCGAGAAGCCGCCGCTCTGCCCGGCGGGCAGGAGGCTGGACGCGGCGGTGATGCTGGCGGCCACGCCGAGCGCGGCACCGACGTACCGCGCGGTGTTGTTGGCGCCCGAGCCCATCGCGACCCGGTCGGCCGGGACGGTGGCCACCGCGAGCCGGGCGAGCGCCGCGTTGAGCAGGCCACTTCCGGCACCGGAGATCAACAACCCGGGGATGGTACGGAGCCAGGAGTGCGCGTCCGCGTACCCGAGCATGGCCAGGTAGCCCACAGCGGTCAGCGCGAAGCCGAGCGCGAGTTGGCGGTGCGGGGCGACGCGGGTGCCGAGCCGGCGCATCTGGTCGCTGACCACGAACGAGGCACCGGCCCACACGAACGCCAGCCCGGCCGCACCCAACGCGCTGACGCCGATCAGCCGCTGCGCCAGTGTCGGCAGCACGGTGCTGGGTCCGAGCGCGGCGAGCCCGGTAAAGAGCGCGCCCAGCGTGGCGACCCTGAAGTCCGGCCGGCGGAAGAGGGCCAGGTCGAGCATCGGCGCCCGCCCGCGCGCCTCGACCGCGACGAACACCGCCAGCAGCAGCGCGCCGAGCACCAGCGGCACCAGCGTCGCGGGCCGTACCCAGCCGGTACGGCCGGCGGTCACCGCGACGAGGACAAGTGCCAGGCCGGTGCCGAGGGTCAGCACTCCGGGCACGTCTATGCGGGCAACCCGGGCGGCGCGGGACTCGGCGAGCAGCCGGCCACCGGTCACCGCCAGCACCGCGGCCAGCGCGGCGAGGATCACGTAGAACCAGCGCCAGCTACCGATCGAGGCGAGCCCGGCCGACGCCAGCGGGCCGATCGCGATACCCGCTCCGAGCATCGACGCCCAGCGGGCGGTGGCGTGCGCGCGGCCGTGGTTGGTGCGGTACGCGTGGCCGAGCAGCCCCAGCCCGGCGGCGAGGATCGCCGCGCCAGCCACGCCCTGCACCACGCGGGCGGCGATGAAGGTGCCGGCGTCCGGCGCGACCGCGGCGGCCGCCGTGCTCACCGCGAGCAGCGCGAGGCCGACCCAGAAGACGCGCCGGCGCCCGAAGTCGTCGCCGAGGCTGCCGGCCACGAGCAGGGTCGCCGCGAGGCCGAGGGTGATCGCGTTGATGAGCCAGGTCTGGGTGGTCAGCCCGGCACCGAGGCTGGCCGCGGTCTGCGGGAGCACGGCGACCGGCGCCGTGTAGTTCAGCAGGACGAGCAGGGTCGCGGCGCAGACCACGAAGAGGGCCCGCGACGCGGTGCGGGCCTCGTCCCGCGACACGGCCGGGGCAGGTGGTGCGGCTGTTGTCGACATCGCTCAGGGCTCCTCGGTTCGGTGAACGAACCGACATTAGCAAGGTCAGTTCGTTGAATGAACCGAGTGGGCGTAGGATCACAGCGTGGCGCTGGGCAAGAACTACGAGGGGCAGAACTGCACGCTGGCGAGGGCACTCGAGCTGGTCGGCGAGCGGTGGACGCTGCTCATCGTCCGGGACGCCTTCTACGGCGTGCGCCGCTACGGAGACCTCCTCGCCCATCTCGACATCCCGCGGGCGGTGCTCGCCGACCGCCTCGCCACGCTTGTCGAGGCCGGCATCCTGGCACGCCACCGCTACCAGGACTCCCCTCCGCGAGACGAGTACCTGCTGACCGAGCGAGGGGTCGAGCTCTGGTCGGTGATCTACCCGCTAATGCGCTGGGGCGAGCGCCACTTCGCCACCGGCCAGCCGCTACGGACGTTCCGGCACGCGGTGTGCGGCACCGAGATCGACGCGGCCGGCCGCTGCCCGACCTGCGGCGGTGTCGACGTACAACCGGCGGACATCGAGGCCCACCCCGGCCCGGGGGCGCCGGCCCAGCCTCGGGAGGACCCGGTCAGCGTCGCCCTCCGCGCCCGCCCGCACCGCCTCCTCCAGCCGGTGCTCTGACGGCGACCGGCTCCTGCGGCGGGGGCGAAGGGCCGGCAACGCCGAAGACCGGCCCTTCGCCACGTACCGCGCGGCGCCTACCCGCCGGAGGCGTAGAGCTGGGCGACCTCGCTCGCGGAGAGCGCACGGTCGTACACGCGCGCCTGGTCGACCGCGCCGCGCCAGAAGTCGACCGGGTTGCCGTTGAACTTGCCGCGGCCGATGACGGTGTTGCCGCTCGACCGCTCACCGAGGCAGGCGTTGGCGTTACCGGCCCGCTGACCGTCGACGTAGAGGGTCAGCGACCCGGTGGTCAGGTCGCGTACCCGGCGAGGTGGTACCAGCGGCCGGTCTCCGGCGCCGTGGGCGCGAGCGCCCGGATGCCCGCGAAGCTGAACGCGAAGCGGTTGTCGGCCCCGGAGTACTGGAGGAAGAAGGCGCTGTGGCTGTCGCCGTCCTGGCTCACCGCGGTGGCGAAGCCGCCCAGGCTGTCCAGCCGCACCCACGCCGACGCCGTGTAACCGCCCGTCGTGTCGAGGATCGCCGCGCCGGTGTCGATGTACTGGTTGGTGCCCTTGAACTGGACCGCGTTTCCGCTCTTGCCGGGCGTCCACGTTGGACCGTTGACGAGGGTACCGTCGTGGTCGCCAGCCGCGTCCGCCGTCACCGTGCCGCTCCCTCGTCCAGCGGCCAGTAGCCGACGCCGGTGAGGCCGGGCGTGCCGGGCGGCGGCTGCGGCACGTTCGCGCCGGTGCCGTCGACGGACCGGACGATCGCGAGGTTCACGTCGCGTACCCGGTTGAAGTCCATCTTGGCCACTCGGCGGTCGTACGTGTAGAAGCCGTTGACCTCGTGCTCCACGTCGGTGATCTGGGTGTAGACGCCGGCCGAGAGGCCGCACCGGTTGGCGATGGCGAGCAGGTTCCGCTGGTTCTCGACGTACCGCGCGGTCAGCGTCGCGCTGTCGGGGAGCAGCGCACCGTACCCGTGGCCCTCGCCGAACCACATGTGCCCGTCGACCTCCATGCCGAAGCCGCCGTGCTCACCGTCGGCGGCCACCCGGTCGCCGCTCGGCACCGGGGACGCCGGGCCGTGGTAGTCGTGGTAGTCGATGATGTCGCCGCGGCCGGAGTCGCCGTGCGAGTTGCAGCAGTTGACGCCGCTGTGCGCGTTGACAAGGCGGCTGGGGTCCTGCGCGCCGACCTCGTCGGCGATCCGCCCGGTGGCGGCCCGGTCCCACTCGCCCCAGCCCTCGTTGAACGGCACCCAGACGGTGATCGACGTCCAGCTGCGGTGCTCCTCGACGATCTCGTGCAGCTGCCGCTCGAACTCCTGGCGCGCGTCCTCGGGCGGCGTCCCGCCGGTGCGCATCGACGGCATGTCCTGCCACACCATCAGCCCGAGCTTGTCGGCCCAGTAGTACCAGCGGTCCGGCTCTACCTTGATGTGCTTGCGGATCGTGTTGAAGCCCAGCCGCTTGTGCTCGGCCACGTCGAAGCGCAGGGCCTCGTCCGTGGGCGCGGTGTAGATGCCGTCCGGCCAGAACCCCTGGTCCAGTGTGGACATGTTGAAGAGGATGTCGCCGTTCAGCGTCATGTACGGCTTGCCGTCGGCGCCCCGCTTCGTGCCGACCTCGCGCATGCCGAAGTACGACGTGACAAGGTCCACCCGCCGCGAGCCGTCGAAGAGCTTGACCGTGAGGTCGTAGAGGAACGGCGAGTCGGGCGACCACAGCTTCGGGTTGCGCACGGGCAGCCGCAGCTCGGTACCGGCGGGACCGCTGACCCGGCCGACCACCCTGTTGCCGTTGTACGCGATCGCCTCGACGGTCAGCCCGCTGCCGCCCGCCGCCCGCGCGTCGAGGCGGAGGCTGCCGTCGCCGATGTCCGGCGTCAGCTGGAGCCGCTCGATGTGGCCGGCCGCGACAGGTTCCATCCACACGCTCTGCCAGATGCCCGAGGCGGAGGTGTAGAAGATGCCGCGGTCCGGCACGTTGCGCTGCTTGCCGACCGGCTGCCAGGTCTGGTCGGTCAGGTCGGTGACGCCGACCACCAGCTCCTGCTGCCCGGTCGGGCGCAGGGCGTCGGTGACGTCGACGCTGAACGCGTCGTAGCCGCCCCGGTGGGTGGCGACGCGGACGCCGTTGACCCACACCGTGGCGTCGTAGTCGACGGCGCCGAAGTTGAGCCGGAGCCGCTGGTCGCCACCGACCTGCCAGCGGGTCGGCACCCGGAACGTGCGCTTGTACCACATCCGGTCCTCGCGCCGCTGGATGCCGGAGAGCGCGGACTCGATCGGGTACGGCACCAGGACCCGCTCGCTGAGCTCCGCGCCGAACGGCGGTGCCTCGCCCTCGGCGGCGCCGGCGAACTGCCACACCCCGTTCAGGCTCTGCCAGCGGTCCCGGACGAGCTGGGGTCGGGGGTACTCGGGAAGGGCGTTGTCGGGACCGACCTCGGCGGTCCACGGCGTGCTGATCGGGGGTGTGCCCGGCCGCCACTGCGCGGGGGCGGTGTCCGCGTACGCCACACCGGGCGCGGTCGCGGCAGCGGCGACGAGGCTGAGCAGGGCTGACAGGGCGACTGTGCGTCTCATGGTTAACCCTCCTGAAACGTCTCCGACCCAACCAAGCACTCACCGCGATCAAAGTCAATATCAACCGATCAGATTCGGTCTCAGATCCGATCAGAACCGGTCGCGGTGCAGCTCGTGGCGGCGAGCCCGCCAAGGGAGCACGATCAGAACCGAAGCGAAGCGCTCACGAACACATTGACAAACATCCACGCGAACAGTAAAGGTTCCTCCCAGAAAGCGCTCTCGCGCTCTGGGGAGGTATCCGAATGGTCCGCAAAGCCGCTGTCCTCGTCTCCGCCGCCGCGCTCGTCCTCAGCGCGGCCACCTCACCGGCGGTCGCCGCCGCACCCGCACCCGACCCCGCCGCACCCGCCGTCCAGCCGGCCGGGCTGCCGGCCGGCCAGCTCGCCGCCCTCCGAAGCGACCTCGGCCTGAACGACGCGCAGATCCACGACCGGCTCGTCGTCGAGGCGGCCGCGCCCTCCATCGAACGCCGGCTGAGCGCCGAGCTCGGCGCCGCCTACGCCGGGGCCTGGGTCGCCCCGGACGGCGGCGCACTCATCGTCGGGGTCACCGACAAGGCACAGGCCGCTCGGGTACGCGCGGCCGGTGCGCGCCCGCAACCGGTCGCCCGTAGCGCCGCCGACCTCGACCGCACCAAGGCCGCGCTGGACCGCCGCGCCGCCGCGGCTGCTGGCGTCCACTCCTGGTACGTCGACCCCGCCTCCAACAGCGTGGTCGTGGAAGCGTCCACTGTGGCCGCCGCCGACCGCTTCGTCCGCGCCGCCGGCGTCGGCGGGACCGCGGCCCGCACCGTGGCGAAGGCGAGCCCCTACCGCCCGGTGTACGACGTGCGTGGCGGCGACGAGTACGTCATCGACAACCGCGTCCTCTGCTCGGTCGGCTTCGCGGTCTCCGGCGGCTTCGTGACCGCGGGCCACTGTGGCGGGGTCGGCAGCACCACGAGCGGCAGCGGCGCGGCGCAGGGTACGTTCCGCGGCTCCTCGTTCCCGGACAACGACTACGCCTGGGTCCAGGTGAACTCCAACTGGGTGTCCCGCCCGGTCGTCAACACGTACAACGGCGGCACCACCAACGTGGCCGGCTCGCAGGAGGCCGCCGTGGGCAGCTCGGTCTGCCGCTCCGGCCGTACCACCGGGTGGCGCTGCGGCACGATCACCGCCAAGAACGTCACCGTCAACTACTCGGGCTCCCTTGTGTACGGTCTCGTCGCCAGCAGCGCCTGCGCCCAACCCGGCGACTCCGGCGGCTCCTTCATCAGCGGCAACCAGGCGCAGGGCGTCACCTCCGGCGCCGGCGGCGACTGCAACAGCGGCGGTACCACCGTCTACCAGCCGGTCAACGAGATCCTCGGCGTCTACGGCCTGTCCCTGACCACGACCGGCGGCGGTGGCAGCACCAGCCGCCTCATCGGGTACGCCGGCAAGTGCATCGACGTGCCTAACAGCAACGGGGTCGACGGCCAGTACCTCCAGCTCTACACCTGCAACGGCACGGGCGCGCAGGCCTGGACCTTCCCCGGCGACGGCACGATCCGCGCATTCGGCCTCTGCATGGACGTGGCGTGGGGCTCGACTGCCAACGGCGCCGTGGTGCAGCTGGCGGGCTGTAGCGGCAACCCGGCCCAGCAGTGGGTGCTGACCGCGGCCGGTGACCTGGTCAACCCGCAGGCCAACAAGTGCGTGGACGTCGCGGGCTGGGACAGCAACGACGGCGCCCGCCTCATCACGTGGGAGTGCCACGGCGGCGCCAACCAGAAGTGGCGCCGCGGCTGACGCTCACGTCCGGCGATGAACCCACCGCCATCCACTATGGATGGCGGTGGTTCGCCGGCCCCGCGAGCTGACGCAGGCGCCCGGGGCCTCCTCAGGATCGGGGGATGGACATAGGCGTCGGACGTTCCGCCGCGAGGTGGTCAGGCCACCGCGGCTAGCACCGTTTCGAGGGCGCGCTCGATTGCCTTGCGAGATTCGGCGGTGTGATCGAGCACGTCGAACCCGTGCCGCCCGTCCGGCACGTCGATGATCTCCAGCGCTGCTCCGGACGCACGAGCGGCCTCGACAAACAGCTCCATCCCCGCGGCGACCTCTTGCCGCTCGCGCCCCACACGGGTCAACACGATCGGCAGCGCTCCAGCGGCGGCGACCGCCTCGGCCGGCCGGAAGCGCGGGTCGACGGTCCAACCCGGCAGTGGGGCGAGCACCGGGTAGCTCGCCGCCAAGCAGCGCAGCCAGTGCGGCGGCTCGCGCAGCCAGTCGGCTAGGAGCAGCCCGCCGCCGGAGAAGCACCAGATGGCAACGCGGTCGCCATCGACCCGCGGGTCGGCCCGTACCGTCTCGATCGCCCCAGCCACGTCGGCGGCGGCCTGCGGGTAATCGCCCGAACCGTACAGCCGGTGGTCCACCGTGACGCCGACGGCGCCGCGCCGCGCGGCAATCGAGCCATACGCCTGGTAGACCGGCCAGTCACGCGGTGTGGGCCGCAGGTCGGGCGGAAGAGGGCCCCCATGGACGAACACCACAGCCGGACACGGCCGCGCGGCCTCCGGCAGATAGAGGTCGACGACCGGTCCATGGCGTTCGGCGGCGATAACCTCGACCGGCAGCACGAACGGCTTCAGGTAGTCCGGAACGGCCATGCCGGCAGCCTACCCACCGCTCGACGTCTCACCCCGCATGGCGGCGATCGCCTCCGCGGCCGCGGTCGCGTTCGGGACGGCCCCGGAAAACCACATGTTCGAACCGTCCCGGAAGATCGACCGCTCGCCGGGCCTGCTGCGCCGGTAGATGATGAGGCTGGCACCCTTGCCCATCTCCTGCACCCGGACCACATTGGACAGCGACAGCGACGACGCCTCGCCGGGTAGCAGGCCGCCGGTACCACTGCTGACCGAGAGCCTTTCCGTGGTGACGAGCAGCTCGCCGAAGCGTGCCTGGCCGCTGCTGCGCAGGTCGGCCAGGGACTCGGCACGCAGCCGATCCCCGACGTGGGCCCGGACCGCGTCCAGAAGCTTGTCCTGGTGCCGGTATCCGTGCAGGTCGATCACTGTCCGCTGGCCGTCGCGGTCGGCCACGACCCGGGCCGCCGCGCTGCCGGCCTGGAACGACTGGCCGGTCGAGTAGGCGTACCCGCGGTGCTGCTCGACCTGCCGGATCTGCTCGAACCGCACCACGCGCACGACAAGGTCGTGCTCCGGCTCCCGACCACGATGGTCGACGTCGTGCTGGGTCACGTCGACAAGGCCACGCTCGAACAGCGCCACCCACCGGGACGGCCCGTCAGGCGGAAACGCCCAGGCCGCGACCGGGCCGGACAGCGCGACCCCGACCAGGTGGACAGCCAGCACGGAGAGGAAGACCGCAGGATCCGGGAACGCCACCCAGATCACGCCGACCAACAGGCCGACACCGATGATCCAGAACATGCGAGCGCGGTAACGGATCAGCGGCCGCTCCTGCCGGTGCAGGCTGACCAACCCGCCGAGGTCATGCTTTTCCGCGATGGGCGCGAGCCCAGACGCGAGGGCACCGTTCATGCTCCCTCCCAGACCCAGAGCCGCCGTAGTTGTCACCTGTGGACACTACGGCGGCCCTTCAAGCCTGGTTCATCGCCCGTCGCCGATGCGCCACATCGACCGACCGCGCAAGTCCGGACCGGAGGGAGGTCAGGGCTTGCGGACGATCCCGCACCACTGGTCGACCTCGACCGGCAGGCTGCCGTCGTCGCGCGGCTCGGGGCGCCACCGCGAGCACGAGACCCAGCCCGGCTCGACGACATCGAGGCCGGCGAAGAACTCGGCGATGCGCTCAGGGGTGCGCAGCTTGAGTTTCGGCTCGGCGTCGATATTCCACACGCGGACGGCCTCCGCGGTGACGTCGCCGTTGACAGCCGTGGTGGTGTTGGCCACGGCAATGTGGCTTCCGGACGGAACCGCCGCCAGCAACCGGTCGATGATCTGCTGAAGCTCGTCGTCGTCGCTGATGAAGTGCATGACGCCGAGCAGCATGATCGCCACGGGCTGGGAGAAGTCCAGCGTATTGGCGGCAGCCCGCAAGATGGTGTCCGGGTCGTGCAGGTCGGCCTCGATGTAGTCGGTGGTGCCCTGCGGGGAACTTGTCAGCAAGGCACGGGCGTGGACCAGCACCAGCGGATCGTTGTCGACGTAAACGATCCGTGCCTCGGGGGCCACCCGCTGCGCGACCTCGTGAGTGTTGTCCTGAGTGGGCAGTCCGGTGCCGATGTCGAGGAACTGGCGGATCCCCACCTCGGCGGCCAGGTAGCGCACGGCCCGCCCCAGGAACAGGCGGTCGGCCTGTGCCAGCTCGATCACCACGGGAAAGATCTCCCGGACCCGGTCCCCGACCTCTCGGTCGGCCGCGTAGTTGTCCTTGCCGCCAAGCCAGTAGTTCCAGATCCGCGCGGTGTGCGGCACGTGCGGCCGGATCTTTTCTTCAACGGCGGGTTTGTCAGCCATCATCAGCCTTCCAGGACTCGCTTTGGGGCGCCGCAATGCCGGGGCCACAGTCTAGCCGTGGTCAACGAATCCACGTGACGGCCGCGTCGCGCACCTCTGCATGCGGCGGCCGTTTGCCTGCCGCCGCGTGGGGAACCAGCGTGCTATGGCTGTGCGGACGATGCTTGACCGGTTGGAGACCGCCAACTGGCTGGACCGGGTAGGTGACCCGTTGCAGCGCGGTGTGCAGGCCGTGCTACGCGGGCGGATACGCGATGTGTTGCACGGTGTGTGGCTGGGCCATCCGCTGCATCCCGCACTCGTGCAGCTACCCATCGGCGCGTGGCTGAGCACCGCCGTGGTCGACGCCCTTCCCGGTGCCGACCGCACCGCGACAGTGCTCACCGGCGTCGGCACTGCTGGTGCCCTGCCGGCGGTGGCGGCGGGCCTCAACGACTGGGCGTCGCTGTCTCGCGAGCAGCGCCGGATTGGTCTCGTCCACGCCTCGGTCAACGTTGTCGCCGTCGGCCTCTACACCGGCTCGCTGATAGCCCGGCTCAGCGGCAACCACCACCTCGGGCGGCGGCTTGCCTACGCCGGGCTGGCCGGCTCCAGCCTCGGTGCCTACCTCGGCGGCCACCTGAGCTACCGGCAGGCGGCCGCGGTGAACCAGGCCGAGGCGTTCCTGCGCCAGATCCCCGAAGGGTGGCAGGACCTGTGCGCGCAGGACGCACTCGCCGAGGGCAAGCCGTTCAGGGCCTCGATCGGCGAGGTGCCGGTGGTGGTGACCCGTACCGACGGCGCCGTGACCGCGATGATCGGCAACTGCGGCCACCAGACCGGCCCGCTCGGCGATGGCGAGCTGATCAATGTGGACGGTGCCGAATGCCTGGTATGTCCCTGGCACGGCAGCACCTTCCGGCTCTCCGACGGTGTGGTCCTGCACGGGCCGGCCGCCAGCGACCAGCCGCTGCTGCGCACCCGCGAGGTCGGGGGACGCATCCAGGCATCCCTACCCTGACGGCCCATCTGACCGATGCGTTCCTCATTGTCCCGTTTCAGCGGGACGGTGACGTGGCCCGCCCGGGGACGCCAGGCGGGCTGACCGCGTTACTCACTCACATCGCATCTCGGCTGGCCTCGGCGAGCGTGGTCGGCTGGCGTCCGATGAGCCGTTCGAGGTCGTTCCCTTCCACATGAAGGTCTCCGCTGGCAACACCGCGGTCGCCGTCGGCGACGATCTCGGCGCCGGCCTGGGGTGTTCCCCCGTCGACAAGGACACCGACGTACTTGTCGACGGGCAGATCGGTGTACGTGATCTGCTTGCCGGACTGCCGCGACACCTCGTCGGCCAGCCCCGCCATGGTGAACGCCGCACCGCCGAGCTCGTACGCCTGGCCAGCCTGAGCGCCGCCAGTCAGTGCCGCCGCGGCCGCGTCCGCGAAGTCGGCGCGGGTCGCCGCGCTGATCTCGCCGTCGCCCGCCGCACCGACGATCCCCGCTCCTGGTACGTCGGCAGCTGGGAGGTGTAGTTCTCGAGGTACCAGCTGTTGCGCAGAAACACGAACGGCACGCCGGATGCGACGATCTCCTGCTCGGTCGCCCGGTGATCGGCGGCGAGCATAAGCGTCGACCTGTCCGCGTTGGCGATGCTTGTGTACACGATCAGCCCAACTCCGGTGTCCTTCGCCGCGGTGACGACATTGCGGTGCTGTTCGCGTTTGCGGGCCTCGTTGCCGGATACGAACATCAGCTCGTCGACCCCGGCGAACGCCAGGCGCAGCGAGTCGACGTCGTCGTACTGGATCTGCACGACGGCAACCCCCGATCACGCAGGTCGTCGGCTTTCGCGACATTCCGCCCGAGGGCGACGATCTGATCCGGAGGTACGCCTCGGCGCAGCAACGACTCCACAATGAGGCGCCCGAGGTGCCCGGTGGCCCCGGTAACGGCGATGGACATGGCAACTCCTCAGCATCCGCTCGACAACTCTCACCTACGCGCTTTCCTCCTGCGCGGAAAACCATGCGTGTTTCCGCCAAGTGGTCGCGGGTAAGCCAGCCATAACGCAGGGACAACCCTGCCGCACACCTGGCAGTGAGGACGGAGGATTTCGAGATGGCTGGTCGCGAAGAGCTTCACGAAATGCGTCAGCGCGCCCATGAAGCGGGTATCCCGGGTAGTTCCAGGATGAACGATAAAGAGTTGAAGCAGGCGCTGCAGAAGGTCGGCAAGGGTGCCGAGCCGATGATGGCCAAGCGGGAGGCCAAGGGCATCAAGTGAGCCCATTTCCGCTCATGGCTTGGGCCGAGTTCGAGGGTGGGTACAGCTTTTGCGCTGTGCCGCTCTCGGCCGGACCCGGCTGTACAGCCGGTCGCCGGCAAACCTGGTTTGCCGGCGGCCGGCGCCGCCAAGGCTTCTGCTCGCCAGCTCAGGAAAGCACGCGGTAGGTCACGTGCGTGACCAGGCTCGCTGCCCGCGACCTCACCTGCTCGAGTTTCAGCTGCGGGACCCCCTCGAACAGCCGGGTGCCGGCGCCGAGCGTGAGCGGCACAATGTGCAGCTGCAGCTCGTCGATCAGGCCGGCGGCGAGGTACTGGTTGATGGCGGTCGCACCGCCGGCGATCACGACATCGCCGTCGCCGGCTGCCTCGCGCGCCTGTGACAGTGCCGACGCGATGCCGTCTGTGACGAAGTAGAAGGTGGTGCCACCGTCCATCTGCTGCGGGTCGCGCGCGTGGTGGGTGAGCACGAAGACCGGGGCGTGGAACGGCGGATCCTCGCCCCACCAGCCGTTCCACGGCCGATCCCACTCGCCACGCACTGGGCCGAACATGTTGCGCCCATGATGAATGCTTTGGCAGCGGCGAACTGGTCGGCCTCGGCCCGGTTTTCCTCGGGGGTGTCGAACATCCAGGCGTGCAGCATGCCGCCCGAGCCGTCACCGCCGTCGTCGCCGAACGGGCGTTCCTCGGTCTGGTCGAGCCCTGCCGAGTACCCGTCGATCGAGATCGTGATGTCGCAGATCACTTTGCCCATACCGTTGGTCATATCATCCGGCTGCGTCATTTGTCCTTCACGGTCACAGCTGCCGGACGCGCAGTACGCCGGTCAGCATCGGGAGGATGAACTCGCCGCTGGTCGTCTCCGGTCTGCTCGCGAGGAAAGCGCGGATCCGGCCGAGCGTGACCTCTCGTTCCCGCTCTGGCATGACCAGCACCCCCGCGCGCGTCACGAGTGTCGCGACGAGAGAGTCGGCGGTGCGACGCTGCCCGTGCGGAAACTCGGCCTGCTCCGGCGAGCCGAACTGGGCGACCAGGCCAATCTCGGGAAGGTGCGAGCCTGCCGTCGCGGCGCGCCAACTGCTGAACGTGTCACGCGGGCCAATGACCGCGCTTCCGCTGACCCGCTCGAGTCCGGCAATCCAGTCGACCCGGTTGTCGACGACATTCCACAGGCCAGCCAGGATGCCGCCGGGCGCGAGGACTCTGGCCATCTCGGGCCCCGCGACGGCCATGTCAAACCAGTGCAGGGCATTTCCGGCCAGCACGGCATCTACCGACGCGTCCGGCAGCGGTATCGCCTCGGCACTGCCCGGCAGGGCACGGACAGCCGGCAACGCGCGGTGCAGCTCGGTCAGCATCGCCGGGTCGGGCTCGACCGCGATGACGTCGAAACCGAGCGCGACAAGCGTGCCGGTTAGCTTTCCGGTTCCGGCGCCGAGGTCGAGCACTCGCGGGCCGGACGCGGGCTCCAGCGCCCAACGCACCGCGGCCGGCGCGTAGTCCGGGCGGTGCTCGGCGTACTCGGCCGCCACCGCGCCGAACGGCGAGGCATGAGGTCGCCGCCCGTCCTCTTCCATGCGGTTGCCCTTCTCTGGGGGTGCGCGTCGCTGTCGCCTATCCTCCGCATTGACGCGGCGGTCAGACAGCAAGGAGAACAAGCATGGCGCGCACCATCGCCACGAACACAGCCGTCGACCTCGACGGACTCCTCGAGTTCGTCCGGCCCAGGCACCGAATGATCCTGATCACCCAGCGGGCGGACGGCTCGCCGCAGGCGTCACCAGTGACCGGCGGCGTGGATGATTCCGGCCGGATTGTCGTGTCCACGTATCCAGAGCGCGCCAAAGCGCGCAACGCACGCTCACGTCCGGGGGTGAGCGTCATCGTGCTCTCCGACGAGTGGAGCGGCCCGTGGACGCAGGTCGACGGAGACTGTGAGGTACTCGACGCCGCCGAAGGACTCGACGAGTTCGTGGAGTACTACCGCAACATCGCCGGTGAGCACCCCGACTGGAACGAATACCGCCAGGCCATGCTCGACCAGGGCAAATCCCTAATGCGCATCACACCCAGGCGATGGGGTCCTGTCGCGACCGGCGGGTTTCCTCCCCGCCTCGCGTGACCTTCTGAACCTGGGCACTGCGCCGGTCAGTCGTCGATTGCTTGGTAGACGGCGGTCCAGAAGTCGTGCGACCTCGGCAGTCTCTGGTCGCCGGCGTGTGCCCGCTGGATGACGAGGATTGCCGTCATGTCCTCGGCCGGGTCGTTGTACCAGGCGGTGCCGTAGAAGCCGGGCCACCCGTAGCTACCGACCGAGGGCCCGAGGTGCGTACGGCGGGTGCGGATCGACATCCCGAAACCCCAGCCCATGGCGTCGAAGTACCCCGGCCAGAACCCGGAGACCGCCTTCTGCGCCGGGGTGAGCTGGTCGCTGGTCATCAGCGTCACCGACGGCCGCGAGAGCACCCGCTGGCCGCGGTGCGTACCGCCGGCGAGCAGCGCCGAGGCGAAGGTCAGGTAGTCGTCGGCGGTCGAGACGAGCCCGCCGCCACCTGATTCGAACGTCGGCGGCCGGCTCCACCGCCCGTCGGGGCCGTCTTCGACGACCGGCTCACCGGTGGCGGCATTGTCGCGCTCGTACGCCGTCGCCAGCCGGCTGACGCTCTCGCCGCCCACGATGAAGGCGGTGTCCTTCATCCCGAGCGGATCGCAGATCCGCTCGCGCAACGCATCCCCGAAAGACATGCCAGTGGCCCGGGCGATGAGCACGCCCGTCACGTCGGCGGCGGTGTCGTACATCCACCGCTCACCCGGCTGGTGCACCAGCGGAAGCGCGCCCAGCCGGCGCATCCACTCGTCTGGCGACGGCCTACCGAGTGCGCTCAGCGCGTCGGAGATCGGGACCGTTCCCGGCTCGGCGGGGACCACGCCGGTACCCACGGTGTAGGTCAGCAGATCCCGCACCGTTATCGCGCATTTCGCCGCAACGGTGTCTTCCAGCGGCCCGCCGGGATCGGCGAGCACGGTCATGTCCGCCAACTCCGGTAGCAGGTCGTCGACCGGATCATCCAGGCGCAGCGTGCAGTCCTCGACGAGCGTCATCGCACACGCGGCCACGATCGGCTTGCTCATCGAGCCCATGCGACAGATCGTGTCGCCCGCCATCGGCGTCCGCGACCCCGCGCCCTCGAACGCGAGATTGCCCGTTGCCTCGATGCGTACCTCGCCGTGTCGGGCCAGGACGGCCACCGCCCCCGGGACGAAGCCGGACTCGACATGACGCTCGAGCAGCCCGCGCAGCCGAGTCAGCCGCTTCGGCGAGAAGCCACCAGTGGTCACCGGCCCCCTCCTCATTTCGTCGGTTCGCAAGTTACACCCCGTTCTCGCTTTAGGTGCCGGTCCTTCGTACCCGAGGACCGGCCATCGGCACCTGAGACTGAGGCGCACCGCTCCTCGCGCCGCCACCTTCGGACCATGACAATCTTGCTTTCCGATTCTCGGGTGGCGGCGGTGCCGGTGCGCGACGCCGGCGAGGCGTTGGTACGCCTCGACGCGGACTTCGGGCCGGCACGGGCGTGGGTCCGCCGGGGCTTGGGTGAGCGGCTTGCCGCCGCTCGGGACGCCTTGCCGGCCGGCCTCGGGCTGCGGGTGGTGGAGGGTCACCGTCCGGTTGGGCAGCAGCGGTCCATCATCGCCACCTATTCGACGGAGCTTCGCCGCCTGTACCCGGGGCTGCCCGACGCCGAGCTGCACCGCCTGACGAGCAGGTTCGTGTCACCGGTCGACGTGGCTCCGCATGTCGCGGCCGCGGCGGTGGACCTCACGCTGGTCGACCCGGACGGCGCGGAGCTCGACATGGGTACGCCGATCGACGCGACGCCGGAGCAGTCCGGCGGCGCCTGCTACTACGCCGCGGAGGGGATCGACGCGGACGCCCGTGCGCGCCGGGAGCTGCTGGGAAAGGTGCTGGGCGGCGCCGGCCTGGTGAACTACCCGACGGAGTGGTGGCACTGGAGCTACGGCGACCGGTACTGGGCCTTGATGACGGGCGCACCCGCCGCGCTGTACGGCCCGGTCCTGGCGGAGCCGGGCGCGTGAAGCACCCCGCGACCGCGCTCGCGCCCGCTCGTCCCGAGGCGCTTGGCGAGGGCGCGCGGCTGACCGTCGACCTGACCGCGGTCGCGCACAACGTCCGACTGCTCAGGCGGCGTACCGAGGCGGGGCTGATGGCCGTGGTCAAGGCCGACGGGTTCGGCCACGGCGCCGTCGACGTCGCCCGCACGGCCACCGCCGCCGGCGCGGGCTGGTTGGGCGTGACGAGCGTCCACGAAGCCGTCGCCCTGCGCGATGCCGGGCTCCGGGTACCTGTGCTGAGCTGGCTCAACCCCGTTGACGCCGACTTCGACACGGCCGTGCGCCGAAGCGTCGACCTGGCGGTACCCAGCCGCGACCACCTCGACGCGATCACCCGCGCGGACGGCCTCGCACGCGTGCACCTGCACCTGGACACCGGCATGGCCCGCGACGGCACGGAACCAGGGGCATGGGTCGACCTGTGCCGGCAGGCGTATGCCGCCGAGCGCGACGGGCGGATCCGGGTGGTCGGGGTGATGGGACACCTCGCGTGCGCGGAGATGCCAGGGCATCCGGCCAACGCGGCGGGCCGGCGGCTGTTCGAGTGGGGCGTGGCCACGGCCCGCGGCGCGGGCCTGCGGCCGGCCGTGCGCCACCTGGCCGCCTCGGCGGCGACGCTCACCGAGCCGCGCTCCCATTTCGATCTGGTACGGGTCGGTGCGGCGCTGGTCGGCATCGACCCGACCGGTACCACCGCCCTGCGTACCGCGCTGAGGCTCGCCGCTCCCATCGTCGCCGTACGCCGCGTCCCGGCCGGGACTCCGGTCGGCTACGGACACGCCTGGCGGGCGGCGTCGACGAGCACGCTCGGCCTGGTGCCGATCGGGTACGGCGACGGCCTGCCCCGCAACGCCTGGGACCGGGCGGAGGTACAGGTTCGCGGCCGGCGGCGCCGCCTCGCCGGCCGCATCTCCATGGACCAATTCGTCGTCGACCTCGGCGACGATCCGGTGCGGCCCGGCGAGACGGTCACGGTGTTCGGCCCGGGTGACGCCGGCGAGCCGACGCTCTCGGACTGGGCCGGCTGGGCGGACACGATCGCACACGAGCTGGTGACCGGCCTCGGTCCCCGGCTGCGCCGCGAAGTTCTCGCTGTGGCGAAGGGGAGCCTGACATGAGACGCCGTACCCGGGTCGCCGTCATCGGCGGTGGCCAGAACTGTGAACACGAGGTCTCCCTCGCCTCCGCGGCTGCGGCCGCCGCGGCGCTCGACCCAGCCCGGTACCACGTGATGGCTCTGACCATCGGCGTCGAGGGTGACTGGCGGGACGAGCGCGACCGGCCGATCGGGCTGGCCGCCGCGGTCGAATTGCTCCACGACTGCGACGTGGCCCTACCGCTGGTGCACGGGCCGCGCGGCGAGGACGGCACGCTGGCCGCCCTGCTCGACCTCGCCGGCCTGCCGTACGCCGGCTCCGGGCTGACCGCCGGCGCGGTCGCGATGGACAAGTGGGTGACCAAGCTTGTGGCGCAGGCGATCGGCATCGCGACAGCGCCGGGTGTCCTGCTCACCGGCGCGACCGCGGCCACGTACACCTGGACCCACCCGGTCGTCGTCAAGCCCGTCGCGGCCGGTTCGAGCCGGGGCGTACGGCGGGTGGACCGGCCCGGAGAGCTGGCGGATGCGCTGGACGCCGCGCTGGCGCTGGACCGGCGGGTGCTGGTCGAGGACGTGATCGAGGGCCGGGAGGTGGACCTCGCCGTGCTGGCCCGCGCGGACGGTACCCGGATCGTCGCTCCGGCGCTGGAGATCGTGGTCGCCGGCGGCCTCTTCGACTACGACACCAAGTACGACGGATCGGCTGTCTTCCGGGTGCCGGCTCCGCTGGCCGAAGCGGACCGCAAGGCGCTCGAACACGCCGCGCTCGCGACGTACGACGCATTGGGGTGCCGCGGCGTCGCCCGGGTGGACTTCTTCGTCACCGCGGACGGTCCGGTCCTCAACGAGGTGAACACCACGCCCGGCTTCACCGGACGGTCGCAGGTACCACGGATGTTCGACGCCGCGGGCATCCCGTACCCCGAACTGCTCGACATCCTCATCGAGGATGCCCTGGCCGGCGCGTCGTAAGGTCGCTGAGTGAACGTGCCCCGACCCGCGTGGCAGGAGTGGCTGCCGGACGCCGTGGCCGGGCTGATCGTCGCGACCCTCGGGTTGATCATCGCGATCTTGAACTACGGTGGGTTCAACGACTACGCCCCGATACCGCTCGGCGGGCTGAGCCCTGATCGGGAGGTGGCGCTGCTCGTTGTGGTGGCGGTCGTCACCGGCGCGGCGGTCGCCGCCAGCCGCCCCGCCCCGGGCCCCGCGCTCGCGCTGGTGTGGATGCTGGCCGGGATTCACGTCGTGGTCGGCGTCCCGATCCTCGTCACCGAGCTGGCCATCGCGGCCGTGGCGTTCGGGACGGCGCGCTGGGGCAGCACGGCCGTCGTCTGGCTCAGCGCGCTGTCCATCCCGTCCGGCGCGACCGTCGCCGTCCTTTTCCTCGCGCCAGACATACGGCGGATCCTGTCCAGGTTCCTCCGCCTGAGCGCGCTGGATGGTCTTGGGGACACGTGGCAGCCGTTCGCCGCTGTCATCGGCGCGGCGCTGCTGGGTGTGCCCTGGATGGCCGGCATGGTGCTGCGCGTGGCCGCACGCGCCCGGACGACGGTCGATCTGGCCTCGGCCGACATCGCCCGGGCCGAGGCCGACCGGGCGCAGGCCCGGCAGATCGCCCGGCTGCGCGAGGACCAGGCCCAGCTCGCGCGCGACGTGCACGACGTCGTCGGCCACTCCCTCGCGGTGATCCTCGCCCAGGCCGAGTCGGGCCAGTACCTACCGGACGGCGACCCGGCAGCGCTCAAGACGACCCTGGCGAACATCGCCACCTCGGCCCGTACCTCGCTGCAAAGCGTCCGGCAGGTGCTGTCAGCCACGCAGGAGGGCCTCGCGGCCTCGACGCCGGACCTGGACAGCCTGGTCGAAGGCCTGCGCACCAGCGGCCACGAAGTGGTCTCGACACAGACCGGCGCGCCCCAGCCGTTGCCGCCGGAGCTCGACCTGATCGCATTCCGGACGCTTCAGGAAATGGTGACAAACGCGATGAAACACGGCAGGCGGGATCGCCCCATCACCGTGGAACGCCGCTGGCCGGACGGAGACTGGGAAGCGACCCTACGGATCTCGGTGAGCAACGCCGCGGCGGCCGCCAAGGCTGCGGACTGGACCGCCGGCCAGGGACTGACCGGCATGCGGCAACGGGTGGAGTCGGCCGGCGGCCGGCTCGACGTGGATCGACACGAGGTGGCCGGCGAGCCGAGGTTTACCGCGACCGCGTGGATCCCCGTGTGGCGGCCACTGCCATGACCGGCTCGATCAGCGTGCTGCTCGCGGATGACCAGGAGCTCTTCCGCTCGGG
This sequence comes from Phytohabitans flavus, assembly GCF_011764545.1. GTDB lineage: Bacteria > Actinomycetota > Actinomycetes > Mycobacteriales > Micromonosporaceae > Phytohabitans > Phytohabitans flavus. The sequence goes on along the minus strand of NZ_AP022870.1, from coordinate 111,372 downwards.
GGTGGCGGTCATCGTGGACGCCCAAGTCGGCATGTCCGTGGTGGGCGCCGCCGCCGACGGAAGCGAAGCGGTCCGCCTCGTCGATGAGCTCGCGCCCGACGTCGTGCTGATGGACATCCGCATGCCCGGCATGGACGGCGTCGAGGCGACCCGGCAGATCTTCTTGCCCGAGCGGGTCAACCGGCGCCCCAAGCCGGTGCGTGTGCTGGTGCTGACCACCTTCAACCTGGACGACCGGGCGGCCACGGCCATCCGGTACGGGGCGAGCGGCTTCCTGCTCAAGGACACCACCCCGGTGATGCTGCGCGACGCGATCCGCACCGTCCACAGTGGAAACGCCGTCCTCGCACCGCCCGACCTGACGACGCTGATGGACCACCATTTCCGGGCACCCGTCCCGGTACCCGAGGCGTACCTCGCCCTGACCGACAAGGAACGCGACGTGTTCACCGCGGCCGCACGCGGGCTGTCCAACGCGGAGATAGCCGCCAAGGTGTTCGCCAGCGAGTCCACAGTGAAGACACACATCGGGGCGATCTTGCGCAAACTCGCGCTGCGCGACCGGGTGCAGATCGTCGTGTTCGCCTACGAACACGGCCTTGTCGGTTAAGACACACCTGAGTCGTCGCGCGCCGGGCCAGGCGTGACACTGAGGTGGTAGGTGGCGCGCACCGTGAAGCCATACCCGTCCCCACCGGCGAACCTCAGCACATGCTGCCCCGAGGGGAGCGAGTCCAGGCGCTTCCACAGGCCCCAGACGGTCATAGGCACGGGCTTACGCGTGCGCGTCACGGGGTTGAGCCGAGCGCCGACGACCTCGAAGGGTACCGGCGTGGCGATTGTTTCCAGCTCGATGGGCGATCCGTCCACTACCAAGTCGCCGACGGCGCGGTGCAGGTGAGGCGGTGGACCCTCCGCGTTGCGATGCCACATGTTGAACGCGGGAAAGAACAGCGGGGTTCCGGCGGGAACGGCGCACCGTCGTTCGACGTCGCCGCCGAAGGTACCAGCGAGAAACCAAACGTCATCCGGCTGATTGACACCCGCGTCGGCTCCGGTGGTGTCGCCGACTGGATTGTGCAGCGGGCCCACCCCGGCAACCCAGCGCACCCACCGGGCAGCGAGTCCTTCTGGCGAATCTGAGGCGTAGGGCAGGGTCGCTGCCGGCCGCCGGCCGCCACCAAACACGCGTGTGAAGATCGACACGGCGACACTCTATTGGAAGGCCGGTTCCGGCGGCTACATCATCAAACCGACCACGTGGCTCAGCCGAGGCGGGTCCGCACCACCAGGTCGTGCAGGGCGTCCACGGCTGCCGGGTCTGCGTGATCGGGCAGGGCCGAAGTGCCCCGGACCGCCTCCAACTCGGCGCGCAGCCGCGGCACGTCGGTGGCGAGCCGCTCCGCGGCGCCCGCAGGCAGTGGGCCATGCTCGGCCTCCCGCTTGGCGGCGATGAGGTCCGGCACATACGCCAACTCCGTCCCGAGCACGCCGAGATCCGTCTCCAGGCGGCCGGTCCGCATCAGGTGGATCCCCGTGAGCAGCACCCGCAGCGTGTACAGCGCGGGCTTGAGCTGCCCGGTCTTGGCGTACAACCTCTCCTGGGTGCCCGCGAATCCGAGGTAGTGGTGCGCGTGGTGACGGGTGACCAGTCGCGGGGCCAGAGACGTCAGCTCGGCGTGCACCGCCGTGGTCACGACCACCAGCGGCGACAGCAGTTGCTCCAAGGCGTACCCGTTGCGACTGTTCAGCAGCTTCGCAAACTTCAGCAGATCGTGGCTGACCACGTCCAGTTCGACACCGTCACGCACCCCGGTGTGCTGCAACGTCTGCGGCCCGGTACGCAACCCGACCACCTCCGCCGGCGGCAACAGGTGCACGGCGCGCAGATCCAGGTCGGAGTCGAGCGACGCGAACCCGTACAGATGTGCACCGCTGACCGTGGCGAACAGCAGTGGACGGGGCAGGGTGTGGGCGGCCTCGGCGGCCCACCGCGGCACCTCGATGGTCACTGCAGGTTCCTCTCGCGTACGGCGGTGAGCAGCCGATCCACGGCATCCCGGTCAGGATGCTCCGGCAGTGCGGTGGCGGCGGCCGCGTCGGCGAGATCGGCGAGCAGGTCCGCCGCCCAGGCAGCGACAACATCCCAGGCGAGCTCACCGTGTCGCACCGCGAGCAGCTTGTCGCGCAGGTGCCGCACGTCGACCAGGATCTCCCCGGTACGCAGCACATGCGCCCCTGCGACCAGCAGGCGGATCATGTGCATGGCCTGCTTGTAGTTCGTCTCGCCGGTACGCGCACGGCGGGCCGCGACCCGGCCGAGCTGATCCCGGGCGTAGTTGCCGTACGTCTCGGCCACCCGCCTGGACAGAAACGCCCGCCGCGACGCCAGCAACCGCTCCCCGTCCACAGTGGTCATTTCGACCAGCGGGGACCAGAGCACCTCCAAAACCGTCGGGTTGCCCTGCAAGGCAAGCACGCAGAACCGTTCGAACTCCCAGGAGAACTGCTCCGCCGCCGGCCCCTCGAAATGGGTAGGCGGCTTGTCCAGGCGCCAGAACGCACGCGTCGGCGCCACATACACACCACGCCGGTCGTAATCGGAGCCCGGACCGTGCAGCCCATACGCCCGCGACCCGACCACAACGGCCAGGACGCTACGCCGCTCGACAAGCTCGATCACGCCCGGCAACGCTACCCAAACCCCGCCCGGCACGCCTGATCTTTTCCTGCCAGAGGGAGGCCGACGCGCGGCTGTTGGTGCTTGCCGCGCGCCGGGCCGTGGCCCGGCTCAGGTTGTCACAGGTTCGTGCAAGGATCGTCGCCGTGACTGGATGGATCTACAACGACCGCCCTGCGGGCGTCAGGTTCCTGGCCGAGCGGATCGCGGAGCCGGGTCGTGGGGAGATCGAGGACGAGATCTGGAGCTGGGTCGTGCGCGGCGAGGACGCCGCCGACGAGTTCGTGGATTTCTTCGACGTGGACGAGCAGCGCCACGGGGCCACCGACGAAGAGCTGCGGGCGGCGTACGTAAAGGCGTTGGCCGCTCGGCGGGAGCAGCAGCGTGAGTGGGGTGAGGTGCACAGCAACCTCTCCCGCGCCTTCGCCGACCTCAACGACCTCGGCGTGGTGGCCAGGGCAAACTTCGCCTGCTGTGGCACCTGCGCGGCCGCCGAGATCCACGACGAGCGGGACGACTCCCGCCACTGGCACGGATACCTCTGGTACCACCAGCAGGACACGGAGTCGCTGGTCGGGAGCGAGGACGGCGAGGTCTACCTCGGCTACGGCGTCTACCCGCCAGCGGACTTCGACGAGGCCGCCTACGCCGCCCTGCCGGAGGCCGAAAAGCAGGCCCGCTACCAGGCCGATCTGGAGCGGTTTCTGGACGAGACCGCCTTTCCGGTACTCCGCGAGCACGGCATGCGGGTCGACTGGAACCGCGAGCAGTCCAAGCGCATCCGCGTCACCGGCGCCCAGTGGTACGCGCCGCTGACCTGAGACCCACCCAGCCCTGGACCCGGTGCCACTGAGATAGACCGCCGCAGCCAGTCTTGCCCCACCCCCGCACGGCTTCATTCTGAAGTGGACTGTTGCGGTGGCCTCCTACGCTGAAGCGCCGACTTCGTTCCGTGGGACGTGAGAGGCTCGGCGTGGCTTGGTTTGATAGCGTCAAGGATCTGGTTGGCATCAGCCTTGCGTTGCTGGCGGTCATTGTTTCGCTTGTCACCGTGTTGATCAGTCGACGCCGGGAGCAGGCGAGTAGCTACCTCGCCATCCAGGAACTCATGTTGAGCGACGAGGTGCAGCGTGGACGCCTGTTGATCTATCAATCCGGGATATCAGGCAGGATTCCGCCACTCGGCACGGCTGATTACTTTCGGATCGTACGGGCACTTTCCGTATTCGATCTATTGGGTGCCTACGCCCGAAAGGGAATTGTGCGGCGAGAGTGGGTGCTGGATTACTGGCATCCGCGGCTTCAGGCACTGCGGGCGGGCTACGAACTGGTCAACTACCGTGAAGATGGCCCCTACCCTAACCACGGCCGACCCGATCTCCTCGACTTGATCGAGCGGGCGGAGCGCTATGACTGCCGCAGGCAATGCTGCACCGACGGCCGACGCGAACGCCGGTTGAGCAGGGGCAAGGCCCAGACCGGCATAGCTCGCGAGGCGGAGCTGCCAAACAAGGCGGCACCGCCGCCGACTGCCTGACGATCGTCAAGACCCACCGAATCCAACCGGCGACGACGGCGAACGGCTGCTGCCGCTGAAACCGCCCGGCCCCCTTGCTGAGATCCGTTCAGGGGGCTACTTCGTCGTTCGTCCTTCCTTGGGAGCATCCACGACGACGGTCTTGGATCCAGCGCGCGTCTTGTTACGTCCCTCGTTAGCAGGTGGGATCCCGTTGTGGTGCGCTTCCCACAGCATGCGGTCGAGCGTGCGCAGCTCCTCACCCCGGGTCGTAGTTGCGACCTCGTCCGGATACGTCAGACTGGCGACGTCGGGGAGACCCAGCTCCGTCCGGGCGGCATTCACGAAGCCGAGCTCGGTCCTAAACAGGAGGTCGTTGAGGTCCCTTGGAATCTGGTCAAGTCCATAGACCGCACGAGCGACGGCGAACCGGCGAGCTATTCGCAGATGCCGAACGGCCGTGTCTACGGTCGCTTGATCCTGGGCGACCATCTTGATCCGTGCCAGCGTCGCTTCGACGGCCTGGTACTGGAACGTTCCCTCGCCTTCGAATCCGGGTGTCATTCGCACGCCGTCATTCAGGGCTATCACTTCGATCAAGCTGTCAGGCCGCAGAACGTAGGTTCGGAAGCTGCGGACCGCTGTTACGAAGTCGCCGTATGTCGCCATCCGCGACTCGCGCCAGCGACGCATCTCCTCCTGTTTCCAGGCTCGGGCCTGCACTCTGGACGACAGAACGCCGCCCAGCATCACGCCGATCAAAGCCACAAGCGGGCTGAGCCACACGTTGGCGTTCATGCAGACATCTTGCAGGCGAATCCGGCCGCCACCGCATCGGGCATCGAGGTCGCCTCCGTCCGAAACCGGGTGATCTGCGAGAGCCCGGCCAGGACATGAGCCCGGTTCGGTCGCTGGGTTTGACGGCCTACGGCCCCGCCACCACTACACGACTATCAGGGCAGCGATAGCGGCGATGACCAGACCCCAGCCACCTGCCCATCCCCACAGCAGCCCAGTCCCAATGTGTCTGGGGATGTACTCGTACGCGACGACGACGCCGACCAGCAGAACCACGTGCGGGTCCGACATTTGCACACCCGATCACCGGTACGTCCAGACGCCTAGCGACGACCCTGCGCGACCAACTGCTTCGAAGACGCCTTGATCTTAACCGAGCGCCGTTGCATGACCGGTTGTGCGCCCACAGTCAACGCTGGGCTGGTCTCTTCATCTGACAATTGACAGACGCAATGACTTTTGGAGTAGTAGGGAACGGCCATGTACGTGCTGTACGACACCAGACCGGTTCACCCGCTCGACCGGTACGAGTACGCCCGCGCGGGTGCCGCCGCCGAACTGGCCCCGGTGGCGATCCGCGGGCGTGCACCACGCGACCTGCTCGCCGTGATGTCGGTCGCCCAGATCGGTGATTTCACAATCGAGGCCGTGACCTGGGCCGCAGACTCCGAAATCCTGGCACACCGAACCGAACGCCTGATCAGGGCCTGTGATCCTGAATGCTACCGGGTATTTCTGAGCATCAACGGCGGAGCACGGATGGAGCAGGCAGGCAATCAGGTGACCTTTCGCCCCAGGGACATCGCGCTGTACGACCTGTCCCGCCCCTGGCAGGCCACGCACGCGACGGGACCAGCGTCGATGCGGATCGTCATGCTGACGTTCCCACGCGCGTTGGTGCCGATCACCCGCGCCACGGCTGCGCCGCTTCTCGGTACCGTCATACCTAGGAGGCTGCCCGGACGTGGCCTGATCGCGAACTTTCTCATCGAGCTGACCGACACCGCCGGCGCCGCCGAACATGAGGGCGACCCAGATCTCGCGGTCGCCCTGCGTGTCGGCGCTCACGTAATTCCCCACCTGTAGCGGTCTGACGCTCACGTAATTCCCCACCCGCTCGCTCACCTAATTCCCCAGGTGAGGCGCCTGGGCGCCTAGGGCTCCCAGTGGGGTGGTCCTCGCGATCTTGAAGAGTTCTCCCTTGTCCGGGTGACGGGTGAGGGAGCTGATGGCGAGGAGAACGTTCGACGTGGTCGATGTGACCGAGATCTTCATCCACTGGTACGCGGGCCGGTCGATCAGCGAGGTGGGCACGTCGCTGGGTGTGGATCGTAAGACGATCCGCAAGTACCTGGCCCCGGCGGTCGCGGCTGGGTTCGTGCCGGGTGGGCCGGCGATGAGTCAGCAGGACTGGGCGGCGCTGGTGACGCGGTGGTTCCCTCAGTTGGCCGATACCCGGTTGCGGCAGGTGACCTGGCCGCAGATCGCTAAGCATCACGAGTACATCACTGCCCAGCTGAAGTTGGGGGTGACGCAGGCGACGATCCACCAGCGGCTGCGGGACGAGCACGGCCTGACCGCGTCGGTGGCGTCGTTGAAGCGGTATGTGGCGGCGAACCTGCCGGAACAGGTGCGCCGGGACCGGGTCGTGGTGCTGCGCGATGAGACGGACTTCCCGCCGGGTGAGGAGGCCCAGATCGACTACGGGCATCTGGGCCATTGGGTAGATTCGGCGACCGGCAAGCGGCGTCGAGTGTGGGCGTTCGCCATGGTCCTTGCGTGTTCGCGGCACATGTTCGTGCGGCCGGTCCTGACCATGGATCAGCGGGCCTGGACCGAGGCACACATCGAGGCGTTCGCGTTCTTCGGTGGCACGCCGCGGCGGCTGGTGCCGGACAACCTGCGCACCGGGGTGGACAAGCCTGACCTCTACGACCCGAAGATCAACCGCTCCTATGCTGAACTGGCCGCCCACTACGGGGTGCTAGTCGACCCGGCCCGACGCGGCAAGCCGCGGGACAAGGCCCGCATCGAGCGGCCGATGCCGTATATCCGGGACAGTTTCTGGCGCGGTCGCCAGTTCGCGTCGCTGGAGGCGATGCAGGCCGCTGCGACCCAGTGGTGCGCCGAGGTCGCCGGCCGCAGGTCCTGCCGGCCGCTGGGCGGTGCGGCGCCGGCGTCCGTGTTCGCGGCTGTCGAAGCAGAAGTGCTGCAACCGTTGCCTGGCAAGGCGTTCGCGTTGGCGACGTGGTCGACGGCGGTGGTGGGACCGGACATCCACGCCAAGGTCGGTAAGACGATCTACTCGGTGCCGTGGCGGTTCATCGGCCAGCGTGTCGACGCCCGCGAGACACCGCTGGTGGTCCAGATCTTCCACAAGGGACAACTGATCGCCACGCACGGCCGCAAGCCACAAGGCAAGCAGACCGACTTCGGGCACTATCCGCCCGAGAAGATCGCGTTCCGGATGCGGACGCCGACCTGGTGCCGCACCCGCTCCGCCGAGATCGGCCCCGCCTGCGCTCAGGTCATCGCCGGGCTTCTGGAGGTCAACGCTCTGTTCCGGCTCCGCGCCGCGCAGGGCGTGCTCGGACTGGCCGACAAGCACGGCACCGCCCGTCTCGAGGCCGCCTGCACCAAGGCGATCGCGGCTGGCGACCCGTCCTACCGCACGGTCAAAGGCATCCTGGTCGCCGGCGCCGAGACCGACCCGCCACCACCGTCCGCTGGTGACGGCGGCGCCGCAGCGCACCTGCACGGCCCTTCGCAGCTGTTCGCGAACGTCATCCCCCTGCCCACCCCGAACGTCACGCTCGACATGGACACGGTCATCGCGGACGACGACCGCGGCGACGCTGGTGACGACGAGCAGCCCAGCGCCGCAGCGGGAGTGCTGGCATGACCGACCAGACCACCACGGCGACGGCGCCGCAGCCGGCCTACCCGCTGCCCCAGCCCGGCGGAGCAGATCCCCGGTTCACCTACGGCCTGCTGCACGACGTCGCCGAAGTGTTGCAGCGCAACGGTTTTCCCCGCCCGGCCGGCACCGACTGGGCCGACCTGATGGCCGCCCTGCACCACTTCCTCTACCAGCCCAAGGAGACCTCGTGACCATCGTCGACACCGCGCTGCACGACAGCCTGCGCGCGTTGAAGCTCTCCGGCATGCTGCACACCCTCAACGCCCGCCTGGCCCAAGCCCAAGCCGGCGAGCTCGGCCACCTGGAGTTCCTGCAGGTGCTCTGCCACGACGAGATCACCCGCCGGGAAACCATGGGCATGCAACGCCGGCTGCGCCGCGCCCGCTTCGACCAGACCACCACCCTGGAGGAGTTCGACTTTCACACCAGCCCGAAACTGCCCGCCGCGCAGATCCGCGACCTGGCCGCGCTGCGCTGGCTGCAGGCCGGCGAGTCGGTCATCCTGCACGGCCCGGTCGGCGTCGGCAAAACCCATATAGCGCAAGCCCTCGGGCACCTCGCCATCCGCCGCGGCGCCGACGTCCGCTTCACCAAAACCAGCCGCGCCCTAGCCGACCTCGCCGGCGGCCACGCCGACCGCACCTGGCCCCGCCGCCTCGCCGAGCTCGCCCGTCCCGCGTTGCTGATCCTGGACGACTTCGCCATGCGCGAACTGACTGCCCAACAGGCCGACGACCTCTACGAACTCATCTCCGAACGCGCCCAGGCCGGCCGGTCCTTGATCGCCACCTCGAACCGGTCACCGGCCGACTGGTATCCGCTGTTCCCCAACCCCGTCGTCGCCGAATCGCTGCTGGACCGGCTCATCAACACCAGCCACCAGGTCTTCATGAACGGACCCAGCTACCGCCCCAACAAACGACCCGGCCGAGCCGGCTCGACAACACCGACCGGCACCAAGTAGAACATCAACCGAGGGCCACACCCTGGGGAATTACGTGAGCCCAGACCCGGGGAATTCCGTGAGCGACGACACCCTGCGCGAATGCACGGTCGGGCTGATCCGCCAACGACTCGACCAACCGGATGGGATCACCCCGAGCACCCGGCGGCTACTGCACATGGCATCCATCCGCGCCATCATCCGCCGACACCTCGACAACCCAGCCCTCGACCCGGACCGGATCGCGGAAGTCGCCAACGTCTCGCCGCGCTATCTGCACAAGCTATTCCAGAACACCGAACTCACGCCGATGCAACTGCTCAAACGGCTACGCCTAGAGGCATGCCTCCACAGCCTGCGAGATCCCTCGCTGACTAGGACGCCCATCAAGGACATCATTGCCGCGCACGGCTACCGTCGCCCAGACCAGTTCGCCCGAGACTTCAAACAGCTCTTCGGCGTCTCGCCGACACAGGTACGCAGGCTTGCCACCCAGCAAGCCATCCGGACGTGAGGGGCAACCCGTGGACCGGTCGAACCGTGTGATCCCAAGGCGCGCGTCAAAGCTTGATCCTGCCCGAAGAGGTAGGGGCATGAGCCCTGACTCGAAGGCTGGCCAGCCGCGCGACCAGCTCATCCAGATCGATGTCACGTTCATCTTGCCCCGCCGGCTCCCGTGGCTGCTGGCCGGCGTCGCCATCGGCAACCTCCGCCTACCCTATACGTTGCTGGAGAAGGCAAGCCTCATCCTACGAGCCCTCCTATCCGGCTGAGTGACCCGCGACCAGACGCGTAACAGGTGGTATTACCAGGCAGTTCGAGGGGTTACGCGGGCGGACGTGTTGCCGTCAAGGAAGGTCGATATTGATGGCCCGCAGCTCTCGCCGTCCCGGTCCAGCACTCGTGCCTGACGCCGGTGTCCAGCCCACAGCATGTATTTGCGACCTCGCACCCGCCTCGCCGACACGTGTCACATACGCCGGCGGCCTTGGCCTGGTCCGCAGCTGAACCGAACCGGGCACCAGGGCTGCGTGAAGCGCGGTGGGCGGGCCTCGGCGGGTCACCGACCCCGCCGAGGCCCGCGCGGATCAGCCCTCCAGGTCGCGTCGCGCTTGGGCGGCGGCGTCGAGGATCGCCTGCCGCTGTTCCTCGGTGTGGCGGCCAGCGGTGACCCACTGCGCCGAAACCTGCTGTACCCGGTGGAGGAACTGCCAGTGGCTGGCGAACGGTGCCTGCGCCCAGACCCGGTCGAGGAAGGTCTCGCCGTTCTCGTCGCGTACCTCGTCGTTGGGCACCCCGGAGCCGAACGAGCCGAAGACCACCTCGGGCTCGACCCGCCGGACGTATGGGTGGTAGGCGTTGAACTCGCCGGGCACGGGATCGGCGATGTAGTACGGCGCCAGCGTGTAGCCGTGCGTGGTGTAGTGCATCGCCACCTCGGTCGGCTTTATCGAGCTGGCCAGATCGCCGTCGAGCTTGAGGTCGCGATAGAAGCTGACGTCGCGGTAGCTCGGGGTCGCGTCGCGTACCACCATCAGGGTCGGGCCATACATGATCGACTGGATCGCCTTGTTGTCGAGGGCCTGCTCCACCCGAAAGCTCATCGGCATGTCGATGTCGATCGTGTCGCCGCGGCTCCAACGACGGTCGACCGTGACGAAGCTGCCAGGCTTGGCCGCCATCAACTGGCGGTGCCCGTTGACCCGAACCGTGTAACCCTGCGTCGCCCACGACGGCACCCGCAGCCGGACCTTCAACCTCCCGCCGGCCTGCTCAAAGCGGAGCCGGCTCGCCCCCTCGGTCGGATACTGGGTCTGCTGGGTGATGACGAAGCCGCGGTCGCGCCAGGTGAGGGTCGAGGCGATGAAGAGGTTGACGTAGAGCGTCGACTCGTCGGCCGAGTGGAAATAGATCGTCTCCTGGTACTTGGTATGGCTTTCCAGACCGGTGCCGTTGCAGCAGCTGCCGTTGCCGCCGTACCGGCTGTATTCGATGGTGTTGCCGATCCGGCGGGAGCGGCCGGGCCACATGTTCTGGTGGTACGTCACCTCGGTGCTGGTGACGCTGTCCACGTCGCGGCGCGAGCTGAGGATCTGGTTGTGCAGGGCCTTTTCATAGAAGTCCAGGTACGCCGGGTCCGGGTCGTGGAAGAAGAGATTCCGGGTCAGCCGCAGCATGTTGTACGCGCAGCAGGTCTCGGCGTGCCTCGGGTCCGACGCCGAGGTGAACCCGCTGGTGATGACGCCACGGGGGCCGAAGTGTTCGCTTCGGCCGGCGCCGCCGTTGCTGAAGGTGCGGTGCGGCACCACCATCGACCAGAAGTGCTTCGCCGCGGTGTGGAAGTCCCGATCCCCGGTCCGCTCGAAAATCCGCAGGTAGCCGATGTTCGGCGCCATGTACTGGTTGGCGTGTCGCCCGTTGAGCTCGTCCCGTTCGGCGATGGCGGCGTCGAAGAGGGTGGTGAAGGTGAACATTTTCGCCGCCGCCAGATACCGCGTCCGCTTCTTCGCGGGGTGGGCCAGCGCCGAAAGCTCCGCCATCACCTCGTTCATCGACCCGGCCTCGCCGGCGCTGTAGATGTTCCACATCCGGTCCAGCTCGTCCTGGCTGTATCGGCTGAGCCGCTGGTACACCCAATCGCCCATCCGGAATGCGATGTCGAGGGCCTCCTCGTTGCCGGTCAGGTGGTACGCGTTGAGCAGCCCACGCATTATTTTGTGGCAGGTGTACCAGACCGCCCAGACCGCGTTCGGCCCGCTGTTGGGCTGAAGCGTCGGTGGCTCAAGGCGGCTGAACTGCCCCTCCGGAAACGCCGCCAGGAACCCTCGGTAGCTGGTGCCGATGATCCTCGCGTCCCGGCGGTTACCCGAGTGGTCGTGGGCCGTCTCGCCCTCTGTGTCGAAGCGGTACCAGGCGACCAGGTCGGCGGGGGATGCGGCCGGGGCCGACGGCTCCTCTGCCGCGAGCGCCTGCATCTCGGTCCCGTCCAGCGCCCGACGGTAGATCCGCAAGTCGTCAACGGACGTGTTCAGCAGCGGGTCGTTGTTGCTCTGTCCACGCCCGATCCAGTTGTTGCCGGTGGCACCGAGGCCCGCCGGGGTCAGCGTGATCGCGGCCGTGCCGGCCTCGACCCCGTTGACGTAGAGCCGGCCGGTACCGTCGGCGCTGGAGAGGGTGACCGCGACGTGCGCCCACTGCCCGACCGGGACCGGGACGCTGTCGCCGGTGATTCGCTGCTCGCCGCCGGAGCCGCTGTTGGTGATGGCGAAACGCGGGCCTGGGTTGGTCGCCGACACCCGCGCGGTCAGCGAGAGGTGGACGTTGGCGCCGGTGCCAAAGCTGAAGATCTTGGCGTTGTTCTGCGCCGCCCCGAGGTTCACCCAAGCCGCGATCGTGACGTCCTCGACATCCGCCAGGATGCCGGCGGGGAGCAGGACGTACTGGTTGGGGTGCGGGTCGCTGAGCCGCACCGCCATGCCCGATCGGCCCGGCACCCGACCCACCGGCCGGGCGTCCAGCGCCCGCTGACACTTGCCCAACTCCTCGACCAGGTAGTCGAGCTTGTCGAGGAAGATCTCCTCACCGGTGTCGGCCCAACACTGCGAGAGCATCGTCATGTAGTGGCCGGTGAAGTGGCCCCGTAGCAGATGGTTCGGAGTGTCCCAACCGCCGGGCCAGGTCCCCGGAGCGGGCAGACCAGCATTGACCCGGAACAGGTGCAACATGCGGTCCGGCCCATCAAAAACACCGCCGGTGCCAGGGTAATTGCGGGCGTAATTGAGCATCCGGTCGCGCTTCTGCTGGAAGATGCCGTCGCGCAGAGCGACCTGATTCAACGCGAAGGGCTTGACCCGCCAGTTCGGGGCCTCCCAGCCCGGCCGCGGGTGCTTACTTCCGGCGCCGCCTCGGTCGCCCGGGGCGCCGCCGGACGCCAACGCGGGCGAGGTTGGCGCGAGGGTCATCGCGGCCGGGGCGGCGGCCGCCAACGCACCGATACGCAGCAGGTCCCGCCGCGAGAACTGCTTGCTCACGTCACTCTCCTTGCTCTGGTCTGTGACCAGGTTGCTGGCCGGGACGGGAAACACCGACCACCCAACCGCCAGACGAGTGTGAGCGTTAACACCGATGTGCACTGATGGCGGCGTGGCAGACGATGACAGGACCACTCCCGGGCAAGGCAGTACCTTGCCCGGGGTGACGGCACCGCTGCAGCGTGTGCCTAGTGTTAGCGATCACATCGCCAAGGTCAAGAGGTGGGCATACGTCGATACCGCCGGGTCCGCCCGTCAGCCTTGTGCGCCCCGCGCTTGTTTGGACGATCACGACCAGGTCGCCCTACGTGATCACCACCCGCAGTCGTTTTCCCGTTCATCCACAGGCCCTCCCGGCGGGCCCGATCTCCGCATAGGGTCATGTCCTCAGTGGACCCAGACCTAGCGGGGTTTGACACAGGCATGCTCAAAAGACTCTTATCCGCCGGCCTCCTCGCCGTCGGTCTGATCCTCGTCGTCCCGGTCACGCCGGCGTCGGCCGCCCAGATCTCCGGGCCGCTCGAGCCGCAGACCGGCACGGTCCGGGGCGTTTTCACCGACCGATCCGGCAACCCGATCGTCCACGCGTCGGTCTCCACCAGCAGCCTCACCTACAACCAATGGCAGCGTTCGGCCTACACCGACGCGCAGGGGCGCTACGAGATGCATGACGTGCCGGCCGGCCCGGTCACGGTCTACTTCTCGGACGACACCATCTCGCAGTACGCCCCCGGCAAGCCGAACGCGGACGAGGCACAGCGCTACACCGTGGTGCCGGGTCTGGCCACGGTGGTCGACGAGCGCCAGGTCCCGACCGGCACGGTCCAGGGCCGCCTCACCGACCAGGCCGGCGACCCGGTCGCGCAGGCGTCGGTCTACATCGACGCCAAGCCCTACCGTTACCGCGCGCCGGGCGCCACGACCGACGCCGACGGCCGCTACTCCTTCACGGGTGTACCGGCTGGCGAAGTCACCCTTCAGTTCGTGAAGTTCCCGTTCCGCGTGTGGGCGCACCAGGAACACGGCCAGGCCACCGCCAAGAAGTACACCCTGCGCCCGAACCAGACGCTGACCGTGGATGAGAGCCTGTTGCCGACCGGCACCCTGACCGGGCTGATCACCGATGCGGAGGGCAACCCGGCCCAGACCAGCGTCGTGGCGCACGAGGTCGATGGCGACGGCGCCTACAACACCTACACCGGGGCGGACGGCTGGTTTTCGCTCACCGTGCCCGCCGGGCGCTGGCGGGTCGAGCTCAACGTCCGCCAGTGGGTGCCAGGGAAGATCGACGAGGCGGAGGGCAGGATCTTCCGGGTCGCGGCCGGGCAGTCCGTCGAGGTGAACGAGTCGCTGCGGCCAACCGGCGCGCTCCGCGTCGAGCTGCGGACCGGTAGCAGCGGGGTCAGCCAGCACTCGTTCGCCCTCTGGCACGGCGGCACGAAGGTCGCGTTCGTGAACGGCACGAACGTCGGCTCCCGCACCTTCGAGAACATCCTGCCGGGCGACTACCTGTTCAGCTACGACGAGTACTTCGCCCCCGGCACGCTCCGGATGGAGAACGCCGTACCGGTCAAGGTGCGGCCCGGACTGACCAGGACGCTGGAGGTGACGCACCCCGCGCGGTCCACGCTCTCGGGCCGGGTGACGCTGCCCACCGGCGAGCCGGCGCCCGGGCTCAACGTGCAGGCCGACGTGATCGCCGACGGCGCGCACCAGCGCCACACCGCCCAGACAGGCACCGACGGCGAGTGGCAGATGACCGGCGTGTTCCCGGAGTCGTACCGGATCACGCTCAGCAACTCGTCCCGTGAGCTCTCCCAGGACGGCGGCGAGGTGACCGTGGCAGCGGGCGGCTCGGCGTCGGTGGACTCGACGTGGCACACCGGCGGCTCGCTCACCGTCACCGCGGTGGACGCCACCACCGGCGCCCCGGTCAGCAACTACTGCGTCGCGGTGGTCGAAAAGTTCGGCGGCTTCTGCACGCAGGGCTCGACAGTGACCGTGGCGGGACTCGCTGCGGGGCCGACCTTGGTCACGCTCAACATGCTGAGCGGCAGCGACTACCTCGGCAAGAACGACGTGCCGGTCACTATCCCGGCCGGCGGGCAGGCCACGCTGACCATCCCGGTCGAGATCGGCGGGCGGTTCAACGCGCGGGCGGTCAACCGCGCGACAGGGACGACGGCGGGTGGGAGCGTGTGCTTCTACGCCGTGATTCCGGGCACGGGTGGCACCAGCGAGCGCGCATCCGCCTGCACCAACAACCAGGGCACGGGCACCAGCGGCGCCTTGGCGCCGGGCACCTACCAACTGTTCGTCAAGCCGCCAGACGGCAGCGCGTACGGGGCGCAGTGGTTCACCCCGGCGGGCGGTACCGGCGACCAGAGACAGGCCGCCAAGTTCAAAATCAAGGCGGGCAAGACCACACGGCTTGGCACGATCCTGTTGGACCCGGCCGGGTCCGTCACCGGTGTGGTGCGCGACGCGAACGGCCAGCCGGTGGAACACGTAGAGGTCGGTGTCACGGCCTTCGAGATCCCCGGTCGGAACTCTTCCCCGAGGGCACGGACGAAGCGGGCAGGTACACGATCAGGAACCTCGGGCCGTACGCGTGGCCGCTGCTCTTCACACCGATCGCCGATCTGCCGCGACAGTGGTCCGGCGCGACCGGCAACCGCTTCCAGGCCGAGACTGTGCCAGTCACCAGCGGCGCGACCAGCACCTACGACACCACGCTGTCGGCGGGTGCCAAGGTCACCGGCACGGTCACCATCACACCCGGCGACACCGCCTGGAGCGGCGGCCGGCTGAAGGCACGCGGCGTGACCAGCGGCGACCTACTCGCCGTCGGTGACGTGCCCGCCCAGGGCGGCGCCTACGAGTTCCGGGTGATCGGCGGCGGCCCGGTCAACCTCGAGTGGTACCTGGCCGACCCGGTGACCAAGTCGACCGGGCGGTACGACGGCAACCCGGTGGGGGTACCCGCGAACGGCCGCAAGCAGCTCGACCTGACCATCGGCTGAGCCGTGGAGGCGGGCCGGCGACTTCCATCGCCGGCCCGCCCCGCCTGAACCATCGCCCGCCCTGGGGGACTAGCGCCTCATCATCTCCGGCCGGCTAGTGGGTTCTCATGGCCCTCACAGCCCTTGCGAACGGTGTGCCCTGACAGCGCCTGCCTCCGCGTTTCGGAGCACGTCCGCCCCGCGTTTCGCCGGGACCATACATGGCGGATTAAACCGCGTATTTCCGGTTCAGGGCCCTGATGTGGTGGTTGTTCCGGGCGGCGGCGGTCGGTCGCGTCGCGGTGATCGCTGTGCTGCCGCCTGGCCGAACTTTGGCTGGCCGCCTCGGCGGAACGGCGGGCGATGGCCCGGGGTCACCGGTAGGCGTGCTGGACCGCCTGCTGCAAGGGGCGGCTCATGACGGCCTTAAAGATCGTCTCCCAGAGTTCTCCCAACACGGTCTGGGAGAACAGAAAGAGGCCACCGGCATCACCTGCCGTATGGCCCTGAGCTGGTAAAATAATGGTGGACCATACATGGCAGAATAAGAACCACGTCTTCCCAGTTCAGGGCCCATCCGTGACCGTCACAGCAGTCCGCCGGCGCACCACCCCAAGATCATGAATGGCCGGTATGCCGCGCACACCGGCCATTTTCGGTCCGCGGGTCATCCCTGGCAACCACTCAGCGTCCACCGGGCTGCACAACCTACTCGTGACCGGCGCCCGGATCGCGGCATGAGCGTGCACATGATCAAGCGATCCGGCGGCCGTGCGCGGGCCGACTGGCGATAGATCGTGCGTTCAGGTCATCGATTTGGGGCAACTGTCGCCTTGTTGACCGCAGCCCGTCGGGCACGATGTTAGAACACGTCAGTGGAAGAGCTAATCCCTTTGGTCGCTGCGGTGGCGGCCACTGGCTTCGGAACGCTCCTAAGTGGCGTCGTAGATCAGGTCAGGTCAAGGCGAAGGCGTCCGCCACCTTCCATCAGCGCCGAAGGCCAAGAGGCGGTGGCGGCACTGTTAGAGCAGGTTGCCGTTGATGTCGCGAAGGAGGTCGCGGCCGAGTCCACACCGGTGCGGCTTGATACTGAGCTGGCCGCCGTATCCGGATCAATCCATCACTCGGTTGAGCGCCTGAGGACCATTCTTGCGCACACCGAAGCTCTTGAGGCGAACGTCCAGGCGTTGCTAAAGCAAAAGGATGCAACTGAGGCATTTCTGAGGGTCAGCCAGACCGACGCAGAGAAAATCGGTCGCCTGATGGCGTCACAAACAGAAGAGCGTATGCAAGCTCAGATGAAGAAGCTGACTCAGCGCTACGAGAGCCGCCTTGCCGATGCTGAGAGGAGGGCCAACAGCGCCGCTTGGAAATTTGGAATCGGTGGGGTGCTCGCCGGCGCGGCGTCTGGACTGCTCGTCGAGTGGATGGCATCTACCCAGTTCGGTTGGTGACGAGCCACCTCCACGGCCGCCTCGTCTCTACCAAGGTGCACGGCTGATCAGCCGCCCCTACGTCACGAGATCGTCGGCGGCCTCCGTCCTCTACGGTTCGATGCAGAAAGTTCCACCCGGACCTCCTTCGGAGCCGTTACGACCATAGGTGGAGCGTTCCCTGTCAAAGACTCGGCCGAGCGAGGACGAGGCTATGCGGCGCTCGCTACGGCATGGACCACGGCCGTCGCGGCCCGCGACGCTGCCCTCATGACCGCCAGCATCGAAACCATGGGTTCGGTGTTGGACAGGATCCCAACGGGGCATCGCGCGGGCGACCGCGAGGCGCACCGCGGCGCCAGCACGGCTGTTTCGTGATGGAGACGACCTCGGAGCTGCACGAGTCCACTGCTGAGGATCGGCACTTCCGATGGGTCGAAGTAGGTTTGGTGGAGTACGTAGCCGTGCCTGTCACATCTGAGCGGCGGAGTGCCTCCTGGTACTGCGGGACCGGGCTTACCCGGACTCGGGGGCTTCCTCTTCCATGAACACGCTGGCCCTTGCCGAGATGTCGCGCAGGAGAGCGTCTTTGAGGTTGTACAGCGTGCGACTCTCTGTGACCAGCTTCTTCGCCATGGCGTGAAGTGGCTCAGCCGCCTGGTGAAAACGCGCACGGGTGCTCGCGTCAGGCCATGTGACACTCAGGAGTGAGAAGGCGCGTGCGGAAAGCTCCCGGGCGTTCTGCCCTTGCGCGGCACTCGCTAGGACGCTACTCCGGCTTCTCAGTTCGTGTAGTAGCCACCAGCTGTCCATGGCGTCCAAGGGGCACACCGCCAGAACGCCTCTGGTGGGTGACGCGGGGCGCTCCGTCATTGCGATGTGCGCGCCGTCCGGACGAGTGGCCAGCATGAGTGTGCCCGAAGCCCATGAGGCATCCGCGGCGCTGCGCAGGCGGCTTCTCCCGAGATGGGGCACCGGAAGGTCGAAGAGATCGGTCGGGGTAATTCCGTCGATGCCAGGACCGTGGGCCTGGGGCAGGAGGGATCTTGCGGAACCCTTGCCCGTTTCCGCCTTGGTGACCGCACGGAGTTGTCGCGTTTCCCATACCGCGCCTTCGGAGGACCATTCGGCGTGAATCGCGTCAGCCAACTCCACTGCCTTGAGCGCTGTCTCTCGATTGAGGTCGATCTTTTCCTCCAAGAGGTTGAACGCCTTGTGGAGCTTCATGATCACCTCCGCTGGAGGGAGCGCGAAGGGCATGCGACGGAGTGAGTCAAGGCTCAGCGTCGGCTCGACGTGTGCCGTCACCTCCCCGTCGATCCATGCCCTGGCCGTGGGTGTCTGAAGCCAGATTTGAAGCCAACGCGCGATGTGCCGGTCCGCGCGAACGATGCCGACAGACCTGGTTGCGGTCCATCCGGCGAACTGGGCGGGGACCAGGGCGGCATCGCCCGTGCGACGGACGAGTACGACGGCCAGGTCACCCTGCTGAAGGGTCGCCCGGCTCGGGCGTGCATCTGCCTGGCGGATCATGTCGATCTGAGTGGAACGGATGCGCCCGTCTCTGACATCGGTCGAGCTCACGACGCCCCACTGTTCGGAGGCGTTGTCATCAGAGATGCCGTAGGTGGTGAACGTGGTCTGCTTGGCGATGGTGGTCTTTTGCCACACCTCGTGGCCGTCGCTGTCGGCCGCGGCTTCCATCAGATCTCCTCCAACGCGGCCAGTAGCTGTGGTTCGAGTGTGCGGATCTGGTCGAGCTTTTCGACTAACTCACGCTTCAGCTCGTCGACCCGGCTACGTGTGGAGCTTTCGTGGCCGAGCGGCTCCGCTGCGTACGTCGTGGGCATCAGCTCGTAGCGGCGACGGGCGATCTCGTCCGTCGAGCAGCTCCGGGACCAGTCGGGTTCATCACCGTGGGGCATGTCCGCTGAGCTGTCCTCGGCGATCCCCCTCCATCTCGCCAGGGTGGTCAAGATCCGGCGCACGTGCCGGTCGCCTAAGCGCCGCTCCCTTGACTTCGACATAGGTTCGAAGGCTCGCCGTGCGTTGATGAACAGCACCTGTCCGCGCCGGTCCACGGTTCCCCAACCGGAGCGCGCGCTCTTGTCCTTGTTCAGCACCCACAAGCAGGCGGTGGTATCGGTGTGCCCGAATATGCGGGGCGGCAGCGCGATCACGGACTCGACGATGTCGTCCCGCACCAGCCGCTCTCTGAGTTTTCGTGGGCCGGGTTGAGGGCTCTTGGCCGCGATGTCGGCCATCAGGAAGGCTGCCCGACCCTGCGGAGCGAGCGCATGCGCGATGTGCAGCATCCACGCGGAGTTGGCGGACCCCATCGGCGGGGCCTCATCCGGCCAGCGGGGATCGACGGAGGGCCGGTCCGACCGCTCTTTTGGTGCCCAGTCGGGCTGATTGAATGGAAGGTTCGCCAAGACGATGTCGCACGGGTCGGTCTCCGGCTTAGCGAGGCTGTCTCCCGGTGGGAAGATGCGCGCCTCGATGCCCCGTACGGCGAGATTCATGCGGGCGACCTGCGAGGTGTGGGCGTGCTGCTCCTTTCCCAGCAGAGACATAGTCGGATTCAGCCCAACGCGCTCGCGAACGTAGCGGTGACTCTCGGCCAGCAGACCCGCCGAACCGCAGACAGGGTCGAGCACCCTATGACCGTCCTGAGGAGCCGCGACGCCGACCATGAGACGGGCGATGTCGTGAGGCGTGAAGTAGTGGCTGCCGTGTGCCTGGGCAGCAGAGAGGTTCCGCAGGCACTGGTCGAGCAGACCCCCCACCTGCCGTACGGCGCCGATTGACTGGATAAGCCCCCGCAGGGGCACGTCAATGTTGGGGGGAAGAGAGGGCACAGCATCCCTCATGCCCGTCTCTTGGCCCTCGACGTCGGCCGAGGGTAGCCAGTGGGCAAGACAATGCCCCACGGCACGACTGATCGGCACCTCCTCCGTCGTGGTCTGGCGTAGTAGCCACGGCCAACTGGGGGCAACTGAGACATGGGAATCGACGTGCGCGGTCCGGCTCAAGTAAAGGAGTGCGAGGACGAGCCGGCCAGCGTCATGGGGGTTCATCAGACGGGACAGATCCATGGTCAGCTGACCGACCTGCGCCGACGCGTCCAGGGTGACGCCCATCGCGTGGCGGTCGCTTGGGCGACGGGCCCTTCCGGCCTTCACGGGCCTACCACGCCAAGAGAAGCCATCACTCCGAGGACCAGCGTCAGAGCGGCGGCGAATGCTACTACTCCCGCCTTGAAGGCCGCCGTGGGCCTTCCCCCATCGACGATGGCCACGAGGCTGCCGGCAACGGCGGCCACCAGGGCCATGAGGAGCGCGATTATCACGTACAACGATCTTTGCTCCACTGGCTTCCTTCCTGTGATCAAGGGGATCTACACGACCGCGACGTGAGCTGCGCGTCCCCGGCGTCAGGTAGGACCTTAGAAGATACGAGGCGCGCGCCCCAGAGAGCACGGCGTTTGGGATTTTCGCGGCCCGGCGGCTGCGCAACTGGTGTCCTCATACAGCACGGGATTTGGGATTAATCGACGTGAGGGATCGTTCGTAGTCGGCCAGGCTGACGTAGTCGAAGGCTGAGTGTCGTCGGCGGTGGTTGTAGAAGGCGATCCACGGGCGCGTGCAGGCATCGTCGCTGGCGGCGGCTGGCGGTTTCGCACGGGCCTCGCGAACGGTGCGCGTGGGCAACGTCTAACCCGCGTCTGCCTCCGCGTTTCGGGGCGCGCCTGCCCCGCGTCTCGGGTGGACCACACCTGGCCAGAACAAGAACCGCATTTTCCCAGTTCAGGGCCATGATGTGGTCGTTACGCCGGTGCGGCAGCGCGCTATGCGGTAGCCCGGACGCTGTTTGTGAGCAGGGTGCTGCGCACCTTCCGCCGGCTCGAAGCCTGTCAGGCAGGTCCAGGTCTCGTTGCGGTCGCGTCGGCTTCCGTCAAACGGCCGCCACGCCTGCGACCGCAACCACCTCCCCCTGCGGCGGCCTCGACGCCAGTTGGGCCGGCAGATCTCGCGCACCAACGCACGCCTATCCGCGGCAAGATTAGGACGTTTGATGGAGTGACGCCGAGGGTTGAAGGTGCAGGATTCAGGTGTGAAATCGCGAGGCAGGCTCTAAGGGCGTGTCTCAGTTGGTGGCTTTGAGTAGGCGGCGGTAGGTCAGGAGGGCGCAGGCGAGGTCGGCGAAGGCCTGGAAATGCTGGGCTTTGCGGTCGTAGCGGCGGACGAGTCGGCGGTTGCGTAGCAGCCAGTTCAGGCACGCCTCGACGATCCAGCGATGCCGGCCAAGACGTTGGGAGGACTCGATGCCCTTGCGGGTGATCCGGACCTTGATCCCGCGATCACGGATCGCGGCCCGCAGCGCGGGCACGTCGTATGCCTTGTCCGCGTGCAGCTTGTCCGGCAGACGGCGGGGCCGGCCCCGCCGGCCACGGATCGGTGCGATCGAGTCCAGCAGCGGGATCAGTAGCTGGCTGTCGTGGGTGTTCGCGGCGCAGATCAGGCAGGTCAGTGGTACACCACGGCGGTCACACAACACATGGATCTTGCTGCCGGGTTTGCCGCGGTCGACCGGGTTTGGCCCCGTGAGATCCCCCCTTTCTCAGCCCGCACCGCGATCGAGTCCACCATCGCCCGAGACCAGTCGATCTCGCTGACCACACCCAACCGGTGCAGAAACTGCTGATGCAGCCGTTCCCACAACCCGTCAGCGGTCCACTGCGTGAACCGGCGATGCGCCGTCGACCGAGAGATCCCGAACATCTGAGCCGGCAGCTTCCACCACGAACAGCCCGCCTGAACCAGGTACACAATCGCCGCGAGCACCGCCCGGTCATCCGCCCGCCGCTTCCCGCCACCCTGCCGACGCGGCGCCTGGGCCGGGATCAATGGCTGCGCGACCTGCCAGAAATCATCCGGCGCCCACGTACGGACCATGTCCTCCACCACAAACGAGGATCATCCCCCAGCTACTCGACCGTCCATCTGAGACACGCCCTAAGCAGCACAACCTTCAACTTGAATGCGAAGCCTGGAGTGTACGTCACCGTGACAATGCCATCACTCGACCAGGAAATGCACAGCACCATACGAGCGGCGGTCCGTGACGCAGGGGCGCTCCTGCCCGACCACCTGGTTAGGGCCATCGCTCACGCCGTAGTCCAAGTCGCTTTACGCAAGCAGGCCGACATCACAGGGGCGATCGCCCGTCTCATACCAACAACAGCAGCCGATGAAGACCCCGATTTGCCGGGCCTCACCCGCGCCCACATCGCCGCCCTCCAAGCGGCAGGCCTAACGGATCATCCCCCGATGACCGGCTCCCCCTTTGCCACCGCACGCGACAAAGGCCTTTGGGCCAGGCATCACATCATGGAAGCCCAGTATGACTGGCTTCTAGCTCGGCAGAGCTACCGCTGCGCCCTCTGCCCGGCCACGCAGGCACGCAAAGATCGTCCCTGGCTGGCCGTCGATCATGACCATGACTGCTGTCCCAGCGCACGCTCCTGCGGCAAGTGCGTGCGCGGCCTCGTATGCTCCCGCTGCAACAGCCGCTTGGCGACACTATGGCCCACCCGGAGCCCGTTCCACCGAGTCAAGCCCGGCAGTTTAGCAAGCCTTGAACGCAGCCGAACCAAGTTCGACCGCGAAACCCCGGGTTGGGTCACAAGAGCCGAGCGATACATCAGGCGCGGTCATGTGATCTGGCCAGCCGAACTCATCCCCGCGTCGCCGACGCCAATTTCACCGCCTCGAAAGCCGCAGCCCCTCGTACGCCGTGGCCGAAACCGCCTCCGAGTCGTCAAATAAGCGAATCGACGGAGGAATTCATGCGGGTGCCCAGGCGGCGCGGCGCCTGTCACAGGGAGCGCACATGAATCAGCCATGCCCCATCACTCCAGCGCAACGTTGCGGGACAATCGTCAGGGCGCTCGCCCAATATCGGGCCACCGTCTCTGAGTGTTACGACGAGCCACTTTACGAGGTCATCGAGCGCGTCCAAGAAAGCGGCAGCTTGGGCAAGGTCGACATCGGCGCGCTCTACCTGTGGAAGCGCATCCCGCGGGGGAAATGGGGTCTGAAACTCCTGACGATGCCCGAAGCCCAGGTGCGGGACATCACTGCGGCCGCAGTTCAGAGAGCTCGTCACGAGGATTTGCCAACACCCGAGGCGGCAGCCGCCGCCAGGACGGTCCTCTCCCCGCTGCCCGGGATGAGGACCGGCGACGCCCTCCCGTCGGCGCTGATCGTAGCGGCCGCGCCCGATCGGATGGCCGTGTACAACAGGCGGGCCCGCAAAGGGCTGGCCGAGGTGTGTCTACCTCTGAGCGATGGCTCCGGCCGCTACCAGCGCTACATCGAACTCGTAGAGCAGTGCCGCATCGAGCTGGCTGAGCAGGGTGCTGAGATCCAGACGGCTCGCGAGATCGATCTCGCGCTCTACTGGCGAGGCGGGTGAGGGCCTCTGTTCTCGATCCACCGGGCCAGCGATTTCCCCAATCTGGCTCGGCTATGGTACTTGCGGGGACCCGTAGAAACACCACTAGCGTGAACTCATGGCGCAGAGATGCTGGACGGAGCAGGATCTCCGGGAAGAGTTGAATCGCTACCAGGCTGAACTCGAAGAGGCTGGTAAAGAGGACAGGACCGTGCACACGTACGTAGACCGCGCCTCGCGGTTCATCCGTTGGCTAGCAGGCGAGTACGATCCTCGCCGCTAGGCCCATTTGGGCTACACGGATGACGACCAAGCCCCAGATGCAGACCAGCGCCGAAGATTACGACGGCGACACTTCCGGGCCATCGACGACCGGCTGACCACCACGGTCGGCACCGTCGCCGCGCAAGAATGGGCGTCACGCCCGAGGTGGTCGACGCCCGGTACCGAGACACACTCGCTCGGTCAAGCGTGGGGAATTGAACGTCCGCGCTCGACCATCAAGTCGGCCCGCGAATCCCTCCTCGCACGGACCCGCCCGCAGCCCTCCCAACCACAGGCGAACGAACCACCGCCAGCCAGTAGTATCCACCCGCCAGTTCGACCGTGGCCGAACGATGAGGTCGTGGCAACGCCCGAGATCGCCCGGAGGAACACAGGACTGGAGCGCCTTGCTGGCATGGGTCGCGTTCGCAATCGGTGTCGAGAACCCTATGGTTCGGCGCGGTCTGTACGTCGTGGCGGGAGCGTGGAGCGAGTCCGTCGGCCCGACATTTGCGTAGACGCCAGCTGTCGGGCCACGCCAACCCCGTCCCAGACCTAACACGGACTGACAAGACCCAACACCGCAGGTCCGGCCCCCACCGGCCACCAGCACATGCAGATCACCGCCGCCGGCCGTCTAGCGGTTCGCACAGGCCTCGCGAACGCTGCATCGCAGCAGCTTCCACCCGCGTCTGCCTCCGCGTTTCAGGACGCGTCTGCCCCGCGTTTCGTGTGGACCATACATGAACAGAATGAGAACCGCGTTTCCCAGTTCAGGGGCCCGATGTTTAGTTGCGCCAGTACGGCAACGAACTATGCGGTAGCGCGAAACGTCGCGGAGGGGTCGCAGGCCTTGAGCCCAGCGCAAGCTCATCTCGTTCATATCGTCACCGCCACGGCCTACCAGTAGAGGGTAATTCCGGACAGGTCGAGACGAGCACATGCTTGGGATGATGAGGCGGTGCGGAGACCCCCGATCCGCCGGCTTGCGCTTGTCGGTGCCTTGGCGCTGGCCGCGACGTGCCTGGTTGCCCTCGCCCTCCTGCTGCGCCGTTTGGGGCTGGAACGCGCCGACCAGCTCTCTAGCGTCCTGGCGATGTTCTTCGCGCTGTTCGCGCTCGCTGCCGCCGCCGCGGCGCTGCGACAAGGCCACACACCGCCGGCCAGCGGCCGCGTTGACCCGCCGAGCAGCGTCCGGTGGCAGCGCACCGCCTGGGGCCAACGGCGGCTCCCGGGCGAGGTGCGCGCGCTGCTATCGGCCACTGAGGCAGCAGCCGACATCCAGAGCAACCCCCTGCTCGGCGAACGCCGCCGGGTGGTATCCGCCGTATACGTCCGGCAGCGGATCGAGCAGCCAGGCCAGGACACTGCGGGCCGCCAAGGCGGCCGACCGCCGCAGACGCAAAGGCTATCCGGGTGTGGACGGCCTGTTTCTGCCGTATGACCGCCAGCCGCGCGTCATCCCGGTGCGTCGGCCGTTCGACCGGGTGCTCAGCCAGCACCGGCACCTGCTATTGGAGGGCGGCCCGGGTAGCGGCAAGACCACCACTGCCCGGCAGATATGCCGGCAGCTCGCGGCGGCCTGGCTAGCCGCCGACGGTGCCGGAGCGGTGCTAACTGACGCTCCCCTCCTGCCGCTGCTGGTGACGGCGCGGGCGCTGGCCGAACACGTCGTCGCGCTGCCCTGGCCGGAGGCGCTGGCGCGGGCGGCGTCGGCGGAGCTGCGCTCGCATGCGCTGGCAGACGTGCCGGCTCGGCTGCTGGAGCGGGCCGTGGACGGCGCCGAGTGGCTGGTTGTGGTCGACGGTCTGGACGAGGTGCCCGGCGACGAGCGGGAAAGACTGCTCGACTGCCTGTCTACCTGGACGGCGAGCGAGCCGGACCGCGCCGCCCGGCCGTACCGGCTACTAGTCACGACCCGGCCGCTGGCTGGGCACGCCACCGCCCTGCTGGGCGGTGGCGCCGTGGGGCACTACACGCTGGTGCCGTTCGACCGGGCGGCACTGGAAGAGTTCGCCCGCCGGTGGTTCGAGGCCGACGGCGGCGATCCCGATCCAGACGGCGCGGACCTTGCGGCCGGCTTCCTCGCCGAAGTGGACGCCGCCGGCCTGGAGGAGCTGACCGCCGTTCCGCTGCTGGCGACCATCGCGATCAACCTCTACCAGGCCGACCGGACCCTGCCACGCAACCGGCACGACCTGTACGACCAATGCCTGACCTTGCTGCGCGCGACCGGTCGGGAGCGTCGCGAGGCGGCCCGCCGGGATCTGGCACGCGACCTGGCCGACCTGCCCGCCGGCCCAGGGCTGGTGGACACTCTCTTCGATCACCTCGACGAAATCCTGGAACACCTGGCGATAGTTCGGGTTACCAGTCGCCGCCCGCTGCCGCCCGTGGCATTGGACTGGCTTCGCCACCGTGTCCTCGCCACCGCCAGCCCGCCGCCAGTCAACTGGGGTGCCCGGGTGGTCAACGCGCTGATCACGACCGGGCTGCTGAGCCGCCCCGGCACCGGCCTGGACTTCATCCACCTCAGCTTCGCCGAGCACCTGGCTGCCCGGGCGTACGCGCGCGAGCTACCCGCCGCTTTCACGCCCGACGACGCTGGCTGGCGGCGGTGGAGCCACGGCGCCGTTCAGCAGGACCCGGTGGCGATGGCGGTGCTCACCCGTTGGAGCCGCGAGCAGCACGCCGAGCCACTGCTCGACTGGCTTCTCGCAGGCGGCACCAGGTACCAGATGACAGCTGTCCGCCTGATCGCCGAGGGAGCCGCCGCCACGCTGGCGCAGCTCGAGGGCGCGCTGGCCGCCCTCGGAACTGCCTTCTGGCGCGGTCGCCGGTTTCGGTTGGACAGCCCGATCTCACTGGCCCGGCGCTTCCCAGCCGGCCCTCCACTACGCGCCTGGCTGGCCGACCTGCTGACGCAGTCCGCCGCCTACCCGGACATTTACGTGACGCTGGCCTGGCTGGCGGCTGACCGGGACGTCGCCGACCGTGAGGAGCTGACGACTCGCGTCCAGAGCGCGTTCGCGGGACACTCGGACGCCACGACCAAGTTGGCGGCGGCCAGGGCCCTGGACGCCATGGTGCCGACCGCACGGCCGGGGATCGTCGCGACGCTCCGCGAGGCCTTGGCGGACGCCGGCACCTCGCCGAACGACCGGATGCTCATGGCGATCCGGCTGCTGGAGCTCACCGGGCCCGACCAAGACGAGGCGCTGGCTGCGCTGGAACGGGTGCTTACCACGCCCGGCGCCGATCCGTCTACCCGGCGGGCGGCGGCCGAGGCACTGGTGGAGGCCGACGGCGACCGCCGGCAAGGGGTGGCGGACCGGCTGCGGGGGCTTCTCGCAGATGTCCGGCCGCGCAGCCATGGTCTGGCCGAGACGGTGGAGTCGCTGGTGGCGGTCGCGCCCGAAGCCGGCGAGGAGGCGGCCGTCGTCCTGACGGCGGCGGTAGTAGATCGTGCTCAGGACGCGGGCTCACGGATCGGCGGGGCAAGGGTGCTGGCTGCGCTGGGCCCCGGCCACCGGCGCACGGCTGCCGACGCGCTGCTCGCCCTGGCAGGCGAGCCCGATACGGACACCGACGACGCGATTCGCGCCGGTGCCGAGCTGGGCCGGTTGGGCGAGGAGTACTGGCCATCGGCCGTGGAGTTGGTGCGCCGGACTGTCGCGGACCTGCCGCCGCGCCGACTCTCCGTCAGCGACCTCGGCGCATTCTCCTTCGTCGACCGGGGACTGCGGAACGTGCTCGTCGCGGCGGCCGACGACAACGTTCGGCCAAGCCTTCAACGGCCTCACGGGGCTCGGATCGCGGGATGTGCGGATGTCGAAAGCATCCGCGACGTGATCAGACGTTTACCGACCACCTCCGTCCCTCGCGTTGGGCGGCAACCGCGAGGCGTCGCTGATCGATCCAAGTCATGGCGTAGATCATGCCGGCGCCGCATGGCTGGGAACCCAGGAGTATGCCGTCGTCCGGGCGCCAGATGTTCACGGTTCCGTCGTAGCCGGCGGTAGCCAGAAGGGTTCCATCGACACTGAAGGCGACGGCGGGTACCTGCGCTCCGAGAGGTGTCGAGTCATGTGATCGGAGGATGTGCCGATGCTCACCACCAGGCCAGTCGAGGACGTGGACGGTGCCGTCCTCGACGCCCACCGCCACGGCGTCGCCGCCTGACGAGAAGTCGAACCCACCGAGGCGGAGCCTCGGTACGCGTACCTTCCCCTCCGACTCGCCGGCCAACGTAACCGCTTCCACGGCGTCGTAGGTATTCCGCACGACGGCCCGGCCGTCGGGGGTGAACCGGATGCACGGCGCACTGACGTACTCACCGAGCCAGCTACGAACGAGAACGTTCAAGCTGCCGTCCGCGGGCGTGCAGAGTACCAGGTGGCCTTCACGGGTGAGTGCGGCCAACCGGGTGTCGTCTGCCGACCACACGACTCTCTCGATCGCCTGCCGGTACGGGAAGGCGGTCGCGATCCGCGCCTCCCGAGCAGACGCTTGCACCGCTTCGGTGACGACGATTCGTCGGTCGTCTCCACCGACCGCCAGTCGACCGTCCCCAGAAAACGCCACTGATCGAACCGAGCGACGCCCGGACAGCGCGAGGAAGACCCGGCTCGGTGAGCCGTCCAGCGGCCAGATCCGGACCGTGCCATCGGCGCCGCCGGTGACCAGCACGTCGGCAGTCTGCAGAACATCGATGCTGTAGACCGCCATACCTTGGTAGCGGCCTGGACCGGCCTGATGTCCGGTGAGCGTCATGACTCGTTCGAATCGAGCTTGCCGCAGGTCGGGTGCCTTCTTGCGCTCGCGGTATGCCTTTTTGATCTTCGAGGCGACCGCGTCAACAGCGGCATTGGCGAGCTTCCGCCCGAGAAACTGAACCGGATCGACCACTTCCACCTCCGTCAACCGCAGCGCAGCCCGTGCAGTAGCCGGAACGCTACAGTGCGCCCCGCAACGGTGATAACTACCTCGGTCCGCTCATCGGCTTCCCAGGGTCTTTGTTGTCAAGGGGTCGGCTGTAGATGGCCCCACGCCGCGGTCTCGTCGTAGCTGGTGCCGGTCTTGAGGCGAGGCTAGGAAACCTCTAGCTCGCACCCTGGTTGGACTCAGACCCCAACTGATCCACTCTTCGCGAATGCGAACGGCACAAACACCCGCCGGCAGCATCGCGCCATCACCAACACCCGGGCCGCTTAGCCCGCTCCCCAGCCGAACACCGACCTGACAGACATCACAGAACTGCGCATCTGACGACATGACCTCCTCGGCGGGCTCCACGAGTGCCAGGACGCCGTCGGAATGCACGGACGAGGTTTCCGCACCCGCAGGCCACGCCGCTTCCTGGTACGCGCTCGGGTTCTGACAACGGCGTCTATCCGATCTACCCATCAGAGATAGGTACCGTTCGTTGGACAGACCCATCGGCCGGTCCGGCTTCGCCATCCATTCGGCCGTGGCGATCATCATACCCGCTGGGAGACATTGAGGCGGCTTCCGTGGGCCGCACCAATCGATCTTCCTGGAGGTGCGAGTTGACTTGCGGCATTCGGCACCGGTGGTGGCCACCATGAGTGACGGACGACGCCGAAAGACGACTCAATGAATCCATTTCCAATTCTGTTCTTCATCTTCGTTGAGCTGCCCAGCATGGGCACTATGCTCGTCCACAGAGCGATCATGAAGGCGAACGGCCAAGATACGAAGCCGCTTAATGTGTGGCTCTACCGGCTTATCGGTATCGGCACACTGTTCCTGCTTCTTAGCCTGTCGTTCGCAATTGGTGGCGACGCGGCGTGCCTCCTGCTCGTCCTACTCATCGCGGGCGGACTGATCGCACTGGCTGCACGCAGCAAAGGCGCGACGGCCGGGGCGACGCAGCGGATCGGTCCGGAGGCCCTTCCTGGCGTGCTCGGCGACCTCTCCCGGCGTTCTCTCGGCGACCTCAAACGGACACACGGCCGCCCGAAGGACCAGTTCGAGACGGACATTCATCTTCGGGCGGCGGATCTCATGGCCGCGCTGCGGCTCTACCAGATCGCTGTCGATCCCCGATTCACCGACTACGAGATAGCCAGGCAGATGACCCTGGACACACCTGGGACGATGATGCGCGTGATGGATACATACCGACGTCTTTCCGATACCCGGGAACGGAACGTCGCGACCGAGATCCTCCGCACTTACCTTCCACAGAGCCTAGCCGTCACTGGCAACGTATACACCCTCTTCGCCAAGCAAGCGTTACGCGAAGCCCACCCGAGCCACAGACCTTAAAATCCCAGGCTGATCGATGTCGCCGTGACATCGTTCGGCGGTCTTTGTAAGCTGAAGGAATGCGATTCCCCGACAGTGAGGGATCTGTCCACGCAGCTACCAGCCTACGCCCAGACCTCAACTTCCGCCGAAGAAGGGCGGTCGGGCGTCTCCAGGCTCGCAGCGGTGTCGGCGAGAAGCCGCCGATGCGCAATCCCACGCTCACCGCGTTCCGCTGTTCGCGCTACAAGTAACTCCGTCTCGCTGAATCCCGACCCGCGTATGACGTCGGCTACCGTGCTCGCCTAGTATTGTCGGGCCGGGCGAGACACTTCGTCTAACCAATGGATTTGAACGAGCAGCTATGAGCATCAATGCCAGTTGGATGCGGGCGACCTGGACGCTATCCGAGAAATGGGCGATTCGGGCCTGGCTTTGGTGGCCTACCAAGATATCTCTTCAAGGAACTGATTCGCCCGTCAAGGCATTCCTCGCACGCCGCTGGCTCTGGTTCCACATTTAGGATAAATGCTTCGTCCGTCAAGAAAATTGACGCTCCACCTATCTCAATTTTCTCCTGATCAACGGAGTACAGCCGCCCGGTCACAGTAACGTCCTCATGACTTGCCGGCCGCCACGTAATAGTAACCTGCTCGCCGAGGTGGTCACGGAACCAATGCCAGCAAGCGCATCCCGGGATCTCTTGGAGTGCCACCTGGTCAGTCTACCTCTGCAATTATCCTTCCGACGATCTGGAGGCGCCATGGGCCGGCATCGTGACGTTGCCGACCGGCTCAGGTCGATCAGGCTCATCGCTGCGGAAGCCCCGATCGTGACAGGCTGCCAACCACGCGCGGTCGTCCTATCGACGGCCACACCCCGGCAGACGCCACCGACCGCCCTCCGGACCTGCCGCCATAGGGCCTGGGCCGCCTGCCTACTCGCCGAGCCGCTGGTCCAGGTCGTCACGGTCGATGCGCCGCAGGGTCCGCTGGAACGTCGACTCGCTCGACGCAACCCGACGAGTGTCCGCATCTGTCTGCGGCGCTCGTCCGCGTGAGGACGACGAAGCAGCAGACCCATTGCACGGCATCGTCACGTCGTCAAACGGCGAGAGGGGCGCAGCACGCCGAGAGCGACCAACAGGCCGCCTACAACGCGGATCTGGCCGGACACTAAGAACGACCGATCAGCTACCGTACGGCTCAGCGGGACCTTGATCGAACGGACAGGCTAACTTGCGTCGCTGCGGACGAGGGGGTCGGACCGGTTGGTCCCAGAGAAAAAGTGGCAGAGATTATGCCTCGGCTTGTTCCAACCGTCACGAAACGATGGGCTGACTCGTCGCCGGCATCCGCGACCGCGCCAAGGGCATGGATGGGCATTCCGAGGAACATCGTAGTCAGACACACCTCGGCATCTATGTTCCACGCTTTGATCGTGCCGTCGTGCCCACCCGTCAATACTGCATCGCGTCCGTCGGGAAGAGAGAATGTGGCAAGCGGATGAACGTCGCCAGAATGGCCGGTCAGTATTCCGATCTGCTGAAAGGCGTCGTGCTCCAAGTGCCATATCCTGACGGATCCATCGCTTCCCGAAGTGAGCAACCGTCGCGAAGTATTCGCCACCGCGAGAGACCAAATTCTGCCCGGATGGGCCTGCAAAGGCTCGGACATCGGTGCAAGTGTCGTGGGATTCCACATTCTTAATTTGCCGTCGTCGCCTGCGGACACCAGGACACCCGACGCACCGATGTGTTTGATCCGTGCGAGCGAGGTCACCGGGCCGTTGTGCGCACGCACCAGCGGATGCTCTTGCGCGGGCTCCCAGATGCCGACTTCGCCTGTTGCCAGCCCGAAGAGCAGACGCGCAGGTCGCTCCGGCCAGGAAAGGATCGACGTCGGGGCTCGGTCTGTAATTCTTCTCGCTGCAGAGATCTCCTCGCTGCCTCGACGCTGAAAGACTGTCGTACCGTTCGTCGACACGATGGCATGAACCGGCTCGAGTGGACTGGCTGTGCCGGGTTGCTGTCCCAGGTCCCCGCTCAGCGACGCGAGGTGGGCCACGTTCAGCGGTGCCGGAATCCGCGTCAACCGTGCATCTTCGGGACGCCAGACCGCTAGACTCCCGTCGGCTCTGACGACGTACTCCGCTGTGGAATCGACCATCTGCGCATCCGAGTGGAGGGACACGACGGCGCGTGGCGACAACGGATCTCCAACGGGCTCGGTGCGGGTCGGGTCGAACAAGCGCACGACGCTGTCGTCCCCGGCAGTAACGAGGAGCGGAGTGCCGACGCCGGAGGTCCCGCGGGCGAGCGAGCGAATAGCGTGCACCTCGCCGACGTGCGCGAGGATCTGGTGCGGCTCCTGATCTGCTCGCGCCAAATCCCACAAGCGGACGGTGCCGTCCCCTCCGACCGTTGCCAGCCTGTTCTCTCCGGAGGGCTCCGTGAAGCAGTCGGCCGCGAAGACCGGCCCCGTGTGTCCCTGCAGAGGCTCAAGAACCTCTTCTCCCGAGGCGACGTCCCACAGGCGCACCGTCCTGTCCGAGCCGCAGGACACGAGCCATGTATACGGGGCCTCGGGCGACGAGCGAGCAGGAGCGGGGATCGTCGACACGCTGTTCACAGTCCCGATGTGCCCACGGCCGGGCGACATCACACTGCGTCCGTCGACCGCATCCCAGACCCGGACCAAACCGTCCGCGCCGCCACTGGCCACCAGGGAGCCACTACCGGGCGCCGGCACCGCGGCCACGGACACGGCTGGACCTTGGTGTGCTTCGATGGTGAGCGGTTCACTGTCAGGTCGTCCGAGGTCCCAGACCTTGAGCAAGCCGTCGCCACCCGCAGACACGAGCAGTGCCATTTGGCGCGCCGGGTCTGCTTTGGAGGGAGCGTTGACAACGGCCAACCCGTGAACCTGCCCGTCGTGTGCGGCGGTTATCGTCCGATGGTGGTGGCCGTCCAAGCTCCAGAAGTGAATGGCACCGTCCTCAGCCCCCGCGGCGAAGCCCGGTGAGGTTCCCCGCTCGCGAGGCAGGGGGCACAATGCGTGGATCGGACCTGCCATCACATGTCCGAGTTCCGCCAGGACCCGGCCGCAGCCCGGGTCCCAGACGGTGACCGCACCCGAGGCGCTGCCCGTGATCACTGACGGCTTAAGGCCGCCATCATGGGTGTCTTCATCGACCACCGCCAGCGAGTAAATGGGATCATCCGTCTGCATGCCCTGACCGACCGGGGCCTCGCGCTGCGTCACGTGCCAGACCCGGACGGTGGCGTCCCCGCCCGCGGACGCGATCCACACGGCGCTATCCCAGACCGGTCGGGCTGCGACGGTGAAGCCGCATGCGCCGAATACGGTTCCTATGTGACCGGTGAGCGGAGGGCCTACCGGTGTCATGTCGCCGACGTCCCAGGTCCGCACAGTGCCGTCGGACCCGGCCGAGACGATCAGACTCGACAGGCCGGCGGATCGGACGGTGCCGGAGTCGGCCGGCAAGGGGAGAGTGGCGAGGTGCCGCACTGCGCCGATGTGACCGTGTAGCGTCCCCACCAGGTCTCCGGACGCCGGATTCCAGACCCGGATGACGCCGTCGGAGCCCGCGGATGCCACCAGATCCCCGCCTTGCGCGGACTCGTCCTTGTCGATACGAAGAGGACAAAGACCTCGGACCGGCCCACCTTCCGTGGCCATTATCTGGGACGACTCGGCGGTGAGGGGATGCCACAGGTGGATCCGCCCGTCGATGCCTCCCGAGACGATCCAGGGAGACTCCGGGAACCCGGACTCCGTGGGCATGAGGACGCTCGTCAGGGTCCAGGCGGCGCCCTCGTGACCGCGGTACGGCTCCCCGAGAAGGGCTCCGGACTCACCGTCCCACAGTCGCACGCTTCCGTCGGCGCCCGCGCTGGCCAAGCGAGCCGATCGCAAGCCGGCGCCGGACTCGGCCGGCTCGCGGACGACGGTGACTTCCCAGATCGGGCCCTCGTGCCCTTCCAGAGGGGGAGAACCTGATGGCCGGAGATGGGGTCCCAGATGCGGATGGTCCCGTCGGAGCCCCCGGTCGCGAGTCTCGGTTCGCCCGAGGTCGTGAAAAAGGAGACCACATCCTCGACCATGCCCATATGGCCCAGGAGCGGTGCTCCCACGGGCGACAGCGTCAGGGGGTCCCACAGCCGGACAGTGCCGTCGTCGCTCGCCGAGGCGATGACCGTTCTCCCGTCCGGAAGAGGGACCACGCAGACCTTGTTGACGACGGACGAGTGTCCCGTGAGACGCAGGTGCAGCGGTTCCTCACCGATCTGAGCTGCCTGCACCCCCCATGTCGGCCAGTTCTCGGTGGACCGCTCCTCCCCGACCACGTGAGCCCGCCCATACACAGTGGACGCGAGTTGCCTGATCCCGCGACGATCGCTCAACGCCGCGTCCATAAGCAGGTCGCGCGCCCCAACCACGCCGGCGATCTGCGGGGGCATGTCACGTCTGCCGAACAGCGAGCGGATCGCATCTGCGGCGACCGCGTCCGGGTCGAGCGCATCGAGAACTGCGCTCGCAGACTCCAGATCGGACCATCGATCAGCATCCGCGACATGCCCCGACAAGTGCTTGGCCAGGTATCGACCGAGCGCACGGTGATTGTCGCTCATCGCCTCGCCCAGACTCAGCAGCGCGTCGGCGGTGGCTGACACCCCCACGTCGGGCGGAACCGGGCCCCGACCACGCGCGAAGTAGTCGACGAACTCGCGGTGCGCGAGGCGATACACGGTTCCGGGACGGCGCAGGTGCTCATTCTCGGAATCGAGGGGATGAAGGTTGTCGGCTCCGATGTAGGGTGCCGCGTGCGAAAGAATGTCGTGGATGACGCTGGACCATTCCTCGCCAGACGTGTGCGCGATGACGTCTCCCGCGGCTGCCGCGATCAATGCTTCGGCCACCGCCGCCCATACGCCGTTCGCTTCGGGCAGGCCTCGCCCGCGAGCCAGGGAGAGGGCCTGAAGCAGGAAGGGGTAGCGGTCGTCGATACGCGCCAGCCGTTCCATCGCCTTGCCGAAGAGGTCTTGGTGGTCCCCGGCGAGCAGGCGTCGGAAGGCGAGATTTCTCTGCGGGCGGATGATGGTCGAGTCTTCCAGGATCTCGTAGACCGCCAGACGGGCGAACAGGAACTCCAGGCCTCGCTCAGCCACGCCTCGCGCCGCGGCCAGGATACCGTCGTCTCCCACCTGCGCCAGCGTGTCGGAGACCGCCTCGTCCTCCCCGTGGTCACGCGCATGTCGCAGACGAGCCTCCACATATCTGAGGATCGCCTTCGGGTCGCTCGCCAGTCGCAGGACCCTGGTAGCGGCAGGATCCGATTCGTCGGGGGCGAGGGCGCGGAGCAGATCCTCGTCGGCGCTGGGCGAGTCGGGCGCCTCATTGACGGATGGGCGGGTCCCCACGATAACGCGGACTCCGGTGATCTTGGCCATCCGGACAAGGAGCGCGCGGGCTATGTCCAGAGGATCGACCGCCTCGTCCAGTGCGTCCACGAGCAGGGTGAACCGCCTGGGCGAGGCAGCGGCGACCTCGCCCAGTCCGGAGACCAGCCAGTCGATGTCGTTGGCTATGCCGGCCGAAGGGTCATCGGCAGAAGGCACGTGGCCCATGTCCAGGGCTGATGAGATGCGGCTGGTGATCTGCCTGAGGTCGAGACCGCTGAGGTGGATGACAGCATCGAATACGTCGGACGGGGGATCCGGGACGCTCCGCTGGCGAGAAGCCCTCTCCTGGTCAGGGCGGCTCGTAACTCCGGCACGGAATGCGTGAAAAGGTTCCCGAGCAGCGCGGACTTTCCCGATCCGGCTTTGCCGGTGACGACCAGAAGCCCGGACTCCGTGCCTTCGAGCCAGTCCACCAGCGCGTCCATTTCGTCCTGGCGTCCTTGAAAAAACCATGACAACTCGCCGTGCTCAGCGCCTCTAGCCTTGCTCAGGAAATGCCAGCGCTCGTCCGCGGAGAGTGAAGTGAGAACTTCTTCAAGGTGGCGCTCTATGTCCATCGGAGCGAACATCTGACCGGCTACGGGTGGTCGAGACCGGACAAGTGAGGCGAAGCCCAGGGCACGGGAATACACCGTTCCCTGCCCGAGCACACGATCCAGCTGTGTGGCGAGATCGCTCAGATGGATCTCGCGCTCTGTTCTGAACGTGTCAAGAAGCACGATCCTCAGGGCGTCGTTGAATCGCCCCAAGCTCGTTGCACCCTCGGGGACACTCCGACGAGCAGCACACGCGGCGGCGACTTGAAGTCGATCAGGGCTTGGGTCAGTGCATCTATGATCTGAACGGACCTGCAGGTGTCGATGATGACGATGACCCAGCCGGAGCCGTCGTCGTCGTCCGCGCGCCGCGCCTGGTGAGCCGCGATGGCATGTGCGAGCTGCTCGGGCAGGACGCCCCCGCTACCGACGACCACGGGACTCCGGGCGTGGGCGAGTGCGTGCCGCCGGCCGTCGGACCATCCATGCCCCACCCAGTACAGGACCGAACCCCGCGGCGAGCGCACGACATTCGCCGCCGGCCCCGGCTCCTCGGAGGACTTGTCCCACACCGTCGGCAGAACGGGGCGCCATTGGTGCAGGCGCTCCTGCACCGCATCAGCCCCTCGCGACGGCGCAGAAGTGCTCCAGGGGACCAGCTCGGCGCCAAAGGAGGACAGCAGGTCGACAACCCTCCCCACCTCCGGCTCCACGTCCAGGTTCGCCAGCCCGCGTCATGGTAGAAACCGAATGCCATCGGATAGATGTGGATCACGCGTCATCCCTGGGTGGCGTGTCTGAACGTGGTCTCGGCGGGCGTCCGACCTGGCGCGCTAGTCCGCACAGAGGACAATCTGCGACACGGGCGACGACGACGATCCGTCGACGGCGATCCGGTACATACCGGCGGGTAGGGGACCGGCCTGAGCGACAAAGTCGCTTCCATCGATTCTCACCTGAGGCGTGTCGACCGGCAGCCCGGAGGCGATGTCCACGACCTCGCAGTTCACCAGGGTCGGGTCGGCAGCTCCGTTAATCTCTATGCGGAAAGGCTCACCGGGGGCGACCACGTCCGGGACACTCACGCCGAGCTCACCCGCGCCCTGCCACGGCCCGGTGCGCCTGCCCAGGATCGCGTCGCGGACGATTACGAGGATCTCCTGGGAAGCGGCAACGGCGCCGTGAGTCTGCGCCAGGGGCATCACCTCGCGGCCCGGCAACTGAGCGGAGACGCGTGGAACGGTCCCGTCCCCTTTGAGATCAGAACGCAACGGAGAATGCCCGTCGGTAGCCGGCGGCTCGAGAGTGAATGCGTGGCCGCGCACCAGACCGTCCGCGATGCTCACCGCCTGGACCGTGGGTTGCTCGCACCCCACGACCTGAACGTGCCCGACAGGCTGGACGTCGGACATGCCGGCCTGCCAGGACATGGCTCGTGAGGACTCATCGGTCGATCCACCCAGCGACTCGATGTCTCCGACCGTCAGCCTGCGTGCCGCATCAGGCGCACCTGACCCGGTTCCCTCGGTTAGGACGCAGCGGTACGTCGGAAGCAGGTCGAACAGGCCGGGCAGGCCGGCTGCGAGTGTGCGCGCGCGAGCGTACGGCAGCGGAATCGGGAGCCCCGAGCCGGAGGCCAGCATCTGCACCGCCTTCGGTGCTCCGAAGAAGGGCGTGCCGAGCGTCACGGTCACTCGAATATCCTCGGCGAGGCCGGGGACGGCGGCCAGTTGACGCGCTAGGAGGCCACCCATCGAGTGTGCGACTAGGACGAGCTTGCGATCGCCGGGCGGAATGTCGGCCCCACTGGTCCGGAGTTGGCGACAATGCTTCAGATGTGCGTCGCAGAATTCGGCCAGGATAGCCGCATTATGTGCGACCGGGAGTCGCCAGTCGTAGGGGAACTCGGCGACCTGGGAGCGATCGGTGACCAAGCCGTGAAGTCCGCGCAGAAGTTTTGTGTACGGTTCGAGCCCGGCGAGCATCGGCATGAACCCGGGAAAGCGGAGCAGGCGGGTGGCCTTGACCCGCCGATAGCCGCCGTCGATCTCCGCCGCACTGACCGCAAGCGCGTCCAATGATCGGCCGGATGTCCAGGCGGAAATGTACCAGCGGGGATCTGAAAGGCCCCAAATCTGCTTGCCCGTTTCCACGTCGACCAGCTCACTACCCATGATTCCTGGAACCACGACGATGGCGTCCTGCGTGGCGTGCGGGCTGGTCGGCGGCATTTGTTTCTTCCTCTCCAATTGCTGACTCCCGGCCGCAAACGTGATACGGCGCCGTAATTCGTGATCTTGTAGTCGTGGGCTGGGCAGCAGGCATATCCGGGTGTGTCGCTGCGAGGATGGGCGCGGGCACCCCCTTGATCATCAGGTGCTTGGTGGACCACCAAGGGTGTGGGGTGGGCCACCCAACATCGTGAGGTAGCCGCTGCGGCCATGGTATAGGCCGCTCGGTCGAGGAGAACCTCGATACGTTGGTCGGCCAGGTTGGGTCGTACTTCGCCCGGCGGAAGCCTTTGCGCAAGGCGGGAGGTGTGTGCGGGGGGCTTGATGAGTGAGCTGCCCGCAAGAACTGCTGGACGCTGGCTGAGTACGCCGACGACCCCACTCCGGACCGGATGCAGCGGCTGCTGGAACGCGCGTCCTGGGGACAACGTCGCCGCGATGAGGCAGGTGCGGGGCTTCGTGGTGGAACACCTCGCCTGCACAAGCGGGTTGTCGGTCCTGGTGTTCGACGAAAGCGGCGACGAGCACGCCACAGGCGCCAAGTGCTGGACCAACGGCATTAGGTGGGCTGCGCCGGCAAGGTCGCCAACGTGGTCAACTTCGTCAACGCCACCCGGAATCGGCAGATTCTCGGGCGGGTGCCGGAGCCGGGTGAACAGGCGTGAATCGACGTCCAGCGAGGGCATGGGCAGCACAGCGCAGCCGCATCGCCTTCGACGCTTGTGGGGACGACTCACGGACGCGGCGGCCTGGGCGCGCTCATGCCGGAGCTCCGGTCGGCGGGTGTCGGCGGCCACAACCGGACGCCCGCCTGGGTGAGCGGGCGGCAGCCCTCGGGGCCGCCGTATACTTCGAGAGCTGTCCGGCAAGGTTGATTGTGGAGGACGAATGCACGTGGTTTCGGAAAGCCGTGGCGAATGGGACCGCCCCGGGACCGTCCGAGGAATCAGAAAATTCGGTGACCCGGTCCTGCGGGAGTCCTGTGCGACGGTGACAGATTTCGACGCGCGGCTCGAAAGCTTGATCGCGGACATGTTCGCGACCATGTATTCGGTGGACGGCATCGGTCTGGCCGCGAATCAGATAGGCGTCGCCCTGCGGGTGTTCGTGTTCGACTGCCCCGACAATCAGGGCGGTTGGCATCGCGGATACATGGTCAACCCAACCAGGACCTTTGTCGGCGAGGAGGAACCGGACGACTCCGAAGGATGCCTGTCCATCCCGGGCGTTTATGCCGAGTTCCCCCGGTCCTCGCAAGTGGTCTGTGAAGGACAGGACATGACCGGAGCCAAGATTCGGATCGAGGGCGAGGCCTACTTCGCCCGCTGCTTGCTGCACGAGACGCAACATCTGGAAGGTAAGCTATTCGTCGACGTGCTTGAGGGAGATACGAGGCGAGATGCCCTGAAGGCGATCAGGAAGAGCAGTTTCACATCACAGTGATGGATGCGCCACGGTACACCCAACGGGCCAAGGATCGCCTGGCCCGAGCGGCCCCTAGGCGCTATGTTCTGTGCGGGCCGACGCCGAGGTCAACGGCCGCTGAGAGCGGAGAAGTAACATGAGCGATGCAACCTTGACAGTCAAGACCATCACGCTCCCTGGTGGGCGTGATATTGAGGTGCACCTGGGCAACTGGGAGCTCGGAGGAGATTCGCCGTCGCTCGTCTTCCATCACGGAACACCGGGGTGGGGGGACCCGGGGCGGCACCTGCTCCAGGCCTCCGCCGACCGCGGCGTGCGCATAGTGGGCATCACTCGCGCCGGATACTCGGCCTCCACCCGAGTGCCGGCGAGAACGGTCGCGTCCGTGGCCGCAGATGTCGAAGCGGTTCTGGACGATCTGGGAATTCAGCGGGCACTGGTCGTGGGTGTCTCAGGAGGCGGCCCACACGCCCTTGCCACCGCGGCTCGGCTTCAGGAGCGGGTGTCTGCCACCGCGTCGGTGGCAGGCCTGGCTCCCTGGACTGCGCCGGGCTTGGATTTTCTCGCGGGGATGGGGCAGGGCAACCTCGAGGAGTACGGAGCCGCGCTCGAGGGCGAAGCGAAGTTGCTCGAGTTCTTAGAGCGCGAAGCTCCCGGGATCACTCAAATCTCGCCCGATGAGCTGGCGGTGTCGATGGCTTCGCTTCTTCCCGACGTCGACAAGCGACTCGTCACCGGCGACTACGCGGCCGAACTGGTTCAGCATTTCTCCCGGAGCCTTGCACCCGGGGTGTGGGGATGGGTCGACGACGACCTCGCATTCCTCTCGCCCTGGGAGTTCGACCTGAAACTGCTTAGTGGCCGGCACGTAGCGGTGTGGCAGGGCAGGCACGACCTGATGGTTCCCAGCGCCCATGGTTCCTGGCTGGTGTCCGGGGTGGAGGGCGCACGGTCACGACTTCTCCCGGACGACGGCCATCTGTCGATCGTCGTCGGACGCGCTGCCGAGATTCTCGACGACCTGCTCATGAGCTGGTAGCAGGACCACATTCTTCACGTGACGACCGGGAGTGATCTCTGGGTGTCCAGGCGTACCAGCCCATCAGGCAAGGCGACAATTGTTCCGACCTGAAGCTCGGCAACAACGCTCCCGACCACGAAATCGTGATCGCATCGGGTCGCGCTGAGCAAGGAGGCCCGGAACTCCGTGCGGCCTTCCAGTTTGACGGAGAATCCATACATGCCGAACGAACTGTGCAGTCGAAGCGCGTGCTCTGTCGTGTGTTGTGATGCTATGAGGACGTCGCCGTCCTTGTGCGGCCAGTAGGAGCCGCCCTGCACATGTCGCTTAGCGGCGAAGTATCCTTCAAGGTCGTCCATCAGCCGGCTTAAGAGCCGCGGTGCCAAGGCGAAAAGTTTTAGGTAGAGCTCGTCGAGACCGTCCTCAGGAGACTGATCAACAGGGGACTGAACAAGGATGGGACCCTTGTCCAGCTCTGCCGTCATCTCGTGGATGGTCACGCCGCTGAACTGAGTGAAAGCTGTCGCCAGATACGGCAGCGGATTGGGTCCGCGCCCATCTGGTAGCAACGCCGGGTGCACGTTGACCGCGTACGGGACATCCAAGTACTGCGTCGGAACTCGATACATGTAGGCGGCGCACACGAAGAGATCCACGTTCGCAGCGTTTACTTCGCGGACTACATCGACCGTCGGGCGCCCGGTGAAGACCCTGGCATTGGCCGCGCTCGCTAGGCGCAGCACGTTTCTTGCTGGCTGACCCTCAGGTCCCTCCGTCAGACAGACCGCAACCTCGGTGTCCGGCCGACTGACCAGCGTCGCCATGCATGAGGAGAAGAAGTCATGGCCGGCATAGGCGATCCGCAGAGGTTTGCCCATCGTCTGGTCTCCCGTACTGGTCGTCGGCCACCCATGCATGCGACAGGAGAGCCGATCAGGCTGGTGATGGGGGCGTTCGCACGTCGCGGAAGTCAGCCTGCCATTTCGAGATCGCGTCGGCCTGCACACTCGCATAGACATGGAG
The DNA here is from genome assembly GCF_011764545.1 of Phytohabitans flavus. Classification (GTDB taxonomy): domain Bacteria; phylum Actinomycetota; class Actinomycetes; order Mycobacteriales; family Micromonosporaceae; genus Phytohabitans; species Phytohabitans flavus. The sequence continues at coordinate 69,335 of NZ_AP022870.1, read as the reverse complement.
CCCGGCTAATAGCCTCCTCTCGGTGACAGTCAGGTCTGGATGCCATACGTCCAAAACCAGGACGATCCGCTCCTCTTCCGTGTTGTTCCAGACCCTGTGCAGGAGGTGGTCGTTCAGCATCAGGCACTGTCCCTCGGTCCAGACACGCCTCTCTCCGTCGACCTCGATTCCGCAATCACCCGAAGGGATTTTGAGGCCGAGGTGGCAACGCGCCCTGGTGTTCGTTGGCCCGCGGTGGGAACCGATACTGGCACCCGCTGGCAACCGAGAGACGAAGACGCCCCCTCCCAGCGTCGTCATCCCGCCGAGGTTCTCAACGATGTCGACGATCGTCGGGAGTAGCCGGGCCGCGCCCTCGTACTTGTGCCCCATGGCGTAGACCGGAAGGATTCGCCAGTCGCCGTACCGTGGGACTGCGTCCCTCTCGCTGTCGGGAAAGAACGCTTCCGCCGAAATCTCCCGGAACTCGTCCGCGATCGTGTTGAAGCGCTTCTCCAGCTCGGCACAGACAGGAAATCGCGAAGGATCGAACCAGCGAGGATTGTCAATTTCTGGGTAGGTGCCCATAACGGGGTCGATCTCACCGTCCGCCACCGAGGACATGTAGTCGACGAACCTCCCGGCGACCAGTCGATCACCCATGGCCGTCTCACCCCAACTCGTTGCGTAACCGCACCAACTGCACGGTACACCGGTCCTGCACGCGCGGCCAGCGTCCTTCGAACGACCGGGACGTAAGGCAAGATCGGTTCAGCCTGGCCGAGCTCTGGATTGGTGGCGGCGTCGAAGAATGCTTGGCGGGGAAGCGCACGTGGGACGCGAGGACTCGCCGGGAGCCGTTGGGGATCGGCAGCGGCGCGGCACGTGAAATCGGTCGTAGGTTCGATCTCATTCCTGGCGGAGGTACGACCGTGCCGCGTCAGGTCAGCAGTGGTGGAAGGCGCTGTGCTTGGCCATGCGGCTCAGTCATTACGCGCGTTAACCAGACCGTTCGTCACGACGAGAGGTGCCGCGACAGGGCGCCAGCAATCGCGTCGACACAGGGCGCGGGGAGCCAAGCGAACCCGAAGGCGGGGTTGACCTCCAGTAGACGAAGCCTGTCCTCAACCATCATATAGTCGACGCTGAAGAAGGAGAGCCCGAGGGTTTCCCCGAGCTCCGACCATACCCTGCTGCCGACCGGAGCCGGTACGACCTCGGCCTGGCCGACATGCTCAGGATGGAACTGAAGGTCCGGTACCGGGCTCAGCCGGGCGTGAGGAAACCGGACCGTGGCTTCTTCGTGACCGAACACGAAGGAACGGAACTCGTGGTCCGCATGCACACGCTCCTGCGTGATGAGCGGCAGAGGCTTGCCTGCGGCACTGAGAGCCTCGATGAGTTCGGCGGTCACAACCTGGCAGTAGAAGGCCTTTTCGCCGCCGATCCATCGGCTCTCGCCCACGTGTTTCACGAGGTGGCCCACTGTCAGATCGGAGAACTCACCTGTCATCGACGTTCGAGGAAGAAGCCCAGGAAGAGCTTCGGAGATCTTCCAGAGCTGGAACAGCTTGTTGGCCCATCTTCGCATCACGTCCGGACGATCAACGCAGAATTCTGCGACGACGCTCTCCAGAATCTCCAGTGCCACGCTGAACTGGCGAGCACGGAAGCGTCCGTTGGCCTCGGACTCGAACCAGCCCTGTTCCAGTTGCTCGAAAGAGCCAGGGTTGTACCACACTTTTTCGTGTCGCAGGTCGTCGAGGCCGTAGACCTTCGTACCCCCCTCGTCGAAGCGGATACGAAGGGTGCAAAGACGGTCGTCAACGTCGATGAACGTGATCGGCAAGCCACGATCGCGAAGGGCCTCCCACTCCGCGACCGTCCCTGAAGCGCCCAGGAAAATCACGGGGTGGGGGCCTACGGAATGCCTAGCTGGACTTGCGCGCGGCGCCGGTTGGGATTTCCTTCGCGAGGATGTCGATCGCCTGCATGGTGCTTCCTCCCGCAGTATTGGTGCTGACTACGGTACAACAGAGGCCAGTCGAGTGGAAGTGGTAACCACAGTCCAACCTCCGACGGTCCTGGCGATCTTTGGCCGCTAGTGCGCTGACCACAAACGTTCGCCGGGTTGGTGACACGCCGGACGTGATCGGTTGGTTCCGGTAAGGTCGGCGGCACGCTCGAAAGCGATTTGATCGCTATTGAGAGGTGGGTGCATGGCTGGGCCGGCACGAGCGCGGCAGCTTACTGACGAGGAGGGCCGCCGGCTGCAGCAGTCCGTGCGGTGGGGCAAACATGAGTCGGTCCGGGTCCGCTGCGCCATGATCATTATGGCGTCGGCGTCCGGTACGCCGATGCCGGCGATCGCGCGGCTGGTCGCCGCGCAGAGGACACTGTCCGGAAGGTCCACGCCTTCAACAAGATCGGGCTGCGCACTGGATGTCTAACTGGGCGGGCGGGCGTGCCCGCCGAATCACCGCAGACGACGAGGCATTCATCGTCGCGACGGCCACCGGGCGGCCACAACGGTGGGGCGCCCGTTCACCCCGCTCAAGCATCCGTAAGCTCGCCGACCACCCTGGCCACCAACCAAGTGCGACCGGTGATCGTCGTACTCGCGCGGTCGGTGGGCGCTGGCGTCGGCGCGGCTGGCGGCTAGTCTGCGTCAATGGCCAGGAACACCTCCCATGACATTTCCGGGGCAAGCCTTACGATGTGCAGCAACCGACCGTCGGTGACAACAGGAGTCAAATATGGATGATGACACCACGGTAAAGGCCGTCAAGCGACTGTTAGCGCACATCGACAACAAGACGACGGATTACGCGCCATCGGTGATGCGAATGCCGATCGCACGTTACTTCGACTTTTCGATCGCTGCCGCCGAGCGAGAACGAATCTTCTTGCAGTCACCTTTCGTAGCCGCCCGCTCGAGTGAGCTGCCGCATCCGGGAGACTTCGTCACAACCGAGTACATCGGCACACCTCTGCTGATGGTCCGCCAAGCGGACATGTCCGTGTCAGCTTTCATCAATGTCTGCCGGCATAGGGGCGGGCGTATCGAGTTCGAAAAGTCGGGTAACCGCAGGCAATTCATCTGCAACTATCACGGCTGGTGCTACGGACAGGACGGCTCCTTGAGAGGGATATCCTTCCCGGCTGGCTATCCGGACGTGAATCGAGCCGACAACGCCCTACCATCCTTGCCCGTCGATGAACGGTTCGGATGTATCTGGGTTGTGCCGACTCCCGGCGATGAGCTGAATATGAAAACCTATCTGGGCGAGTTCGACGAAGGGGTCGAGGCCTCCGGTATCGGTGCTGCGGTGCTGCTGCGAGAGCGTCAGTGGGAGCTTTCGATGAACTGGAAGTTGGTCATGGACGGATTCCTGGATACCCAACACGTCGGCTTCCTGCATCCTCAGTCCGTAGGCCCGCTGTTCCACGCGAATATTCACCTCCTCGACACGGTCGGCAAGAACACCCGGCTTGTCGTTGCCCGACGGAGTATCGATGGTGTCCGCGGCGCGGATGTCGACGCAGTGGAATTGAGAAGACATATCGGCTGCAATTACACTGTCTATCCGGCCACGATCATCGTGGTGGTGCCGTACCACTACGAGCTGTGGACCATTTCCCCGCATCCGACGGACGTAGGGAAAACTCACGTCGTGGTGAGATTTCTGGCTAAAGAGGGACCGATATCCGAGGCTGATATCCACGCCCGCGACGAGAACTGGAGTAAGTTGCTGGACGCATTGTCAGCTGAGGATTGGCCCATGGCCCAGTCCATCCAGGATAGTCTACCGCGAGGCCTCTTGGCAGAGACCCTGTACGGCCGCAACGACCTCCCCGCGCAGGCCTACTACAACCAGATTCAGCGTGACCTGGACGCCTCCTCCGGCTGAAGTCTCAGTAAGGCTCCGCCTCGGACCGCAAAGCCAGCGCTTGAGAATAGGTCATTGCGGGCTTTGCGCAGGCTCACACAGGGACCCGTGGCCCGATCTTGGCCGGCCGCCGGGACGACCGGCCGTGCTACGCCAAAGTTGCTGGTCAGACGAGTCTGCAGATGTGGAGCGGGCCAAGTCAGCCTACGCCGCCGCGAAACTTGACACACGTGTGAAGAAGCTAGCGCCCAAAGGTCGCTAGTCCGCTATTCACCCCGGTCTGCCGAGCCATGGGAGTCCGCGGTGTGGGATCTATTGCGCCGCCCCGAATCGTTGGCCGGGTTGGGGCCATGCGGCGGCTCGTGCGGCGTGGCCCATCCGCGTGCGTTGACACGTTCGCGGCGTTTGCGCGGCGGGGACGTCGGGATAGTTGGCGTGGCGTTGCGTCAGCGCAGGTAGTCGTGCATCCCGCGGTACGGTGCCGAACCCTACCGGTGCTGGTGCGCCTTGCTGGTCATGGCGCGGCGGTGGTTCGGATGGTCGATCTGACCACGAACGTGTGCAGCGGCCCGAGTGCGCTTGGATCGGGTTGGCCGCTCGCGAGCTCCTCGGAGGACTATTCGCCATGGACAACTTGATATTCTGCCAGAACGGCCGAGCCGTAGGGGCGAAATCCAAGCGCGACAGCGAGTCTCGCTGAAGGTATATTGCCTCGAAAATGGGAGTAGAAGGGAACGAGGCCGCTCTCGAGGATCGTCTCTATCGCGCGGCTTGCGACCTTTTGGGCGAGTCCTCGCCGTCGCACATCGCTCCGAGTCGCTACTTGGATATCATGGGCGACATCGGACATCCGCTTTTCGCCAGACCAGGCCGCCAATCCGTAGTCGTCAAAGACGCCGAATATTGAACCGTCGACTTCCGTCGAAAGCCGCACGCCGTTCCAATCTGTCGCGTCCACAGAGTCCGGATCGAGCTGCAACACCTCATCGCTGAAGTCCAAGCGTAGCTCGTCGGGAGCGGCAGTCAGAGTGTCGAACACATACGCGTTCCCAAGATTCATTCGAACCGCGATGTCGAGGAGACGCGGCTCTAGATCACTTGGCGAGAGATGTTCGTCATTCAAGTTCCAGCCCGCGATCTCATCACAAACTGACTCAGTGGAGGTAACCGTGAGGTTATTGGGCGTGTGTAACGGGAACAGGGCAAAGAATGGTGCGGCATAGTTCATGAAGACTGGTTTGTCCAAATGATCGCCGCGGATCAGATGCAAGCCAGGCATGCGGAGGACGTCGGGACTACACTGTAGTCGACGAGCCCATAGCACGTCCACGGCCTTCGTTGGATCCATAGGTCGATGATGCCATGCGGTTCACTAGCAATAAAGACCGGGCCGCCCCGTACGTGCGGCGCGGCTCCATGGGTCATGCCTTCGTCCTCCGTACGCTCCTCACAAGGGCCTAGGTCAAATAGGACAGCTATCCACCCTCCCGTGACGTGAAAATGCTCTAGCTCCGCCTCAGGCTGCGGCAAGGTAGCGAACCGGGCGCCCCCCGCTGCCGTAAGGGATTCTGATCCTCAACCAGTAGCCGCGCGGTTTCTCATCCATGCAGACCACCGGGAAGCGTTCGTCCAGCGGGCGGGCGTAGACGTCCAGGACGGCCGAGCTCCTACCCGACCCGATGACCTGCTTCAACCTCGCCTGCTGCTCCGCGTCCAGCACAACCGCGTGGACCCGCCTAGGCGCCATCACTCCTCCTGCCCCTCACCGACTCACGACAGGCAAGACTTACCAGATGCGCAGTTGTGGCTTAGTGGGGTCGCCGCGTGGGTGCCCTATTCACCGATTGTCGGCTCGGCGCGTCGGGCATTGGCGTCTTCCACGTCTGCGAGCGTCACCCATCCGCTTCGAATCGACCATCGGGCCAGCGCCCAGCGGAAGTCGCCTTGGCTGGATTCGCCGTCGCTGCCGGTCATGCCTTCGATGCCATGCCCGGACAGGCTTTCCCGCAGCGACTTCACCATCGTCCGGATCAACAATTACAAGACCAGCCTGCGAAGCGCGATCCTGCCCGCCCTGGGCAGCTTGCGCATCCAGGAGGCCACTGTGGGCCGCCTCGACAAGTTCCTGCGCAAGGTCGCCGAAAACCGTCCAGCGGGCCGCCAGGGCCGCGAAGGTCGTCCTCGGCCAGATGTTCGCGTTGGCGGTACGCCGTGGGGCGCTGATGACCAACCCCGTCCGCGAGACGGGGCGACTGCGGAACCCACGCCGTAAGGCTGCGGCGCTGACCGAGGAGCACCTGAAGGCTGTCCGCGCGGCGATCCGCGAGTGGCAGCAGCCTGCCACCGGCAAGCCAGGACCTCGGCAGAACGGCGACCTGGCCGACGCGTCGACCTCATACTCGCCACCGGCGCCCGCATCGGCGAGATCCTCGCCCTGCGCTGGGACGACCTTGACCTGGCTGCCGAACGTCCAACCGTGACCATCTGCGGCACCCTCGTCTACATCAAGGGCAAGGGATACCTTCGACAGGAGTGGACCAAGAGCGACGCCGGCTACCGGACACTCGTCCTGCCTAGGTTCGCCGTACGGATGCTGCGGGCCCGCAAACATATCGCCGCCGCCAAGGCTCAGGACGCGATCTTCGCCTCGCGGCGCGGCACCTGGCTGTCGCCGCACAACGTCCGCCGGCAATGGCGCGAGGCCTGCGCCGACACCGGCCTCGAATGGGTTACCCCGCACACCCTCCGCGAGACCGTCGCCACCGTGATCGCCCAGGAGGCCGACACCACGAGCGCCGCAGCCCAGCTCGGCCACGCCAGTGAGGCAATCACCAGCACCTACTACATCGCCACGCCCATCCTCGTCCCGGACGTCTCCGACATCCTCGAACAGTTCGCCACCAGGGCAGGTAGCATCTGATCTCCCTTTCGCGGCGACAGCCCGAGCGGGGGTGGTGTGGTGGCATGGTCGGGTTCAGGCGCTTCGACCGCCGGCTTCGGCGATACGCCGTGCGACGGCGTCAGCCGCCTCACGGTGTAGATGCCTGGAAACGGACTGGTACGTGTCGCGGGTCAGCGTGGATGTGGAGTGCCGAGTTGCTCCTGCACGACCTTGATGTCTATGCCGGCGTCGAGGGCCATGGTGGCCGCGACATGTCGCAGGTCATGCAGCCGCACTGGCGGGAGGTCCGCGTCGCGGACCAGCCGGCGGAACCGCGCTGAGACCGCGTTGGGATGCCACGGCTGTCCGTCGGGACGGACGAAGAACAGCCCGGTGGCGGGCCAGGCAGGGCCGGCGGCGAGCTGCCGGGCCGCCCGGCGGGCCTTGTAAGCGGCCAGCGCTGCGGCCGTATCCGTATCAAGGACGAGGGTCCGGTTGCTGGCCCTGCTCTTGGGCGGTTTCTCGCGGATCGTGTGGCCGAACGCGGTGATCTGGTTGTTGATCACGACTTCGCGTTTGCCGAGGTGGACGTCGCGGTCGCGTAGGCCACACGCTTCGCCGCGGCGGGGGCCGCGGTAGGCGATGAGGTGGAACAGCGGGTGCAGGTCTGGATCGTGCGCGGCGGTGTAGGTGAGGAAGCTGTTGAGCTGCTCGCCGGTCCACACCATGACGGGACTGGGCACTGTTCCGTTTGTCCGCCACTCGGCGACACGTTCGTCTTCCCAGATCATGGGGAGCGCCCGGTGGTAAGGCGTCTTGACCAGGGTGGCCGGGTTCGTCCCAGCGATAAGTTCCTCCGCGAGGGCGTCGTTGAGGGCCTTGCGGAGCGTGCCGCGGATCCGTTGCAGGGTGCCTGGGCCGGTTATCCGCCTACCCGTCGCGCCGATGCGGACGTGGGGGTCCGGGCTCTTTCTCGCGGCGAGCAGCTCGGCGTTGGATGCCTGGATTGCCTGGAGCATTGCTCTGATGTGCCGTGGCCTGATTTTATCTATATAGGCAGGTGGCCGAGGTGCGGGATGATATGGACTCGGATGTGTGACTCGTAGCCGGTGATCGTGTTGGCCTCGACGGTGAGACCGGCCAACCATTCGGTGAGGTAGTCGGCGAGGGTAGGAATTCCGGTCAGGGAAAGGTCGGCGCGGATTCGCCGACGCACGTCCTCGATGTCGGGCAAAGGCTGACCTGCGCGGATCGTGGCGAGCAGCAGCTCGGCGACATCATCGCGGCGGGCCTGGTCGTGTCCGGCGAGTGTGAGCAGGTCCCGGGCATGGTCGAGTGTCTCGGTGGCCTCGCTCCTGCTGCCGAAGCCGCCTCGGCGGAGCTGTCGGCGGCCCCCGTTCCGGCGGCGGGGCAACTCGAGCTGCACGTACCACAGTCCGTGCTCGGAACTCCAGGAACCGCTGCTACGACGCAATCTTGGACACGCCCGACCCAACGCTCTTCCGGTCACCGCGTCGCGGCATACGCATCGTTTATATAGGGATCCGTTGATCACTGCGTCAGGCCTTTCTGCTCCCACTTTGCACTGCACTTAGGCCCGCCAAGCGCAAATTGGCGCTTACCTCAGGTTGGGCGCTATTCAGCGATTGATCAACTACACTATTTGCCTCGCAGGTGAATGCCAAATGTATAGGCAGGTTTGATGGTCGGTCTCTACCGCAGCGTCCCGGCTACTTGAGACTTAATGCGCGCGTCAGATGGAAGCACCAGAACCTATGGGATGATTTAGACGCTACCCACCACCCGCCCCGGGCTATCCCAACCTGGCGACCCTCGGCGGTCGTGTTCGGTCAGGGCGGCCGGCCGTCACCATGTCCAACGACACCACTGCGCCCAGGCGGCGGGCAGTCACCCGAGGGCAGGTATCGTGAGCCTGCCTGCCTCGTACCTCAGGGAATAGAGCAAGGGCTTCTCGACATGGAGCGTGTCATCGGTCCCGACGAGCAGCACCGAGTCGCCCTATCGAGCCGGCAACGCCCGACAAGTAACGCCGCTGCACTGCGGCGAGCTGGTCAGCCCCGAGCCGCGCATTAACCGCCTCGCAGCACAGCGCGGGTTCGAACGCTACGGGATGCTGAACGGCATCGACAGACCATCCCACCTAGATGTACGTCTTTGCTTCCGGCGAAGAGCAGGCAACCCACAGGTAGCGGGACCGTGCGTGCACCTGATCTCGCAATGCAGCGCCCGCCGATCGCAGCGGCAAGACTGCCTGCGCCAACGCGAGGAACTGTCGCTGTTCAGGCAGCCTCGGGTGTATGCCTGGCCAGGAACTCGTCGATCGCCTGACGGATCAAACCTGAGCGTCCCGCCTTGTCGTTGCCCGCCAGCTCGTCCAGCCGCGCAACGGCCGCCGCGGAGAGCCGTACTCCGGTCACGATCATCGGTACGCTCTCCGGGCTCGGCACCGGACCGACGGCCGCATCGCGCAACGGCTCCGAGATGTCCCCGCCGCCGTCGAAGTAGGCCACCAGCTCTTCCCGGCTCATCCTCCTCGGATCCCGGTGCACCGTCATCGCGTCCCCTCCACCCACTGCTTGACCTCTTCGGGCCGAGCCGGCCGCACCGCCAGGATCGCGTAACTGTCGACTCCACCCATCCGCTCGCACAACACCACGATCACCCGAGCCGAATCGGCCAACCGGGCACCGCCAGCAGCGGCGTCCCGGGGTGGTTCTCGATCCGCTGGGTCGAGAACAGCGCCTCAATAGCCTCCCGCTCGGGACACGGCGTGCGTGCCGCGCTCGCCTTGCCGGCCTCCGTCCAGCCGCACTCCCGCTCGGTGACACAGCCAGCGTATAACGCGTAAAACGTCCGTACGCGACCGCGCCCTCACCTCACTCCGATCACCGTCGCGCCATATAGCACAAGCCTCGCGGCACGCGCGCAATTGCGCGTGCGGTCAAGCGGTTGGCGCTGCCGCCACCGCGCATGACCAGCGGCATGAGTAAGTAAGCATGGCAGGATCCGGCAGGTCGTCAACTTCGCGGAAATAGTGCTATGCCCGAATTAGGTGAACTGCGAATCCCAGCGCGCCAGTCATCGCTCGCCCTTTTTCGAGCCGCATGCTCCTCGATGATTCCTTTGTCCGCTACTCCAGAAATGTAAGCCGATATCGACCATGCGGCGAGCTGCCTGCTGAACGCGCTGACACTGCGTATGCCGGCTTCACTCCGAGGGCCGCCGTGCGCCACGCAGTTTCTGATTCGCTGCAGGCGAGCGCGAGCCAGGTCCCATTCGACGTCAATTACATCGCATCTATCGGCAATGGTTGCCGGTGCGTTCAGCCACTTCGCGAGCGACCGCACCCTTCTGGCCATAAGCGTAAATGGCGACAGGGCCGCCTCGATATTTCGGAGCACGGCAACCGCTTCCAGCATGTTGATAGACTGAGTGCCGCCGCGATATTGGAGTACACGACTTCTGAGCGACTCTTTCGCATGAGTAGTGAGTCCCGTTTCGGTATCCAGGCTATGCAATGCCTGGTAGACTGTGTCGCCGAGCGCACCTTCGATGTTGCTTCGACCTTGCCGCGCGTCTCGCGCCCGGCGGCACAGCTTTCCTGTACATCGACTCGGATTCTGGGCCGAACGTGGCAGTACGGCAGCTGCCTGCGGCCTGCCGAGGTTGGTTACGGGGCGACGCTAGCTTTCGCCCTGATGAGCTCGCTGGCGGTATCGTCCCAGGAGATCGCGGTAGCGCCAGGCGCACTCCCCAGTGGCACGCCCCGAAGGCGACCAACCGCGTGCCTGCGGCAGATTGGCGCGGCATTAGCCCGATCGCGACCGCGGAAGACGAGACGCGGTCCTCGCAGCTAGGGCAGTGGGTCGACGGCGTGGAGCATGGCTAGTAGCCCATCGATGGCGTCCCATTCGTCGTGCGGGACGGGGTCGGGTGAGAAGTGCATCATATCGTTGCGGATCTTGGCGACATCCTTGACCTGCTGGAGGAACTCCTCGTGGTCCAGAGGCCAGCCAAGCAGCATGAAATCCTGCTCGTCCTTCAGTACGTGGGCGTAGGCGCCGAAGGTGAGCGAGTCGGCGTTCTTGTGTCTCTTGTTGGTGGCGTGCTCGATCGTGGCTGCCGGGATCTGCGCCTTGACCCGTCGGTGCAGGCGGCGTTCGCACTCCTCGATCTTGGTGAACGGCTTGGCGATCTCTCCGAATCGGTTGGTCAGGTCCGCACTGGTAATGATCCCCGCGATCGTCTTGCCGTCTCGTGACCGGACGAAGATGAAGTCGCTGTTGGAGATGTCGTCAATCCGCGGTAACACCAGGTCGTCATAGCCGGCCAGCAGTGCCGTGTGCTTGGCGTGTGCCACCGTCGACGGGGGTGTCGGGGACATGTAGGCCTTCGCGATCGACTCCCAGCTCACCGCGTAATGGAAGGTGCCGTCGTCGTCGATCACCGCCAGCTGGGAGTAGTTGTGCCGCAGCATCAGGGTTCGAGCCAGGACGATCGAGTCGGTGGGCCGCACAGACGTGACGGCAAGGTCGGACCGGACCAAGGTGCCGAACCGGAGCGTGAACGGCTTCTCCGGCACCAGCGTTTCGTCGTCATCGGGCTCTTCCGTGACGGTCTCCGCGTCGGTCTGCTCGTCCAGCAACCGCTCGGTCGCCGTCTCGACGGTGGTGTCATCCTCTTCCGCGCCAGACTTGACGACCAAGACGCTCTTGCCGATCCATCCCTCGGTGAACGGCGGTACAGTGGTAAGCCCGTTCTCGGCCAAGTCCCGCTGGATCGTCTCCACCACGGAGCTGGTCCGCCGACCTGCCCCCCACTTAGACAGCAGCTCCCGGATCGTCAATTCCACGCCGTTGTCGTCAGCGACGGCCCGCTCGACGAAGTCGTCCGGCGTCACCCATCCGTTGGTCGACACCTCGTCGAGGGTCGGTCCCGGGTCGACGCCTGTCTCGGCGAGCGCGGCAAGCCGCCGCACCGCGCCGTTGCGCCGCAGCTGGCAGATCGTCAACAGCGAGCCGAGGCTGTACAGCAGATCTTGCTGGATCGCCGACCGTGGCAACGCCGGCCGTACCCATGTCACCGGTCGCACGTGACGACGGTCTGGGGGTGCGTCCCGCCGATACTGATAGTGGCCGGTTACCCGGCCGATCGCCACGTGATCCGGCGAGGCCTTCTTCAGCGGCGTTACGACCAGGTCGCCGGCCTCCATGGCATAGATCAACCGCCACAGCTGACCGGTCCAGTTCGCCACCACGGTCCGAGACCGGTTCGGATAGGCCGCCCGGACCGCAGCCTGCAGCTCCCGACGGGATGTGTACTGCGCGAGGTTGCCCATCTCCGGCCAGCCACCGATGACGAGCGACTGTTCCAAGGCGTCGGCCTCACGCTCGCCGTCACGACCGGCTCTCACCATCCACGCGTTCGTCATCACCACTCCACGTCCGAGCTCGACCTCGCCGACGCTGATCCACGTTCCCGCCATTTGAGCCATCGCAGGCGCACCAGGATCACCGCTCCTGCAGCGCCGGATCGACGAAGACGACCAAGCCTGCCAGCTAGCCAGCCCATCCTCAACGTCTATACCGTCCACATCGCACGGCCGATTACCAACGAGAGTCCGTCGTCCGGTCGACAACGAAAGCAACGTGGGCAGTGGCAATCGTCCACTGCCCACGTGCATTCGCGGCTGCCGCCCTAACCAGGCGGCTGACACCTCCGCAGATACGGCGGCTGGTCAGGCGACGGGACGGCTCCGCCCACCGGGCTCGCCTCATGAAGCTCGTCGAGCGAACCTGAGACGGGTTTCAGACAACCGCGACGGACCCATCCGCACGACACTCGTGGCAGCCTGCCGATGTGGCTGACTCGACGCTCTCCGACTTCTCCCCCTCCGTGCCGTTCACCGCCGATGATGTGACCGGTGCTCCCGCCGCCGGCGGGGTACACGTGGTCCTGGCTGGCGACGATGTCATCTACGTTGGTGAGTCGGGGAATCTACGGCGCCGACTGCGCCAACACCTCAACGGCCCTAGGAGCCCCCTGAACAATCCTGGTTCTTGAGGTTGGGCTGGTTGTGATTGGGATGGGGAAGGCTTCTCAAGGGGCCGTCATGTGGCGGGTTGGGTCACGGTGTGTGGCTGGACAACGAGTTCGCCTTCCCCGGTTGGTGGGGTGAGGGCACCCGGGGGTGGTGGTCAGGTGATGACCCAGCCTGCTGGGTCGCGTTGCAGGCCGAGGTTGAGGAGGCGGCGGAGGTTGAGGGCGGCCATTCGGGTGTGGAGCCACCAGTCGTTGGCGTTCACGCCGCGGTAGCGCAGCTTGCGGCAGCGGCCTTTCGGCCCGATCAGCCAGGCGATGGAGCGTTCGACCATGGGCCGGTGCCGGCGGTAGGTGTCACGTCGGTGTGGATGGTCGACCCAATCTTGGCGGGCTGCGCGCAGCAGCGCGTCGTGTTCGTGTATGGCCAGGCCTCGGCCGGTCTTTGAGGTGGTGCAGCGTTGCCGTAGTGGGCAGTCGCGGCAGGCGGCGCCGAAGGTGACGGTGCGGCTGGGCGTGATGCGTCGGGTGACGCCGTTGGGGCAGGTGGCGGTGCCAGCTTGCTCGTCGATGGTGAAGTCGTCCAGGGTGAACCCGCCGGCGACGGCTGGGGTGAGCGGGCCGGGTTTGATGACAGCGGTGTGCCCGGCGTCAGCGAGCGCGGCGCGGGCATCGCCGGTGCCGTAGGCCGAATCGCCTAGCACTTCGAACCCGTCGGGTGCCGGATCGACGGGGTCGTTGTCCAGCAGGTGCAGCCCGACGACGGCTTCGTGGTTGTCCTGGCCACTGGCCATGGTGAGCTCGCCGGCGGTGAACAGTCCGGTGTCCGGCTCGATCGCGAGGTGGGCTTTGAAGCCGTCTTGGCGGTGGTGCACGGTCTTGTGCGCGTGCCGGGCGGCCGTGTCGACGGTGGAGATGACCCGGTCCTCGGCGACCCGGCGGGCGATCCGCCACCGGCCGTCGGTGCCATCGGAGCCGTCGGCGGGTTCGACGTCCTGGCCGGCCACCAACGCCAACAAGGCCACCGCTTGGGCGGCCGGCTCGTCGAGCTTCGCCCCGGCCAGCTCGGCCACGATCAGGTTCGCGTCGTTGACCAACGCGGACACCAGCGCGTCTCGGGCGGGCTTGTCGTCCCAGGCGATTCGTGGCTTGCCCGGATCGTCCCAGTCGTGCGCATGACAGCGATCCGCGATCACCCCTGCCGCGGCCGGCACCAGCCGACGGACCCGGCGCACCGCGGCGATCAGCTGAGTCACCGTGTCCTGCGTCGCCACCGCGTCATCGAGCACCACCGAGTCCAACGCCCGGCGGGTCTTGCCCGACAGCACCCCGGTTTCGGCGACCACGTGGCGGACCGCCTCGAAGATCCGGTCCGGGCGGTCCGAGGCTCGCAGCCGGTTACGCCACACCGTCAATGTGGTCGGGTGGAACCCCGCGTGGTCGATCGGCAACCCACACGCCACCTTCCACCGCAGATCACAACGCAACGCGGTCATCGCCTCGCCATCGGAGCGATCCTCCAGCGTCTGCAACACCAACACCGAGGCGATCACCTCACCCGGCACCGACGGGCGACCCTTGCCGGACGGGAACAGATCCGCGAACAACCCGTCCGGGAACACCACACCGCGGTGCTCAGCCAGGAACGCGTACACACTGCCCGCCGGCACCAGATGCCCGACCAGCGCCGCCGTGTCCAACAACTCACGGCCCGGATCGGATCTACCCTGCACCCACCAACTATCGACCAAACCCGATCAAGCCTCGTGAACCGCCACGCGCATTATTCAGGAGTCTCCTAGCCGCCGGCGTCGTCCTGCTCGGACACACCCTCGCCCTCACCGCCCAACCGGCTGCGGCAGCCGCGGGTCGCCACGCCGATTCCCTTGGGCAGCTACCTGACGGTCGCCTCGTTCGTGGTCATCGTTCTGGCCCTGCGTGGGCAACTCGAAGCCTACGGCGTTCCGCAGTTGACCGCGCTTGCGGTCAACAACCCGCCACCCGCAGACTGCGGCGTTTCGCGGCGTCCGGGAGCGGCGTGGTCGGGAAATCCTGTGGTGATCGTGTGACGTCGAATGGGGACGTAGCCAGTAGGGTGTGATCACCTACTTGGACCTGAACAGGTAGATCGACGGTTGTCGGCGTATCTGGCCATGCCGGGCATTGGGGTGGCTGCCGGTGGTCATGCTGCTGTCGTCGCCAGACTAGCGATCTTGACGACGTAGTCGGTGAAGATGTCGCGTTCACCAGCTGTTCTCGTCGATCCCGCGGTTTGGGATGACATTCGCGCTCACTGAGATGATGGTGTGCCGGCGTGTCGCCGTCGGGGAAATGCCCGCCGGCTGCACGACGCGCTGCTTTCCCGCAGGCTGGAGCGCAGCGGATCTTGCTGATCTGGCCAGACAACATCGCCGCTCGGGCCGCCTAGCGTTCCTGGCGTTGGTCCAAGGCCGGCGACTCTAACTGTTTGACGACGCACCCACGTTTGAAGCCACGATCAACGACCGACCCGTACGCCGCGAGTGGGAACCCGGCTCGACCGGTTGCGCTCCAGCAGAACGTGACGGTTCTGACCTTGGCGGCACCGAGTTTCCGCGGGTCGGCGGCACCCCGGCTGACGCAGGGATTTCAATGGTAGGTGGCGTTTGTAGCGCTGTGGTCGTGTCAGCCATGATGAATGTCGTGAGGAAACGGTGGCGAGGCTGGGTACGGCGGAACGGGCGGGTCCTGATCGCGTACGGGGTCTGCGGCTGGGTACTGGTGAATGCGCTCGCCGCCGATATCTTCGGTAACTCCGAGGAGTTTCAGCGCTGGGCGAGCTGGTCGAATGTCTTAGCGCTGCCCGTCGCTGTCGTTGCCGTCGGGGTGACCCTAGAAAAGGCCACTCGGAGTTCGCAGTGGGCCGTTGCCAGCGATGACCAGGTCGAGCAGGCGGTCGCGGATCTCGCGGTCCGGATTGAGGGAGATTGGGCCGAGGAGGCGGCGCGGCGGGGGTTACCCGGCCCACGCCGGTGCGAATTCGCTGGTCGTCGACAGGGCAGCAGGCCGCCAGCCGCCAGGTGGTGCTCAATGACCCGCTTGGGGGTACATGGCGTCAGTTGCCGCTGCGCGGGAAGACCGATGCGCTGAATCAGGAGATCGTGGAGGCTTTCCGAAGACTGCCACACCGACAGCTGATGGTCCTCGGCGCGCCCGGTGCAGGCAAGACCGTGTTCGCGGTGTTGCTTACCCTCAGCCTGATCCGCCGTCCCGCCGCCGATGAGCCGTTGCCGGTGCTTCTGCCAATCAACGCATGGAACACCACTGAGCGGGTGGACGACTTCGTATCCCGCCAGCTGGCCGAGGTCTACAGTGACGTGCTGGCCCCCTACGGCGACCCGCCGGCCCTAGCACAACGTCTGGTGGAACACCGCAGGATCCTGCCGATTCTCGATGGCCTCGACGAGCTGCCAGCTGATGCCATCGCTCGGGCAATGGACTACCTCGACCAGTTCGCTTCGGCTGAACGGCCGCTGGTTGTTACCTGCCGCACCGGCGAGTACGAGCAAGCCGTACGCCGCAGCCGCGTGCTGTCCCTAGCGGCAGTGGTTGAGTTGGAGCCGGTAGATGTCGAGGACGCCATCACCTACCTATCCCAGCCTACGCCGGACCCTCGGTGGGAGCCGGTGTTCGCCCACCTGCGGGCACATCCGGATGGGCCACTGGCGCAGGCGCTGTCCACCCCGCTGATGGTGGCACTGGCCCGCAGCACCTACCAGGTCCCGTCTACGGCAGATCCCACCGATCTGCTTATGCCGCTGGAAAGGCAGGTGGCCACCACAGACACTACGGACGTACGCACCCAGTCGCTCACCTCTGATGACGCCACAGCGGACGGGGTGCAGCACATCCCGGACGACCCCGGGCACCTGGATGACGACCTGCTTGACGATGCGCAGACCGCCGAACGCCGCGCTGTGGAGGCTCGGCTGGTGGCGTCCTTCGTCCCTGCGGTCTACGCGGCCCGGGCGCAACGCGTCACGCCTGACCGGCTGCGGGCCACTGGCGTTGACTACCGCCCAGAGCAGTCCCAGCGGTGGTTGACGTTCCTCGCCCGGCACATGCAGGAGCACGGCGTGCAGGACGTGGGTTGGTGGGAGCTGGCCCGACCCATCCGTAACGTTTTGATTGCTTCGCCGGTTTTCCTGGTGGTCCTGGTGACGGCGCTGCTGTTCGTGTCCGTTGCCGGACCCGCTGCCGGGCTGAGCATAGCCGCCGGCTCGGGTCTCGTCGCTGCTGTGATGATGGCTATGACGGGCGGGCCGCCGCAGGGCATCCACGCGACGGAGGAGACGACCCCCCAGTCGGCCCTGTCTGCAGAGCGAAAACGCGCAATACGCCGAGGCCTACGGGACGGCAGCGCCTTCGGCGTCGCGCTCGGCCTGCTGCTGGCGGCTTTGCTGGGCCTAGGATTCGTGTACGCAGGACTCGTCGTCGGTGTATTCGGGGTGGCCTACGCCCTGGCCACCACACTCGACCACGCCTGGGGCTCGTTCCTTGTTGCCCGGGTCTGGCTGCGCGTTACCGGCCGGTTGCCGTTCCACATGGCTAGCTTCCTCGACGACGCTCACCGCAGGGGAGTGCTGCGCCAGTCGGGTGCGCGCTACCAGTTCCGGCACCTACTCCTGCAGGAGTCTCTGGCCGGCGGGGCAAGTCAGCTGTCCGTCGCGCGCGCCCTAGGGACAGAACGCCAGAAGAAGGCGGATGCGCACCAATCAGAGTGGCACCGGCACCGGGTGCGCCTCTGCGTGGTGACGGTAGCGGCGTTGTTCGTGCTGTTCATGGCGTTCGCGGCACGGAATACTCCCGTCTACCACTCGGGAGACCGCCCCAAAGTCATCCAGGCCTGTGGCCCCACCGGCGGCGGTCTAATTGGCCAAGGCGCTGGAGACTGCATCATCTACATCGCCGGCTACCGGTGGCAGGTCGGCCCTGGCGGCCGAGCCAGCACCACCTTCACCTCCCCGAGCAGGCAGCGGGTACTGCAGTTTCGCGACGTGGATGGCGAGTTCAGCCTCGTCCGGCCGGATGGCTGCGCCGACGCCGTCTTCGAGTGGCAAATGACCATTGATGGCCGGCTGATGCGATCGGGAGAGGTCCGCGCCGCCGCAAGCCGACTCGACCCGCCTGGCGCGGCCCCACGCCAGGCGAAAACCATCGTGGTGTCGGTGCACCGCACCGACACCGCACCGTGCACGGCCACCCTGCACTGGGACCACCCAACTGTGCTACACCGAGGCGTCCTCTCCTCGGGCTAACTATTTCGACGTAACCCTCTGCCCAATACCCAAAGGGGCCGCCTTCGTCCTCAGGGGAATGCGCCGGCTGGCGTCGTACGGCAAAGTCGATCGGGCCGGATGGCCACGTAGGACGCGATCCCGGTCGAACCGCGTCGAGGTAGGGGCGTCCGGCTCCCCGGCGCACCCGTATAACGGGCGAAGCATGTAGATCATGATCCGCTCTGAACGATCCTGGCATCGTCAGAGGTATCGCGTAGAGTGCCTACACGGTGCACCCTATTCCCAATAAGCCGACTCTCAAGCGCTTGTACGAGCTTGAGAAGCTATCAGCGAAGACGATCGCCGTTGAGTACAGCGTGGCAGTCGGCACTGTCCTGCGCTGGTTGTGCGAGCACGACATCGCAGTACGTAAGCCGGGAGGCGGACGTCGAGGTCCATCGGAGCGGGCTCGGGCGGCGGACGCAGCGGAGCAGGTGGTTCGCCGGGCGGGTGGTCGTCGGGCGTGACGGCTAACGCCTCGCGGCCGACCCGTATCGCCTCATCGAGATCGGCGTCGGCGCCGGTCCGCGTGAACCGGCTCCGCAGCGCGATTGCGAGGTTGGACAGATGCGCGGCGCGACGCGGACGGCCGGCAGAGGTCGCAGCGACTGCCTGCCGGCCGACCCGTATCGCCTCGTCGAGGTCCGCGTCGGCTCCGGTACGAGCGAATCGCCTCTGCAGCGCGGTGCCCAAGCTTGACAGGTGCGTACCGCGGTCCGGGTGGATGCCCGGCATGGCGGCCACAGCCTCGCGGCAAAGCCTGATCGCCTCATCAAGGTCGACGATGGCACCGGTGCATTCGAACCGCATATCCAGGGAGCCGCCTAGGTTCAACAGCATCGCCGGGCGGTCGGGCTGGTCATCGGGCATCGCAGCCATCGCCCGCTGCCCGACCCGTATCGCCTCGTCGAGATCCACGACGTCCCCGATTCGCGCAAACCGGGTCCTCAATGCGAGGCCGAGGTTGGTCAACATGGCAGCGCGGTCGGGGTGCTCGTCAGGGATGGTGGCAGTTGCCTCCTGGCTGACCCGTGTCGCCTCGTCGAGGTCCGCAAGGTCCGCACTGTGTCCGAACCGAGTCTGCAGTGTGCCGCCAAGGTTCGACGGGTAGCCCCGTCGGTCAGTGTGACCGCTGCTTGTGGCTGCAGCCGCCTCCCGGCCGACCCGCACCGCCCTGTCAATGTCCGCCTCGGCCCCAGTGCGTTCGAACCGAACTCGCAACGCGACACCCAGCATCGACAGCAACGCGGCGCGGCCGTCCGAATCGGCCGGTGAGACGGTTACGGTGTCAGCCAACAGCGCGATGGACTGATTCAATGCCTCGATGTCGTCACTGTTCATGGCCCGCTGCAGCTGGTCAACGGCCGTCCGAGCCCGTTGCTCCAGGTCCGAGCTACGATCAGCAACACTGGCCAGGTACTGCCGCACCACCACGGGCACCGTCCGAGGGTCCACATCAGCCATAGGAGAAAATAGCCTGAGAGCCGCCTCCAAGTCGCTGTTCTCGTCAGGCTGCGCCTGATAGCGATACCAGTAGAGCCACGCCACCACGCGCACCGCGTCGAACGGAACACCGTCTTCAGCATCCGTAACGTGCTCGAACAAGGCGTCGACCTCGACTAATGCCATCCGATCGAGAACCGCGCCCCGCTCACCCAGCTCAAACGCACGGATACGACGGGTCAGCGCGGCTATCAACTGCTCGGCCCCAGACATCCGCGGCCCCCTTTCAGCCACACCGGGACCAACCTAAGACCGGCCCACCAGCCAGCCTGCTGTCTGTCAAGATGCCAACACTTTGAAGTGGTGAATCGACATCGCCCGCCATGTTCGGCTGCGCGCGAGCGGGTCGCTCCAAGTTGGAGGATGACCATGCGAAGGCTCCCCCATCCGGTAGATGCGTTCGTTTGGACCGCTGGCGCGGTGCTGCTGGCGTTGGCCGCCGCCGGATGGTGGCTGGGACCCGAGTGCGCATACGCGGCTCTGCGAGAGCTGAGCTTCGCCCTGCCGGTGCTGGCTCAGTTCTGGTTGATGCGCCACCCACGGGGCCGGGGCGGACGGCGGTACAGGTTTCGGTGATAAGACGCCGAGCCGAGCGGCCATGTAGATGGCCACGCTCGCGAGGTCGCTGCGGTGCTTGTCGGCAAGCTCGTCCTGCGCTGCTGGGGACGGCCGATCTTGCCGGCAGTTCGTACAGGTTCAAGTCCGGCCGGCGGAAAGGTGTGCGCTGCTCGCCGTAACGCTGCGAGCCCGACCGACCTCCTGAAGCACAAGCGGTAGGCGTACGCCAGCACATAGGGACTCTTACGGTGCGTTAGGAGCTCGCGACGACGCTTGGCCGACTCCCAGCCGTCCTGGCGAGTCGGCCAGTCTCGGCTCTGGCTGGCGTGCGCGCATCGGGCCGTGACGGCCATGCCGTCCGAGTGTGCAGCCAACAATTACCTGGGGACGAGCCAAGCCAACCGGTAGAGCGGAAGACCGCCCGCGCGGACCCTGGCACGACGGTCTCGGTACAAGTGGACAGTCGCTCACTATGGCATCTTGCCCGATAACCGTCTTACGTCAACTGCCCCCCGATGAGCTTGCTCCCGTATGGAGTGACGCTGACCGTGTCAACGTTCGTCTGCGGGCCCATCAGCGACGGGCTTGACCCAAGTCGGCGGGGCTGCTGCTCGGGCCGTCTCCAGCGCCAGCCTGCAGTAGAGTGCGCTGCTGCCTGACCAACCTTTCCTGCCAACGGCGAGAACCACGCGCCGCGACGAACCGCAAGGTAGCCCGTTGGCCGGAGGCAAAGCTGCGGCCGCCTTTGCCTCCGACGGGCACGGCCACGCTCAAACGCCGAGGGTGGTTCTTATTGTGACAACCATTGGACCATACATGGCAGGATAAGAACCGCGTTTTCCCTGTTCAGGGGCCCGATGTGGCCATCACCGCGGTTCGCAGGCGGCGGCAGCGCGATGAACCAGCGGATTAAGAGAATAAACTGGGCACTTTCGCCTGATACCAAGCAGCACCGGTCGGTGCTGCTTTTGCTGCCCTGTACGGCGCAGCGCCATGCCAGAATGCTATGTCATGCCGCGTCCTGACGCCCAGTGCCAGAACCATCGATCACCCACGGATCACCCACGGTCCGTACCGGCACGCCTGCCCACGGACGGCAACGTGCCGGCGATCCCCAGCCCGCTGGCTGCCGCGCGGATCGTGGCTAGGTGGGTGTGCCTTGATCGACTCACCGACCCCGTCGAGAATGCGGGAGTGGAACCACTGATCCGGCTTACGCCAGCAACGGTCGACACCACGAACACGTCGATGACAGCCTGAGCCTCAACGGAGGCCGCAGCGTGGGCAGCGATGCGCCCGATACTCCTCGCAAGGTCGTCGTGGCCGCCAGCGCTGTCGCCCGACATCCGCTCACTCGTGACCAGTCGGGCGCCCGGAGCGCGGGATCGCACGCGAGTGCATGATCTTGGCAGCGACCGTAGGACCCCGCAATGGCGCAGGTTGTCGCGAGCGCGGGTACCGCTTGTGGCCCACGGCCTTTGCAGACGCGGGTTGCTCAGCTACCTGGCGGAAAGGCGGAGGTTTCGCTTAGATGGTTCCCGTGGAGATCTACGCCGACGCTGTCGTCATACTGGACACAAATCAATGGGATCGCATGCCGATGCTGCGGCACGGTCTTGCTGCGTCCCTGCTGTTTGCGCTTCGCCGCAACAATTTAACTCTCCTGTTGCCAGATATTGTTCGACACGAAGTCCAACTTCATCTGGTCGAAAATACGAAGTTGCGCACAAGAAGGTCAGTCAAGGGCTCGGCGAAATTCGCCAAATCCTAGGCGAGGCCATCGACGTTTCACGTGTCAGCGCGGATGACGTCCGTAAGGCGTTTCAGGGCCGACTCGATGAACTCGACGACCTAGCCGTCGAAATCAAAGCAAGCGACGAGGACCACGTTAGAGCAGGAAAGATGGTCCTCGCGATGGAGTCTCCCAACTCTCGCGTCAGCCAACAATACAAGGATTCGCTCCTCTGGCGATTGGTCGTCAGGGCAGCAGCATTCAACGAAGTCTACTTTGTCACCGAAGATGCAGCCTTCTACGATAAGTCCAAGGCTCTCGCCCCGAATCTGTTACGAGAGGCCGAGGATGCGGAGTGCGCCATCACCGCTTTTCACAAAGTCGAAGATCTCCTTAACCACTTCGAGGCTGGTAAGCCTGAAGCACTAGAAACATACTCTATCGACGTCTTCCAGGACTACACCAAGCAGGCCCTGTGGGACGTTGTCGGTGAGTACGGAAGCTTCCAAGTTGGCGGCTGCGAGGACTTCAAGGTTTTTCGTTTCTTGACCGATAATCCTCATGCCTCGTCGCTGTCCGCGTCGTTTGAATTCAAGCTGGTCGAACCGGGGTGGGGGAGTACTCCGATCCGATTGGTCTCGTGTCTGGAACCGTTTCGGCGGAAATGAACGACAGAGATGGAGGCGAGGGAATATACAATGTTCAAATCGAGCACATCTCCATCATCGGAATAACCCCACACCAGGACATTGAGATCGCCAAAGTTGACCTCCGTTCGGCAGGTGCCGCCACTGTTCCTACGTCTATCAGGCGCTGGTCCTTCAAGAAGGAGATTCAAGATCAGCACAGGTAACGACAAGCCGCGTTGATGATGCCCAAGGGCGCTAATGACAGCGACCGATACATGCACACACTCTTGGCGATGTTGGCGGGGACAAAGCACGAGTAGATTAGCTACCCACCAATAACACGGCGCTCAGGGTCGGCTTGGTCTCCAACCGCCATGCTGATGCGAAGCGTGTGCGCTGGAAGTATCGGGATTGGGTCAACCTCCCCCTGGCGTCCAGTCATTACCGCAATCTCCCTTACAGCCTCAACATCACCCGAGGCGAGCCGCCCAGCGAATTCGATAGCAGAGTCGTCGTCAATGGCATGGGTGTCTACACCAAGTAGTTCCAGTGGACGCCAACCTTCACGGTACTGATTTCCGTTGGCGAATTGGAACGTCAAGAACCATGATAGCGGTATTGTGCTGTGGAATATGCTCTCGTGGGTCGCTCGGAGTGTCGCGGGTACAGACTCGAGATTCGCAACGAAGACTCCGGCCGCGAGCGTATCGCCACCGCTCGCCATATCCTGATGAAGCGCGAGGCCGGGAGCGTAATCGAAGATCTGATCGCTCAAGGCAACGTCCCTCAAATGAGCCAACTTCACCGCCGTGAGTTGATCAAGAACCTGCGGACGGGGGCAGTAAAGGAGATACTTGACCGCCCCGTACCCCAGCCTCTTGTTCAAGGCAGCCATCCGATTGTGCTGATCTGGATTCTTGGCTTTAAACGCGGAAGATTCGTCAAAGAGGCCCGTACGTTTGTTTGGGTAAACGCGCTTTGCCTGGAGAAGCCAAGGAATCGTCCAAGATCGGTAAGGCAGGAAGTGATCGATGTAGGTTAATATCATTCCGACGTCCGACTGGGTTACCCAACGCTCAAGGCTTGTGGGATATTCGTGAGTCCTAAGACTGCAATCAAACTTAGCGAGCGGCATGGCGAGTTCCAGGTCTGCCTGAAATTCCTTCAAAGAATATGACCGCTTATAGTCGTCAGAAGTTTCGTCATCTAGGAGATCGCAAAGCAGGCTTGTAAGAGAGACCTCATCCCACGGCTTCTTTCGCATCAATCTTCCGGCGACCGTGGCGTCGATGTCATCGATAAAGCGCAAGACTGTGGGAAGTACCTTGATGGGGAGCATCTGCATATGTTATCGCACACCAGCAAGGAAAGATCACGCGGTAGATGTAAGCTAGACCCTCTCGCTATTTCTGTCAATACACAACGATTGCCTGGGAGGATCGGCCTAGCGTTTCTCGTCAAAGTCATGAGGAGGCGATTGCGTGCCGGAGGCCAGTTCGCAGTGAGATGCGCAGGCGTGAATGGGGTTGGTTGCGCGGAATTCTGGTCTGGAGAACATAACAAGAGCGGCGGGAGACGGTTGCGCCAGGGTGGGTCGCACCACTGCTCCACTGCCGCCGCCGCGCGGTTGTAGGTTCTCGCTATCTCTGGCGGTTAGAAGATGGCGAGAGATGGATTTCGGTCAGGGATTGTCAGCGTGATGGCGGCCCGGGTTTCACGCCAGTGGCGGTTTCTTCGTGGCCGGTTCCATTTCACGACCGAGTGACGTCGAGGGCCAGGCCACGGCGAAGCCCGCCTGTGCGGGGTCGAGTGCGGTGCGCGCTCGGCCCGATGGTCCAAGAGCTCATACCTCGAATACGGTGCCGTCGCTCATCATGGTTCGCAGCGTGCTGCCGTCGCCGATCATCGCGAACGGGGAGGTGCGGGAGAACTCGACGATGCCGGTGACCGCGGTTTGCATCGCTTGGATGTCGCCGGCGGCACGTGCGTGGTCGAGGTTGTCGAACAGGTGGGAGTACACGTCGCGGCGTTCGCTGTAGAACCGGTCGAAGAAGTCACGCATGATCGTGGTCGTTGCTTCGACGCGCGCGCCTTCTTCGTCGCGGTCGGCTTGGATTCTTTCCCGGTTCGTTCGTTCGATTTGGCGGACTTTGATGACGTCGGCGACCGCGTTTACGAGCTGGGTGAGCGCGGTGACTGCTTCGGCTGCGCTGAGTTTCTCGGCCGGGGCAGCGGTGACGGTGACGGTCTTTGCTGGGCGGCGGGCCGCGCCAAGACGGTTCTGTTCAGGCATCCGGTGTCTCCTTGTCGTCACGGTAAGTGAAGGCGAGCTCATCGGTGTCATCGCCGACGATGGTGTCCGACTCGGCAATGGCTATCTCGACGAGGAGCCGCACCGTTGTGGTCAACATCAGCGCTTCCTGGAAACGCGGGAAGTGCACGCTTTCGTCGTACGGTTCGGATTCCAGGATGTCGAGGGCGTCTGTGGCGTCGTCGATCGCACGGGTGATGGTGTCGTGTTTTTCCTGCGCCCAGCCTTGTACGCCGCGTAGGACTTCGTCGCGCCGGTTCAGTTTCTTGATCTTGAGCTCGACGACTTGCCGGAGATCATCGGCAGCCTCGAGCTGCCTGATCCCTTGGGTCATCAGCGTAATGCCGACCACGAAGAGTCCCGGGCCGATCGCGGAGGCTTTCAGCATCTTGGCGCCGACGGCACGGCCGTAGCCGCCGGAGGCCCGGCTACCGCCTCCGAAGAGTGCATCGGTTGCCGCCTGACGTGCGGCACCGTGCAGGCCGATGATCGGTGCGCCCGTGCTGGCCGTTCCCCACTGCTGCGCGGCGGCGCGCAGGACCATCGGTGTTGCGGTACCGGCTGCGGCGGCGCTGGCGGCACCGCAGACCCAGGGGCTCACATCGACGTCACGGTTCGCTGCCGCGAGAGCATGCTCGTTGGTGAAGGTGACGCCGTCAACGATCGGATAGCCGTCCGAGCGGGCGGGGACGTTGACCCGAGCGAGGAAGTCGCCGATCCTGTCACGGACGTCATGCTTGGCCCGTCGCAGCGTATGGCCGAGTGTATGCAGCGCCGCGTTCGCACGTTCGACTTCGGCGAGATGCTCGGCGTAGCGACCTGCGTGAAGTGCCTCATGTTCACGTTTCCGGGCGTGAGCTCGTCGAAAATCTATGCCGCCGGCAGCTCCTGCAAGCAGGCCAGCGGTTCCGGCAGCGCTGGTCGCGATGACGGTCACAACCGGGACGATGGGTACGGCCACCGTGGGCACCTCCGGAGGTGACGGGCAGGAGGTGCATACGTCCCGCGTTCGACACCGATGGTATCGACGTCGTCAACGAACCGAAGAGGAGCTGATCGCCGGTCACGCTCACGACTGCTCGGCAAGGTGGTGTCAAACTCGCGGATACGAAATACGCCGACGATCACGCGGTGTCGTAATCGCCGTTTCGCGATCCGGCAGCTGGAGTACGACACCCTCTTCGGACCTGGCTCCGCCATGACGGACGGCCGCCGGGCACGGCGCGCCTGCCACTGCCAGACCAACGGCGAGATCATCCAGATGGTCCGCGCTCGACGCGCCATCCGTGTCACTACAAGGTAAGCCCTTCTGGCAGCACCAGCGGCAACCGACCGCCGCCGCAGGCCAACCCAGCCGCCGAAATTTCGAAGTGATGACGTACGGCCCGTACCACGCCGCCATCCACCAAGATCGACGTCCACGTCGCCCAACTCAGCCTTGCCGACACAAACCTGGTTCGACAGATCATCGGAGGTGGTCTCGTGGCCGAAAGCCCCCACCTCGCCCGCCGGCGACTCGACGACCGCCTACCCTACGGAAACCGATCACCCCTGGGCCGGTGCAGGTCCGAAGTGGCGATGCCTGCCAGCGGTGAAGATCGCGCCCGCGCGCCCCCGATCGGCAGAGGCTCCTACTCCCTCGGCAACTGACTAGCCAGGCTGGTTGCCATGGAGCACCCGCCAAAGGCCACAGGAATTGGTCCGGCACTCCGCACAGTTGACGCGGATCGAGGGCGACCCACCGTGGCTTCAGCTACCAGCACCTGTACGCAGTGGCGTGCATGTTAGCGATGGAGTTGACCGGCACCGACACACTCGTAGTGGAGCACGATGAGGATGTTGAGCTTATCCGTGCCGCGTCCCGGGTGTATGTGCAGGTAAAGACGCGCGAGCGTCCACTTTGGTTCAGCGACCTGAACGGGGTGCTACCGCGCTTTGCTGCCCTACGCCAGGAGCACGCCGAGGGTCGGCGACCGGGTGCAGCCTGGTTCGTTGTCGTCAGCAACATCCAACCTGGGCCCGAATTGCAGGCCCGGCTGGCGCAGCCGATGTGGCCGGCGGATGTCGCCGTCCTGTGGCCCGGCGGTCCCGACACGCACGCCGGGTTACAACTGCCAGCGCCATGACCCAACCTTGCCGCTGCGATACGGGCGTGTGTCGCGCAGGCGGGGGTCGATTCCCTTCCCGAGCCTGAGACCGGAGACCCTAGCGCTCAAGCTCGCCGAGCTCGCCCAGTACCTAGCCCTCTGGGACGGCGGCCACGCGGTAACGCAGGCCCAGGTGCGTGAGTTTCTTGAGCAAGTCGTCGTGCAGCTCCAGGACTTTCCGCAACCCCCGTGGACTATCGACGGCAGAACATCGAGCTAGACCTGCAAGCGCCGGACAAAGTGCGGCTGGTGGTGGGGGTGTCGGGGGCGAGTAAGACCGCCTGGGCCTCTTACGCGGCGATGCTTCACCCTTCCCCAACCGCGCCGCGTACTTCGACGTCGGGGAACTAACCGGCCCGGCGTTGACGTCGTCCCTGGCCCGCGAGCTGGTCGCTCGATTCCTAGTCGGGTTGACGTCCGGCGCGCGACGCTGCCGGCGGCAAGCGGTCTGGAATTACTCACGCTGCTCTCTGCCCTGTTCTGCGACGAAGGGCTGAGCGTCACCGTCGTGCTCGACAATGTGCACCGCGTCTCCGCTGCGACGTTGCGGTCGTTGGGGAGGGCGCGCCACCAGCAATGCGGACGCCGCATGAGCGGCACCCGACGCGAGGACCGCATCTACTACGGCTGCCACGGACCGCGCAACACCCGCGGCCAACCCACTACGCCCGACCACCCCGGCGCCATCTACCTCCGCGAAGACCTCCTGCTACCCGCCATCCACCGCGCGATCGCCGCAAACCTCTTCGCCCCGGCCGACGCCACGCTCGCTGGTGGGCCAGGCAGGGCCCCGGCAAAGTCGTGACGCCGGTCAGGTTGGTTTGGTTTGCGCAGATGTGGGCTCCGGTGCTGCGACGCGGCTGAGCCGGCGGGAGTGTGCCCGGCTGGGCTCCGTCACGGCGGCCGCCGCCTTCGGGTTCTCGCTTCGACTTCTCTGACCTACAGTCGATCAATACAGCGACAAAGACGATGTGGGAGTCGGGGATGCCCAGCTGGTTGACGATAGTGGCGGGCTGGATGTTCCTGGTGTTCGGAGGGCTCGGCCTGTGGCGCGGCGCGACGCTGCTGCTTCGCCGCGGTACAGCGGCCCGTGATTTCACTGGCATGGACGGCCGGCTGGTGCTAGTGGAGGGTGGCGGCCAGGCCCTGCTCGGTGCCGCGTTGCTGCTCGGCGGCGGCTGGGTGCATCTGACCTGGCCGGCCGTCCTCCTCATGACCATTGGCGCCGTGCACTGGGTCAGTAGCCGGCTGCGCCCGCGGCGGCGCCGTCCGTCTTCCCCGGTCCCCCACACTGAGCACGCCGACACTTGACCGGGAAGCCCCCAGGCTGCGGCAAGAGGCGTCAGATGATGCCGAGCAGCTGTAGTGGGCGGTTGCTGTCGCGGGCGTGGTGGCGGGTTGCTGCGGCGATGTTGGTGATGCCGGCGGCGCGGAGCGCGCCGATGGCGGCGTTGCGTAGGGCTGCCATGACTTGCGGTCCGGTGCCGATGCGGATTTGGGATCGGTCTTCGTCGTAGGTGACGTCCCGCACCCAGTGGATTTTGTTCTCGATGCTCCAGTGGCCGCGGATCCAGGCGGCGAGTTGGGCGGGTTTGGCCTGGTGCACGTACAGGCTGGTGATGGCGTAGACCGTTTCGGTGGCGAAGCGTCGCGGCTGGTCGAGGCGGCGCCGCCGGCGGCGGATCTGTAGTGCTTGGGCGGCGTGCGGGAAGCCGATGCCGGTGGAGATGGTCAGGGTTTTGAGGGTGCGGATCTCACGGCGGCCGTGGCCGCGGTCGGTGTCGCGGACGGCGTCCGGGACGGCGCGCCAGGGCAGGGCAGCAAGCTGGGCGTGCAGGCTGGGCTGGTTGCCCTTGACGGTCAGGATCCAGTGCGCGCCGCGTTCGGTGAGGTAGGCGACGTGCTCGCGCTGGCAGTGCAGCGCGTGACGGTGACGACGGTGTCGCGTAGATCGTCGAGCTGGTCGAGTAGCGGCTGGAAGCGGGTGATTTCGTTGGTCTTGCCGTTGACGTCGGTGCTTGCCAGCACGATGCCGGTTCCTTGGTCACAGGCCGCCATCACATGCCGGGCCGCTGTGTCGGTGGTGCGTGAGCCGCGCAGGGTCTTGCCGTCGACCGCGATCGCGCGCTTCGCCGTAGGTTGCGCTGCGGCGGCCCGAGTGGCGAGCCAGCCGCCGATCGCCGCGGTGAGCAGGTCTGGGTCCAGGGCCTGCAGTAGCCTGCGGATCATCGCTTCGGACGGCCGCCGGTCAGGGTCGATGCCCAGCGCAACTGCGGTCGGTGCTGGCGCATCGTTGACCCACTCGGCGATCGCCGCGTATGAGCGGTAGCCGGCCAACACTGCGCAGACCGCCGCGGTCACCACGACCGTCAACCGATGCCGGATACCGCGGCGGGCGCGAGGATCCGGCAGGTCCGCCAGTGCCGCGGGAAGCCCAGCGGCGGTTTCAGGCACCGGGCCAGCCGGGGCCAACGACAAGGACGAGATCAGCGATGATGGCAGCGCGGGCATTACTCCACTTCGGACAGATCAACAAGGCTTCGAGAACCGCGATGATCTTCCGAACCGGTCATACCCGCCCTGCTACACCAGCAAAGGCGCGTCTACACCAACCCCGTCAAGCCGGACATCCCGCGACTATGCCGAGACCCTGGTGGGCCAGGTAGGCGGTGCTTTTCAGGCCAACTTGGAGAAGCGCTCGAAGTATTCGGTCAGCTTCGCGATGACGCGCTCCTTTTTAGCGCCGAGGTTGTTGTCCTTCGCGAAGCGCGAGACCGGCGGCAGGACCTGGGTGATCGCTGTTCCGTTGGTTGCGATCGCGCCGTCGCGGAAGGCCGCTTCAATAAACGACTTCGTCTGCTCGGGCCGAAGGCGCTCGGCGTCGACGATCTCGGCGAGTTCAGCTTCTCGTCGTTGGGTGACGAAGACGCGCCAGTCGTCGTTGACCTCGCCGGTGACCGACATGGAGTCGACAAAGTCCATGATCAGGTCCTTCTTGTTTCGCAGCGATGGACTGGCATCAATGGCGTCCTCGATGGCACGCAGCGGCATCCTGCCGTCCTCGCCCATATTGGCCTGGCCCTCGTCGCGCCACCTCTGTATCAGCATCAGGATGTAGTCGAAGTTGACCTCGACCTGCTTGATGAGCTCGATCTCGAAGACGACATCGTCGAGGATCGACTCCTTCTCGCCGGTGTCCCGCTTGCGGTGCCATTCCCACAGTGCATTGTAGACGCTCGTGTAGTTCTGCAGTTGCCTCGGTGGCAGCGATTCGTCGTGAGCGAACTCGTCGAAGGAGGTCAGGATGTTGCGCAGTCTGAGGATCCGGCCGAAGAGCACGACGAACGCCTTCTCCTGAGCCTCCCCGAATGGCTCGGTCCCGGGTGGGCATTGCTCTAGGAGTTGCTCGACCAGGCTGACGTACGCGGCGTGGTAGTGGGTGTACGGCTTGAGCAGCACCACTCCGTTGGCCTCGGAGTTGCCGAAGAGCACAAGGGCATCGTCGACGGCCTTCTCCAGATTGCGGAAGCATACGATGTTGCCGTAGGCCTTGACCGAGTTGAGGATCCGGTTGGTGCGGGAGAATGCTTGGATGAGACCGTGGGACTTGAGGTTCTTGTCCACCCACAGCGTATTCAGGGTGGTTGCGTCGAACCCGGTCAGGAACATATTGACCACGATGACCAGGTCGACCTCACGATCCTTCACTCGACGCGCGAGGTCCTTGTAGTAGTTCTCAAACTTCGCCGCTGAGGTGTCGTACGTCGTCCCAAAGGCGGCGTTGTAGTCGCTAATCGCGCGTTCGAGGAAGTCGCGGGAGGAGGCCTCGAGCTGGTCCGCGTCCATCGCCTCGTCTTCGATAATGCCGCCGATCTGCTCGTCTTCGTTGACCGCGTAGCTGAAGATCGTGGCGATCTTCAGCGGCTGGTAGGACGGGTCCGCAGCCGCACGCTCGGTCTGCTGAAGGGCGAACTCGTCATAATAGATCTTCAACGCAGGGATTGACGCGGTCGCAAGCATTGAGTTAAAGCCACGTACCCGCTTCTCACCCAGGCTGTACCCTTGGGTGCGCATGGTCTTGGTATCGAAGTGGTCGAGGACATACGCCACGATCTTTCGAATTCGCTCGGGATTGCGCAGCACTTCTTCGGTGTCGATCCCGGCAACCTTCTTGTCTTCGACGTCGTCCGCTGCCCGCACGGTATTTTGGAAGGAGACGCGGAAGGGCAACACATTTCCGTCGTTGATCGCGTCCAGGATCGTGTAGCTGTGTAGTCGGCCGCCGAAGATCTTCTCGGTAGTGTCCTTTGTCGCCCCGCCGGCGTTCAGCGGGAAGATTGGGGTGCCGGTGAACCCGAAGAGGTGGGAGCGGCGGAACGCCTTGCGCACCGCAGTCCCCATGTCCCCGAACTGGCTCCGGTGGCACTCGTCGAAGATCAACACCACGTGACCGTTGGTGATCTCGTGGCCTTTGTTCTGCTCGATGAACCGCGACAGCTTCTGGATCGTGGTGACGATGATTGAGGCGTTCTGGTCTTGGAGTTGCCGCTTGAGCTCGGCGGTCGAGCGTGACCCGTTGACCGAGTCTTTCTCGAAGCGGTTGTACTCCAGCATCGTCTGGTAGTCGAGGTCCTTGCGGTCCACTACGAAGAGAACCTTGTCGACACCGTCGATCTTAGACGCGAGCTGCGCGGTCTTAAAGGATGTCAGCGTCTTTCCCGACCCGGTGGTATGCCAGATGTAGCCGCCCGCCTTCGGCCCGGTCGCCTTCGCCGAGGACACCACTCGCCGCAGGATCCGCTCAGCCGCCACGATCTGGTAAGGCCGCATCACCAGCAAGGTACGAGAGACGTCGAAGACAGAGTACTTCGTCAACACGTTAAGCAGCGTGTGCTTGGAGAAGAATGTCCGCGTGAACGCAGTGAGGTCGCCGATGCGCCGATTTTCTGCGTCGGTCCACCACGAGGTGAACTCGAACGAATTCGATGTCTGCTTCCGCTTACGCTTGCCACCCTCGGACTCAGCCACCTTCCGGGCACGAGTCGTGTTCGCGTAGTACTTGGTGTGCGTGCCGTTGGAGATCACGAAGAGCTGGATGTACTCGAACAGCCCGGCATCGGCCCAGAACGACTCCCGCTGGTAGCGGGTGATCTGGTTGAACGCCTCCTTCAAGGGCACCCCGCGCCGCTTCAGCTCCATATGCACCAGCGGCAGCCCGTTGACCAGGATCGTCACGTCATAGCGGTGCTTGCGAGCCGTCCCGGCACCCTCACCGACCGTCTCGTACTGGTTGATCACCTGGAGTCGATTGGCATGGATGTTCGACTTGTCGATCAGCTTGATGTTCTTGCTCGTGCCGTCGTCACGCGCGAGGACCTGGATCGGATCCTCCTGAATGCGCGCCGTCTTCTCGACGATGCCCTCATTCTTCGAGGCAATCTTTTTGGCGAAGAACCATTTCCACTCGTCGTCACTGAAGACCACATTGTTCAACAGCTCCAGCTGACGACGGAGGTTTACCTCCAGGTCAGCCGCCGACGTGATGTGAAGTCGCTCGTACGCCTGTTGTCCCAACAGCTCAATGAACTCAGCCTCAAGCTGAGCCTCGGACTGGTAACCCTGATCGCTGCCGCCGTCCGGTTCGTACGTCGCGACCACCGTCGCTTCGTCGCTCACCGCGATCGGCTCGTACCGCAGGGCCGAATTCGGTGCCTCCACACCGCCGCCCTGGCTCACGCCACCCGCTCCTCGAACGTCAGCAATTTGTCCCGGTAGTACTCATACTGCTTCCGTCGAGCGCC
This sequence comes from Phytohabitans flavus, assembly GCF_011764545.1. Classification (GTDB taxonomy): domain Bacteria; phylum Actinomycetota; class Actinomycetes; order Mycobacteriales; family Micromonosporaceae; genus Phytohabitans; species Phytohabitans flavus. Next base: position 36,526 of record NZ_AP022870.1, on the reverse strand, counting down.
GATCTCCGCTGGCAGGCCAACTGATAGGTTGCCAACTAAAGCGTCGAACTTGTCCAAGAGCCGGACAATCCGTTCCTGCTCTTCAAGGGATGGGAGTGCGATCGGATAGCCCTTGATGATTCCGACGTTCAAGTCCGACCGGTTGCCGTTGCCGCGAGACCGAAGGTCCTCATAGTGCTCCAGTAACCAGTAGTAGACGTACCGATGGTTTGCTAGACTCTCGTCGATCTCCAGGTTGCAGCAGTGCTGGTTGGTTGTAAGCGGGATTCTGTTCACGGCGGCGCGTCCTCTCGTAACCCCGGCACCAGAGATCGCGACAATCACGCTGTTCGGACGAACCCACTTGGCCGACGAGTTCTCCAAACCTTCACGCGTAATCTTCACCGCAGTGTCGTAGATATCGGCGTAGTTGACCTCCTGGGTTCGAAGCCAGGGGATGTCGCCGTCGTAGAAGTCTCGGTTCGTGGCAAGAGGGGTCCCACCACTGAACGCCGACGTGCACACCTCGTTCAACGTCGCCCACCTGACTCCCTCTGTTCCAGTAAATGTGAGGAGTTGGTGGCGGTAGTGCTCGTACTGGCGGAAGCGGGCTTGCAGCTCAGCTTGCAGATCAGCTTGCAGATCAGTCATCTTGTCGAGGATCCGTACGATTTCGCTCTGAACCTCAGGTGGAGGAACCGGGATGGTGACCCTACTCAGACCGCTACTAGAGAGCCTCTTCACCTTGGCACGGGCGACATGCTGCTCCTTCTCGGCGTGGAAGGCGCTGGTCTGGAAGTAGTAGGCGACGTAGGTCGGATTGAGCTCGCTCCGGAACAGAAACGAGTCATCGTGGATCGCGATCTCTCCTTCGCCGAGCCAAGCCACGGCCTTGCCGACATCCTCAACCGTCTCCCCGACGCCAGCGACGATCACGTCCCCCGGCTGGGCGTAGCGCAGCTGATTGCGCAGACCCTCCCTCACATACGAGATGGTGGTGCGCGCGAACACGCCATATTGTGTGTAGATCTCCCCGTAGTGGATACAGGGGATTCCTTCATCGACCATGTCAGCTTTGGTAAAGCGACGTCCGCGGACAAAGGTTCCGATATCGCCGAGCATCATGACCTCAACACCATCCGGGCAGTGCTCGGCGAGCAGCCGATCGATCTCGCTCATGGCGCCATCACCCCACTCGGAGACACGTTCACCCTGTCAATATTCCATCCGAGTGCGTCGATCGCCCGCTTCATCTCCTGATCGCTGGCGACATTCTGGATGATTCCGATGACCAATCTTCGGCAGGGGTGATACTTCTGCAGGGCCACTTCGTCACTTGAATCTCCGTGGACGATTTCGCTCAGCTCTCTGAACAATTTATATCCGTCGCTGGAGAATGCTAACGGAATGATGTGGTGCTGCTCATCGACCTCTTGCAGGAGGTTGCGGAACGGCTTACGACCGCCGTTGTTGCCGGTGGTGGGTATGCCTGCGATATCGGCGACCTGATTGGTGATCGCCTCGAAGATCTTACGGAGGTAGACCATGGATCCCGCGCCGAGCTGTACCTCGTAGGCGAGCTGCGCACGCTCCAGCAGATCATCGAAGTCACCGGCGCCGACTCCGACCCGACTCGCCATGCCGCGCCGGTTGTCTACATAGCGCTCCAACCGCACGGTCGGTGCCGGTCCGTCCAGTTCATCCCTGGACACTACGAGGAACCAGGCTTCTATGGCCGCTTCGCAGACTGGGCATTTGAGGCACGCGTCGATGCTCACCACACGATCACCAACGCCGAGGCAAGACAGCTTGTCGCCCGACATGAACGTCCGAACGTCGTCGCAAGTCTTGCACTTGAAGTTGATAGCGACCTTGCCGACCTCTATCGTCTTGTGTTTGCCCCAGGCCAGCCGGGCATTGAGGAAGCGTTCGACCTGCGCCTCTTCGTTGGCAGGGGCTTTGGACAACAGTTCAGATAGTCGCATCGTCGGATTCCAGGTCGCCGACAATGGCGTCGATTTGGGTGCGCAGCTCAGCTTGGCGGGCGACTATCCGGGCAATTTCGGCGTTCAGCGCCTTGATATCGACCGCTTCGCGGACGTCCTCAGCCGCAACGTAGGAGCTGACCGCGATGTTGTAGTTGTTTTCGCGGACGGTTTCGTAGTCGACCAGGGCCGCGAAGTGGTCGACGGCCTCCCGGCGGGTGAAGGCCTCCAGGATCTTGGCTTGGTGGCCGGCGGCGAGCTTGTTCTTATTGCCCTGACGCGTGAACTCTGCCGAGGCGTCGATGAAGAGCACCCGATTGTCGATCTTCGACTTTTTCAGCACGATGATGCAGGTCGCGACCGTCACCCCGAAGAAAAGGTCCGGTGGGAGCTGGATGACCGTGTCGACGTAGTTGTTGTCGATGAGGTATTTGCGGATTTTCTGCTCCGCGCCGCCGCGGTAGAGCACACCGGGAAACTCGACGATCGCGGCCGTGCCGTTGACCGCCAACCACGACAGCATGTGCATCGTGAACGCCAGGTCAGCTTTCGATTTCGGCGCCAGCACACCGGCGGGGGCGTACCGCTCGTCGTTGATCAGTAGCGGGTTCGAGTCACCTTCCCAGCGCGTGGAGTAGGGCGGGTTGGAGACGATCGCCTCGAACGGCTCGTCGTCCCAGTGGTACGGGTCGATCAGCGTGTCGCCGTGGGCGATGTCGAACTTCTCGTACGGGATGTCGTGCAGGAACATGTTGATCCGGCACAGATTGTACGTGGTCAGGTTGATCTCCTGACCAAAGTAGCCCTGCCGGACCCCATTGGGCAGCACCTTCTTGAACTTCAGCAGCAGCGAACCCGAGCCGCAGGCGGGGTCGTAGACCTTGTTCACCTCGGTCTTGCCGACCACCGTGATCCTGGCGAGCAGTTCGGAGACCTCCTGCGGTGTGTAGTATTCCCCGCCAGACTTGCCGGCCGAGGATGCGTACATCTGCATCAGGTACTCGTACGCATCACCGAACAGGTCGATGGTGTTCTCGTTGAACTCGCCGTTGCCGAAGTTCAGCGATCCGATCGCGTCGAGGAGCTTGACCAACCTCTCGTTGCGCTTCGCTACGGTGGGGCCCAGCTTGCCGCTGTTGACGTCGAGGTCGGCGAAAAGGCCCTTGATGTCGCCCTCGGAAGCAGTGCCGACCGCGCTGGCTTCGATGTTCATGAACACGCGCGTCAGAGTCTCGTTGAGGTTCTCATCCTTGCTGGCCCGCTCACGCACGTTCGCGAAGAGGTCCTGGGCAGGATGAAGAAGCCCTTCTCCTTGACCGTCTCCTCGCGCCCGAGCTCGGCGTCGGCGTTGGACAGATAGCGGTAATCGAAGTCCTCGTTGCCTGCGCTGCGCTCGGCCTCGTTGAGGTACGCTGTTAGGTTCTCGGAGACGAATCGGTAAAATAACATCCCCAGCACATACGCCTTGAAGTCCCAGCCATCCACGCTTCCACGCAGGTCGTTGGCGATCTTCCAGATCACCCGGTGAAGTTCAGCTCGCTCCCGCTCCTTCTTGCGGTCCTCAGCAGCAGTGGTCCAGGCCGGTTCTGTCGTCACAGGGTGAAGTCTTACCAGAACTCGCGGGCGCAACAAGGGAGTGGCCTCGCCGAAACCTTCACGATGCCACCTGCGATGCAGCGCACAGTAACCCACTAGTCACCGTTGGCGAGCGCGTGGTTTGCCGTCGAACTGGGTCAGCCAGCTGAAAGCTGGTCCTGATCTACTGGTCTGTCGCTGGCATCGCACCGCGTCCCACCGACGCCGATCCGGTCCAACGACTCCCGAGCACCCATCGAGCCACTACACACCACCGGCGTGCGCGAAAAATGCCCTGACCTATCAACGGGCTTGGAGCGCTGTCTTGCCTACGGTATCTATCGCGTCAACCGAAAGCAGGTCTATGGGACGATAGCTGGGGTGGTTGGGCCCGAACTCGACCGTTTGTCTGACAGACGGAGATCTCCGTAGCTCGGTGCCGTACGCGACTGGCTCCGGATCGAGCGCAATCTGTAGGTGGCGTCGACGTCGTCGATCGCCCAGAACGCGCCAGCACCGGCTTCGTTGGCGTCAAGCTGCCGCGGGCGATGGACTACTTGACCACCAAGGCGGGCATGACCTGCGCCGAGCTGACCGAGGAAGGCCCGGTGGGCGACGGTGACATCCACGTCGGCACCATGCACCGGTTCAAAGGACTTGAGTACCAGCGGCTGGCGATCGTCGGAGTCAGCGAGGGCGTCCTTCCCGCGCGCCGGCGTCGAGCGGTACCGCACGGAGGGCCCGGTGCGGTACGAGCGCGAGTTACGCAAGGCGCGGTCCCGGCGTAGTCGGCGCCGCCGGTCAGCGGCACCAGAAGCTCGATGTACGTCCCCGCGTCGACCTGCTCCAAGTGATCAGCCCACTCGCCAGCACCGATGTCGAAGGCCAGTTCCGTATACGGCTGCGCGAACCGTGCCGGCTTGCCTTCGACTTGGAGCACCCGAAGCAGGAGTATCAGCCAGAGCCGCTTGCCCGCGCACAGTTCCTCGACCACGCGCAACTGGTGGTCGCTGACAAAGCCACGCATCCGGATCGAGCCCGGCTGGGACACAGCGGTCGCCAGGTGATCACTTTCCATCGTGCACAGGAACCGCCGATCCTGCTGCGGGTTGCGCACGCTGACGTACAACGCCGCCGATACGCGAAGCCGCTCCTCGGCCGGCGCCACCCTCTGGTCCGCCATAGCAGCGGCTTCGTCAACCAACACGGGCGACAGGCGGAAGGTCGTCAGGCTCAGCTCAATCTGCGCGCCGCCGATGCCAGGCGATAGCTGCAACGGGTGACGGTCGGCGTCCACTTGCAGCCGACTCTTGTCGCTGAAGTCAATCCACGCTGCTGACATACGCTCACCGTCTCTCTGGACGCTGGGATTTCACTGCGACCTACACACACCCTGTGGAGCGATACCGGCAGCGGCGAAGGGGCGGGTGCCTGATAGTACTCGTCCCTTCCTCCGGGCTAGTCATCAACTACCCCTAGCACGCGCCGCCCTTCCCTTCCTAGTAACGCCTCTCGGTTTCACCGGGGCGTTTCGCGTAGCCACCACCGCGCGAGCAGCCACAATGCTGAGCCATGCACAGGCCATATGGCCATGGGATGAAGGCCCGCGAGATTGTCGATATCACCGAGCACCCCGACAGCTGGTTGGTCACCACACCCGACGGACAGCGCACGCCGCTAGAGCGGGTCCGCGAGACGACGGTCCCCGGCCCAAGCGCGGCCCTTCTCGCCGATGGCAGCCCGCACGGCACCCCGAGGCGTCTGACGTCGAGGAGAGCGCGGGCGTGGTGGTGTCGGCGAAGCGAGCCTGCATCGGCGGCGAAGAAGCCAATCAAGCGCACCCGCGGCCGCCGCCGGAAGTCAGCGGGCCTGACGGCCGAAGCGGAAATGCCGCCCACGAGAAGGCGGCTGCCGGAGCTGACCCGAACACTGCGCCACATCGCCGGCTGGTTCGACCTAGCGGTCCGGTCTGCCATTGAGACGCCAACAGCCCGTTCCACCCATCGATGAACGAAGCCCGGGTAAGCGACCAAGTCGGCGAGCCCCTGCCAATTCAGCGGTGAGCGAGAATGATGCCATGTCCTCCAACCAGCACGGCCCAAACGTTATCGAAATCAACGGGATGGCGATGCTGCTCACGACCACCAGCGGCGGCGTGGCGATCCACCTCACAGCCCCCGCACCCGAGCCAAGCAGCGGCCGTGAAGCCGTGCTGGACTTCTACTTCGCGAGCGACCGGTACGACCGCGCGGACGCCCTCGCCGGCTACGACCGAGCGGCCCTAACCGAACCACGATGGTCACCGACCACCCTCTGCGGACGCGTGTGGGCGATCATGGTCGGCGGCGATGGCGGTGCCATCGGCAGGTCCGGCGAAGTCGCCTTCGCCCCCACCTGCCGACGCTGTCTGACCCTCATCGACCGGCACTTCCCCAAGCCGACACCGGACTCCCGTCTAGCCCTCGTCGCGCAGATCGCGGCCGATACTGTTGTGGAGCAGCGCGGCTTCGCCGAGATCCACCACGTGCCAGGCGATCAACAGGACGAACTTCGGCGGACTATCCGCGCCTTGATCCGTCAGCGAACGAGTCACCCGGTCCGAACGCACCTGATCAAGGAAGTTATCTACGTCGAATGCCCAGCTATCCACGACCAGCACGCCGAGCAGGGCATGCGTGAGGCCGCAGAGGTGATGGGCGCGATCCTCAGCGGTGAGCCACCGCCTCGGCTGAAACGGGATTGGGTGATCTCGTGGGCCACTTGGGACATCGCTTGACGGATGACCACCGTGAAGGCTATCTGCCACGGCATCCGCGCACGACGGGCAATGCCGCCGCCAGGCACCGGACGTGTTGTGGTGCGGCGACATGACCGAGATCGTCACCGACGAGGGCAAGCTGCGCCTAGGCCACGGTGATCGACTCATTCTCCCGCCGACTGGTGTCGGCGGGCGCCTACGCCTCCGGATCTCGGCACCCGGCCCGAGCGCCTATGGGTTGAGGGCTGGTGGTCGATTCGTTCGGTTGTCGGGACCTTGGTTCCTGTCAGGGACCAACGAGGGGCGGGTGTACGCCCGCTGGTTGCCTGCCGCCCACCCGGACCGTGATCGGGTGGGCGGCAGGCTGGGCGTCATCCGCTATGCCCCTGGGGGCGGGGCTGGCGGATGCCGCGTCGCGGGTGCCGGTGGCGTGGGTGAGGCCGGCCAGGAAGGCGCGGTAGTCGCCGAACAGCAGCTCGGCCAGGTCCTCGCACTGGGACGGGTCGATCACGATGGCGTGCTTGTCGGCGTAGGCGGCGATCCGCTGCGCGCCAACCGTGACCGCGGTCCGGGACGCCTCAGCGTCGAACGGGATCATCTGCATCAAGAAGCTCCAATCTCTGGTGTTGTTCAGGCTGCTGGGCTGCTGGTGTCTTCGGGGTCGGCGAGGGTGGCGATCAGGGCGGTCGACTCGGACGGGCTCAGCGAGACCTCGCGGAGCTTGTCGAACGCGTCCTTGTACCGTTGGGCGGCGTCGGCTTCGATGATCAGTTGGCCGTCGAGGTGGTGTACCAGGGCGACCGGCGGGTACGGCCGTTGCATCTGGCAGACGGTGAAGGTGCCGTCCAAGCCGGGGTGCCAGCCGATCCGGGTGGGTAGCACCCGGACGTTGATGTGCGGCCGCTGTTCGACCAGCCGGGCCAGGTGCTGCAACTGTTGCTGCAGCACCAGCCGGCCGCCGACCGGGCGGTGCAGCGCCGGCTCCTCGATCAGAATCTCCAGACGGGTCGGTGGCTTCTTGTCTTCTTCGAGGGCCTGTTGCCGCTCGGTCAGCTGGCGAATGAGCTTGTCGACCAGCGGCTGCTTCTGCGCTCGGTGGGCGATGACCGCTTGGGCGTAGTCGCGGGCCTGCACCACCTCCGGCACCAGCAGGTTGGCGTAAATCCACAGCTCCTCGGCCCGCTGCTGCACCCACCAGGCATCGACGACCATCGCGTCACCGTTGCCTGACTCCTCTGCGGGGCCGGTAGCTGGCGTCCACTGGTTGATCCGCCACGCGTTCTGGGCCAGGTCCACCAGCAGGCTGCGGGCCGGGTCGTCGTAGACGCCGTACACGTCCAGCAGGGCGATCACGTGATCACGGCGGAACGGCCACTCGGCCCGCTCATAGCGGGCCAGGGTGGAGAATTCCACGCCCAGGTAGGAGGCGATGTACTTCAAGGTCAGTCCGCGGTCCTCCCGTAACTGCCGCATCCGATTCCCCAGGAACTGCGACCGAACCGACGGAACGAACTGTGTTCGCGCGCTCGGCATTTGATGCACCCTCCCCTTTCCATTCATCGAACTGCTGTCATATCGGCAACCAGGCCGGTGATCAGCCGAGCCGACGTCCCACCTGGCAACGCCGCTTCCCACAACCGGTCGAACGCCTCCGCATACCACTGGCCGGCGTCACCCTCGTGCACGGCGACGCTGTCCAGATGCGGGCTGCAAGCGACCGCCGGAACAAACGCCTGAGGCAGGTCGAATACCGTGAACGAGCCATCCATCCCCGGCACGTAGCCCGCCGCCGTGGGCAGCACCCGCAGCTGCACCGACCCGCCGTCACCGCAGTTGCCCAGGTGCTCCAACTGGGCCTGCCACACCGCGTCCGGGGCACCGACCGAGCGCAGCAACGCCGCCTCGGCAACCATCGCCCGCATCTCAACCGGCGGCTGACGGTCGAACACCTCGCGCTGCCGCCGGCCGCACATCCCTGAACGCCAGGCCAGCACCGGCTCCGACGCCCGCGGTGCGTACACGCGCTGGACTACCGCTTCCGCGTACTCAGGTGTACGCAGCAGGTCAGGCACCAACACCGCGTCGTAGCAGCGGATCCGCTCCGCCCTCGACTCCAGCCACAGACTGTCCAACGTCGACACGTCCAGCTCGGGCGCGTTGAAGTCGCCCTCCCACGCCGGCAGCCGGAACGCATCCCGCGCCAACTGCACCAGGAACTCACGCTCACCGTGCTCGTACACGCCATACAGATCCAGCAGCGAGAGAATCTGGGTGTAGTGCGCCATCCACTGCCCATATTCGAGCAACCTGGCCGCATTGAAATCCACGCCCAGATACCCGGACACGTACCGCAACGTCAGACCCCGATCCTCGCGCAGCGCCCGCAACCGCTGGCCGAGTAACCGAGCCCGCAACGACGGTACGCTCTGCTCCTTCCGGCTCGGCACCGTTAACCTCCACTGGGTTACAGATAGGCGGATGTGCGATCACGATTTCCGCGAAACCAGCTTCGACCCAATACCAACCATTGATCGACCCCATCCCAAGGGGAATCAATGGCTGGTTGCTCCCCGCCAAGCGGGGACCAAACAGGTACACGGTTCCGTCGTCGGCCAATTGGCCGGTACGGTCAACGGGTAATGGACGGCCGGCATCGTGAGGGGTTGTGGTGGCCAGAAGCCTGCGTAGTTACCGCCACGAGGCCGAACGGCTCCGCGCGGCCGGTCGCAGCTACCGCCAAATCGCGGTCCTTTGGCGCGAGCGCGACGGCGTCAATTCCCGCGTCGCGTATCGACTCGCGCACGGCCTGACCCAAGCCGACGTCGCGGAACGCTGGAATGCCCAATGGCCGGACCCCGCTACACCCAAGACCGCCAAGACGATCTCATATTGGGAGATCTGGCCGGGCCCGGGAGGCAGAACTCCATCACCTGACACGCTCAACAAACTCGCCTACCTCTATCGGTGCAGCGCCGGCGAACTGCACCTCTGAGACGGTTGACGGCTTCGAGACCCTGACCGATATCTACCGTCAGAAGGACTATCGGTCCGGCTCCCGGCGCGTCACCACCGACCTGGCCGGACACCTGCGCCGGATGCTGCAAGTCAGCGACCGCACCACAAGCAAACACACCCAGCGGCGCCTCATGCAGGCGGTCGGCGACGCCGCCCAGCTCGCGGGATGGCTCGCTATCGATGGACAAAACTACGAGCAGGCGCTCGGCCACTGCCGGCTTGCCTTGTCCGTGGCCGAGAAGACCAACGACCGAGCATTGCACGCGTACGCCCTCGGCGTTATCAGCTACGTCCACCTGCACGCGGGCGACGGCAGCGCCGCCTTGCGCGTCCTCGATTCAGCGAAGGAAATGGTCGCACGGGACGTGCCACCCGCGGTGACCTCGTGGATCTACGAGGCGGTCGGCGAGGCACATGGGCTACGCGGGGAGCGGCGGCCAGGAAGCGCCGCGCTCGCGGTGGCCGAGCGGCGTTTCGACGGCGTCACCGCCGACAACACGCCGAGCTGGCTCGCCTTCTTCAACGCCGAATGCCACGCCGCGAGGCTCAAGGGGCGCTGCCTGATGCGGCTCCGGCAACCCGCCGGAGCCGTCACCGCCCTACACGAAGCACTCGACCTCCTGCCGTCCACATTCGTCAGGGAACGGTCCGGAACCCTCATCGACCTTGCCCAAGTTCACGTCCAGCTCCGGCAGATCGAGGAGGCATGCCACGTCGCATCGCAGGCCGACGTCCTCGCACGCCGTACCCAGTCCGAACGCAACCGCAGGCGCCTGCGCGAACTGCTCGTCGACCTGATGCCATGGGCACACCTCGAAAGCGTCCGTGATCTGCACCGGCAGGTGCTGCTTAACTAATGGGGTGCCCCACCCCAACCCAGCCTGCGGTCAATGACCCGCCGCGCCTGGGCTCAACTGCTCGTCCTCGCCGCGCTGTGGGGCGCCGTCTACCCACTCATCGAGGTCGCCCTACGAGACCTGTCGCCAGTGGTCGTCGTCCTGGGCCGGGTCATGCTCGCCGCAGCCCTACTCACCCCACTCGCGATCCACCGAAACGCACTCCGCCAACTGTGGAAGCATCCCCGCGCGATCATCGAAACAGCCCTCGTGCAGTCCACGATCCCGCTACTGCTGCTCACGTTCGGGCAGACTTATGTTCCGGCAGGCATCGCCGGCATCCTGATCGGCGCCCAGCCCCTCTTCGTGGCACTCCTCGCCGTCCGATACGCCCCCGACGAACGGCCACAGGGCGCTGCCGGCGTCATCGGCGTCGCCCTCGGACTTGTCGGCCTGCTCCTGCTGTTCGGAGTCGACCTCAACGGCGGGCCCAAGGCAGTCCTGGGCGGCACGCTTGTATCGATCGCTGCCATCGGCTACGCCGCTGGCTCGATCATGATCCACAAGCGGCATGCCGACGCGCCGCCGCTCGGCGTTGCCACCTCCGCGATGCTCGTCACCACGACCGCGCTCACGATCCCCGCCTTGTTCAACCTCCCGGCCCGGCCACCCGAACTGTCCACGGTCGCCGCCCTCGCCGTGCTCGGCGTCATCTGCACCGGCGTCACGCTCGTGATGTTCTACACGCTCATCGCCGAAACAGGCCCCGCACGAGCCGCACTCGCGTTTTACCTCTCCCCAGCGTTCGCGGTCGCTTTCAGCGCCGTATTCCTCGGCGAGCCCATCACCGTCACGGCCATCGCCGGTCTGGCCGCCATCATCGGCGGGTCTATCCTCGCCGCACGACGTGCCGAACCGGCACCGACCTGAGTTCCCTCTACACCGCTCAGACGTCATCTGTCAGCCGGAACGAACCGCCCAGAGTCCTGTCAGGGCCTGTCACGGTGGTGCCCTGTCAAGGGCCGGACCTGACCCGACCTAACCGAACCTGACAGGGCCCTGTGGTGACAGGTGCTCGTGCCACAATGCGGCTCCCCGTCGCGACGGCTGTCGTTGGCTGCTGCCCTCTTACCAGCGTGGTCAGGAGTGTCAGGTCGTGACAGGTCGGGCAGGAGTTCGTACGAGCTGACAGCGGCGGTCTGGGTAGGTGCGTACCGCTGATGTCGTGTCCGCCTGGTCGGAGCTCGCGATGCCCGCCATGCCTGTCGAGGCCCCGGCGAACTCGCTGCTCAGACCGGCAACGCCTTGGCCGCTGGCGTCCCGCGCAAGCCCCTGATCTGACCATTCAGACACAGGCCAGCCAACTTGGAGATCCTCGTTCGTGTGCTCAGGCAGGGTCTCGACTTGTTGCTCGTCTCGAGCGTCACGGAAACGAGGCCCGGCACGAGTCCCCGAGGATGTGGCTGTCAGGGCCCCCACCAGCAGATTTAGCATCCAGTCCGCAAGATCGATCTGTCGCGACTCCCATACCGGGAATCCTTCTCTACCCAAGGGGGTGCGACACATGTCGACACATACGCATCGTACGCATCCGCTGCCGCTGGCCAAGCCGGATCCACCATCTGCACTGCCGGGCGCTGCGCGAACTACCCCTTGAGCCGAACAGGCACGAAGAGCCTGGCCGGGCCTGCTCGGCCAGCACTTTCCGTTCCAACCCGAGGAGGTCAACCATGCAAAGCACGACGCCATCAACGCTCAACCGCTGGCTCCACGCTGTCAGCAGCGTTCCGCCGCCGGGAGGCGCCTGTAGCTGAAGGCTCCAAGACCGCCGAGGGCGGTCAGCCGCCGAAACGCAGGAGAAAACGGTCGACACAAATCCAGGTACTGCCGCCCGACGTGGTCCCCATGACTCAGGAGGACGAACAGCAGGCAGTTGCCGCCATCGCCGCAATGATCGCCGATTGGTGGCGCAACCATCAACACGACCCAGACCAATAGAAGAGTGCACGAATGCCGGCCCGCCAGCAGGTGGGCCGGCATTGGCATATTCGTGAAGCGCTTCACCGAACCTTGACCACCGTCGCAGATGGAGCGACGGTCGATGGCGACAAACAGATGATCATGGGGGTGATAGCCATGGCCAAGAAAATGCGTGCCAACCGGCGGGTCCAACAGAACGCCGACGACGGTCCCCGCCGCGTCGCGATCTACGTCCGCCGCTCCACCGACGAGGATCACCAACCGTTCAGCCTCGAAGCCCAAGAAACCAAGCTGCGGGCCTTCGTCGCCTCACAACCCGGCGACTGGCAAATCGTCGCCGTCTACCCCGAAGACGCCTCCGGCGCCACCACCGACCGGCCGCAGCTACAGAAGGCGCTGAGGGCCGCCCGCGGTGGCCTGTTCGACATCCTGCTGGTCTACCGGGTCGACAGGTTCTCCCGCCGGCTGCGTGACCTCACCACCCTGCTCGACGACCTCGACGACGCCGGCATCGTGTTCCGCTCCGCCACCGAGCCATTCGACACCTCCACCGCCGTCGGCCGGATGCTGGTCCAAATGCTCGGCGTGTTCGCCGAGTTCGAACGCGAAACGATCATCGACCGAGTCACCAGCGGCATGGAACGCAAAGCCGCCAAAGGACTCTGGACCGGCGGCGCCCGCCCCATCGGCTACATGATCGACCGCGCCCTCGACAAACTCGTCCCCGACCCAGCCGAACAGGCGACCGTCCAGCGCATCTTCGACCTCTACACCAAAGACCGGCTCGGCACCCAGACCATCGCCAGCCTGCTCAACAACGAGGGCCTACGCACCCGCAAGAACAAGCCATGGTCACAACACACCGTCGAGCTGATCCTGACCAACCGGGTCTACCTCGGTGAGAAACGCTTCCGCGACATCGTCGTCAAGGACGCCCACCAGGCGATCGTCACCGCCGAGCAGTTCAACCTCGCGGAACGTATCTTGGGCAAGCGGTCGGCCGAGATCGGCCACCGGGCCGCAAACCCGTCCGCATACATGCTCACCGGGCTCATCCGCTGCCCCCAATGCGGACGCGGATATGTGGGTACCGCCGCGCACGGCCGGTACCGGGTCTACCGGTACTACACCTGCTGGAGCCGCGCCCGCTACGGCACCAAAGCAGGCTGCGACATCCACCGCTTCCACGCCGACGAGATCGAAGCAGCGATCAGCGCCGCGCTGCTGGACTTCTACACGACCAGCAACAGCGATGTCATCGCCAAAGCAGTCGCCGAATTCCAGGCGCAACACGCCGCCTCCACCCACGAGCTGAGCGCCCAGCTCGCGGCGGTCACCCGGGAACTGCGGGAGGCGGCTGCGGCGGTCGACCGGTACCTGACCGCGTTCGAGAAGGGCACCCTCGACGACGATGACCCCGACGTGCGAACCCGGCTCAGCAAGCTGAAAGAGCAGTCCAAGCAACTACGCGCCCGCAAGGCCCAACTGGAGTACGAGCTGGACCAGCCGCCCCAGTCGATCACACCCGGCGACCTCACCAAGATCAGTACCCGAATCCGACAGATCCTCACAGACGGCACACCCGCGACCCGCAAGGCTATGTTCGAGGCCCTCATCCACGAGGTCACCATCACCGCCGACGACACGGTCAAACCGATCTTCAAACTGCCACTCGCCGGCAACGAAGAAGGGCTGGCCCTCAACGGACCAGCCCCAACCAGCCAAGACGCGGTTCGCACGCTCCCAACTGTGGTGGGCGATACTGGGATCGAACCAGTGACCTCTTCGGTGTGAACGAAGCGCTCTCCCGCTGAGCTAATCGCCCTCAGCGCGCACGACTGTACCCGATCCAGTCGCCGCCGCGCACATCAGGGCCCCCCGCGTGGCGCGGCGCGGCGCTCCCACACCGGCCCGCGGGAGGCCTGGGCCAGCCGTCAGAGGCGGTCGAGCACCTCGGTCACCAGGTTGATGTCGAAGCTCAGGTAGACCGATGTCCACACCACCGCGCTGACGAAGACCATGCCGGCGAGGCCGAGCGCGATGCGGAAGGTCCAGGACCGGCGCATCACCCATCTGGTCCACATAAGAAGGTAGCGGCGGGTGAACGCGAGCAGGCGTCGTGCCCAGGAGAACTCGATCGCCCAGATGCCGATTCCACCTAGGACGACCAGCCAGCCGGGGCCGGGCAGCGGGATCAGCAGCGCGCCGATCGCGACCACCAGCAGGCCGGCCAGGGCCACCGCGGCCTTCAGTACCACGCGGCCGGTGGGGTTGGCGCGGATGACCTCGAGTGTCGTGCTCATGCGCTCGCGCCAGCTCGGCTTGTTAAGAACGCTCGTGTCGACGCCGGCCTCGCCATTGGCGGTGGCGTCCTCTGTCGTGTCGTCGCCCGAAGGGCGGCCAGATCCTGTGGCGTCCACCACGTCCGTCCCCGTCATCACCGTTCACCCCCCGCAAACCGCGGCTGGGCGCCCGTACCGGAACCCAGTATGGCCTCTTTTGAGGCCATTTCCCCTCCGCAGTGTCATCCCGCCCGTCACTCATCCGGACCACTGGACGTTACCGGAGTGAGTCGACGTCTGAGCCACACCCGGCGCCGGGCGGCAACCACCACGAAAAAAGAACCGGACATCCTATCCGAAAGCGGTTCAATCTTGTGGCAAATCGGGGCCGTCTTCCCACTACTGGGTGAGATCAGCGTATGGCGGAGCGTAATCAGGAGTATCCACTGAGTATGGGAGACGCGGAGCAAATGCGTTCCGCAGCGGTGCCGGGGGGAGAACGTCCATGAGTGCCATCCGACCGACGACCGTAGAGGTCGAGACGTCACTGCGGCTCGTCGCACCGGATGCGACGGCGCTGCCGGTACGGGCCAGCTTGCGCTACGACCCGGCCGATCCGTACGCGGTCCACGTGCTGTTCCACGCCGAGTCGGCGGGCGGTGAAGCGGTCAGCTGGTCCTTCGCCCGCGAACTGCTCGTCACGGGGCTGGACGAGCCGGCCGGGATCGGCGACGTGCGGGTGTGGCCCTGGGCCACGCCGCGCGGGGACTTCGTCGCGCTGGCGCTCTCGTCGCCCGACGGCAACGCGCTCTTCGAGGTGCCGCGCAGCGTGCTGGTGCGGTTCCTGCGGCGGACCTACGTCGTGGTGCCGCGCGGCCGCGAGACCGATCACCTCGACGTCGACGCGGCGGTAAACCGCCTGCTAGCGGGGCGCTGACGCGCCCACACAAGCCCGAAGAACCCGAGCGCCGCGCGGAGCTGCCGTCTCCGCGCGGCGCTCTTTGCTGACCTGGCAAGGGAGCGACAAAGACCTGACCTTGCACGGGGACGACAAAGACATGACCCGCCACGTGAACAGCAAAGACCCGACCCGCCACGTGAACAGCAAAGACCCGACCTTGCACGTGCACAACAAGGACCTCCTCAAGGCGAACGCGTCCCCGCGATCGTGGCCGAGTTCGAGTAGGCGACATCACCTCATGGGGGCGGGGCGGGTCCCGGGGCACAAAGGACCCCGCTCCGCCGAGCAACCGGCAGCTTTGCCGCCAGGACGTGCGAGGTCAGGCGGCTGCCGCTACGGTCGGTAGGATGGTCGGTTTCGGTCAGTCCGCTGCTGGACCGGGTCCCGCCGGCATAGCCACCGCCACGCTGCGTGACATAGCCATATACGGAGCGTCCATCTTGGACCATCACCGGCTCATGCTGGTGTCCAAAGGGCACGGCACTCACGAGGTCGACTTCGAGGTGTACCCATGCCGACCGGGCACGCTCGTCTGGGCGCGTCCCGGCCAGCTGGTCCGCCCGGGTGGCCAGCCCGGGCTCGACGCCACGCTGCTGTGCTGGACGCCCGGCCCGTGGCCGGCGACGCCCGATCCGACGAGCCCGGACGGCGCCGGCAGCTTGGTCGCCGCGCCCGCCGTCGCGGTCCCGGACCTGCCCCAAGACGGACCCACCCACCGCCAGCTGGCCGGCGAAGACGAGGACGCGGTCATCAACGAGGTCAGCCAGCTCGTCGTCGACTGCGAGCGGGAGCTGTCGCCGGAGCTGCTCCGGCAGCAGCTCGCCACGCTCCTGCTCCGCATCCGGCTGCTCGGCCCGCAGCCCACCGAAGGCGCATGGCACGCCGACGGCGCGAACCCCGCCGATGGCCCCGAAGGCCCGTGGCGCGGCGGCGAGAGCGAGACGGAGACGTACACGCGCTTCCGCGACGACCTGGAACGGGGATACGCGCGCACCCGCCGCGTCGAGGACTACGCCGACGGGCTCGGCTGCTGCGTGCGTACGCTGACCCGGGCCAGCCTCGCCGCGACGGGCCGCAGCGCCAAGCAGGTCATCGACGACCGGGTCACGCTCGAGGCGAAGCGGCTGCTCGCCGGCACCGACCTGCCGGTCGCCGAGATCGGGCGGCGGCTCGGCTTCCCGGAGCCGACCAACTTCGGCCGCTTCTTCCAGCGCGAGGTCGGCCAGAGCCCAGGTGCCTTCCGCGCTGGCGCGACCGCCGAGGCCGGCCCCAGCGCCGGCCCGGCCAGCCCGGGAGCCGAGGCCGCCACCGACGACGAGGCCGCGACCGGCTGGGCACGTGTGCCCACGCCGCGCTCACCCCTCGACCCCGTTTCAGGCTTCGTGCAGGCATGATGGAGGCGTGCAAATCTCCGCCCGCGGTGATTACGCGGTGCGAGCCGCGCTCAGCCTCGCCACCGCCTACCCGTCACTGATGTCCGCCCAGACGATCGCGTCCGAGCAGGACATGCCGCGCAAGTTCCTGGAGGCGGTCCTGGCCGACCTACGCCGCGCCGGGATCGTGCGGGCGCAGCGCGGCGCCGAGGGCGGTTACACGCTGGCGCACCATCCGCGGGACATCACGATTGGCTCGATCCTGCGCGCGGTCGACGGCCCGCTGGCCGGGGTGCGCGGCCTGCGGCCGGAGGAGACCAAGTACGTCGGCGCGGCGGAAAACCTTCCCCGCCTCTGGGTGGCGGTGCGGGCCGCCGTGCGCGAGGTGGTCGACGAGGTAAGCCTGACCGACCTGGTCAGCGGCAAGATGCCCGCGCACGTTCGCAAGCTCACCACCCACCCAGATGCATGGGAACCCCGCTGAAGCGTGGAGCGGAGCCCGAGCCACCCACCCAGACGCCTGGGAGCCCCGCTGACGCGTGGAGCGGAGCCCGAGCTAGGGGATGGCGATCAGCACGTCGCCGCCTAGGCGGCCGCGGTCAGGGCTGCGGGTCACCGTGCCGGCGGCGAGCAGCGCGTGAAGCACTCGCACCGTGTCCGAGGCGCGATACACCGTCTGGGTCAGCGTAAAGTGGCGCAGCTCCGTCACCGTGCGCGGGCCGGCCGCGCGCAGATGGGCAAGCAGCTCGCGGCGCAGCGGACCCGGGTGTGGGCTGAGCGAGATGTCCAGCAGGTGGCCCTCGGGGTCGCGCGGGTCGCGGTAGCGGACACCGGCGTACTCATCCACGGCCCACAGCGCGTTCTTGAACGCCTCCAACCCCTTGCCAGCCACCGTCGCAAAAGTAACCAGCCGTGCATCACCACCGGCGTCCGCGACCAGTTCCACGTGGGCGGTGAGCGGCATCGGCGGGGAGGGCAGCGCTAAGCCGGTACCAGAGACGAGCAGGACCTCGGCGGGCTTGCCGGCGCCGGCGGCGGCCAGTGACGCGGGCCCGGCGCCGTCCAGAAAGGCCAGTAGCGGGGCGCCGGCGGCGCCGATGGCCTTGAGCGCGACCGGCAGCCGCTCGTCCAGCGGTCCCTCTACGAAGTGGACGCTCAGCTCCGGTGGCGTGCCCAGCTCGGCCTGCACCGCGTCCATCCGGGCGCCGAGCGATCCAACAGCCGGCCCCACCAGCACCACCGCTAGGCGGCGGCCGCGGAGGCGGTCGGCGAACTCGGCGAACACTCGCAGCGCGGCCTCGGCCGTCGCCTCGTCCGGGGTGTCAGACCAGCCGTACGCGAACGTGGCGCCCCGCGCGCCGTGCACCGCGCCTGGAGTCCAGGCGTCGAGGTAGCGCACCAGCAGCTCGCGGAGAGCGCCGGCGATCGGATTCATGAAGCTAAGTTACGCGGAAACGGAGATTCCCACTCCACCGCGAGTTGTCGCGCCGTACCGCTCCTTCTCGCGGGCGAGGTCGAGCGGGCGGATCCGCTTGCGGGCCTCGAGGGCGGCGGGGTCCAGCAAATCGGCCGGGATCAGCCAGACGACTTCGAACTCCAGTCCGTCCGGATCTTTGCCATAGAGGCTCTTCGTGGTCCCGTGATCTGAGCTTCCGACCAGCGCTCCGGCCTCGGCCAGCTTGCCCGCGACCCGCTCGAGCTCGTCGAGCGTGTCGACCTCCCAGGCGAGGTGGTAGAGGCCGACCGTGCTCCGGCCGGCGGGCGACGGCCCGGCGCCCTCACCGATCTCGAAGAGGCCGAGGTCGTGGTCGTTGGTGGAGTCGGGAGCCTGGAGGAAGGCGGCACCCTTGAAGCCGTCCGGGGTCATCGCGATCGGGCGGAAGCCCAGGACGTCACGGTAGAAAGCGACGCTACGGTTGACGTCGCGGACGAAGAGGACGGCATGGTTGAGCCGATGTACACCCATGACACACACGGTACGCCGATGATTGAAAGCTCAACAAGCGTATGACCCGGTGGCTGAACGAGGACGAGCAGCGCACGTGGCGCGCGTTCCTGCACGCGTCCCGAGCCCTGTGGGACACGCTCGACCGCGAGCTCCAGCGCGACGCCGGGATGCCGCACGCGTACTACGAGATCCTCGTCCGCCTCTCCGAGGCACCCGAGCGCAAGCTGCGGATGAGCGACCTCGCCGAGGCGACCTCGTCCTCGCGCAGCCGGCTGTCGCACGCGGTGGCGCGGCTGGAGGAGCACGGGTGGGTGAGCCGCGAAGACTGCCCCACCGACCGCCGGGGGCAGCTGGCAGTGCTCACCGACCAGG
This sequence comes from Phytohabitans flavus, assembly GCF_011764545.1. GTDB lineage: Bacteria > Actinomycetota > Actinomycetes > Mycobacteriales > Micromonosporaceae > Phytohabitans > Phytohabitans flavus. The sequence goes on along the minus strand of NZ_AP022870.1, from coordinate 17,462 downwards.
GCTTCCAGGTGCTCGCGGACGCGGCGCACGGCCACGTCGAGGGCGTGCGTACGCACCTGTTCGACCAGCTCACCCCAGAGCAGGTGGTGCAGCTGCGACAGATCAGTGAGGCCATGTTGGACCATCTCGATCCAGGCAGGGCCTTGTACTGATCGTCGCCGGTCCAGCACGATGAGGCAGATGTCTACAGGGCTGGCAGAAGTGACCGCGCGGGCGTACGACCTCTTCGAGGCGGGCGATCTGTCCGCGGCGCAGTTACTGCTCAATAACGCGCTCACGGCGGCGGACACAGATCCGGGCAATGCGTCGTCCGCTCTCGCCGAGGCTGCCACCCTCTATTCGCGCGTGCTTGTGGGGCTGGGCGAGCCGCATTCCGCGCGGATCTGGGCCACGTTCGCGTACGAGGCGGAGAGCCGGCTCAACGGCCCCTCCCACGAGCGCGCGATCCGGGCCGCCGCCACGCTCGCCTCTGTGCTGCACCGCATCGGCAACCACGCCGACTCGGCCGCCCTCTACGGCGCGGTGATCGAAGGGCTCACCGCGCAGGAAGGGCCGGAGTCGCCGCAGGTCCTGGCCGCGCACGCCGATCTGGCCACTGTGGAGTACGCGCGGGGCGAGTGCGACATCGCACGGGCCCGCCTGGCCGAGGCGTGGGACATGACCCGCGAGGCGTACGGGGACGCCCACCCCGCCGGCATCCGGATGCTGGCCCGGCTCGGCGCGATGGAGCGCGACTGCGGCCACTTCACCGAGGCGCACCAGCACCTCTCCCACGCCCGCGAGCTGACGCGCGTCTATCTTGAGCCGGACCACCCGCTGGTGGCCCAGATCACCTCGCTCTCCCGTGCGCCGGCCAACCCGCACCACAACTGCGGCGGCCCGGCGCTGACGACCGCGCCCGCGGACGACGAGGCGTACCCCGGCCTCCAGGACCTCGACGGCTCGCCGCTCGACCTGCCCCCGGCCCCCGGCGAGGCCCCACCCGACCGGCCACAGTCGCCGGTGCCGCCGGACGTCGCCGAGACCTGGCCCCCGGACGAGACCGCGAGCAGGCTGCCCGTGCACGTCCCACGCCAGCGCCGGCGCCGCGGCCGCAACCAGCCCGCGCCGCTGGTCACCGGCGCGCTGGTGGCCGCCGTGATCGGTGCGGTCGCGGTCGTGGTGGGGCTCGCCGCGGTCGACCAGGGCCAGGACCCCGACGAGACCGCCCCGCCGGCCGCGAGCTGGCCGCCGCCTCCGAACACCACCGCCCCCCAGGCGAGCGCGCCGCCCACGACCGCTCCCCGGCCAGCCCCACCGGTCCGGCCCGCGCCCGCCCCGGCACCCCGCCCAGCCGCGTGACGCTCAAGGACGACCGGGAGAGCATCACGCTGCGCTGGGCCTACCCACTCGGGGCGCAGGGCAAGGTGCGGGTCTCCGGCGCGCCCAAGGGGCAGCAGCAGCGCCCGTTCGAGGACCTGCCGGTGGGCAGCACCAGCTACGTCGTGCACGGGCTCGACCAGGGCACCGACTTCTGCTTCGAGATCGCGGTGGTCTACTCCGGCAACACGCTCGGTCGCGCCAAGCCCGTCTGCACCGCCCGACAGGGCTGAGATCCATTCAAAGATCTGGGCTACCGCGACGTCCGCGGTGGTCCGGACCGTCGCTCCCGCGGCCTCACCCTGCGCGGTTCACAAGCACCCCGGCGTCGTCGGGGACGGATGCCGCCGGGAGGCGGACCTCCGCGCGCAGGCCCGGCCCCGGGCTCGCGTCCGCGAGCCGCACCGTGCCGCCGTGCCGGCGGACCAGCTCGCGCACGATCGCCAGGCCCAGGCCGGCGCCGCCGGCGTCGCGCGCCCGCGCGTTGTCCAGGCGGGTGAAGCGGTCGAAGACCCGCTGGCGGTCCGCGTGGGGGATGCCGGGTCCGTCGTCGGTCACGGTCACCAGGTGGTACGGGCCATCGGCGCTCACCTCCACGCGGACGGTGGTCCGGGTGTGGCGTACGGCGTTGTCGACGAGGTTGGCGATCACCCGGGCGAGCGCCTCAGGCTCCCCGGTGATCCACAGTGAAGCCTCGGGGACGGCGGCCGTGACCGGCGGCGACGGGTACCGCTCGGCGAGCGCCATGACAAGCTCACCCAGCTCCACCGGCACGGTACGCAGCGCGCGCGTCCCGGCGTCGTCCGCGCGGGCGAGCAGCAGCAGGTCGTCGACGAGGCGGCTGAGCCGCTCGGTGTCGAGCAGCAGGTCGTCGGCGACCGCCGGCCAGTCCGTGCGCTCCCCCAGCCGCTGGGCCACCTCCAGCTGGGTACGCATGTTGGTCAGCGGGCTGCGCAGCTCGTGCGCCGCGTCGGCCACGAACGCCCGCTGCCGGGCCCGGGCCGCCTCCAGCCGGTCGAGCATGCCGTTGAGCGTGACGGCCAGCCGGTGGATCTCGTCGTGCGAGTCGGGCAGCGGCAGCTGGCCGGGGCGAGCACCGCCGGTGATCTCCTCGGCCCCGGTGCGCAGCGCCTCGACCGGCCGCAGCGTGAGGCCGATCACCCGCCAGGCCACCGCCGCGAGCGCGACGAGCAGTACCGGGAACGCGAGCAGCAGGATGTTGCGCAGCAGCCGCACGCTCTGCGCCAGGTCGGCCATCGACTTGGCCACGAGCACCGTGTTCGGACCGGCCGGCTCCGCGACCACCCGCACCGGCCCGGGGATGCCCAGCCGGTCGCCGGGGATGAAGAGCTTCTCCCCCTTGCGGGCGCGCTGCATCTCCTCCGGGTAGAGCACCGCTACCAGCCGGTCGGCGTCGATCGAGGCGGCGAGCACCCGGTGCTGGTCGTCGACCACCTGCACCCGCACGTCGCCGATCACCGGCAGCGGCTGGGGCGTCCTGCCCGCCTCGACCATCGCGGCCACGCCCTCGGCGCTCTGCCGTGCCTCGTTGTCCGCCGTCGACTGGAGGGCCAGGGCGAGCGCGTACACCATCACCACGCCGCCGACGGCGAGCCCAGCGGCCAGCCCGGCGACACCGATCAACATCAGCCGGGCGCGCAGGCTGATGCGGTGCCACCAGCGCATTCTCATGCCGACAAACGGTATCCCGCGCCCCGCACCGTCTCCAGCACGTCGCGGCCAAGCTTGCGGCGCAGGTACCCGACGTACACCTCGACGGCATTCGGCGCGGTCTCGATGCTCGCGTCCCACACGTGGTCGAGCAGCTCGGTCTTGGAGACGACCTCACCGGCGCGGCGCATCAGGTACTCCAGCAGCGCGAACTCCCGGGCGGTCAGCGTGATCTCGGCACTGTCGAGCGTCACCCGCCGCTCGGCCGGATCGAGGCAGAGCGTGCCCACGGTGAGCACGGTCGGGCGCTGCGGCGCACCCCGGCGCAGCAGCGCGCGGAGGCGGGCCAGCAGCACCACGTACGAGAAGGGTTTGGTCAGGTAGTCGTCGGCGCCGCAGTCGAGCCCGTCGGCCTGGTCATACTCGCCGTCCTTGGCGGAGAGCATGAGGACCGGCAGCCAGTGCTCCTCGGCCCGGAGCTGGCGCACCACTCGGTACCCCGACAAACCGGGCAACATCACATCCAGGATCATCGCGTCGTATCCACCGTGACGGGCCATCTCCAGCCCGGTCGGACCGTCGGCGGCCACGTCGACCGCGAAGCCCTCACCCTGGAGCCCGCGCTGCAAGGCCGTCGCCAGCCGCGCCTCGTCCTCCACTACCAGCAGCCGCACGCCAACAAGCGTGCCATCCTGGCTGTGTAAGGCCACAGCCACTCTCAGCGCTCTCACAGGGCCCGTTGCGCACGATGAGTGCCAGGAGGTGCGAAACAATGTCAGTAATGAGCTCCCGACCCGCGCTCCGGTGGCTGGTACCGGCAGCCGCCGTGGCGGTGGTGGTCGGCGGAGGGGCCGCCGTCGGCACACTCGCGGCGACCGCCGAGCCGAGCCTTCCCCCGCGTACCGCGCAGCAGCTGCTCGTCGACCTTCAGACGGCGCGGCTCGACGGGCTGTCCGGCACGGTCGTGCAGTCGGCCGACCTCGGCCTGCCCAAGCTGCCCAACCTGAGCGGCGGTGGCAGCGGCACGGCCGACATCACGTCGCTGCTCACCGATACCAACACCCTGCGCGTCTGGTACTCCGGGCCGGACAAGACCCGGGTCGCGCTGATGGGCACGCTCGGCGAGACCGACGTGATCCGCAACGGCAAGGACGTGTGGCTGTGGTCGAGCAAGGCGAACAAGGCCACTCACCGCACGATCAGTGACGCCGACGCACAAGCTCACCAGCTCCCCAACGACCTTCCGATCACCCCGCAGGAGGCGGCCGACAAGGCGCTCGCCGCGGTCGACCCGTCGACCGAGGTGTCCGTCGGCCGGTCCGCGACGATCGCCGGGCGCGACGCGTACGAGCTGGTGCTCGCGCCGCGCGACAAGACCTCGCTGGTGGGCCAGGTCCGTATCGCGATCGACGCCACCGAGCACGTGCCGCTGCGGCTGGAGGTCTACCCGAAGGGCAGCGACCAGACCGCGTTCCAGATCGCGTTCACCCAGGTCGACTTCGCCCGGCCGGACGACGAGCAGTTCCGCTTCAACCCGCCGCCCGGCGCGGCGGTCGAAGAGGAAACGGGTACGCCGGAGGCGGACAAGCCGGACGCCGGCCTGCCGGGGCACCGCGACGGGGCGAAGACCCCCGAGGAGGCGGGCCTTAGCACCGTCGGTTCGGGCTGGACGACGGTCATGGTGGTCAAGGGTGACGGCAAGCAGGCCGAGGGCGCGGAGGCCAGTCAGGCGGCCCAGGTGTTCAAGGCGCTCACCCCGGTCAGTGGCGCGTGGGGCAGCGGTCACCTGCTCAGCGGCCGCCTTTTCAGCGCCCTGATCACCGACAGCGGCAACATCTACGCCGGCCTCGTGTCGCCCGAAAGGTTGTACGAGGTAGCACTGGAGAACAAGTGACCGCGTTCGCGGTCGAGAGCAGCGGACTCACAAAGCGGTTCGGACGCCAGGTCGCGGTCAACGCCGTCGACCTGGCGGTCCCCCGCGGGGCGGTCTACGGTTTCCTCGGCCCGAACGGGTCGGGCAAGACCACCACGATCCGCATGCTCCTCGGCCTGATCCGGCCAACCACCGGCGGCCACGCCCTGCTCGGCGAGCGGATGCCCGGCGGCGCCGCGGCGGTGCTACCTCGGGTGGGCGCGCTCGTCGAGGGCCCCGGCTTCCACCCGTACCTGTCCGGGATGGACAACCTGCGGCGGCTCGACGCGGCCGACCGCACGGCGTCGGCGGCCACCGCGGAGGCCCGCATTCGGGCCGCACTCGACCGGGTGGGGCTGGGCGCGGCGGCTGGCAAGCGCTTCCGGGCGTACTCGCTGGGCATGCGGCAGCGGCTCGCGCTGGCCGGGGCCATGCTCGCCCCGCGCGACCTGCTGATCCTGGACGAGCCGACAAACGGGCTCGACCCGCAGGGCACGCGGGAGGTACGGGCGCTGATCGGCGCGCTCGCCGCCGAGGGCGCGACGGTGCTGCTCTCCACCCACCTGCTGTCCGAAGTGGAGCAGGTGTGCAGTCACGTCGGCGTCATGCACCAGGGAAACCTGGTGGCACAGTCCACTCTGGAGGAGCTGCGGGCGGAGGCGGCACCGCACGCCCAGGTGCACACCGACCGGCCGGCTGACGCGGCCCGCGTGCTGCGCGAGCTCGGCCTCACCGAGGTGACCCACGACGGCGCCGGCGCGACCGGCCTGCTCGGCCCGGTCGCCCCGGAGAAGGTGGTGGCGGCGCTCGTGCACGACGGTGTACCCGTGCGCGGTTTCGCCGTCGTCGCCGCCGATCTGGAGGAGCAGTTCGTGGCGCTCACCGGGGAGGGCTTCGATGTCAGCGGTTGAGGTGGCGGCGGTTCCGGCCACGAGAGGCTTCACCGCACCGCTGCGCTTCCTCGGCTCGGAGCTGAGCCTGATCGCCCGGCGCCGGCGCAACCAGGCGGGGCTCGCCGTACTGGCCTCGGTTCCGATCATCGTCGCGATCGCGGTACGGGTGTCGAACCCGACCTCGTCCGGCAGCGGCGATGGCGGGCCGGAGTTCCTGTCATCGATCACGGGCAACGGGATCTTCGTGGCGCTCGCGGCGCTCGCCCTCGAGCTCCAGCTCTTCCTGCCGATCGCCGTGGCGGCCGTCGCCGGCGACGCGATCGCCGGCGAGGCCAACGTGGGTACGCTCCGCTACCTGCTGACCGTGCCGGTGCACCGCACCCGCCTGCTCGCCGTGAAGTACGTGGGCATCGTGGTCGGCACCTTCATCGCGACCGTGACGGTGGCCGGTACCGGCGTGCTGGCCGGGCTGCTGCTCTTCGGCGGCGGCGACGTCACGCTGCTGTCCGGTACGACCATCGGGATGGGCGAGGGCCTGCTGCGGCTGCTGGCGATCTGTCTCTACCTGACCGCGTGCCTGGCCGCGCTCGGCGCTGTGGGGCTCTTCGTCTCGACGCTCACCGAGCAGCCGATGGGCGCCACGATCGCCATCGTGATGTTCAACATGATCAGCTGGATCCTGGGCCTGATCCCGCAGATCGAGTGGCTCCACCCGTACCTGCTGACGCACTGGTGGAACAGCTTCGGCGACCTGCTCCGCGACCCTGTGGCATGGGACCCGCTGCGCAACGGGCTGCTCTCCGCGGCCGCGTACATCGTGATTTTCCTGAGCGCGGCCTGGGCCCGGTTCGGCACCCGGGACGTGACGTCCTGACGTAGACAGGGGGACCCCCGAGCCGCCGCCCCGAGGGTCCCCCAAGCGCCGGGGTACGCGCGTCAACGCGGGACAGGTCATGCACACTCATGTGCGTGACAGTCGCGTCGGCCGTGGTGGTCAATCCGTCCAAGGTCCTCGACCTGGACGAGCTGCGCCAGACCGTCACCGCGCTGCTCGCCGAGGCCGGGTGGCCGGCGCCGGCGTGGTACGAGACGACCCGCGAGGACCCCGGGCGGGGCCAGGCGCGGCAGGCGGTCGAAGGCGGCGCGCAGGTGCTCTTCGCGTGCGGCGGCGACGGCACCGTGCGCTCCTGTGTCAGCGAGCTCGCGGGCACCGAGGTCGCGCTGGCCGTGCTGCCCACCGGCACCGGCAACCTGCTCGCCGCCAACCTCGGCCTCACCCACGACCTGATCGGTGGCATCGAGGCCGCGCTGGCCGGCGGGCGGCGCCGGATCGACGTGGGCGCGGTCGACGGTGAGTTCTTCGCGGTGATGGCCGGCATGGGCTTCGACGCGGAGATGCTCGCCGCCACCTCTGAGTCGACGAAGGCGCGCATCGGCTGGGTGGCGTACCTCTTCGGCGGGCTCCGCCACCTCCGCGACCGCCCCATGCGGGTCTCCATCCGGATCGACGACAACCCGCCGATCCGCCGCCGCGCCCGCACGGTGCTTGTCGCGAACGTGGGCCGGCTCAAGGGCGGGCTGCGGCTGCTGCTCGACGCCGAGCCGGACGACGGCGCGTTCGACGTGGCGGTGCTCACCCCGCGCACGCTCGCGCACTGGGCCACGCTGGCCTGGGCGGTGGCCCGGCGCCGCCGGCGGGTGCCGCGGATGGAGGTCTTCCGTGGGCGGAGCGTGGAGGTCACCAGCAACCGCGCGCAGCCCCGCGAGCTCGACGGCGACGTGATCGCGCCCGGGCGCACGCTGTGCGTGGAGATGCGGTCCGACGCGCTGTGGCTCTGCGTGCCCCACCCGGACGACGGACCCGACCTCGCGTAATTCGGTCGCGCGCCGCGGCTGGCCGGATTACCGTAGCCGCATGATCTCCTGACGCCTCTTCTGAGACCGCGTTCACCCGCCTACGTCTCGGGCGTCGTCCCCCTGTGGTTTCGCGCAGATCCGCTGCCGGTTTCGCGCGCCCGGGACTCCTCTTCCGGAAGGAGACATCCCTTATGCCTGGCGAATTCTCCGTACACGTCGACCCCGACGAGCTGGCCGCGCAGAGCGTCGCGGCGGCGTTCCAGACCACCGAGGGCAAGCACGGCGGCAAGGCCGGCCGGTCCGGCAAGGGCGCCGCGCCCTCCGCGTCCCGTGGCAAGGCCGAACGCGGTGGCCAGAGCTCCGCGCAGCCCCGGCGGTACGCGTTCCGTCGCAGTTAGACCGCCGCCCCGTACGGGTCGAGCGTCCTCATTGGGCGCTCGGCCTGACTCAGCCGTGCAGGCGGGGCATCAGCTCGCGCTCGGCCCAGTCCAGGAACTCGGCCTGGCTGTCGCCGCCCACCTGTACGAACGCGACGTGCGTGAAGCCGGCGTCGACGTACCGGTTGAACGCCTCGATGTGCTTGTCCACGTCCGGCCCGCAAGGAATCGTGCGCGCCAGGTCTTCCTCGCGGGTGAACTGGCTCGCCGACGCGAACGACTCCGGCCCGGGCAGCTCCGCCTTGACCTTCCAGTTCTGCGGGGCCCAGCGCCACTGGTCGACCAGCCGCTTGCGGCACTCCGCCTCATCGGGGCCCCAGCAGACCGCCACCTGCCCGAAGCGCGGCTTGCCGTCGCCGCCCGCCTCGTCGAAGAGTTCCACGACGCGGGCGTCCGGGTCGGCGGAGATGAGGCCGTCCGCGTACTCGGCGGCGAGTGCGCTGGACGACGGGCCGGAAGCGGCGAGCGCGATGGGTACGCCGGCCGCGGGCCGGTCCCACACGTACGCCTCCGGCACGTCGTAGTACTCCCCGAGTACGTGACCGTCTCCCCGTCGAGCAGCGACCGGATGATCTGAAGCGCCTCTTCGAGCATGTCGTGCCGCTGCTGCACGTGCGGCCAGGCGCCGACCACATGCTCGTTGAGGTTTTCGCCGGCGCCCACGCCGAGCGTGAACCGCCCCTCCGACATCAGCCCGACCGTGGCGGCTTTCTGCGCCACCACGGCCGGGTGGTAACGCCGGATCGGGCAGGTCGAGTACGACATAAGGTCGACCCGCGAGGTGGTGTGCGCGACCGCGCCGAGCACCGACCACGCGTATGGCGAGTGGCCCTGGCTGTCGAGCCACGGGTAGTAGTGGTCGGATATGACCTCGAAGTCGAACCCGACCGCCTCGGCCCGCTGAGCGTGGTCGACGAGCTCCTTGGGTCCGGCCTGCTCACACAACAGCGTGTAGCCAACGTCCACCATAGGGATGACTTACCCGGCGCCCGCCCGCATATACCGAAGGCCGCCCCGGCTACACCCAGGGGTCGTCGCCCGGGTCTGGACCCCTCTTCGGCGCGGCGGCCGCGTCCCGCCCCCGGCTCTGCGCCGCGGCGAGCGCGCCGATCGCCACCAGCATGAGGATGCCGGCACCGCCGATGAACAGCATGTCGCCGTGTCCGGCCGCGGCGGGCGCCGTCGTACCCTGGACGGCCGCGGCGGCGGCCGCTGGCGGACCGACCATCGCGAGGACCGCGATAGCCAGGACCACCAGCCGCAATATCAGCCTGTTGCGCATGGTGTTGCCCCCTCCCGTTCACCGTGCATGCCCAGCCACGAGTGGCCGGAAACCCGAAGGTAACGCCGCCCTTCGGGAAAATCCGGATTATCGGACTCGGCGAGTTCACCTCGTGTCCGATGGGTGGGAAAGCTTCCCAGGACAGTGATTTAGTTCTATTCTTGCCGGAGCGCTCCCATCGATAAGTCTTCCGACCGCCGTCGCAGCACCACCGCGTCGGCGGTCGTCGCATTTCTCGACCCGCGGCGTCGGGGTGCCCTCGCTAACCGGTTTAGGCCGCACTGCGCGATCACGGCCGTGTTGAACCCTTCCCCGTCACCATCCGTATCCACCGATGCCGGCAGGACGGGCGTCCGGTGGAAGTCCTCTGTTCATCGTTCTGGAAGGGACGACCGTGAGAAACGCCCACCGGGCAAAGGGAACGCCGATGTTGAGCCGCCGCAACGTGCTGCTCGGCGCCGCCACCGTCGGAGTCGGCGGGGCCGTCGTCAGCGTGGCCAGCCTCAGCGAGGCGTTCGAGGAGGCCGGAGCGGCATCCGGCGAGACCATCGTGGTGCAGGTCAAGGACCTGAGGACAGGTCGGTTGGACGTCTTCGCCGGAGAGCGGCGCATCGAGGTGCACGACCGCGACCTGGCCGCACGCATGGCCAAGGCGGCCGCACGCCGCAAGTAGTAGCGCCTCCTCTCCCCTTTCCCCGAGCCCTGTTAGGTGGTTCCCGCATGTCTTCTCATCGTGAGGCCCCGGAAATCTCCAAGGATCCGGTGGCGGACAGCACCGACCTGTACGCGTTCGTCAGCCCCGACCATCCCGACACGGTCACGCTGATCGCCAACTACGTGCCGCTACAGACCCCCGCCGCCGGCCCCAACTTCTTCGAGTTCGGCGACGACGTGCTGTACGAGATCCACGTCGACAACAACGGCGACGGCCACGCGGATGTGACATACCAGTTCCGCTTTGAGACGAAGCTGAACGACGAGAACACGTTCCTCTACAACACCGGCCCGATCGAGGCGCTGGACAGCGAAAACTGGAACCGGCGGCAGTTCTACAGCGTGACCAAAGTAGACGGCAACGGCGGCGCGAAGGTGCTGGCCCGCAACGTGCCCTGCCCACCGGTGAACGTCGGGCCACTGTCCATCCCGGACTACAAGGGGCTCGCGGCGGACGCCACCTTCAAGCTGAAGACCGGCGAGAAGGTCTTCGCGGGCCAGCGGGCCGAGGGCTTCTTCGTGGACCTCGGCTCGATCTTCGACCTGGGCACGCTCCGCCCGTTCCAGAACCTGCACCTGCTCGGCCAGAAGGCCTTTCAGGAGGCGGGCGAGGCGGTCAACGCCACGGACAAGGTCAACGTGCACAGCATCGCGCTCCAGGTGCCCATCAAGGACCTGCGCGGCAAGTCCAGCCCGGTGATCGGCGTGTGGACCACCGCGAGCCGGCGCCAGGTGCGCGTGCTGCACGGAAACAACAGCGACGACGTGTACGTCGGGCCGAACGTGCAGGTGTCGCGGCTCGGCAACCCGCTCTTCAACGAAGTTGTCGTGCCGATGTCCAAAAAGGACCTGTGGAACAGCCTTCCGCCGACCGAGGACAAGAACTTCGTCCAGTTCGTGGAGCAGCCCGAGCTCGCCCGGCTCCTGCCCGTGCTGTACCCCGGCGTCTTCGACAACCTGGACGCGCTCAACAAGGCGAAGACGGCACGGGCGGACCTGGTGGCCGTGCTGCTGACCGGCATCCCAGCCGGGCTCATCGACGGCTTCACCAACAGCACCGGCGAGATCCAGGCCGACATGCTGCGGCTCAACACGGACATCAAGCCGAGCAAGAAGGAGAACCGGCTCGGTGTGCTCGGCGGAGACCTGGCCGGCTTTCCGAACGGGCGGCGGGTGCGGGACGACGTGGTCTCCATCTCGCTGCGGGCGGTGGCGGGTGCGACGTTCGCCTTGGTGGACAAGGAGTTCAAGCCAGACGACGCGGTCGCGATCCTGGAGCAGGGGCTGAGCGCGGACGACGTGACCGCGCCCTTCCTGGCCCGCTTCCCCTACCTCGGCGTCCCCTACGACGGCTTCAACAACCCGTCATGAGCACCCAACACCTACTCGGACCGTCCAGTGTGGGCAGTGTGATGCTCGACATCGGCGGAAACACAGGCGCGCTCGTCATCGTGACGGGTCCGGAGTGGCACGGCCACGAGATCGAAATCAGCCCGAAGGACCAGGACCCGGCGGTACGCACACACGTCGCCGTACGCGCACGACACGTCTCGAGCGGGGTCCGTTACACCGCGGTGTTTCCCGCGCTGCCGGCCGGCCCGTACGTCATCTGGCGCACGGCGACCGAGCCCGCCGGCACGGTGGTGGTGGCGGGTGCCGCGGTCACCGAAATCGAGTGGTGGCACCAACCCTGAGCTGACGCGTGGGTGGACCCAGATTGGGGGCAGGCTCGCCTGCCCCCAATCAGTGCGGACCCGTCAGGCGGTGAAGTCGAACTCCCCGTCCTTCACGCCGCCGACGAACGCCTCCCACTCGTCGCGGGTGTAGACGATCGTGGCGCCGTCCGGTGACTTGCTGTGCCGCACCGCGACCCGTCCACTGCCATCGGCGAGCGGACCAGCCTCGACACAATTGCCGCCGAGACCATCGCTGCGGGTGCTGACGTGCCAGGCGACTCCTGGCAGTGACTCGCTCATGACAACTCCTCTGCGAGTGTTGCGATGAGCGCCATCGACTCAGGCGCGCTGAGTGCGACCTCCCGCAAGGCATCGTACGCCTTGGAGTACCGGTGTGCGCGCGAAGCCTCCATGAACAGCCGCCCGCCCAGATGCTCCACATAGGCCACCTCCGGGTACGGCCGCTGCATCTTGAAGAGCGTGAAGCTGCCGCTCAGCCCGGCCTGGAGCCCGATCCGGGTAGGGATCACGCGGATCTCGACGTGGGGCCGCTCCACCGCCCGAGCGAGGTGCTCGAGCTGGGCCCGAAGCACCAAGCGGCCCCCGATCGGCCGGTGCAGCACGGACTCCTCCACGAGCGCGGCGAGGCGCTTCGGCGGCTTTTCGTCGAGGATGAGCTGCCGCTCCATGCGCAGCCGCACCCAGCGGTCGATCTTCTGCTGGTTGGCCTGCACGCCCTCGGTGTACCGGATCACCGATTCCGCGTAGTCGCGCGTCTGGAGCAGCCCGGGGAACACCATCGTGGAGTACGTACAGATCTCCTCGGACCGCGACTCGAGCCACGGGTAGTCCACGAACGTCTGGTCGTAGACGGTGCCTTCGAAGTCGTCGTCCCAACGGTTGACCCGCCAGGCGTCCTGGGCGAGCTGCACGAGCTGGGCGCGCTCGCGCTCCTCGTACACCCCGTAGACGTCGAGCAGGGCGGTCACGTGGTCGCGCCGGAACGGCCACTCGGCCCGCTCGTAGCGCGCGAGCGTGGAGAACTCCACGCCGAGATACGCGGCGATGTACTTGAGCGTCAGGCCGCGCTCCTCGCGTAGCTCGCGCATTCGCTGGCCGAGCCACTGGGCGCGAATGGTCTGCACGAACTGTTCTCGTTTGGTTGGCAATTTCCACCTCTCGAAAGGGACCTGTAGGCGGGGCCTGGTGTGGAAAGGCTCGTGCGAAAGAGGAAGCGAACGGGTGCGAGCCGCCCGTATCCGGACAGTGTTTTACCACGGCGTGGTCAGCGGGTGCCAGGGGTGGCATGGAAACTGTTCTTTTGACATTTCCCCAATGGCTTCCGGCCCGGCTGAGCCAGGGGAAACGCCTTGGGCCATGGATACCACTGGCTGGTGGCATAACGCATTTTTGCTGCTGTACTTGCTCCAACAATTCGCCGTTGAGAATGTACTTCCGAGCGAGCGCGACACCTTGATCGAGCTTGCAGTACGACCACGAAAAGGCACAGCCAGGAAAGGCCTCTGTGAAATCTTGCAAATGACCGGCCGGGAGGCATTCCTTGATCCCGGTCACGGGGCGCGTGTGCGAGACGCGGCCCGATCCACCCCCGTTAAAACGACTCCCCAGCGGTGTACCGGCACCGATTCGGCACCGCTGGGCGAGACCGGCGGGCGTACCCGCGTGCCTCCCGCATAGGCGCCGCATGCGCGGGTGCGCCCGCCCCTTTCCCATCCGGAGGAAAACGTGAACCTCGTCAAGCGCGTCTCCGCCGCCGCACTCGTGGTGCTCCTAGCGGCGGGCGCCTGCGACAGCGGCGGTGACGCGCCGGCAAGCGCGCCGCCAGACAAGGTGACCTACCTGACCGCGGTCGGGGCGTTCGGCCGCGAGTCCTACGCGTGGGTGGCGAAGGAGAAGGGCTTCTTCGCCGCCGCCGGCATCGAGGTGGAGATCCGGCCCGGCTCCGGCACGACGGAGAACCTCGGGCTGCTCGCCTCGGGACGCGCCCAGTTCTCCGCCAACGACCTCTCCGCCGTGATGATCGTGCTTGGCAACGGCAAGTACCGCGAGGACGTACGCGCCATCGCGGCGATCCAGCAGCGCACGCTCAACTCCGTCACCGCGCTCGCCGCGACCGGCGTCAACACTCCCCGAGACCTGGCCGGACGAACGATCGGCGGGGTGCAGGGCGGCGCGCCGTGGCTGCTATTCCCCGCGTACGCCAAGCTCGCCGGCGTGGACGCGAGCACCGTGAAGTGGATCGGCGTCGAAGCGTCCCAGATGCCGAAGCTGCTCGCCACCGGCCAGGTCGACGGCGTCGGCCAGTTCGTGGTGGCGCGGCCCGCGGTCGAGAAGGCGGCGGGCGGCCGGACGGCGGTCGTGCTCCCGTACTCGGACGTGCTCACCGACCTGTACGGCAACGCGCTCATCGCCTCCACAAAGGTGATCCGCGAGGACCCCGACCTGGTACGGCGCTTCGCCGGCGCGCTCATGGAGGGCCTCGTGTACTCGATCGAGCACCCCGAGGAGACCGGCCAGATCCTGCGCAAGTACGTGCCCACGACCGACCCCGCCACAGCGGCGGCCGAGGTGGCGCTGATGGAGCCGTACATCCGCGCCAACGGCGTGGTCGGTGCCTTCGACGGCGCCCGGGTGGCCCGCGCCATCGCCATCCTGCGCGGTACCAGCATCATCGCGGGCGAGCTGCCCACCGCCGACCTCGTCGCGTTCGACTTCGTCAGCGGTCAGGTCCGATGAGAGCGGCCAGCACCGCCGAGCTGGACGTGCGCCGGGAGGTGTACCTGGCCGCCGCGCTCGACACGTTCAGCATCGCGCGGCTGGCCGGGCTGCCGCACCTGACCGGTACGCGCTGCCTGGACCTGGGACCGGCCGGCAGCGCGGTACCCGTGTGGCTCCGCGACCGGGTGGGTCCGGACGGCGAGGTGGTCAGCGCCCCCGGCGACCCGCTCCCGCCCGCCGTCCTGGCGCCCGGCCGGTACCGGCTGATCCGCGCGCGCCTGCTGCTCATGCGGGTACCACGCCCGGAGGCGTTGCTGCGCCGGCTGGTCGCCGCGCTCGGCCCCGGCGGGACGCTGGTGGTCGAGGACTGGCACGTGTGGCCGGAGGAGGCGGTGCTGCACGCGCCCAGCCCGCGCGACGCCGACCTGGTCGAGCGATTCCTGCGGCTGCTCACGCGGAAGATCCTGCCCGGCCTCGGCGCCGACCCGACGTGGGCCGTCCGCGCTCACGCCGCCGCCCGCACCGCCGGTCTGGTCACAGTGGACACCCAGATCCACGTACCGGTCTGGGCCGCCGGCGACCCGGGCGCCCTGCTGATGGCGGTGGACCTGGTCCGCCACCGGCACCACTTCCTGGCGGCCGGCCTGGGACCGGCCGAGCTCGACCGCCTGTGCCAGCTCCTCAGCGAACCGAGCTCGGGGCTGGTGCTGCGCGGCCATCCGCTGTACTCCACGTCCGGCCCCGCACCGCCGTGGTAGCGGATCAGAACACTCCAAAGTAGTCGGTGAAGAAGCGGGCCGGGTCGACTGCCGTCGCCACCTCGTGCCGGCCGTCCGGGCGGGGCTGCCACACGGTCGCCCCGTCCGCGGCGACCGTCACCTCGCCACGGGTGAAAGCGCAGACCTCGTCGTCGAAGATGGCGACCGCCGCGAGCGGGTCGTGGAAGTAGATGCCATCCCGCTCGGCGAACCACACGGCGGCGAAGTCGCGCACCGGCCGCAGCAGTGGCGCGGTGCAGCGGGCACTGAAGGCGTCCGCGTCCATGTACACCTGGCGGGTCACGTCGAGGCCCAGCGCGCGGACGCGGGGCACCGGCGCGGCGAACACCTGGGCGGCGGCGGCCGGGTCGCACCCGATGTTCCACTCCGGCTTGCCCTCGGTCGTGTAGCGGCCACCCATCAGGACGAGCGCCTTCAGCAGCGCGGCGACGTCGGGATGGCGGTCGAAGAGCAGGGCGGCGTTGGTGAGCGGGCCGACCGTCAGCAGCGTGACCTCGCCCCGGTGTTCGCGGATCGTCCGGGCCAGGAAGTCGACCGCGTCGTCCGGCACGAACTCCGTCTCGTGCGGCCAGCCGACGACGCGGTCGGCCTGGTGGGCGAGCGCCTGCGGCGACGGCGTACCGGACAGCGTGGTCTCCGTGCCCGGCCGGATCGGCACGTCCGCTCCGGCCACCCGGCACAGGGCGGAGGCCAGCATCGCGCGCTTCGTCGCCTCGCCGGTGACCGTGGTGATGCCGAGGAGGTCGCAGCTCGGCTGGGCGAGCAGGTACGCGAGGCAGACCGCGTCGTCGATGTCCGAACCGATGTCGGTGTCCAGCAGGATCTTCTCGGTCACGCCGACATCCTGCCGCAACCGGCTTGCCTGGCCGGGGCTGGGCGCGGCACACTCGACGGGTGACGTACGCCGCGACGCGATTTCCGCGCCCCCGGGTGACCGGTGGGCGACCGCGGCTGCGCTGACGGAGACGGTGCGAGACGAGCCCCCGGCCACGCCGGGGGGCTCGTTTCTTTCCTCCACCATCTCTTTTCGAGGACCACCGATGACTCCCGATGAGCTGAGCGCGGCACTGAGCCTGCGCGACCTGACCGACCCCGAAGCCGGCGAACACGCGATGCAGCACGTGGTGTCCGCCATCGAGTACGCGCTGGCCCGTGCCTGGGTGATCCCCGTGCGCCGCGACCCCGGCCCGCGCATCGTTTCCGTTACCGACAACTACGACCGGCTGCGGTACTCGCCCGAGGCTGTCACCCGGGACAGCCGCTACAGCCGCTACCTGGACGGCGAGCGCATGTTCCGCTCGCACACCACCGCCCGCATCCCCGCCCTGCTGGACGCCAACGCGCTGCCGGACGTACTGCTCAGCGTGCCCGGCGTCTGCTACCGGCGGGACGTGATCGACCACCGGCACGTGGGTGAGCCGCACCAGCTCGACCTGTGGCGGATCCGCCGGTCCGGGCCCCCACTGACCGAGGCCGACCTCGTGCACATGATCGGCCTGGTGGTGGCGGCGGTGCTGCCCGGCCTTCCGTGGCGCACGCAGCCCAACACGCACCCGTACACGCTCGCCGGACGCGAGATCTACGTCGGCGATGTGGAGATCGGCGAGTGCGGGCTGGCCCACCCCGAGGTGACCGGCGGCGCGAGCGGGCTGGCCATGGGGCTCGGCCTCGACCGGCTCGTGATGCTCGCCAAGGGTGTCGACGACATCCGGCTGCTCCGCTCCGCCGACCCGAGGGTGGCGGCGCAGATGGGCGACCTCTC
Source organism: Phytohabitans flavus (assembly GCF_011764545.1). GTDB lineage: Bacteria > Actinomycetota > Actinomycetes > Mycobacteriales > Micromonosporaceae > Phytohabitans > Phytohabitans flavus. The sequence continues at coordinate 381 of NZ_AP022870.1, read as the reverse complement.
GCCGTACCGGCCGGTCTCCACCATGCCTCCGACGCACCGCGACCTCTCCCTCGCGGTCGCCGGAGACCTCGACGCCGAGCTGCTCGGCGACCGGGTGCGCGACCTGCTCGGGCCGGACGCCGCCGCGGTCGAGGAGATCGTCGTGCGGTCCGAGACCGGGTACGCCGAGCTGCCCGACTCCGCGCGGGCCAGAATGGGACTGCGGCCGGGACAGAAGAACGTGCTGCTCCGCGTGGTCCTGCGCGACCTGACCCGCACGCTCACCGCGGCCGAGGCAAACGCGCTGCGGGACCGGATCTACGCCGGCCTGCACGAGGGAGAGGTGTACGAATGGGCGACCTGAGCGACGAGCTGCACCGCCTCGGCCTGGACGGTGCCCGG